>JAYOTF010000039.1:0-31503 GCA_038150265.1 Deltaproteobacteria bacterium | reverse complement strand
ACCCCCGTATTGTCAGCCTCGAACGTCACTGGATGACGAACTCCTCAAAGAGAACCTTCTTGATGGGTTCCGGATCCTCCCATTCCGGTTTGGGAGGGAAGAGTTTGCTGATTGAGGTAATCAGGCGTTGCTTCAGGGCTTCGCGAGCCGAAGCCTGGCTGACATCCTCGGCCGAAAGCTCCTGGAGCTCGGTCAGGACGACGTCCTTCACCTCAACCAGACGGGTGGTCAGGTAGGCACTCGCGGCCGGATCGCTCATCATGAGCTGCATCGAGGTCTTGAGGTACCGGCGTCCGTCTTTGAGGTTGACCACAAAGCTGTCTAACGATAGGAAGATCGGCGCTGCCAGAGGCTCCGCCTCGACGGCCACAGGTTTTTCTTCCTCAGGTAATGCGGCCTCCTCATCTCCACCGGAAAGGAGGAGAAACGCCACGATGGCAATGACCAGAAGCAGGACAACGGCAACGATGATGATGATCAGCTTCTTCTTACCACCGCCGCCGCCGCCGCCGCCGCCTTCTTCTTCCGCCATGCGATCTCCTTCGTCAATTATATCAGTTTTGAAGTTCCAGAGGCGCCCTGCTGTTCGTGAGAGCGGGCGTCTCCATTAAGGTTCCGGGAACAACCGCTGAACCTATCAGCAGAGGTCCCCAGAATCAAGCCATGTTTCCGAGGCCAACCTAGCTGGCACTCTTCCAGAACCGAGGGCCTCCCTCAAAGTACAACTCCGGGTAGTACTTGCGGGCGACCTGAAGCATCGCAATGAATTTCGGAACGTACTCTGCGGTCTCCTCCCGGAGGTCCAGCTCCCAGAAATTCCAGGTCCGCTGCTTCTTCATTTGCTTGTCCAGGTAGTTGGGGCCCCCGTTGTAGCCGGCCAGGGCCAACTCCCAGTTGTAGTTGAAGCGCTTCCCCAGCACACTCAGGTACTTGGCTGCCGAGTGCGTGGACTTGCGCCAGTTCAGGCGGTCATCAGAAAGCCACCCCACTCGCAACCCGTAGTCCTGAGCCGTGGCCTTGGTGAATTGCCACATCCCCCGAGCACGTCCAGAATCAGCCTTGGTGTCAAAGCAAGACTCCAAAATGGGCAGCAGCGCCAAATCCGGAGGCAGGCGGTACTTGAAAAAGACCCGGTGAATGTAGGGCAGATAATCGTTGTCATTGGCGCGCTCCAGGCAAACCCGGACGTGGCTGCTCTTGCTGTAGCGCTTCACGTAGGCCCGGATCCTGGGATTGCTCTGGGTCCAAACCTGAGGCTTGTTGTCCTTGATGCCATACTGCTCAGCCGTCTGCATCCGCGCGGGGGCGCCGCAGCCGACGATCAACAGGGCCAAGACGGTCAGAAGGAGGGGGAAAGACAGCTTTCGGAACAACACGGTACTGATGCATCCTTTGCTTGGGTTTTAGCCTGAGGACAGGAGGCGACACCCCTGGAGCCGTCCCAGGTTCTGGGAGCTGAGGGCCTGCCAGGCCTGGTCTCGCGTCTGTCCATCCTGAAAGACTCCAAACACGGTGGAGCCACTTCCGCTCACGGATGCACCAATTGCGCCATGTTGCTCGAGCAGGGTTTTCAGGGTCCGGAGCGCAGGGTAGGCGTCCAGCAGCGTCACCTCAAAGCGATTCCGGAGCCCCTGTGCCAACTCCGCCAGGGTCGACGGAACCGGGGGCGCCGGAAGCCGCAGGGGCTGGCACTCCCGGTAAGCCGGTCCGGTGGCAATCGGGAAGGGCGGGGTGATCAGCAGGATCTCTGCTTCCGGGTAGTGGGGCAGGGGCGTCAGACGCTCCCCTCGCCCTTGCGCCACACAGGGACGCGGATCGAGGAAAAACGGAACATCGGCACCCAACTCCAGTGCCAACTCCTGCAGCACCGCTTCCGGAAGCACCTGCTGGTGGAGCTGGTTCAGGGCGCGGAGGGTGGCCGCCGCATCCGAGCTGCCTCCGCCCAGGCCAGCGCCGGAGGGAATGCGTTTGTGCAGGCGCAGGTGCCAGTTCACGGGCTGACCGCTGCGTTCTCCAAACCGCTGGGCGGCCCGGAAGACCAGGTTGTCCTCAACGGGTCCCTGAAAGTCAGCGCCTTCCACATCCAGCACCAGCTCCGGAGCCGGCGAGAGGCTGAGTTCATCGTAGAAGCTGACCGGGACCATGTGCATGAACAGCTCATGAAACCCGTCCGGACGCTTCTCCAGAATGTCCAGCACCGGGTTGATCTTCGCCGGGGTCTGGACCCGGAGGACCGGCTCAGACGCCACAGGCCTGCCGGAGCCACTCCTGGTCCTCAGAGTTGAGGAAGGGGTGGATTTCCGCGTAGACGCGCTGGTGGTAGGCTTCCAGCCAGCGCTGTTCGTCAGGGCTGAGCAACTCGGGAGCAATGAGCCGCCGGTCGTAGGGCACCAGGGTCAGGGTTTCAAGGCTCAACCAGCGTCGTCCGCCCGGGTGAGCCGGGAAGCCTGCTTGCGAGACGCCGGTGACGGCACAGAGGTTTTCAATGCGGATGCCGCCCCATCCGGAACGGTAGAACCCGGGCTCGTTGGAAACGACCATGCCTTCCTGAAAGGCGACCTCATGAGACTGTGGGGCAATGCGCTGCGGCCCCTCGTGGACGCCGAGGAAGGCGCCAACGCCGTGTCCGGTGCCGTGCCCGAAGTCCATGCCGTCATTCCAGAGCCCGGAGCGGACCACCGCATCCAGCTGTGTGCCGTTGGTGCCTTCCGGAAAGACCTGATGCCCCAGCCGCAGGTGGGCCTGCAGGACTCGCGTGTAGGCGTGTCGCTGGGCGTCCGAGGGCGTGCCCAGGGAAACGGTCCGGGTGCAGTCGGTGGTGCCGCCAGCGCACTGGATGCCAGAGTCCACGAGCAGCATCTCTTCCGGAACGAGTGCCTTGTCGGCACTTGGGGTGCCGTAGTGAACGATGGCCCCGTTGCTGCCGGCGCCAGCGATGGTGCCAAAGCTGAGGTCGGTGAAGCCTTCTTCCTGAGCATACTGGTCGTAGAGGTGGTCGGCAAAGGCCTTCTCGCTCAGGGCCTCTCCTGCGGCAAGGGAGCGTTCAAGCCAGGCGAAGCTACGGACCAGGGCACAGGCCGCTCGCTGGTGGGCCGTCCGGATGCAGGCCAGCTCTGCCGGGTTCTTCAGGGCGCGGGGCAGCACCACCGGGCTCTCGCGTGCGAGCAGCTGGTCCTTCCGGAACGCCTGCTGGGTCCCCACGGTCACTCCGGATGGGTCGAGCCAGACCTGTTTCAACTCCGTCAGGGTCTTGAGGAACGGGAAGTAGTCGTCATAAGGCCGGAACTCCCAGCCCGGACACACCGGCATTTCCTCAGGGTGATGGCAGAAGCAGATGGCCTGCTCGGCAAAAACGGCGGCATACGCCTCAAACACCGGCGTGTGGGTCACATCACTCCCCCGGAGGTTCAGGAGCCAGGCGATCTCATCCAGCATCGTCAGGAGCAGCACCTCCGCCTGCTGCTGCTGCAGGGCGTTCCGGACCTGAGCGAGCTTGTCTTCGGCAGAGACTCCGGTCCATTCCAGCGGCAGGGCGTAAGGGCGGCTTTTCGCAGGAGCCGGACGGTCGAGCCAGAGGGCATCCACGGGGTTGGGCGTGATGGGCACCAGCTGGTGCGGGGTTGCCGCCAGAGCGGCTTCCACACGCTTCCAGGCGCGTGGGCTCATCAGGAACGGATCCACCCCGATCTTCCAGGCGCCTTGCTGCTGCGCCAGCCACTCGTGTGGTTCCGGAACCCCCTCGTTGCCGAGCTTCTGCACCCGGAAGCTCTCCGCACACTGCTGGTCGGCTTGAACGTGGTAGCGAGAGTCCACAAACAGCTGTGGCGTGCCCTGGTGCACAAAGATGACCGTCCCGGCCGACCCGGAGAACCCGGTGGCCGCTTCCAGCCGTCGGTTGTGGAGGGGCGTGTACTCGTTCAGGTGCTCGTCAGCAGTGCTCAAGAGAAAGGCGTCGAGCCCCAGGGAGGCCAGGGTCGAATCAGGAAGCAGCGTGGGCATGGTGGCGTATTTGGGTCTGAAGGCAAAAGGAAGGCGCGCCGGATTCAGCATCCGGAGCCTGAAAGAGACGACTTCCCTGAACGGACAGCCAGGGTGCAGGTTCCAGCATACTCGAATGCCCGGGAGCGAACAAGCACGACCCGTGTGTCGGCAGACGCTTCCGGAAGGGACGGGTGAGCAACCGTGGAGCTGAGACAAATTTCGTCTTTGAACGGGCTCCGATTCCGTTCATGCTAGAGGACCATCTTCATTCGCCATCCGGAAGACGCCCCGGCTCCGAAACGGCTGTTGACGTTTGGTCGACTTTTGACACCCTCTGACTCCATTGAACCCGAACATGATGAAAGCTTTAGGAACAGGCCTGCTGCTGTTGCTCTCTGGCGCCTTCCTCTCGGCTCAGGAACTGCCCGCTCCGCAACAGGGGCCCGCGGCCTCTCCCACCGTGAATGTGGAAGGACAGGTGCAGGCAGACGCCAGCGCCATTCCCCCCGAGGGACTGGATGTGGTGCTGCTGAAGTTTGTCGTCGATGCCCAGGGCAACGTCAACACCACCGGGCCCGTCGCCCGGATCAAGAGCGATGCCCAGGGGAACTTCCGCTTTGAGCAGGTTCCGCGTGAAATGCGAGCCGCGTACCGGCTGGGGTCCCGGGTGAATGGGGAGCTCATCAGCTCGGAACTGTTCTTCATGTCTCCTGATCGGGTGACCTTTCAGGTGAACATTGAGCCTCCGACCACCTCGACTGACACCGAGAAGCTGGACATTGAGCAAACCTCCCTCGTCTTTGAAGGCGGCATTGGGCTGCTGCAGATGACCGAGGTCTTGAGCATCAGCAACGCCACCAAGGACCGGATTGACACCTCGGAAAAACCCCTGACGGTGGAGCTTCCGGACGGATTCGAGAACTTCCGGATGCTGGAGGCTCAGGAAGGAACCGATTACCGGCTCTCTGGCAATGAGCTTTCCATCACCCGCCTCTTTCCCCCCGGAGGGATGCAGGTGCTCTACCAGTACCAGCTGCCGGCCTTCTTTGGTCAGGCAACCGTTGTGCGACCCGTGAAGCACTCCCTGGAGCTGCTGAGTGCCTTCACGTCCCTGGACGAGCTGACGATTCAGTCCGACCAGCTGGAGTACACGGGTGAGCAGTCGATGGGGGGCACGCAGTTTCGCGTCTGGAAGGGCAAGGCTGGCACCTCAACCGCTGCAGAGTTGACTGTCCGTGGCATTGCGGTGCAGCCTCAGGTCTATGTGGTGGTGACGCTGGTGGTGCTGGCCGCGCTGGTTCTGGTGGTGCTGGTGTTCTGGAAAACGCGGCTGAGCAACCGGCCTGAGGGCGCATGAGTCCGGGGGCTGAGGCCGGGAGGCACTTCCGCCTGCTGGGCATCCTGCTCCTGCTGGTGGCCGGAGGCGTGCTGCTGGAGTGGCAGGTGCTGCAACCGCGGATCAAGGCCAAGGCTCAGCGTCAGCAGCAGCTGCAGACGGCACAAGCGGCACTGGCCCAACTGCCGCTGCTGGAGGCTCCCCCTGCAGTGCCAGAAGCGCGACCGGTGCTTCAGGAACACCACTGGAACTCGACCGAAACGCAGTATCGCCTCGTCCGAGCGCTCAACAAGGGCGACGTGACCCTCCTGGAGCAAAAGCAGGGACCCGTGCAGGAGCAAGAGGGGCTCCGGGAACGTGAGCTGTCCTTGAAGCTTTCCGGGAATTGGCTGGCGTTGCAGCAGGTCTGGCAAGACTGGCAGAAGCCTCCGGGCATGCCGATCAAGGCGTTGCACCTTCAGAACCCCAAGCCTCAGGAACAGAATCCGGCCCTGCAGATGGACGTGACCCTGAGCCTCCTGGAGCTTCCTCCAGATGCGCCTTGAGGTGATTGGGGGAGGGCTCGGCGTGCTGATTGCCAGCACTGTGGTTGCGGAGCCCGGTAATCCGTTTCGCTCCCTCCTTCCCGCGGCACCCCCGCCTGTGGTGGCTCCCGATCCACCTCCGGACCCCCCGAAGCCCCCGGCCCCTTCTCCCCCGCCTCCATCGTCGTTATCGCCAGAAGCGCCACCTCTGCCGAGCGCTCCTCCTCCAGAGGTCCCCTTCACCGTGCAGGCAATTCTGAAAACCAACGAAGGGGCATACGCGCTGCTGCAGCAAGCGGGACTGCCTCGGTGGGTGCAAGAGGGAGACGTGGTGGCTGGCTGGGAAGTGGAGCGCCTGACCGCTGAGACGGTGACGGTGCACCACGCCACCCGGCGCCTGCAGCTGCGTCCTAGCTCCCCGTGAGGGTACCGAGGAGAACGAGCTGCGGACGCTGGTACTCGTCATCGTGAATCGGCACCGCGAGTTCGAGCTTCAGCGGCACCTGAAACAGCGAAACCGTGTCCAGCATCCACTCAATCCCAACGCCAATGTTTTGCCGGAGGGGGCGCCCTGCCGGAGACTCGTCGCGGGCCCAGATTTTTCCCTGATCATAAAAAAGAATGCCCTGGACGTCATAGGCGCTGACGTCCGCCCACCACGTTTTCAATGTGAGTGGAAACCGAAAGTCCCCCCGCCACGCCTGCAGTTCGTCGTCTCGGAGCTCCGTCGTCTGTGGATAACCACGCAGCACTTCCGGAGAGCCGAGCTGAAATTTTTTCTGGAGTGGCGTGACCCCATCAGTCGTGCCCCGGATGCCCTGCAGCCAGAATTCCACCTGAAACCCGAGGGTCCAGCTCTGCAGCAGCTGCCCGCGCCAGATCCGGTAGTCGAAGTCGGATTGTGCGCCGGCCAGGGTCTGCTCGTACAGGCCTTCCCCTTCCAGCTCCAGCAGAGACGGGCGCCTCCAGGTGCCGGTATAGCTCACTTGCAGGGTGCTCAGGTTTCCGGTTTCTTCCGGGACGCTCTCGGCGCCTTCCTGCACCTGCAGAAGGAGCTCCTGCTGGAGGTTCAGGTGGACTTCATGGTTGATCTGATCCTCGTATCCCGGAGACTTGTACCCCACTCCCACGCCTTGCGAGCGGATGCCGGCATACTCGGAGGCGTTGAGAAACAGCTCCCCACCTTCTGTGAGCCAGTGCTTGCGGGTGAACTGGGCCAGGTAGATGAACCGGTGGTTCCGGGAACCGTAACCCGGAGCCAGGACCAGCTCGTTGTTGTCAAATCGCTGGCGGATGCCGATGCCAAGGGAGTTGCCGTCAATGGCATTGCTGGAGATGCCGGGGATGAGGGCAATGAGCTGCTCGCGCTGCTTCTTCCAGTCAAAGGCAAACCGAACACGCAGGAAGTTCCGGGAGTGGTTGTTGATGCGCGATTCCTCCAGCAGGGTTTCATCGGGATCCAGCGAGACCCAGTCTGGCGCGGTGTTGCTGTAGAACGAGATCGACTCATGGGCAGGACGTCCGGAGAGGCGCCGCCGTTGCTGCTCGTTGGAAGCGAGGTAGAGCTGAACGTCGATGGGCATGCGCCCGGTGCCCAGGCGCCGGACTTCCACATCGGTCCGGAAGCGTCCGTCAGCAAGCTCCTCCACCGCCACCTCCCCCAGCGCGTAGTCAAGCGTCCGGTTCGTTCGGAACCACTGCTCAAAGAACCAGTGCCAATCCTCTCCCGGAGGCGTTAAGGCGGCTTCCAGCTGCGGAAGCGTCTGCACACGAGAGGGCTCCACCTGCAGACGGTGCAGCCCCTCCTGAAAGTGAGAAGGCCCCTGGACGGACTCAAGCATGGAGAGCACCAACGCGGTCTTGTAGGTCACAATCCGGAGGAAGTCTTGAGACGCCGGAGCACTCCGGAATGCGGTGGCGATGGGGCGGAGCAGCTCGTTCCGGATGCTGCGGACGGGGAGCTCGTAGAAATGCTCCCGGTAGCGTGGGTTGAGCCAGTCCCAGAAGTCGAAGATCGTCGCATCGGTGCCGTAGCGGTCCTCAAAGTAGCGGAGCCCGAGAAAGGCCGGGAAGCCCAGTCGGAGCCAGAGGTCCCGGTTGGTATCGGCCTGAAGCCACTCTCCAAACCAGAGCTGCCCGAGGGCACGGGTCAGAAAGGAAACCGCCCGCCGGTCGAGAAAGGCGGAGCGCTGGAGGTTTGCGGTGGGAATGAGGACGAGGTTTCCGTACACCCGGACCTCTTCAAAGGAGGCGGGTGTTTCAATCAGGTGGAGGGTGTCCCAGGGAAGCTTGAGTTGGTAACGCTCTTCACAGAACGCCAGGAAGGAGCGGACGGTCTCGGCGAGGAGCCGGGTCCGGTGAGCTTCTCCCTGCCGGACCTGAAAGGTCAGCCGAGGCCGCTGAGAGGTGTCTTCTTCCACCCACGCGGGTTTGAGTTGTGGAGAAAACACCACGGGAAACCGAAGCAGCAGCTGATCGGGAGCGGAGTCGAGGGTTTCCCCATGAAGGAGGCTCTGGTCCTGGTCGGGAAGGATCAGGCGCCCGGGTTGCCGAGAGGTCCAGGTGACGGAGTAGTGAGCCGGCTGCAGCAAGTCGAGGGTCCGGACCTCCGTGGCGCCTTCTCGTGGAGGAACCAGGGGGTACCAGAGAGACGCCATCAGCTGATCGCGGACCACGCCTTCCATCAGGCGTTCCGGAAAGAGGGTGGTGAACTCAATCTCCAGCTCTGCGTCCACGGTCGTGTGTCCGGAAGCTGGAAACACGTGCAGGAGCCCTTCTTGAGGGGAGTAGCCGATTTCCACCTGAGGGTTGGCCGTCAGTTCAAAGGGCAGGGCCTGGCCCTGGGCATTCCGGACGGCCTGGATGAGGGTTCCTCCAGAGTGGAATCCTGTGGGGAAGAGGGGGTCCTGGTTGTTGTCGGTGAAGCGGTCTTGAGCAAAGACGGGCACGAGCCGGTGCCGACGGATGCCCCGGGAGTCGGGCTTCCGGAAGCGGTTCATGGGCAGGAGGAAAATCCGCTCGCTTGCTGGGGGAGAATCGCTCGGAAAACGAACTTGCATTTTAGCCTCAAGCCGTTTCTGATCGTGGTCGTATTCCACCTGGATCCGGTAGGAAGGAACGGTCTTCAGTGAAGACGCGATTCCGTCCAGAGGCAACACGAGGAGGAAGAGGAGGGCTAGCAGAAACAGGCCCCTCGAGGTCGTCGAATTCACGAGCACAGTGAGGTTGTTGAATGGCGGCTCAGGTAATTTGGGCTAGAGCCTAGCCTTGGTTTTCTCAACAAACAACCCCAAATCGACTTTCCCACGCTCATGGCTTCCATCTTTACCAAAATCATCCAGGGGGAGATCCCCTGTGAACGTCTGCTTGAGACGGATTCCGAGTTTTCGTTTCTGGACATCAACCCCAAATCCAGGGGGCACGCCCTCGTGGTGCCGAAGCGGGAAGTGTCGCGTTTGGAAGACCTGCCTCCGGAGGAGGCTGCCGCGCTGATGAAGACCCTGCAGCGGGTGGCAGCAGCGGTGACGCGCGCCCAGGAGGGGGTGGACTACAACGTGGTCCTCAACAATGGACCGGACGCGGGGCAGGAGGTGCTGCATGTCCACTTTCACATCATCCCCCGTCCGCCGGGAAGCTCCCGTCGCGATCAGGTGACCTACGCTGAGGGCGAGATGAGTGCAGTTGGAGCACAGATCCGTGCCTGCCTCGACTGAAGACGCGATTCTGGAGCTGGGCAGCAGTGCCATCCGGATGGTCATTGGGCAGCTGGATGCTTCTGGAGCCGTGGAGGTGCACCAGAAGTGGAGCCGACACGTCCGGTTGGGGCAGGCGGTGTTTCAGAGAGGCCAGGTTTCGGGCTTCATTCTCGAAGAGCTGAAGCAGGCGCTGCAGGAGTTGCATGAGGAGCTGGTCCGTTGGACGCCCCCGCCGCGCTTGAAGATCTATGCCACCAGCGCCGTCCGATCGGCCAGCAATCAGCAGGAACTCACCCGGTGCGTGGAGCAGGCCATGCAGGCGCCCTTGCGGATTCTGAGTGGGGCGGAAGAGGCACAGGCGATGATCCGCGGGCTGCTCGTCCGCTACCCGACTGGGCTGCAGGACGCCGTGGTGGCCGACCTGGGGGGCGGAAGCCTGGAGCTGACGCGGCTGCAGCACCGGCAGATCTGCGAGCAGGTGAGCCTGGAGCACGGCACCCTCCGGACCCTGGAACGCGAGCCCCTGCAGGGGGCGCTGGAGACGTGGAAGGCGGGTCCCTCGGCGTGCGAGGAGTTGCTGCTCACCGGAGGAAATGCCAAGGTTTTGGGACGCCTTTTGCCAGAGCTGCTTCCGGGCACCCCTGCCGGCATCGATCTGGCCCTGACCTGGCCTGAGTTTCTGGAAGCGTCCACCCGGCTGCTGGCCCTGTCGGTTTCTGACCGCATGGAGCGCTGGGAGCTTCGCCCACACCAGGCGGAGGTGCTCACACCCGCCATTGAGATTTTCCAGCAACTTGGACAGTGCTTCAACCCACAGCGCGTCCAGATGCTGGGAATGGCCTTGAAGGAGGCCCTTTTTTACTTTGATGATTCACGGCCCCTCACGGCTGAGGCCCCTTCCTGAAAGTTGAAGGGCTTCTAAAAAAGAGCGTGTGTCTTCGGTGAAATCGTGGCATTACATTGAGGCTTTTGTCGTTCGCAACCTCCTACGGAGCATTACATCATGCGCAAGATGTTTCATACCTTCACCGTGGTGGTCCTGGCCGCCAACGGGATCATTGCTGCACTGGGGACCCCCGCCATTCTGTGGTCCCTGGTGGTGCTGGGCCCCATCATCCTGCTGGGTTACCGGGATATGGCCCAAAAGCAGCACACCATTCTGAGAAATTTCCCGGTGCTGGGACACTTCCGGTTCCTGCTGGAAGAGATTCGCCCGGAGATTCACCAGTACTTTGTCGAGTCCGATACCGATGGAGCCCCCTTCAACCGCCAGCAGCGCAGTGTGGTGTATGCTCGTGCCAAGAATGCACGCGATACCATTCCGTTTGGAACGATGCGTGACGTGTATGAGGTGGGATACGAGTGGGTCAACCACTCCTTGATGGCCAAGCACATTGACCTCAAGGACATGCGGATCGACATCGGCGGACCCGACTGCAAGCAGCCCTACTCGGCGAGCATCCTGAACGTCTCGGCCATGAGCTTTGGAGCCTTGAGCTCGAATGCCGTCCGGGCGCTCAACCTGGGAGCCAAGATGGGCAAGTTTGCCCACAACACGGGGGAGGGGGGCATCAGCCCCTACCACCTGCAGGGGGGCGACCTGATCTGGCAGATTGGAACCGGGTACTTCGGGTGCCGGACTCATGAAGGCGAGTTCAATCCGGAGACGTTTCAGATGCGGGCCACGCATGAGAACGTCAAGATGATCGAGATCAAGCTCTCTCAAGGGGCAAAGCCGGGACACGGGGGCATTTTGCCAGCGGCGAAGCTGACCAAGGAGATTTCGGAAATCCGGGATGTCCCGATGGGCCATGACGTCAACTCGCCTCCCGGACACCGGGCCTTCAGCAACCCGCTGGAGATGGTGGAGTTCATTGCCCAACTGCGTGAGCTTTCAGGCGGCAAGCCGGTGGGCTTCAAGCTGTGTGTCGGGAAGCGTCGGGAATTCCTGGCGATCTGCAAGGCCATGCTGCAGACGGGCATCACCCCGGACTTCATTACTGTGGATGGCGGGGAAGGTGGAACCGGAGCGGCGCCGACCGAGTTTACAGACAGCATCGGCACTCCGCTGGTGGAAGGCCTGATCTTTGTCCACAGCGCTCTGCTGGGCTGCGGCCTCCGGGACAGGATCAAGATCATCTCCAGCGGCAAGGTCACCTCTGGCTTTGGCGTCATCAAGCGCCTGGCGCTGGGCGCTGATGCCTGCAACACCGCTCGGGGCATGATGATGGCGCTGGGCTGCATTCAGGCCCAGAAGTGCAACACGAACGCCTGCCCGGTTGGAGTCGCTACCCAGGATCCGCGCTATGCCGAAGGGCTGGTCGTGGAAGACAAGGCCCAACGGGTCTACAACTTCCACCGCAACACCGAGGTCAGTGTTTCCGAAATGCTGGGCGCCATGGGACTGGCGGGAACGGATGAAGTCCGACCGTGGCACCTCATGCGCCGGACGGGCCCAACGGAGATCCGGAACTACTCCGAGATCTACGACTTCCTGGAGCCCGGAGTGCTGCTGAACGATCCGCCTCCTTCGTTTGCGCGGGCTTGGCACGCAGCGTCGGCTGAGCGCTTCTGAGCATAAAAAAAGGGAAGCTGGTGGGGTCCACCAACTTCCCTTTGTCTTCCTTCGATTGTCTGAGTGACGATCGCCTGCCTTAAAAATCCTCGTCGATGAGTTCCAGCTCATCTCCCAGGTCAAAGTCATCTTCCAGCAGGTCGTTTTCCGAAAGCTCCTCTTCTGAGAAGAGCGGGGTGGCCGCGATGGTCGCCGCAACTGCATCCGTCTCCTGCAGGTCGGGAGCGGGCTGCTGGGCCAGGGCCTTGAGCACACTCTGAGCAACAGACGCCAGGCTGACCGGCTGGGTCAGGAAGTCGGTGGCGCCCTGGTTAAGGGCGTGCAGCCGGGCCTCAAGGGAAACCGACCCACCGAGGAAGATGATCTGCGTTTCCGGAAACTGCTCCTTCGTCTGCAGCATGGTGTCAATGGACTCCTGAGGGTCATTGGCATCCCACGACAGGACAGCGACATCAGCGGCGTCCAGCTTCATCATGCGCCACAGGCTGTGCTTCTTGCTCATCACCTCCGACTCAAAGCCACACCGCTCCGTGAAGTAGCGCCTCAGGGTGTTGGCCTGCTCCTCCTGCTCACTCATGATCATGACAATCTTTCCGGCATAGGCCATCGGAGAGAGGTCACCGGGTGCAAATTCGGTGGCCAGCACAGGAGCCTGCTGGTCGAGCTCCAGGTACTCTTCCTGAGCAGCGGGCTCGGGCTCGGGAGCCGAGTCGTCGTCGTCCACAGGGTAGTCTTCCCCGGTTACCGACATGATGTAGTCGCGCAGGCGTTCCTGCTCATCGGGCGTGATTTCCACAAACTGGACGGCTGCCTGGTAGTACCACTCAATGGGCCAGCACCAGCGCACCTTGCCTTCCAGCTCAAAATCCGGACGGAAACCGATGGTGACGGTCTCTCCGTCTGAGAGTGAGTTTTCACAGTGAAAGCGAACCCCATTCAACGAAACGTCCAACCCGGTTGCCACGGGGTCCGACCACTCTGCTGTGCGGATTTCGATGGTTTCTTCAAAGAGGACTCGGAGAAATTGTCGTCGTTCGGCACCCATGGATTTTATTCGAGGAAGGAGTCAGGAGTTGTGCCCGTTTGGCATAAGGTAACTAGCTTTACCACCATCTGCGGTCGGAGTAAAGCTTTCGGCAAGCGTCATCGGCGATTCAACCGGGAAAACGATTGAGAAGCGACACTTCAGGGGGCTTCAGCGGATGCAGACGCAGCGCTGCCAAGGAAATACGATTTTCTGGATTCAGGGCCTCCCAGTAGCGCTGGGCGGTGGCTTCCGGACTTTCGGTGACCGGAAGCAGCAAGGGCGCACCGGAGAAACTCGGGAGTGGATCGCCATCGTCTTCGTAGGTACTGATGCCCACGCCCACGCCGGCCGGGAAGTCCGGATAGTGGTAGTAGCAGTGTTCCGACTGGTCGCCCCATGCCGACCGACGGATCTGAGACAGGCAGACGGGCTGATGCGCCGCATCCAGGTCAAGCAGGCCCGTGATGCGGGGCGTGAAGTTCGGCGCATCCGGCTCATGCCGCTCACTGATGAGGGACTGCTCGAAGCTCAAGCCACGCGACATGCCCTCGACCACGGTGTCGGTTTGGGTGCCGTTGCTGACGACCCAGCCGCTGGAGAGGGGCCGGACGGCGTGGTAGATGATCAGAGACGGGTCTTCCACCTTGCTTGGATCTGCCGCCTGGGTCCGGAGCTGCTGGTCTTCCCAGACAAACACTCGGTTGCGGCTGTTGGCGCTGCGTCCCATGATCCAGTAGACGATGATCCACGATTCGGCATCGGCCCGTCCAATGACGATTCCTCGTCCCGGGTAGGTTTTGGACAGGTGGGCCTGAAAGTTGTGTGCTGCCAAACTCGTGACGTCAGTACTCATAAACCTCGAACTGTTCGTGGTGCAGCGCCTCGGAGACCTTGAGGACAATGGGCTGCCCGATTTCCTGCTCCAGCTCCTGCAGCGCCTCCTGCTCCTCTGCCTGGAGGTAGCTGAGAACGTCCGGATGGACATAAATGCTAATGGACCCCTTGCCATTGACCTGGCAGCTGCGCTGGATCTCCCGGAAGATTTCGTAGCAGACGGTCTGGGACGACTTGATCTGCCCCGTCCCGTCGCAGTAGGGGCAGGGATCACAGAGGTACCGGCTCAGGTTTTCCCGATCCCGTTTGCGGGTCATCTCCACGAGGCCCATCTCACTGATCTGGAGGATCTTGCTCCGAGCCTTGTCGTTCCGCAGGTGGTCCTTGAGGGTCTGGTAGACCATCTGCCGGTGCTGAGACGACTCCATGTCAATGAAGTCGATGATGATGATGCCCCCGATGTTGCGGAGCTGGAGCTGATAGACGATCTCCTCTGCGGCCTCCAGGTTGGTGCGCAGGATCGTCTTTTCGTGGCTTTCCTTGCCGACAAAGCGTCCGGTGTTGACATCAATGGCAGTGAGGGCCTCCGTCTGATCGATGATGAGGTACCCTCCGGACCGCAGCCACACCTTCTGGCTGAGGGCCCGGTCGATCTCGGCTTCGATGCCATAGTAGTCGAAGATGGGCAACTCGCGGTCAAACAGCTCAATCATGGACGCGTAACGGGGCAGGTAGGTCCTGACGAACTGCCGAACTTCCTGGTAGCGCGTGCTGTGGTCGAGCACCAGCCTCCGGACATCGGTGGAGAACATGTCCCGGATCGTCCGGAAGATGACATTGAGGTCGGTGTGCAAGAGAGCCGGCGCTTCCGTCTCTCGGTAGCGCTTGCGGATGTCTTCCCAGAGGGAGGCAAGGTAGTTGATGTCGGAGTGCAGGTCTTCCTCGCTCCGGCCCTCGGCCACGGTCCGGATGATGAAGCCTCCCTGTTCCGGGCGCAGCTCGTTGACGAGGTTCTTCAGGCGCGTCCGCTCCTTCTCTTCGGAAATCTGGCGTGAGACTCCGAGGGTGGTGGACGCTGGCATGTAGACGAGGTTGCGTCCCGGCAGCGAGATGTGGTTGGTGATGCGGGCGCCTTTGGTGCCAATGGGACCCTTGGAGACCTGAACCAGCACATCCTGCCCTTCCTTGAGGATCTGCTCGATGTTCTGTTCCTTCTGCTTCTTCTTGGAGGGGCGGTCCTCGTCGTCTTCGTCCACCAGCTCGCGGTGGTTGAGGATGTCGTCAATGTAGAGGAAGGCCGCTCGCTCGACCCCGATGTCAACAAAGGCGGACTCCATCCCCGGAAGGACCTTGAGCACCTTGCCCTTGTAGATGTTTCCCACCAGCCGCTGCTCGCGTTCACGTTCATGGAAGAGCTCACAGAGCATTCCTCCTTCCATGACCGCCACACGGGTTTCGTGGGGAGAGTAGTTGACGATAATGTCTTTCGCCATGTTGGGGCAGTCCCTTGCCTGCTAAAGGTGAAGCCGCGGCATCATGCCGTCGGGGTGGCATCACGGATCAGGTCCAGCATGTCCCTGACCGCCGAGGAGAGTCCGGTGAAGACGGCTCGGCTGATGATGCTGTGACCGATGTTCAGCTCATGAACATGCGGAAGCGCGCAGATGCGACGCGTGTTCTGGTAGTTGAGGCCGTGTCCGGCATTGACCTGCAGGCCCAGCTCATGGGCCCGGACCGCTGCGGCGTGGAGGCGCTCGTATTCCTGCTCGACGGCGGCGCCTCGGGCGTTGGCGTAGCTTCCGGTGTGCAGCTCAATGTCGGTGGCACCACTGGCGTGGCTGGCTTCAATCTGGTCAATCGTTGGGTCAATGAAGAGGCTGACGCGGATGCCCTGCTCCTGGAGCCGGGCAATGCTGGTCCGGAGCAGCTCCGGAGCCCGGACCACCTCCAGGCCGCCTTCCGTGGTGACTTCCTCGCGGCGCTCCGGAACCAGTGTGACGACTTCAGGCTGGGTCTTCAGCGCTAGTTCGACCATCTCTTCCGTGACGGCCATCTCCAGGTTCATCACCGTCTGGATCGTTTCCCGGAGGAGCCGAACGTCTCGGTCGATGATGTGGCGCCGGTCTTCCCGCAGGTGAACCGTCACGCCCTGGGCTCCGGCCAACTCAACCAGCGCCGCTGCGGCGAGCGGGTCGGGTTCGCTGCCTCGACGGGCCTGGCGAATGGTGGCCACGTGGTCAATGTTGACATGCAAGGAAATCACAACACCTCAAGGCTCAGGGGTTATCAGGCAGGGACTCGTCCCGCATTTCAGTCAGACGCTCAGTCTTCACCCATAAGGATACCGTAGGCCACTGCTGCAACAAGGTAATTTCTTCAGGAAGCACCACCTGCGGAATGACCTTATAGCTCCCGGGGTCATACTGACTCACATCGACCACCCCATAGACCTGTTGGGAAGAGAGCGTGTCGATGAGGTTCGCAGGACCCTCAACAAAAACGTTGAACTTGGACGGGTTGAGCAGGCTCACGTATGCGGTATTTCTAAGGTAAATCGGCACATTGTCAAACCGTTTCTTAATGGGCACCCCCTTGACCGAGACATGGGCCACGAACGATTCCACCTTGGGCTCGACCACCTGCAGGTTCCGTTTGGGAAGGTCCAGCTGCACCGTAAAGTCGGCGTCTTCCTTGAGCCCCCGGAGGTCGATCTCAGAGGTCATCACCTCTTCCAGGCGCTCCAACTCGGCCCGGGTGCCCCGGACGGTGATCACCTCCGGGCTGACGGTGACGGTATCCAGCAGGTACCCCTTGGCCACCCGTCCCTGGTACCGGGCCCGGACCGGCAGCTCCTTGCGGACGAGCTCTTCAATGGTGAGCTGAACCTGAGCCGGATTGATGCGGGCGACCCGGACGTGACTGGGCGCCTGGATGTTGGCCTCGGTCAGGGTGTAGTCCAGGGTGCCCTCCACGGCATTGGTCAGGTCCAGGATGGCCTGAATTTCCAAGGGGTTGAGGACGCTGCCGCGGCTTTGGGTCTCCACCGCAATGTTGACCTGAGGCGGGTCGGCGGTGACCTGGTACTCCGGACCCACGTTCTTGAAGGCGACCGGTGTGAAGAAGCTCATCTGGATCGGATCCGCGACCTGCTTGGCGATGCTCCACACAAAGATCGCCATGCCGATGGCAATCAGCTTGTACTGCAGATTTTCCCGCTTCATGAGGCCTCCGGGGCGGGGGTGCCTTCCGGCGCCTCGGCAGCAGCCTTGGGCGAGTCGGTGGCGTCTTCATCCGGACGGTCCAGGGGGAAGCTGTTTTGCAGCCCGGAAGGCGGACGTCCGGAGAGCATTTCAAACAGGCCGTTGCGGATCTGCTCCGGAGTCCCCCGGAACAGCTGGCCCCGCTGGGCAATGCTGATCTCCTTGCGTTCTTCAGAGACGACCAGGACAAGGGCGTCGGTCTCCTCGGTCAGGCCGATGGCGGCCCGGTGTCGGGTTCCGAGGATGGAGCTGATGCGGCTGTTCATGGAAACCGGAAGCAGGCACTGGGCTGCCACCAGCTCGCCCTTGCGGCTGATCAGGACCGCGCCATCGTGGAGCGGTGAGGTGGGGTGGAAGATGCTCAGCAGCAAGCCTTCGCTGACCTGGGCATTGAGCATGGTGCCCCGGTCGGTGTAGTTCCGGAGTCCCAATTCGCGCTCCAGAACAATGAGGGCTCCGATGCGCTGGCGGGCCATCACCCGACACGCCTGGAGGATCTGCTCCACGGCGGTCCGTTGCTCCTGGTCGTTGTCCCGGAACAGCGTAAAGAGCCCAATGTGCGCCAGGGCGTTGCGGATGTCTGCCTGAAAGAGCACGACGAGGACCAGCACCAGCGAGCTGGCCAGGTTGTCCAGCAGCAGCCGGGTGGCGTCCAGCTCCAGGTAGGCGGAGACGAGGTAGAGGGCAAGGAGGAGCACGAACCCCATGAGCATGGGGATCGTGCGGGTGCCTTTGATGAGGATGAGGATGCGGTAGAAAATGACAGACAGGAGCGTGATGTCCAGGAGGTCCTGCCAGCGCAGCTGTGCATTTTCAAAAAATAAACTCAGTTCTGACCCCACAGGGTAACTACGGAAACGACAACGGTCGGGTGCAAGGAAGTAAGCGCATTCACGCTGATTAAGCCACTCCCTTGCAGTGTTGCAGAATTTGCACCACCTCTTCACCGTCAATGGTTTCCTTTTCAATGAGCTTGGCGGCCACCTGATCCAGCGCCTGGGCGTTGGTTTTCAGAATGGTGCAGGCGCGCTCATAGCACTCGTTGAGCAGCTTGCGGACTTCAGAGTCAATGGTCCGGGAGGTCTCATTGCTGATGTTCCGGTGCTGCTGGAGGTCCCGGCCCAGGAACATCTGGCCTCCCTCCGTGTAGGCGACCGGACCGAGCTGCTCGTTCATGCCCCACTGGCAGATCATCTTGCGGGCCAGCTCGGTGGCCTTCTTCAGGTCATCACTGGCGCCGGTGGTGAAGCGCTTGAAGATCAGGTCCTCGGCGGCGCGTCCTCCCATGATCATGGCAATCTGCCCCAGCAGGCCCCGCCGGTTGTAGCTGTGGCGGTCTTCTTCCGGGAGGAGCATGGTCACTCCCAGCGCCCGTCCGCGTGGAATGATGGTGACCTTGTGGACGGGGTCGACTTCCTTGATGGCCGCTGCGACGAGGGCATGGCCGGCCTCATGGTAGGCGGTGGTTTTCTTTTCGTCTTCGGTGATCAGCATGCTCCGGCGCTCAGCCCCCATGAGGACCTTGTCCTTGGCATACTCGAAGTCAGAAAGCGTGACCTTGTCGTGTCCCTGCCGTGCCGCCCAAAGCGCCGCCTCATTGGTGAGGTTGGCAAGGTCGGCCCCTGTGAAGCCGGGGGTGCCTCGGGCAATCACCTGGAGGTCCACGCCTTCGGCCATTTCGATCTCCTTCGTGTGCACCTTGAGGATCGCAGCCCGTCCGAGGATGTCCGGCTTGGGCACCATGATGTGCCGGTCGAAGCGCCCGGGACGCAGGAGCGCCGGGTCCAGCACGTCCGGACGGTTGGTGGCGGCGATGACGATGATGCCTTCATTGGGCGCAAAGCCATCCATCTCCACAAGCAGCTGGTTGAGGGTCTGCTCGCGCTCATCGTTGCCTCCGCCCAGTCCGGCGCCTCGGCTCCGCCCCACCGCATCAATCTCGTCAATGAAGATGATGCAGGGTGCATGCTTCTTGCCCTGCTCAAACAGGTCCCGGACCCGGCTGGCGCCCACGCCGACAAACATCTCGACAAAGTCGGAGCCGCTGATGCTGAAGAACGGCACCCCGGCTTCTCCGGCAATGGCCTTGGCCAGCAGGGTCTTTCCGGTTCCCGGGTCTCCCATCAGCAGCACGCCTCGCGGAATTTCGCCTCCCAGCTTCTCAAACTTCTGGGGATCGGACAGGAAGTCGACAATTTCCGAAACCTCCTCACGTGCCTCGTCCACCCCTTGCACATCCGAGAACATGATGGGGTTGTCCTTCTTTTCGAGCATGCGGGTCCGGACCTTGCCGAAGCTCATCATCCGGCCGCCTCCGCCTTGCATCTGGCGCATGAAGAAGATCCAGATGCCAATGATCAGCAGCATCGGCAGCCAACTGTTCAGAATCGCGAGGAAGAGGCTTCCCTGGTCGGGGGGCTCCACTCGGATGCGGACCTGATTTTCATCAAGAATCTGGTACAGTTCCGGGTAGTGAGGGGTTTGGGTCTGGAAGCGCCCGTTGTTTTCGCTGAGGCCAATCAGGGTTTGCCCCCGGACCACCACTTCGAGGATGCCTCCGGAGTCGACCTGAGTGAGGAAATCAGAAAAGGGAATCTGCCGATCGGCCGTGGGCCGGTTGCCAACGACATTGAAGAGCAGGAGCATCACGAGGCCAATGACGAGCCAGATGCCCATGTTGCGCACAAATGAGTTCATGGGGTGGGGTTTTCAAAAAAGAGGTTAGAGGCCACCGCGCCACAGGGGGACCGAAAATTTCCTGAAACCCGGATTCTGCATCCGGAGCGTTCGGCACAGTTGCTGTTTTCCCAAAATCATAGCAAAATCGTTCCATATTTACAGGGGAATGGCAAGCAAACGCCCGGTTCTCCCGGCGGCCCCTGCGACCACGGGTCATCAACTCCTGCACCCGCCCCCATGGCGGGCTGCCCCACCCTTCAACCATGGACTCCTTCGTGTCCCACTCTGACGCCTCTCCCTTGAGCCTGAAGCGCCTTGGCATCTTCACCAATGCTCCTGAAAAAGCGGAACTCCTGGCACACATGGAGGCGTGGGCGCAGCCCCATGGGATTGAGGTCATCCCCCTTGAATGGAGTGGCGGAACCGAGACCCCGGTGGACCTGAACATCGTCTTCGGAGGAGACGGCTCGGTGCTGTCGGCACTGGTGAATTACCCCACTCCCCCGGTGCTGGCGATCAACTACGGGACGGTGGGGTTTCTGACAGCAGGCGACCGGGACGAGCTGAAGGAGGTGCTGGCCTGCTTGCTGGAGGGACGTTACATCATCAGCGAACGGTCCATGCTGGAGTGCATTCACCCGCAGGGGACCACGTTTGCGGTGAACGAGATCGTGGTCAAGGGCGCCACCCGCCTCATCACGGTGGAGCTGAACATCAACGATCAGCCCATCCGGACGATCCGGGGTGACGGCGTGATCGTGGGGACGGCAACCGGCAGCACCGCCTACCTACTGGCCGCAGGGTCCCCAATCGTCATGCCGGAGCTGCGCTGCATGATCGTCAGTGGCCTCAACGAGTACGACTTCCGGGCCCGGCAGCTCGTGGTGACCGGAGACTCGCGCATCCGCCTGAAGGTGGGGGCCAACACGCGTGAGCATGAGATCTACCTGTCTGTGGACGGCAAGAACAAGATTCCGCTGAACATTGACGAAGAGGTCCACATCCGGGAGTCGAACCGGCGGGCCCGCTTGCTGTTTCCGGAGCCGAACTACTTCTTCCACAACCTCTTCTCCCGGCTTTCGTGGTGAAACGGACGTGGCGACAGATGGTGCCGTATGGAGGCGCTGCCGTGCTGTCCATTGGCCTCCACGCCGCTTTGGTCTATGGGCTGCTGCAGGTGCGAGGCACTCCCGCGTCGGCTGCCCTGCGCCCGCAGGTGATGGGCCTTTCGCTGGTTCCGGAGTCGGCACGCGAGCGCACGGAACCCCTCTTGCTTCCCGATGAAACCCCGCAGGTGCTGCTGGCAGGCGCGGCTCCTCGTCCAAAGGCCCCGCCGCCGCCGGAAGTTCCCGAGCCTGAACCGGAGCCCCCTCCGGAGCCGCCGCCGCCAGCACCTGCCCCCGCTCCGCCCAGCCTGCAGAGCATTCTTGGAGAGGTGACGGCACCCCGGCAACGCCCATTGGCAGCGCCCGCGCCTCAAGCGGGAACGGAGCTGGCTCAGTCGCTTCAGGGGCTTTTTTCCGATCTGGACCTGGTGGACCTTGAGAAGCAAGAGGAGGAAAAGCAGGAAGTCGATCTGCGCCTCAGTCAGCAGGAGGCCCAGATCTACCGGATGCGCATCTCTCAGTTTTTTGAAGAGCGCTGGGTTGTGCCCCTGCACCAGGCGGAGCAACGGTTCCGGGCCACTGCCCGCTTTGAGATCCGCAAAAGCGGCGAAGTGCTCCGGTGGCACCTGGACGAATCCTCCGGAAATCAGCGTTTTGATCGCTCAGTGGAACAGATGCTGAATGGCTTGCAATTTTTGCCAGCCTTGCCAGATTCCTATCCTGAATCAACCTACTCGTTTGGGGTTCGGTTCAGTCCCAACCAAATTGCCTTCTGAACGCACGCCCCGTGATCTGCCGCCTACTCAAAGTCCTCATCTGCCTGTCTGTGGTTTGGGCGCTTCCTGCCGGAGCCTGGGCCCTGGACTACTTTGAGGTGACCAACCCCAAGTTCCGTCCCCTCCGGGTGGGCATTGAGTCGCAACCGGCCACCTCGGTGGAAGCGCTGTACCTGCAGGCGGTGCTCAAGAACAACATTGAGCAGAGCATGTTCTTCACCCTGGAGGCATCAGAAGCCCAGGACCTGCAACGGACCGCAGGGCCGGCGTTTCACATCAAGCTCCTGGTGGAAGCCACACAGCCGCGCCTCCTCCGGATGATCGCCTGGGAGCGGGGGCGCCAGCAGCCTCTGATTGACCAGGAGTGGCTGCAGCAGCCGGAACAGGAGCTGCGGGACCTCGGGTTGGAAGCCGCCGAGCTGTTCATCCGGACCACCCTGGGCTTTCCGGGGGTGACGCGGTCGCAGTTGGCGTTTACGGCCCAGACGGACCGAGGTCGCAAGAACATCATGCTCATTCAGTACGATGGCACCCTCCAGCAGCGTTTTTCCTACAACCTGGGCACCAACAACCTCGCCCAGTGGTCGTTTGACAACAGCCAGCTCCTCTACGTGACCTTCACCCGCTCCAGCGCCCAGCTTCAGCTTCAGCCGGCCCACCGCCTGCAAGCCCGGATCCTGACCTTTCCGTCGCGGTTTCAGCCCCTCGGAGGCAACTGGGGCCCTGACCAGCAGAACCTGCTCATCACGCTCGTGCACCAGGGCAATTCCGACATCTACCAGTACAACCTGGAAACCGGAACCCTGCGCCCCCTCATCACGGGGAAGGGGCTGGAGACCTCACCCGTCTGGTCGCCTGATGGCTCTCGGATCGCCTACGTGTCGGATCAGGCCAAGGCCAATGAGCCACAGATTTACCTCTACACGCCCCGGACCCGGACTCAGGAGCGCCTGACCTTCAAGGGGCACTACAACAGCTCGCCCCGCTGGTCTCCCGATGGCAAGCAGCTCGCCTACGAAGGCAAGCAGCGCGGGTACTTCCAGATCTTCAAGTACGACCTGGAGCGCAAGCAGCACCAGCAGCTGACGTTTGGGCGGTACGACTCCGAGAAGCCCGACTGGTCTCCGAATGGCCAGCAGCTGGTCATCAGCTCCCGGAAGACGGGCACCCCCAAGCTTTACTACCTCTCGGCCTATGGGGGCCGGCTGGTGCGTGTCACCACGAACCCTCCGGAGGTGGCAGAAACCAATCCGGTTTGGAGCCGCTGACGGTGCGCAGGTGGTGGAAACGGATCCCCCAGGGCCTGGGGCTGTTGGGAGGGTGCCTCCTCATGGGGCTGGCTCAGCCGGTCGGGGCCGATGAGCTGGCGGACCTGCAGCAGGCGGTGGAGCGTCAGGGCCAGCGGCTGCGGTCGTTGCAGGGCGTGGTAGCCAATCAGGCGGTGCAGCTTCAGGAGCTGGAAACCGCGCAGCCTCCGGTGGACCTGCTGGACAACCTGATGCGTTCCCTGAAGAACCTGGAGGCGGCGCAGACCGACCTGCAGGCCCGCATTGAAGGGCTGGAGCAGCGGCAGCAGGCAGCGCTTTCTCCAACAGACTGGCCCGTGATGCTGCAGGCGATGCTGCTGCTGCAATCGGGGAATCCGGAGGCGGCTGCCGACCTCAGCCGCTCGCTGCTCAATGAGCCCTCCTCGCAGATTCCGCTTCCGGAGCTGCTGGCGGCGCTGGGACACGCCCTGCTCTTCGCCGGCAAGGAGCGCCAGGCGTCGTACTACCTGGGCACCCTCATCAAGAACCATCCGGACAGCACGCTGGTGCCTGTCGCGCTTTATGAGCTGGGGGTTGCCTTCGGGAACCTCGGGGAGCGGGACAAGCAGGTGGTGGTCTGGCAGCAGCTCAAGGCCGCCTTTCCGAACCACGAACTGGCCCGGACCCTCGTGCTGCCCTCAGCGTCACCCCGGTGACGCGCATCCTCCGCCGCTCCCGGCGTTCCTGTTGTTGAGACACGTTCATGACTGCTTCTCCGTCTTCGGACCGGCTGCTGCTCCCTGTTTTGTTTTCAGGGTGCCTCATCCTCCTGGTGGGCTTTGCCATCCGGGCAAGCTTTGGGGTCTTTCAGATTCCGATTGCTCAGGAGTTTGACTGGCCGCGCGCGGAGTTCTCCCTGGCGATTGCCATCCAGAACCTGGCGTGGGGGGTGGGGCAACCGCTCTTTGGCGCCCTGGCGGAAAAGTTTGGAGATCGCCTGGCGGTCATCCTGGGGGCGGTGCTGTATGCCGCAGGCCTCATCCTGAGCGGCTTTGCCGAAAGCCCGGGCGCGCATCAGCTGCTGGAGGTCCTGGTGGGCTTTGGAGTGGCCGGAACCGGCTTTGGCGTCATTCTGGCGGTGGTGGGACGGGCGGCCTCAGACGAGAAGCGTTCCCTGGCCCTGGGCATTGCGACCGCAGCGGGCTCAGCGGGTCAGATTGTCGGGCCTCCCACAGCAGACTTCCTGCTCTCGTCCATGCACTGGTCCGGAGTCTTCTTCGTGTTTGCCGTAGCGATCCTGGCCGTGCTGGTGGTGCTGCCGTTTCTCAATAGCGGCACCCCGGCCACCCGGAAGGAGCTTGAAGAGAGCATGGGGCAGGTCCTCAAGAAGGCCTTCCGTGACCCTTCGTACACGATGATCTTCCTCGGGTTCTTCTCGTGTGGCTTCCAGCTGGCCTTCATTACGGCGCACTTTCCGGCGTTTGTGACAGAGATGTGCAGCACGATTCCACAAAACAGCGTCTTGCGGAGCATGGGCGTGGCGTCCACTTCCGCGCTGGGCGCCTTCTCCATTGCCGTGATTGGGGCGGCCAACCTGGTGGGCACCATCACCGCGGGGGCGCTGGGGAAGAATCACTCCAAGAAGGGGCTGCTCTCGCTGATCTACGTGGGCCGGACCATTGCGGCGGCGCTCTTCATCATGCTGCCGATGACTCCGGACTCAGTGGTGCTGTTTTCGGTGACCATGGGGGCGCTCTGGCTGGCAACGGTGCCGCTGACGTCTGGGCTGGTGGCCCACATCTATGGCCTCAAGTACATGGGGACGCTGTATGGAATCGTCTTCCTCTCCCACCAGCTGGGGGGCTTCCTTGGGGTGTGGCTCGGAGGCATCTTCTACGACCTCTATGGCTCGTATGACCTGGTCTGGTGGGTGGGCGTGGGAGTCGGCGCGTTTTCTGCCATTGTGCACCTCCCGGTCAAGGAAGTGCCCCTGGGGCAGCGAACGCCAGCAGGCGCCTGAGGGTCAGCAGTCGCGCTGCGGCCGGAGGGTCTGAAACAGGTTGTGAAGGCTGCCCAGCAGCAGCACGGGCGCCAGCAGCAGCACATTGCAGGGCACCCGGAGCAGATGCAGGGGCTCCGGAAGCTCATCCACCCACCGCAGAGCCCGCAGCAGCAGCGACCCGCACTTGGGGCACCCGAGCCGCCCAACCCACATCACCGTCGAGATGAGCGTCCGGGAAATCCAGCACAGCCACGGAGGCTTTTCGGTATGAGGCAAGGCGTCCAGCCACTGGATGTAGGCCGGGTCCAACTGACTGAGGCGGGCGCCTTCCCGGATGATGTTCAGGTACCGCAGCGACGGCGGGACGTCTTCCGGAAGCGTCCGGTGCGGCAGGGCGCGGAAGGCCTTGGCTGGAAAGCGGCGGCCATCATAGGCCTCGACCTCCACCTCCTCCAGCGTGTAGGCGTGCCCGTCTCCCTCGCTCTGCACGAGCTTCTGAAACTCCTCTGGCCGAAACCGGAGCAGGACGCCGTGGACGGTGCTGTTGGGCTCAGGCTCAATGCCGGCCATGGAGGGCTCCAGCCAGCGGATGCTCTTGAGGTTGAAGGCGAGCCGCCAGCCCTGCAACTTTCCGGGGACGACCTCATCGATGCAGAGGTTGGCCCGGCCCTGTCGCTTCTCCGGATGCAGGTTGGAGCCGATGGCAAAATTCCAGATGGACGTGTCATCACAGTCAGACGGAGGGGTCAGCGGCATGGGGCTCATGAGGGAGAAGGTCGGGCCTGCGAAAGAGGCCGGCAGCAAACGGGTTTCCTCTTCAGCTTAGTGAAGGCGCCCACAAAGCTCAACGCCGAGGATCCTCCAACGTGCCGTTCCGTCCGGAAGCAACTGGACCATCCCCGGAAACCGGTGTACGCTAAGCCTCTTTTGCCTGAGCCCCCTGGACCGGTGGCTTGAGGCAGCAACCCATCTGGGAGGCCCCGTGTGCTTCCGGATGCTTCAACTGAGTGCATGATGATTGACAAGAACCTCATAGGACACCGCTTTGACCCGGTTGTGCTTCCGGTGGAAGCCGGGCGGCTCCGCTTTGTTGCCAAGGCGTTGGGGCAGACGGATCCGGTTTACACCGATGTGGCCGTGGCTCAGGCCGCCGGATACCGGAACCTGCCGGCGCCGCCGACCTTTCCGTTCATGCTGGAGGCCGATGCCCTGGACCTCCGGGCCTTCTGTGAGGCGCTGGGGCAGGACCTGAAGCGCCTCCTGCATGCCGAGCAAAGCTACACCTACCACCAGCCCATCTGTGCCGGAGACGAAATCACCTTCGTCAAGACGCTGACGGAGATCTTTGACAAGAAGAACGGCGCCCTGGAGTTTGTCATCTCCGACAACACCCTGACGAATCAGGACGGGGTGCTCTGTGCCGAGAGCCGGACCAACTATGTTTTTCGTAACGCTTGAGCCGTGAGGAGTATGCCTACTTTTGATGAGGTGCAGGTGGGAGACGCGCTCCCGGCGCTGACCACCGAACCGATTACCCGACACACCCTGGCGCTCTACTGTGGCGCCTCTGGAGACCACAACCCCATCCATGTGGACCTCGATTATGCCCGAGCAGCAGGGCTGGACGACGTCATTGCCCACGGGATGCTGTCCATGGGCTACCTGGCCCGGATGCTCACCAACTGGGTGCCGCAGTCTCAGGTCCGGACCTACCGGACCCGCTTCACGGCCATGACTCACATCGGTGACACCGTCACCTGCACCGGAAAGGTGGCAGAAAAGTTTGAGGAGGCGGGAGAGCAGCGCGTCCGGGTGGAGCTGTTTGCCGAAACCCCGCAGGCCCAGACCCTGGTGGCAGAAGCGGTGGTGGCCCTGGCCTGACGCTGAAAACGCGTTTTTCTGAAGAAAGACTCGGCGGTGGCCCTAAAGGATTGAATCCCCCCACCTGCCCGAGTATGATTGGCGCTTCTGGCTCTTGGAACGGCGCAGAAAAAGGAGCTTTTCCACAGAGAAGTGTGAGTCACGTTACCCTGTTTTGATTGGTTCAGCATGCATTCGTCTCTCCTGGTTCGTCTGACGTTTCTTCTGCTTGCGCTTTTGAGCCTGGGCGCGGATCCCAAGATTGAGGTGCAGGACTTCCGGCCTCGTCCCATGCAGAACCTCTGGCAGCTGCAGCAGCTGCTCCCCTACCTCGCCGCCCTGGCGGTGCTCATGGCGCTCCTCATTTCCGGGTTGGTGTGGTACCGGCGCCGGACCCGCATGCAGCGTCTGCGGAACCTGAGTGAGAAGCGGGCGTCCATGGACCTCGACACCTTCCTGGGAGCACTGGAAATCTCCCCTGCGCAGAAGGCCCTCCTGCAGCAACTGGCAGGCCCGAATGCCCGCACGCAGCTGCATTACGCCAAGACCCGCCAGAAGTTCGAAGACGCGGCCCAGCGCTTCCGAGAGGAGCGGGACGGAGGGGATCCGGACCTGACCACCCTCTACTCCCTGCGGGTGGCGCTCGGTTTTGGCTTTTCCAACGTCCAGAACGAGTTCAATGACACCCGGATGCTGGAGCCCGGAACTCCGCTCAACTGTCGCCTGGGCAAGGGAGAGAAGGCCTTCACCTTCCGGACCTCGGTGCTGGACAACCATGAAGTCTGCTGGCTGGCCGAGCTTCCGGACGGGTTTGAGTTTCCGGCAGGAGCCCGGGAGCTGCTCTGCCAGGTGGTCCGGGGGCCCCAGCACTTCGGGTTCTCGGCGCCCATTCTCAGCTTTCAGGAGTCCGGCCGGAACCTGATCCTGGGGCACTCCGGACGGATCAAGCAGCAGGCCTCGAAAAAAGTGGGACACCAGGCTGCTGCCGTGGCTGCCCAGAACCCAACCGCCAACCTTCCTCCAAGTGAGCTGATCTGACTGCTTCCCCAACCCCTCCTCCTGAACCCGTGGGCCTGACTCCTGATGAGGTCCGGCAGGTACTGGACCGAAACGGTTTTGCCATTGCTGACCCGCAGTGGGCCCTGCTGGAACAGTGGGCGACCCTGATTCAGGAGATCAACCACAAGGTCAACCTGATCTCCCGCAAGGAGGCGCACCTGCTGTGGGAGCGCCATGCCCTGCCCTGCCTGGCCCTGGTGGCGCTGCGGGACCTTCCGGAAGGGGCGGACCTGTGTGACTTCGGAACCGGAGGCGGCCTGCCCGGGCTGCTGCTGGCAATTGCGCGTCCGGACCTGCGGGTGACGCTGCTGGACTCTCGGCAGAAGAAGATTTCCGTGGTGCAGGAGATGATCGATGCCCTGCAGCTCAAGAACGCTCAGACCGTGGTGGGCCGTGGCGAGGAGCTGGGAAAGGTCCGGCCCTGGCGCCAGCGCTTTGACGTGGTCACCGCCCGAGCCGTCGCGCCGCTGGAGGACCTGGTGTTCTGGACCACCAACCTGCGTAAACCGGAGGCGCTCCTGCACGTCTTCAAGGGCGGAGAAATCCGCGAGGAAATCATCCAGACGATCAAGCGCTTCCCGGGCACCAAGGTCGAGAAGAGCCTGATGGTCCTCAAGGGCTACACCGGCCTCGCCGAAAACCAGAAGTTCCTGGTCTCCCTCAACTTCACGGCCACCCTCAAAAAATCCCTCCCCCTCCTTTCATGAAGGTCATCACCCTCAACTGCAACGGACTCCGTGCGGCAACGCGCAAGGGCTTCCTGGAGTGGATGGACGCGCAACAGGCTGACGTCCTTTGCCTTCAGGAAACCCGCATTCAGGCTCATCAGCTGACCGACGCCATGCAGGCGCCCGGGGGGCTGACGGGGCGGTTTCACTTTGCCGAAAAGCCCGGGTACTCCGGAGTGTCGCTCCTGACGCGTCAGGCCCCGGATGCGTGGCAAACGGGCCTGGGCTGGGACGCCTTTGATGCCGAGGGGCGGTTCCTCCGAGCCGATTGGGGGAACCTGAGCGTGGTCTCCCTCTACCTGCCCTCCGGAACCAGCAAGGACGAACGGCAGCAGTTCAAGTACGAAACCATGGACCGCCTGGAGCAGTGGATGGTGGAGTTCCAGAAGACAGGGCGGGAGTGCATCATCTGTGGGGACTGGAACATTGCGCACCAGGAGGTGGACCTCAAGAACTGGAAGGGCAACCAGAAAAACTCCGGGTTTCTGCCAGAGGAGCGGGCCTGGCTGACCAGGCTCTTTGACGAGCTGGGCTGGGTGGACGTGTTCCGCCAGCTCAACCCGCATCCGGACCAGTTTACCTGGTGGTCGAACCGCGGGCAGGCGTGGGCCAAGAACGTCGGGTGGCGCATCGACTACCAGATCGCAACCCCCGGAATTGCTGCGCAGGCGGTGGCGGAGTCCATTCATCGCGAGCCCCGGTTTTCAGACCATGCCCCGCTGATCATTGATTACAACTGGCCTTGAGCCAATGCATTCTGGCCCACAGGGGCCGTCACCTTGACTGGAGAAGCAACCATGACGAAAACTCAGGGACAGTGCCTGTGTGGCACCATCACGTTTCAGGTCACCGGCGAGCCAGCCATGCAGGGAAACTGTCACTGCAGCGACTGCAAGCGAGCCACGGGAGCGAGTTATGCGACCATCGCGTTTTTCAAGGAGGCTCAGTTTGAGCTGCTTTCCGGAACACCGAAGCGTTTTGAGCATGTGGCAGACAGCGGCAGCCAGATGACGAAGGCCTTTTGTCCCGACTGCGGCTCCTTGCTCTTTGGCAGCAACTCCCGACGCGAGGGCGTGGTCTCGGTCTATGCCGGCTCTCTGGAGGATCCGGAGTGGCTCAAGCCGCAGTTCAACGTCTGGACCTCCCGAGCCTTTTCCTGCACACCGCTGGATCCGGAGACGGCTCAGTTTGAGAGGGGGAAGCAGTGACGGTCTCCACGCCGGGGCTCTTCGACCTCCAGGTCAATGGCTTTGCCGGGGTCGATTACAACGATGCCGCGCTCACGCCTGACGCGTTTGAGGCGTCTCTGCAGGTGATGCTGCAGACTGGGGTGACGGGGTGCCTGCCGACGGTGATTACCAGCAGTGAGCTGCACCAGGCCGCCTGCCTGCGTGCCCTGGAGGCCGCCCGCGCCGCGTCCCCGTTGGCTCAGGCGATGGTGCCCGGCTACCACCTCGAAGGCCCCTTCCTCAATCCGGAAGAAGGCTACCGGGGGGTGCACCCGGCAGAACACATGACCCCGGCCACATGGGACCACTTTGAGCGCCTGCAGGAGGCGGCCGGGGGGCGCATCCGCCTGATCACGGTGGCGCCCGAACAACCTGGGGTGATGGCCCTGATTCCAAAGTGGCGGGAGCAGGGCGTCACGGTGGCGCTCGGACACTGCAACCCAAGCCTGGAGCAGGTCCGCGAAGCCACAGCCGCGGGCGCAACCCTCTCCACTCACCTCGGAAACGGAACCGTGCAGCTGCTCCAGAAGTCCGGCAACCCGGTCTTCCATCAGCTCGCGGAAGACGGCCTTCAGGCCAGCTTCATTGCCGACGGCTTTCACATTCCGGCGTCGGTGTTGGGCATCTACCTCCGGGCCAAGCAATCGGCTCGGACCATTTTGGTAACAGATGGGACGGCCGGATGTGCTGCGCCTCCGGGGCTCTACCGCCTGGGACCGGTTGCCATCGAACGCCTGGAAGCACCGAAAGTGGTGCTGCCCGGAACCTCCAGCCCCGCTGGCTCCGCGATTACCCTTTCCGCGTGCGTCCGGAACGTGGTGAACTGGTTTGAGGTCCCTCTTGAAGAAGCCGTCAGCTGGGCCTCCACCCAGCCCAAGGCACTCCTTGGCCTGCCACCTGTCGCTCCCCTTCCTGAACACCTGACCTGGACCCTTGGCCCAACGGGTCCTGACCTGACCTCAGTCACCCTCGGCGACTGGACCGTCTCAGTCAACTGAGGCACTGCGCAGAGCGTCTCCACGCTTTGCGCGGCTCGCCCTCTCCCCTTCTGCTCCAATCTCCTCCCTCTCTCGTCCCCTGGTTTTTGTCCCGGGTATCCCTCAACTACCGTATTTTAAAGGGGAAATCGGTAAAATTTTTGTCCCATTTAAAGGCGCGTTGAGTGCTCAAAACGGGTGTTCCAATTTTGCCAATTGATGGATGTTCGATTAGGGGACATGAGGCATGGAAATGGGGGTTGACACTCTTTATGTCGAGTGCTATGTTTTCAAAAATTTCACTAGGCATAACCTCTGTTGTCTGTCAATCAGGCTGGTTGCCTGACAAAACGACAAAACGTTTGAGTCATACGAGCGCGAATCTCCAGTCATAAGTATCGCCCTCTGATTGCCTGACAAGGCGTTTGAGTCATACGAGCGAAAATCTCCAGTCAAAAGATCGAACAGGCCAACAAGAGCATCCAGGGCCACAACATGACCCGCGCGGACGCGGCCTATGTTGAGCCTGATGCTTGACGTTCGAAAGCCTCTTTCTCGGAAAAGAACTCCCCCTTGAGTTCGCCGCCTGAGCTTCTCTGCTGAACAGT
>JAYOTF010000038.1:0-32741 GCA_038150265.1 Deltaproteobacteria bacterium | reverse complement strand
ACAACGTGGACTACCAGGACACCCTGTCTACAAGTAATTACGCAGCAGACCCGGTAACCATCAACTTGAGCAATACGGACAATGAGACTGCGAACCTGGTCCTGAACCCAACCAGTGGACTGGCCGTAAACGAAAGTGGAACGACCGACACAGTAGCCGTTTCACTGACGGTTGAGCCTGCTGCGGATGTCACCATCCAGGCAAGCGTTTCAGACAGTGAAGCGACTGTTACGCCTTCTTCCCTAACCTTTACTCAAGCCAACTACAGCACCGCGCAGACGCTGACCCTTGCAGCCGTTGATGACCTCATTGCAGAAGACAATGAGACCAAGAGCCTGACGGTAACGAGCAGTAGCACCATTACGAGTTACAGCAACCTGTCGGATCAAGTGGTGAGCTTTACCATTATTGACAACGATACGGCGGGGATCTCGCTGACAACCATCCCGGTTGTGGTTTCCGAAACGGTTTCCTCTGCGTCTTTTGGGGTCACGCTGGACACGCAGCCAACTGCTGACGTCACCATCACGCCCAGCAGTGGCGATACCAGCGAGGTGGTCATTTCTTCCCCGGCCTCCTTGACTTTCACCTCGAGCAACTGGAATCAGGCGCAGTCGGTTACCGTCTCAGGAGTCAGTGATGGCACTCAGGATGGCGACCAAACCGTCACCGTCACCGTTACAGCCGCCAGTGCTGATGCCCAATACGGTAACCCGGCGCTGACGAACACCATTTCGGTCACCAACACAGACGTCGATTGAGCTAAGCGTCCGGGGAGTGCTGGTCGAGAAATGGGTGCAGGGCCCGATCAAAGGCATCGGGCTGTTCCAGGTAGGGAGAGTGTCCGCAGTTGGTCAGGACCACCTCTTCATAGCGTCCTCCGGACGCGGCATAGGCGTCCAGCACCGTTCGGGTTTGCGTGACCATGGGCTGAGGCGGAAAGGATTCGGCGCCCGGCCACCCCGGAATCACCCCCAACGCGCCCAGCTGCCCAAAGTCCGATAGAGACGCATCGGACACAATCACATCGTCTGCCCCCCGAATCCATAAAATCGGAGGCTTGTGCTTCAGCGCATAGAGGCGCTCCGGAGGCTCCTGATAGACCGGAGAAAGGGCATTGACCGCTCCCCAGGCGCCGGGAGCCACCCCTGGCCAGTGAGACGAGGTCCCAAAATCCCCCGGATACCCGTGTTCTCCCAGATGCGTCTGCAGGGTGGAGCTGAGGATCGCCTCCATCTGCTGGGGGACAAAAGGTGGTTTCCACACGAGCTGATTGAGAACATTACGTGGAGAAGCCTGCGGGTCGGCATCGCTCCGGTCCCCCGCCTGCAGCCGTTCCACAAACGCCTTCCCCACCGTTCCCCCTCCGGACCCAGCGCCATCGGGCCAACACGGTGTTCCTTCCAGGCGACAGCCTCCGAATCCATAGGGCGATCCCGGACACACCTGCGTGACACTGAGCGTCCGATCCGCATGGTCCATCAGGAAGCGCCAGAGCACAGAGCCTCCCAGCGAATGCCCAACCAGGTGCGCTTGCGCGATCTCCAGGGCGTCCAACAGCGCCAACAGGTCCTCTGAAAAATCCGCCATGCCTCGAGTCGCATCAATCCGCACCTGAGGATCGGCTTCCCCATAACCACGCTGATCATAGGCCAGGCAGCGGTACGAGGCCGGCATCCGCAGCAGCGTGGGCTCCCACCAGGTTGCAGCCGAGATGTTGCCATGGACAAACACCACGGGCCTGCCATCGGCCGGCCCTGCACTCAGCATCCGGGTTTCCAGGCGGGGGGTCTGAATGCGTGTGGCCTTGAGGCCAGGCAGCACAGGAAGAAGGGACATGAGGCTCCTTGAGTTAGTGGCTCCAGCGGTTGTTCTGCAGCAACGTAAACGCGAGGTGGTCCCACGCCAGCAGTTGCTGCTCCATGTGGTCAAAGTTCGGAGGCGTCGGACCTGAAGCCAGCGCTCCGGTCTCCAGGCGACGGTTCAGGGAGTGCCGCAGGTAGCCGTTTTCTGTAATGATTCCCAGAATGCTCCCCTCTCGGACCACCGCGTATCCACGAGACGGCTGAGGCTGCAGCAGGCTCTGCCCGAGGGACGCAAACGGCCCCTTCAGGCCCAGCGCATCAATGAAGGTCGCCGGTAGGTCCAGGTGAGACCCGATGGCCTCCACCTTCCGGGGCTCCAGCAGCTTGGGGGCGTAAAAGATGAGCGGTACCTGAAACTTCTCCGGAAGCCCCGTGCTGTGCTGAAAGTGCGCAATGACGTGGTCCGCCGTGATCACAAACAGCGTGTCGTCAAACCAGGGCTCGCCCTTTGCCTTTTCGAAGAACTCCCCCAGCGCCCAGTCCGAGTAATTCAGGGAGTTGAGGTAACCGCCTTCCTCGTTCGGGTGAGGCGGGTGGCGCTCAAAGCGTTCCGGAAGCCGTGGGTACGGCGTGTGAGCCGTGTTGGCGCTCACAAACACCAGGAACGGGTGCTCGCGACCCTTCAGCTTGTCCAACGTCCACATCAGCGCCTCATAGTCCCACCCCAGGCGCCGATCCCGCTCGGCTTCCGGATAGTCCAGCAGCAGCGGCATGTCCTCGCGTCCGTAGTACTCCGGGAAGCCCACCGTTGCCGCAAACGCATCCGTCAGGAAGGCCTGCCGCAGCGTCGTGTTCACAAAGAGCGCATCGTAACCGTTGGTCCGGGCAATGCGTGCCAGCCGTGAGTAGGCCGACGCCTGATCCATCACCGTCGGCACCCCGGGAAGAGACGGCACCCCGGTCAAGATCGACTGAAAGCCCTCCACGCTCCGCTGTCCATGCGAGTAGAAATGCGTAAACATCCACCCCTGCTGAGCCAGGGCATCCAGGTTGGGCGTGAGGCCATAGCCATTGCCCCCAAACGCGTCAACATACCGGGGCGTCAGGCTCTCCACCATGATGATCACGAGGTTCCTGGCCAACGGACGATGTCCGGGGTACTGGTGCTCCACCGGGTAGTCTGCCTGCAGGGTTCCGGAGGAAAGCGCCAGAGCCGCTTCCACCGCCGCGTCGTCCAGTTTCGGACGTTCCACCAGGTTGGTGGTCAGGCTCGAGTGCGAGGCCGAGAAGACGCCATTCAGGGTCAGGTTGCCCTGCGCCGTACTTCCGCTGGAGTAGGCATTGACGATCGCAATTGGCTTTTCACCAAACCCGCCTCGTCCGAGCATTCCAATGCTCAGGAACAGCACCACGTACGCGCCCCACTCCCAACGGCCGAAGCGCACCGGCTTCCGGGCCTGATGCCACCCCCAGGCCAGCAAGCCCAACATGCCAAGGCTGCCGAGGCCCGCCTCCAGCCAGTACCCGCTTGCTTCCTTGAGCAGGTAGGACGCATCTTCCCCCAGAAACAGCAGCTCGTTTGTAATGTGACGCTTGACGTGCCCGTAGTAGAGGAGGTCCCCCACGAGCAACCCCATTCCTGCAGCCAGAAGGAGGTACAGCAGCAACAGGTGCAGCCCCGTCCAGAGCGGGTGCCGGAACCAGCGAAATGGCAAGGCGGCAACGAGCATCGGCACGCCGCCAAACACCACCAGCGAGGCGAGATCAAAGCGAAGGCCTTCCACAAAGGCGGTGCCCACCTGGGCCCCGGTCAGCTCCGCAAACTGCTCCCCATGGACCAGAAGGAGGGCCAGACGCGCTGCACCAAACAGAACCACACCAGTGGCCAGCCAGATCAGAAATCGGAAAAACAACGAGGAACGAATCGACACAAGCAGCTTGAGGGTCAAAAGGCGTCAGAAGGAGGGGGGAAGCAGCAGGCCAACGAAGCCCTTCCGCGCAGCTGGGGCTCCCGCTTTTTGCGTGACATTTCTGGTGTACGCGATAGGGTGAGGGCTCGGCATGAACCTGAAAATGTTGAAATCCATGTACCGTTGCATTTTTGATGTGGATGGAGTCGTCCTCGACTTCGAATCCACCTATATTCGAGTGTTGAGTGAATACTTCAATTTGGAAATCCCTCCGGATTATGAGCCCCGGAGCTGGTTCTTCTCCGAGTTGCTGACGGAAGAGCAGATGAAGGAAGGCTGGAAGCACTTCCTGGCCAGTGACCACTTTGAGCAAATGCCCACCCTGGTGGATCCCCAGCGCTTCAACGCCCTCTGTGGGGCATATCCCGTGCATTTCGTCACGAACATTCCACCGGAGTGTCTGGAGCGGCGGAAGCGGAACCTCCGCAACGCCGGATTCCGGTTTGACTCCGTCCACTGTGGAGGCTTCATTGAGTACAAGGGCCACCCACGGCAGACCAAGGCGGAAGTCATTGGCGACCTCATGCAAGAGGGAGAGCACCTGCTCTTCATTGACGACCATCCGGATAACTGCCTGAACATCCTGGAGTTTTATCCAGAAGCAGAGATCTGGCTCATGAGCCGCCCCTTCAATCACGAATTTTCGCACGAGGACATTCCTCGGGCCGATACCTGGGAGGACGTGTTCTCCCGCTCTCAACTGGTGCAGTCCTGAGCCCCATGACGCGACGGTCCCCCTTTTTCCTTGTTCTGTGCACCCTGCTGCTGGCCGTGACCCCATGGGTGCAGGCCCAGGAGGCCCCGGCAGGCCCAGGCGCCCCCATCTGGCGGCTCGGCTTCTTTGAATTCACCCAGCAGACCTACCGGAGTGACGACAGCCACCCGTTTTACCAGATGACCGGAAACGCCCGCTTCAAGGGGGGACGCGGTGCGATTGCGCTCAATACCATCGACAACTGGGTGCCCGTCATTGATGACGATGGCCACAGCGAACTGGACGGCCCCGTGAGCCGGCTCCTGCACGCACTTCCGCCGTTCTCGCTGGAGTACATTGCCCCCACCGGGTTTCTCCCCAGCTACGGCCTCATGGCGTCCTACACCAACATCTGGTTGACCGACACCCGCGCCAAGACCACGACCACGGGCGCCGATCCGGCCTACAGCACCCCACTGGTCCGGATGCGCTCGCACTACTACATGGCCAGCGCGTCCCTCTACCCCTTTGGACAACCGCAGCCTGGAAACGTCGACTTCTTCTTTGGCTTTGGCCTTGCCTACGTCGACACGTCGTTCCGGACGGGCTACTACGCCATGCCCTACAACTACGCGGGCACCTCCGCCATTTATGTCACCTCGCGGTCACGGCTCGATCAATCTGCCGGACAGATGAGCTTCCAGCGGGTCGGTCTGACCTCCTCCGGGGACAACTTTGGGTTTACGCTGGAGTTTTACTTGCTGGACGGCTCACACGTTCTGGGCAACCCCTTTGCGACCGCCAACCTGATGACCTCCTCCGATTACGAGCTGGCCTACAACGACCGAGGGACCGCGCTCCCGTCCTCCGTCAGCACAGAAGGCGCCATCCTCCGCGCCGCCTGGACGTACACCTTCTTCTAATACCACCGGGTTTGCACCAACTCCGGATGCGCCCGGAGGAAGGCTCCTACCAGATAAAACGACCCGCAGAGGACGAGGTGCGACACCTGCTGCCGCGTGGCCTCAGCCCACGCCTCTTCCCAGGACGCGCAGGAACGGACGGGCTGCCTGGAACACGGCTGGAGGGCCTCGGCCAGTGCCTCCGGCGAGGCGGTCCGGGGCGAAGGGATCGGAACCGTCCAGACCCACTGAACCTGCTCAGCCACGGCGCCCAGGGCGTCTCGAGTCCGCGGGGTCAGCTTGTCCTCGGCCATCCCCACCAGCAGGCCACTTGGCTTCCCGGAAAATGATGAAACGGCCTCGCTGAGCGCCTGCAGCGCCTGCTCGTTGTGTCCCCCGTCCAGCAGCAGCTGCTCCCAGAGATGCCCGTTGAGGGTCAGGTTCGAGAACCCCTGCAAGCGCCCAGGCAGTTGCAGGGCCTGGAGCCGCTCCCCCCACTGCGCCCGCTCGGCCGCTGAAGCCTCCGGAAACAGCTGATCCATGGCCAGCAGCGCGGTCAGCCGGTTCTTCCCGGCAGCGCTGGAGCCAGCTCCGGTCTGCGCGGCCCACTGAGTCAGCCAATGCTTCCGGTTGCGGAGGGTGGCCCGGACGCTGTGGAGCGGAACCTTCCGGTTCCGGAAGAAGGGCCCCTGGTAGGGAGCATCCATTCCAAGAATCGCAGGCACTCCGGAACGGAAGATCCCGAACTTTTCTCTGCGGATCTGCGACAGCGTCGAGCCCAGGACCGCTTCATGATCAAAGCCGACAGAGGTGAGGAGGCACAGCTCCTTCTGCTCAACGGCATTGGTGGAGTCGGCCTGCCCCCCCAGTCCGGTTTCCAGCACCACCCAGTCCACCTGCGCCTGAGCAAAGGCCACCAGGGCAATCGCGGTCATGAGGTCGAAGTAGGAAAGGTACGGGACGCCCTGGTAGGGCTCGGCAACCGCAAGGACGCGCTCAGCGGCTTCCCGGAACGCCTGGGGGGCCACCCAGCTTCCGTCCACCAGCACGCGCTCCCGCAAGTCCACCAGGTGCGGAGAGAGGTAGCATCCGGTCCGGAAGCCTGCCTGCTGGAGCAGCGCCGCCATGCAGACGGAAACCATGCCCTTGCCATTGGTTCCGGCCACATGAATCACCCGATAGGAACGTTCCGGATGATTGAGGTCGGCCAGCAGCGTTTGAATGCCGTGGAGTTTGCTGAGGTCGCGTTTTTGAGCAGTTTGCTCGTAGCTGCCCCAGCTTTCCAGGCGCTGGAGCAGTTCAGGAGGGAGGGCGTCCACCGAGTTCCCGGATGGGAAACTCGCGGGGTCCGGGGTCATTTCAGGTAGCGAAACAGGGAGCGCTCGCTGCTCAGCAGCAAGGTGGTGTCCTGGCCAATGGCCTCGCGGTAAACGTCATGCGAGCGGAGGAACTTGAAGAATTCGGGGTCCTTGCTGTAGGCTTCGGCATAGATGCGGGTGGCCTCGGCATCCGCGCCACCACGAATCTTTTCCGCCTCACGACGAGCCTCGGAGATGATCTTGATGCGGTCCCGATCCGCTTCCGACCGGATCTCCAGGGAGCGCTCTTCTCCTTCTGAACGGTACCGCTTGGCTTCGCGCTTCCGCTCGGCGTCCATGCGTCCAAACACGGCGAGGCTGTTGGCTTCCGGAAGGTCGGCCCGCTTCACGCGAACGTCGGCCACTTCAATGCCGAAGGGGAGGGAGTTGGCACGAGAACGCTCGGTGATCAGCGTCCGGATGTCCCGGCGGTTTCCGGAAACAATCTCGGCCAGGGTGTGCTGACCCAGCACCTCGCGGGTCTGGGAGTAGATGATGTCATCGAGGCGCGCCTGAGCGGTTTCAATCGTCTTCACCGTCTCATAAAACTTGAGCGGATCCGCAATGCGCCACTTGGCGTAGGTGTCCACGACCATCTCCTTCTTGTCTTTGGTGAAGACGGATCCGGGGTCCGCGTCGTAGCTGAGCAGGCGGTTGTCCACGTAATACACCTGCGAAATGAACGGCAGCTTGAACTTCAGTCCAGGCTCAAGGTGCACCACATGCGGATCTCCGAGTTGGATCTCCAGCGCATACTGGGTCCGGTCGACCCGGTAGGCCGTGAGGTACAGGGCAGCGGCGATGACCACGATCGCGGCGACGGAGCTGTTGCTGAACAGGGCTTTCATGAGGCAGCGGGAGTTTGGAAAAGATTCAGATCATTGGTGGATTTCGCTTGGTATAGACTAGCAAAAGTGTCGATAATGTCCCCCCTGATGTCAAGATAAACTCGGAGACCCATGTTACGATCACGCTCTCCCCGCCAACAGGACCAAATCCTGGGTCTGGCTCTCAAGCAAATCGAAAAGATGCTCAAGGAGATGCAGAATGAAGGCAAGGACCTGACCCGCCTGAAGCTGAAGAAATTCCAGAAGACGCACCACATCGACTGTGCCTGCGCCCGTTGCAAGGAAGCCAAGCAGAAGCAGGACCCCCGCCTCCGGGGGCTCCAGGAAGATGGATTCAAGGTGTACCTTGATGGCGAATGACCTCCGCCACTACCTGGAGGTTGACTTCCGGGTGCCACTTGAGTTGAGTGAGCTGTGGAACTGGCACTGCTTTGAAGCAGGGGCCACCGGGCTGGAGACGCTGGCTGAAACCGAGGACCAGCTCCAGGTCCGGGCCTTCTTTCCCTCTGAACTGAAGCCAGAGGCCGACCAGCTTTGTGAGAGCTTCCACCAGGAGTTTGCTCACACCGGTCCCTTTGTCCAGCGCCTCCGGAGCGAGATCCTGCCCGTTCAGGACTGGCAGGCCTCGTGGAAGCAGTACTTTCCAGCCATTGATGTGGGGCAACGGCTGCGCATTGTTCCTCCGTGGAACGAAGAGCCGCCCTCGGAGCGCCTCCGTCTGGTCATTGAGCCCGGGCAGGGCTTTGGCACCGGGCACCACGAGTCCACGGCTCTGGTGCTGGAGCTCCTGGAGCAGCACCTGGCCACGCTGGCACCACCTCCGGAGCGGCTCATTGATGTCGGCATCGGCTCTGGCATTCTGTCTCTGGCCGCGTGCCTGCTCGGGGTGCCGGGGGCAGAAGGCGTGGACCTCGCAGCTGAGGCTGTTGCCGAAGTGCCACGCAATGCGGAGCTGAACGGCGTCCCCAACCGCATCACGGCTCACCTCGGAGGTCCTGAGGTGCTGACTGAGCCCGCCCCCCTCGTGGTCGCCAACATGCTTTGGCACGAGCTGCGGTCCGTCCGTGCCGACCTCACCCGCCTGACCAGCCCCGGAGGCTGCCTCATCTGCGGAGGCTTGCTGGAGGAGCAGGCTGTGGCCTTTGCTCAGGAGTTGGAGGCTGACGGGTTTCAGGTGGTCCAGACGCAGACCCGAAACGAGTGGACGGGACTCCTCCTCAGGCACGCGACCTGAAGAATTTACTGGAGAATTCTCCCACCTGCGCTAGGTTCGTGGGAAACGGACTTCCCTTTTTGACGAAACAGGACCCTATTCAGAAGGCAGCATGGCACGCATTGGAGTCGACCTCGGTGGAACCAAGATTGAACTGATTCGGACCACCGACAACCCGCTTGAGGTGTTGGATCGGGTCCGGGTTCCCACAGAAAAAGAACACGGCTACGACCACCTCGTCCGACAAATCGTCTCCCTCCTCGATGCCCTGCGAACCCAGGCCGGTGAGCCGGTCCGGATTGGCATGGGCATTCCGGGCGCCATTGACCGCGACGGCGTGGTGGTCACCTCCAACATCCGGTGCCTGGACGGACACGCCCTTTCCCACGACCTCACCGAACAGCTGGGGCAGACGGTCCGGGTGGAAAATGATGCCAACTGCTTTGCCCTCAGCGAAGCCCTCCACGGGGCCGGAGTGGGCTACCGCATGGTCTTTGGGCTCATCCTCGGCACCGGAGTTGGCGGAGGACTCGTCATTGACGGCCAAAGCTGGTCGGGCGTCCACGGCATCGCTGGAGAGCTGGGGCATGTTTCCGTCGACTACCACGGTCCCCAGTGCTACTGTGGCCGCAAGGGGTGCCTGGAACTGTACCTCGCAGGCCCCTCCATTCAGCGGGCCTATGAGCAGCAATCCGGCACCCAGCGGGGGGTCCCGGAGATCGCAGAAGCCGCTCGCCTGGGCACCGACCCCGTTGCCCAAGCCGTCATGGCGCACTTTCTTGATGTCTATGTCGAGGCGATCGCCAACCTGGTGGCCGGACTGGATCCGGATGCCATTGTCATTGGCGGAGGAGTGTCCAACCTGGACCTGCTCTACCACGAAGGCGCCGAACGGGCCCGGAGCCTCTCGCTGCAAAAAGCCCAGAAAACCCAGATTTTGAAAAACAAGCTGGGGGACTCCAGCGGTGTCTACGGAGCCGCCACCCTCGCTTGACTGCCAAGGAATTTCCCATGCGCCTCTTTGTGCTGGGACTGCTGGTCCTCCTCGGAACGACTGGAGCCGCGTCCCCCACCCTCGCTGTCTCACGGCTCGGATGCTTCGGAGCCACCCTTGCCGAACTGGTCCTCCCGGGACTGGGCTATGGCGTGCTGGGCGACTGGGACAAGGCCCTGGTCTTCGGAGGCGCACGCTGGATGACCGCCAACAAGTACGCCACCTACTCCTCCAGCCCGGACTACCAGGAAGAAGTGGAGGACATCTACCGCGAGACGGACCTCGGCAATGACACCACCCAGCTGGACATTTACTACTCCCGGGAAACCTTTTACGCCAACGCTCACGCCAGCCTGTACAACAACCTCACCTTCCTCACCATTTACGACCTCTACAGCAGCGGGTGCGAGAACAACAACGACGCCTACGGCCTCCTCGCGGCCCCCTTCCGGCTCGACCTCTGGGGCGGCGAGCTGACCTTTTGGGCGCCCACGCTGTACATTTCCGCGGTTCCGCTGGACGGTCAGGACGTGATCTACCACGTCGATCCGGACCTGTCCCGGAGCGAGATGATGCGCATGTCGTTCTGGCAGTATCAGATGGTCGGCATTGGCGAAGAGGTCCTCTTCCGGGGGGTCATTCAGAACTCCTTCTACACCCTCTTTGATGGCATGTTCAGCTCGAACACTGCCCGCTGGACCAGCATCGTCCTCGGAGCCGGTGTCTTTGGAGCGGCCCACTCGGGCACCGGGCTCTCCGCCAACTCCGCCAGCGCGTTCCTCGCCGGGCTGTACCTCGGTTACGTCTACCACCCGGAACCGGGCACCTTTGACCTGGAACAGGCCATCGCCATCCACTCCTGGTGGGACACCATCCTCACGCACCGCATCCTCACCAACTCCGAGTTTGTTGAGCGTCAGCCGGGGGAAACGGCGCGGACCCTCTATGCCTCCTACCCCATCTTTGGCTTCACCTACCAGTTCTGAACGCTCCGCTCATCCCGAGGCGTCATGACGCTCTGGACCCTGCTGGGCACCATGGCAGGCAGCGCCTTTCTCTCGGCAACGCTGCTGCCGGGCTCCTCCGAGGCCATTCTGGCCGGACTGCTGATTTTGGCACCGGAAGCCACCTGGGAGCTGTGGGCCGTGGCCACCCTGGGAAATGTCCTCGGCTCGTTGCTCAACTGGGGGCTGGGCTGGTGGTGCCTGACCTTCCTCGACACGCGCTGGTTCCCGGTCACCCGAGAGCAGTATGAACGGGCCGCCCGCTGGTTCGATCACTATGGCGTCTGGACCCTGCTCCTGGCCTGGACCCCCATCCTGGGAGACCCGCTGACCGTTGTCGCCGGCGCCTTCCGGGTGCGTTTGCCGCTGTTCCTGCTTCTGGTTGCCATCGGGAAGGCGGCCCGGTACGCGTTCATTGTTGGCGGGGTCTTCTGGTGGCGTGGAAACTGAGCGTCTTTTCCCTTGCAGATCGAGAGAGAAGCTGACAGCTTGTGCTTCGTTTTGCCAACCCCGTCCGGAAGCCTGCCATGCCCCGTCCCCCGCTGAAAATCACTGAACCTGCGCGAGAAATCGACGTCATCCACACCACCGACGTGCTGGTGGTGGGCTCCGGACCCGGAGGTCTGGCGGCCGCCATTGCTGCTGCCCGTTGCGGCGTGGAGGTCACGCTGGTGGAACGCTTTGGCTGCTTCGGAGGAAACATCACGGTCGTGGGGGTGGAAGGCATGGCCTGGTACCGACACGAGCAGACCATTGAGGCCAATGGCCTGGGGCGAGAATTTGAAGAACGCGCCCGGGAAGCCGGGGCCGCGGTCCCAGAGTCGCAGTCCCTCTCCTATGAGCTGGACTCCGAAGGCTTCAAGGTGGTGGCCGACCGCCTTGTGGAAGAGGCCGGCATTCACCCGATGCTGCACCGGCTCTTTGTGGCCCCCCTCCTGGAAGGCAACACGATCATCGGCATCATCACCGAGTCCAAGGCAGGGCGGGAAGCCATTCTCGCCAAGCGTGTGATTGACGCCACCGGTGACGCCGATGTCGCCTTCCGGGCGGGAGTTCCCACCTACCACACCCCCCGGGAGGCCATGATGGCCGTCTCGGTCATGTTCCACCTTGCCGGGGTGGACAAGCAGCGCTTCATGGAAGGCGTCCGCGAGGATCCGCAGACGTACAAGGACTGGGAGGGCAACGGAGAGTGGAGCATTGAGACCACCGGCAAGGAAGACCACCTCTTTTCACCCTTCATCCGCAAGCCCTTTGCCCAGGCGATTGAGGCCGGGCTGATGCCTCCGCACCTCACAACCATTTCCGGAACCTGGGGGGCGCTTCATGAGACGGGCGAACTGACGTACATGAACCTCGTGCACCTCGATGCGTGTGACGGCACGGATCCCAGCGACTTGACGCATGGCGAGATGGAGGGGCGTCGGCAGGTGATGCTGGCCATTGACGCCCTGCGTCGCTACATGCCGGGCTGTGAAGGCGCACGGCTCCGGAACTTTGGAATGACCCTGGGCATCCGGGACACCCGCAAGGTGGCCACCCGCTATGAAATGACCGAGCAGGACGTGCGGGAGCAGGGACGCTTTGACGACAGCATCGGCATCTATCCCGAGTTCATTGACGGCTACGGGTTCCTCATCCTGCCCACCACCGGACGCTACTTTCAGATCCCCTACCGCAACCTGCTGCCTCCCAATGTGGAAAACCTGCTCATTGCTGGACGGAGCACTGGCGGCGACCGAGTCAGCCACGCGGCCACCCGGAACATGAGCTGCTGCGCGGTCACGGGGCAGGGCGCAGGGGTGGCGGCCGCTCTCTCGCTGCATGAAGGCTGTGCCCTGAGCGAGGTCTCCGTTGCGGCCCTGCAGCAGGCCATTCAGGCCCAGGGAGTCCGCCTCCACTGAGCCGGGGCTCCGCAAATCTACAGATTGCCCTCTCCGGGCGTTTCGTCACAATTGCTCATGATGACCTCATGCAAAGGAGTTGATGATGAAAGGAAATGTTGGCGGCCTGGACCGCGTGATCCGGATTGTGGCGGGAGCCATTCTCCTGGCGATTGCCATTTTGGGAAAGCACCCCTGGGCCGTGATTGGCCTGGTTCCGTTTTTGACCGGCCTCCTTGGCTGGTGCCCTGCCTACCTCCCGATCGGTTTTTCCAGTAACCGTTCGGCCTAGCCCCCCTCTGGTCCGAAGGTTTCTGCTTCCCGGAACCGTCGGGCCACCACCAGCGCCTGCACCTTCCGGGCGCCTGCCTGCTTCAGGGTCCGGGCGATTTCCTGCAGCGTCGCGCCGGTGGTCATGACATCATCCAGCACCCAAACCGACTGCCCTGCCACTTCCGGACTGGCCTCAAACGCCTGTTCCGGGTTGCGCCGCCGCGCGGCTCCTCCCAGTTCAACCTGAGGACGAGTCGGCACCCGACGGTGCAGCCAATCCGGATGAATGCCACCGACGGGAGCCAGGTGCTGAGCCAGCAGCAGGGCCTGATTGAACCCACGCTGCCGGAGTCGAGACGGGTGCAGCGGAACCGGAATCACCGGGTCCGGCGCGGCTTCCGGTTGGAGCCTCCAGGCCGCCTGCAGCACGGCCGCCAGCAGGGGCGCAACCGCGTCCAGCCCGCCGTACTTGAGGCGGATGATCCACGACCGAATCGGCTCTTCATACGCACAGGCGGCCACGGTTCCATCCAGTCCTCCCGGAGCCAGGGCGCACGTTGAGCAAACGCCCTGCTCCAGCGGGAGGCCACACCAACGGCAGACCTGCTCCGGGTCGAGCCAGGGCAGTTGCGCCTCACAGCGAAGGCAGAGGAAGCGAGAACTCTGTTGAAAGGGCAAGCGTGCTCGGCAGTGCCAGCAGGCGGCTGGAAACCAGGCGGCCAGCCACCGGAGGGGGCCCGTCAGGCGATGGGGGAGAGCAGGAGGAAAGCAAGAATCTGCAGGGTCGAGCTTGCTTGTCTCCGAGAGAGGCTCTATAGTTTCGTTTCTTCTTAATCGAGTCAAATGCAAGGGCATCAGGAAATGATCGTCGAAGAAAGCTTTCTGGTCAAAGTGTATGGAGTGATCGGACACAGCGGACATGTGGAGCTGGAAATTCCAGCAACGCTGCTTCAGGAGGGGAAGGTACTGGAAATCCGAGGGCGGCGGTACAAGATCCTCTCCCTCATTTTTCAGGAAGACCGCCCACTGGCGGTCAACATCGGCTCGGTGGACGCCTTTTAGTCGCGGGCGTTGCGCATCTCCTCGGCAACCTGCAGCTGACGGGTCCGGCGTGCCACCGGCGTCTTGCAGCGAACCTCCAGGCCGGTCACGATCTTCCGCTCCAGCGGGTCTCGCCCCACCAGTTCCTTCGAGTACTGCGTCTCCAGCACCTCAAAGTCCCCTCGGCAGAGGTCTCCAGCCTGCAGCATGCAGCGGCTGACGTCATCGCAGCTCAGCTGATGACGCTCCCCCCACGGCATCTGCGGAATCTCTCGGGCCGGTGGCCCACTGCACCCCAGCAGCCCCAGCACCAGCAGCCCCTTAAGTCCGATCAAAGACCGAGCCATGCCGAGGAATGAAGAGGCGTTCATAAGTTCGGTTTGCATACTGGTCCGTCATTCCAGAGATGTAGTCACACAGCACTCGGGCCTGCTCAGCCGAGGTCGCTGCCCGTTCCCACTCCTGCCGAAACCCGGCAGGGAGGAGGTGACCGGGGTCGGAGTTGAGGGCATCAAAAAGCGCCATGATGATCTGATGCCCCCGATACGTTGCCGCCTGCACGGTGTTCAGGCAAATGATGTGCCGGAAGGCAACCGCCTTGAAGGCTTCCAGCAGCTGTGCGGCGGCCTCCGGAAGCCGGACGTTCCAGGCCAGGAGGGGCTCGGCAAAGGCCTCATCCTGAAACAGCTCCGCTGAAGTCACCAGCGCATTGACCAGCGCCCCCACCGCCTGCTTGCGCCCGTCTCCTCCAGACAGCAGTTGGGCCGTCAGCGCCTCCGGATTCAGTTGGTGCTGCTTCAGCCAGTCCGGATCCGCTGCCGCCCAAACCGCGTCACAGTGTTCCTGATGCAAGAACCGGAGGGCCAGCCCGTCTTCAAAATCGTGGATGCCGTAGGCGATGTCATCGGCCAATTCCATGAGGGACGCGTCCAGGGACTTGAAGCGAGCCTGGCCATGAGTCTGTTCCTGAGCCGGTGTGCTTTCCTGAAACCGCTGGCGGTCGTCTGGCCCCAGGGGCGCCAGCACCCAGTTCACGGCCTCGACCTCTGTGTCCAGGAAGCACTTGGGGGGATGCCAGTCGTTTCGGCGAATTTGGCGGGGGAGCGGAGGGCGAGGAGGTTCCTCCAGGCGGTTGACCTGCCGGTACGGCACCGGATACTTGAGGATGCCCAGCAGGGCCCGCCGGGTCAGGTTCAGCCCCAGTTGAGGGGTGTGCGCCTCCAGCCGAGTGAGCAACCGGAGCGTCTGCCCGTTGCCCTCGAAGCCTCCGAGTCCGGACATGACGCAGTTGAGGGCCACTTCACCGCCATGCCCAAACGGAGGGTGCCCCAGGTCATGGGCCAGGCCCACGGTTTCAATCAGCTCCAGACTGGGCAGGACGGCCCTCAGCTCCGGATGCCGATCCTGCAGCACCAGCACCAGTCCCCGTCCAATTTGGGCGACTTCCATGGAGTGCGTGAGGCGGGTGCGATGAAAGTCCCCTTCCTGCACCCCCAGGATCTGCGTCTTGGCCTGCAGGCGTCGAAACGCCGCAGAATGAATCACCCGAGCACGGTCCCGTTCATAAGCCAGACGTGGATCTCCCAGGCGGGTCACGTCCTGCTCCGAGCGGCGTGCGCTCCAGACTCCCGACATGCCGCCTAGAAGGGCAGGCTGCTCCAGAAGAACCGCAGAAAGTCCGAGTCCATCCGGTGCTTGGGCATCTCATTGATGATGCGGTGCAGTTCGTCGATGTCCTGCTCCCGGATGGAGATGACCAGTTGCAGCAGCAGCTCCAGCTGGTCCAGGGTCACCCCCAGCAGCTTGGCGCAGTTCATGATGAACTGTCGCTCCTTCGGATGGAACTCCTCATCAGACCAGGCGACCATGATCAGGTCGATCATCAAGGCGTTGCCACGTCGGTCAAAGAACGCCACCAGGGCCTTGCGCAGGTCATCTTCCGATGGCTGCTCCACGTACTTGATGAGCTGCCCCAGGGTTCCATTCGGCATGTCCAGCAGCGACACCATGCGATGGAGGTAGTCAATCTCCTCATCCATGATCACGTCATCAGCGTCAATCAGCAGCGTGAGGATCTGCAGGTAGCGGAAGCGATCTTCCTCGTTTGAGGAGAGCATGGGGTGCGGAACGGCCGCAAGAGGCCACTGGGGAGAAAGTTCGTTCGAATCCATAACAGGACGCCTCGGCAATTCTAGGGTGATGCGGAAAGATCCAGGTTCAGGGCCAGCTGAGCCACTTCATGGTAGTGACGCACAAAGTGTACCTCCAGGTCCGCCTTGAGGGAGGCGGGGAGTTCTGCATACTGAGCCCGGTTCGGCTCCGGAAGCAAGACGGTCTTGACTCCAGCCAAACGGGCTCCCACGAGTTTTTCTCGAATGCCTCCCACCGGCAGGACCTGCCCAGTGAGGGTGATCTCTCCCGTCATTGCCAGGTCAGGCGCCACCGGTTGCTCCAGCAGCAGCGACAGCAACGCCGTGGCCATGGCAATGCCGGCAGAGGGGCCATCCTTTGGCGTGGCGCCTTCTGGAACATGGAGGTGAATGGCGCGCTGATGCAGCGGCCGAGGCCGTCCGGAGCGTTTGAGCGGAAGCGACTGAATGTAGCTGTAGGCAATGCGGGAAGATTCCAGCATCACGTCTCCCAGCTGTCCGGTCAGGCGCAACCGGTCTCCGGAAGCATCCGGAAGCCGAATCGCCTCAATCGGCAGCACCTCGCCCCCCACAGGAGTCCAGGCCAGCCCCTGCACCACTCCCGGAATGCCCTTCGCCTGATACGCGTCCCGTTGCGACTCCGGAGGGCCGAGCAGTTCCTGCAGCAGCGGCACGTCCAGCACCAGCCGCTTGCACTCGCCAGACACGATCTTCAGGGCCGCTTGCCGGAGGAGGCTCTTGAGGCGCCGCTCCAGCCCCCGGATGCCCACTTCCTGCGAGTAGTAACGGATCAGGTGCGTCACGGCCTCTGGCTTGAGGCGGAACTGACGGGCGGTCAGCCCGGCTTCCTTCATCTGCTTGGGAATCAGGTACTTGCGGGTGATCTCCTGCTTTTCCTCGGGAATGTATCCCGGCAGACGCAGCACCTCCATCCGGTCAATCAGGGCCGCCGGAAGCGTTTCCAGCGTGTTTGCGGTGGCAATGAAGAGCACGTTGGAAAGGTCAAAGCGGAGGTCCAGGTAATGGTCGAGGAAATCGCGGTTCTGCTCCGGATCCAGAATCTCCAGCAGCACCGCCTGCGGATCGCCCCGGAAGCCTCCGCGTCCCATCTTGTCAATCTCATCCAGCAGCACCACCGGATTGGCCGCCTGCGTGTGCCGCAAGGCCTGGATCAGGCGCCCCGGCATGGCCCCGACGTAGGTCCGGCGGTGCCCCTTCAGCTCGCTCTCATCTCCCAGACCGCCGACGGAGAAGCGGTAGAACTGCCGGCCCAGCGACTTCGCAATTGAGCGGCCCAGCGACGTTTTCCCCACTCCGGGAGGTCCCACCAGGCAGATGATCGCGCCCTTGAGGGTGCCCTTGAGCTTGCGGACGGCAATGAACTCCAGGATGCGCTTCTTCACATCCTCCAGTCCATAGTGGTCGGACTCCAGCACCTTGCGAGCATGCTTGAGGTCCAGACGGTCGGTGGTGAACTCGTTCCACGGCAACGTCGAGACAAGGTCGAGGTACTGGTGGAGGGTCTGCAGCTCGGGAGAGTTTTCCTCCAGCATGGCGTAGCGGCGGAGCTCCTCGTCCACCCGAACCTCGACGTCTTCCGGAAGGTTCTTGGCCTCCAGACGTTCGGCAAAGCGTTGCAGCTCCACCGTCTTGCGGTCCTGCTCCAGGCCCAGCTCCCGCTGAATTTCTCGCAGTTGCTCCCGGAGGAAGAACTCGCGCTGGTGCTTGGAAACCCGCTCATCAATCTTCTGGCTGATCTGCTCCTTGAGGAGGCTCAGGTCGTACTCCTCGCGCAGCAGCAGCAGGGTCTGCTCCATCCGCTTCGCCAGGTCGGTGGTCTCCAGGATCTTCTGCAGGTCCCCGCTCTTGGCATTCGTCATCGACGCGGCCAGGTCGGTGAGCATCGCCGGCTCATTGATGTCCACCTGGTTGAGGAGCATGTACATCTCCTGCGAAAAGGTCGGATTGTAGGGGATGATGTCCTTGAGGGTGGACATGATCGCTGCCGCTGCCGCCTTCAGCTCCTCGGTCATCGGAGGCTTGCTCTCCTCCAGGTAGGAAGCCCGGGCGAGGAAGTGCCCCTGCTCTCGGCTGAAGCGTCCGACACGAAAGCGCTGGAGGGTGCTGATCATGAACTGGCAGCTTTCATCCGGAAGCTCCACCCAGTGCAGGATGTACCCCAGCGTGCCCACGCGGTGCAGCTGCGAGGCCGACTGCGGGCGACGCTGCTCCAGGTCCGTGTCTTCCATGTTCCGGCGGACCATGATCAGGCCCACCATCTTCTCCTCATGGTACGAATCGCGAAGCCAGCGGCTCGTCTCCGGATCGGCTCCGATCGTCGTCAGGATTCCCGGAAAGACCGGACGCTGATAGACCGGAAGCACCGGGACCTGCTCCGGAAGGTCGGAGGTGGTGATGACCGTGCCTTCTGAATCCACCAGAAGGATGCGGTCGCGTTTGGAGACGCGAGAGGTATTTTTTGTTTGGGCCATGAACTTAAAGAAAGTGGGCGGGCGCTGGGCGTGAGAAGTCGCTCCCCTGGAATCAGAAGATAGGCGCTAGCGTAGTCAATCCCTCTCGAAGGGTCAATTCCGTTCAACACTTCCGTGGCGTTTCTCCAGAAGAGGGAGTAAGGTGGTGCAATTCCAGCAGATGCTCCCGGCTCCTGATTCCACCCGGTTTGTTCATGACGTCCCCTCCCACGCCTTCGTTTTCCCGCAGGGATTTCGGCATTTTGATGACCAACACCGTGATGGTCTTTGCCGTCCTCTACACGCCGCAGCCGCTCCTTCCGCTTCTGGCCCGCGAGTATCAGGTGTCCAGCAGCCACGCAGGGCTCCTGATGGCCCTGGCCCTCTTTCCCATGGCGGTGGCGCCTCTGCTGTACGGACACGTTGTGGAGCGCTGGTCTGCCCGGAGGGTGCTCAATGGGGTGCTGCCGCTGATGGCGGCCACGGAGCTGCTGTTCTGGTGGGGCCCCACCTTCACCTGGCTGCTGGTGGGGCGCCTGCTCCAGGGCCTCCTGCTGCCTGCAGCGATCACGGCTCTGATGACGTGGACCAGCAACCTGGCCACTCCGGAACGCGTCCGGCAGGTGATGGGCACCTACATTGCCCTGACCATTGTCGGAGGGTTCTCTGGACGGGCGGTGACCGGTGGTTTGACCGATGGGCTGGGGTGGCGGAGCGCCTTCCTCTTCTGGGGGGTGGGCCTGCTGGTTGGGTGGCTGCTGCTGAACCGCATCCCCCGCGACCCGCAAACCCAGTTCCGGAAGGTGCCCTGGAACGCCCTGGGACACGTGCTGCGGCAACGGGCGTTCCTGCAGCCCTACCTCACCATCTTCCTCCTCTTTGTCGGCTTTTCCGGGCTCCTCAACGTCCTGCCGTTTCGACTCAAGAGCCTGCAGCCTGAACTGTCGGAATCGCTGGTGGCCCTGGTGTACCTGGGGTACCTGATGGGCGCGCTGGTGTCCGTGAACGCGGAGCGGCTGTCTCGCTGGACCGGAGGCCCGCTGGAGAACCTGCAGTGGGGGCTGCTGAGCTTTGGGCTGGGGCTGGGGCTGCTGCTGATTCCGTTCCCTTCGGTGGCCTATGGCGCCATGTTTGTCTTCAGCGGGGGATTCTTCCTGACCCATGCCACGCTGTCCGGACTCGTGAACCTGCAGGCGCCAGACAACCGGGGCGTCGTCAATGGCCTCTACCTCGCCTTTTATTATGCCGGCGGAGCCTCCGGATCCTATGGGCCCCTGCTGGTCTATCACCAGTGGGGGTGGCACCCCTTTCTCGGCGTCGTGGCAGGCTGTGCCACGCTGGCCCTGGCCCTGACGCTGCTGCAGAAGCGGCAGCAGGCACGCGCTTGAACGGTCCCCACCCCGCCTGCCCGCTTTCGATTTGTTCCTTTGCTGAAAATTCGGTACTTGTGAGAGATGACTGAATCCTGATGCTTCTCCTCTTGACCACACACGCCTGTGTCAGACTTCATTTGGAACAAGCGGTTTGGAACCAACGTCCTGGCCGCCCTGGTTGCCCTTGCAGGACTCCTGCTGGAAGCCCCCTGGCGCGGATGGTTCCTCAACACCGGCCTGTTTGCCCTCTCCGGCGCCCTCACCAACTGGTTGGCGATCACGATGCTCTTTGAGCGCATTCCCGGACTCTATGGCACCGGGGTGATCCCGCTGCACTTTGAAGACTTCAAGCGCGGCATTCACGACCTCGTGATGCGCCAGTTCTTCACTCAGGAAAACCTGGAGCGCTTCCTTCAGGACTCCGGTCCACCGGCGCTGGATGGACTCGTTGAGCACCTGGATCTGGATGAGGCCTTTGAGTCACTCGTGGGCGTCATTGAGGGGTCTTCCTTTGGTCCGATGCTGGCGATGGTGGGAGGCCGTCAGGCGCTGGAACCGCTGAAGGAGCCCTTTCTGGAGAAGATGAAGGAGCACCTGGTGCAGGTCGCGCAGAAGGAAGAGCTTCAGGCCGCCCTGCAGCAGCAGATGAGTCACAGCCACCTGCTGGACCGGGTGGACCAGATTGTGGCGGCACGGCTCGATGAGCTGACTCCGCAGCTGGTGAAGGAGATTGTGGAAGAGATGATCCGAGAGCACCTCGGCTGGTTGGTGGTCTGGGGCGGATTCTTTGGAGGCCTGATTGGGCTCCTCGCCGCATTGGTGTTCGGCTGAACGCTCCCGGGGCGTCAGGCGTGTGACTGGAATGAGTGAACCTGTTATCCCGCAACTGTTATGATTCTTGCCAAATTGATTGACTTGGTGGAGCACGGAAAGATTCCGGACCCCCTCACCCGCGCAGGCATCCGTGCCTTCAGCTGGCAACGCCTCTGGGAGGAACGTTCCCCGAGCAGTGCCGCCCAGAAGCGCAAACTGTGGGAGTTTTCCCGCCAAATGGGAGAAGCCTCCATTGCCCTCCACACCGACAAGGCCAACGAGCAGCACTACGAGCTGCCTCCGGAGTTCTTCGTCAAGGTCCTGGGGCCGCACCTGAAGTACAGCTGCTGCCACTTCCCCCCCGGACTCGACACCCTGGAAGCAGCGGAGGCGTCGATGCTGGGCATCACCTGCGACCGGGCTGAGCTTCAGGATGGCCAGAAGGTGCTGGAGCTGGGGTGCGGCTGGGGCTCCCTCACGCTCTGGATGGCAGCGCACTACCCGAACAGCCACATCACGGCGGTCTCCAACTCCGCTCCTCAGCGGGCGTTCATTGAAGCCCGGATGCAGGAGCGTGGCCTCTCCAACGTCACCGTCCTCACCCAGGACATGAACGACTTTGAGGCGCCAGAGTCGTTTGACCGGGTGGTGTCTGTGGAGATGTTTGAGCACATGCGCAACTGGGGAGAGCTACTCAAGCGGGTGGCTCAGTGGCTCCACGACGATGGCAAGTTCTTCTTTCACATCTTCACCCACCGGACCCACGCCTACGCGTTTGAGACGGACGGAGACGACAACTGGATGGGGAAGTACTTCTTCACCGGCGGCATCATGCCCTCCCACGAGCTGCCCTACCTCTTTCAGCAGCACCTGATTCTGGAAGAGGCGTGGTCCATGCCCGGAACCCACTACCACAAGACCGCTGATGCCTGGCTGGCCAACATGGACGCCCAGCGTGACACCCTGCTACCGGTTCTCGAAGGCACCTATGGCGCCGATGCGGAAGTCTGGTTCAATCGCTGGCGGATGTTCTTCCTGGCCACCTCCGAGGTCTGGCGCTTCCGGGGGGGAAACGAGTGGCTCGTCTCACACTACCGCTTTCAAAAACGCTTGCCTGCCTAAACGCCCATGCCCACCCAACGCCTGCTGCAGCTCCTTCATGAAATCACCGAGGAGCTGATCCCCTTCAACAAGGTGCTCGGCCTCAAGGTTGAGTCCCTCGACCTCTCGGAAGACATCCGCATCCGCTTTGAAATGCGTCCGGAACTGGTCGGAAACTTCACCCGCGGCAACCTGCACGGCGGTGTGATTGCTTCGGTCCTGGATGTCGTTGGCGGAATGATGTCCTGGGTTGGCATCATGAAGCAGATGGAAGGCCAGTCCTTTGAGGAGATTGCAGAACGCTTTGCCAAGATTGGCACCATTGACATGCGGGTGGACTACCTGCGGGCGGGGCTGGGCTCCTCGTTTGTGGCCACCGGCAGCATCCTCCGGACAGGCAGCAAGGTGGCGGTTGCCCGGATGGAGCTCCACAATGACCAGGGGGTCCTCATTGCCACGGGGACCGGAACCTACATCGTCGGCTGACGGAAACGGAAACAGGAAAGAAGATGACGGATTCGACCAACTGTCGCGTTCTCCACGAACGCTCGCTGCTGAAAACGAAGTGGACGGAGCTGGCAGAGATCACGTATGAAGACGCCCGGGGGGAAACCCGGCAGTGGGAATGCGTGCACCGCTCCAGCCGGTCGGAGGCCGTGATCATTGTCACCACCCTCCAGCCTTCCGGACGCACGGTGCTGGTTCGCCAGTTTCGGCCTCCCGTCGGACGGCCGGTGCTGGAGTTTCCAGCTGGGCTGGTGGATGCCGGGGAGAGCTTTGCTGAAGCAGCGGTGCGGGAGTTGAAGGAAGAGACGGGGTACGTCGGAACCGTCACGCGGGTCAGCCCGCGCGGGTTCTCGTCTCCGGGGCTGATTTCCGAGGGATGCGCCTACGCCCATGTGTTGGTGGACGAGACGCTTCCGGAGAACCAGAACCCCGTCCACGAACGCGAGCCCTCCGAGTTCATGGAGGTTCTGCTGGTGGAGCCCGAGCAGGCGCTGGAGCTCTTTGCCCGTGAAGAGGCCGCCGGAACCGCCCTCGACATCAAGCTCTACGCCTGGTTTGGCGCCGCCTTTCTACGGGCGGACACCTGATCACCGGGTCGAGGTTTCAGGCTGCTGCTGCGTGATGCAGTGAATGCCGCCCCCGCCGGAAACAATGTCCATCGCTGGAACCTGCACCACCTTGCGGTCCGGAAAGGCCTGCTGCAGCGTCTCCACCGCCGCGGCGTCCCGCTCCGGATCCTCAAACGAGGGGAGCACCACGCCTCCGTTGGGCAGGTAGAAGTTGATGTACGACATCGCCAGCCGCACATCGTCCTTCCAGCGTGGCTCCGGTTGTTCCACCGGAATGACCTCCAGCTTGCGCCCCCGCACATCGGTGGCATGCCGGAGGCGGCTCAGGTTGTCCTGCAGCACCTCATAGTTTTCATCCTCCGGATCGCTGGTGGTGAGCGCCAGCACCACCCCAGGCTTCACAAAGCAGGCGATGTTGTCGATGTGCCCATCGGTTTCATCATCCAGCAACCCGTCTCCCAGCCAGATGATCTGGTGAATGCCGAGGAACTCCTTGAGCAGCTGCTCAATCTCGTCCTGCTCCAGATCCGGGTTCCGGTTGGGGTGCAGCAGGCACTGCTCGGTGGTCAACAGGGTGCCTTCGCCATCCACATGGATGGACCCGCCTTCCAGCACCATCGGCGCCGAGAAGGTCCGGATGCCATAATGCGTCAGCAACCGACGCGCAAAGTCGGCATCATCCTCAATGTCCGGATAATCGGCCCCCCACTGGTTGAACTCCCAGTCAATGCCTGCGAGGTTGCTCTTGCGGTCAATGACAAAGGTCGGACCACTGTCTCGGGTCCAGGAATCGTCAATCGGAATCGCCAGCACCTCAACGGTTGAGCCGCACTGCTCACGAGCCTCGTCAGCATCCTGTGGACGGGCGACCATCACAACCGGCTCAAAGGCCGCGGTGGCTTTTGCAACCTGGGCATAGGCCCGCTTGGCGGCAGGCATGCCATCTCCCCATGTACTTTCCCGGCAGGGCCAGCCCATGAAACAACGTGTATGTCGGCTCCATTCGGCCGGCATGTAAAACCCCAGAGAACTCACCGTGCTCATTTTAATTGCGTCCGCTTGATCCGTATTTCAGTTTAGGACATAATCCGCATCCTGGTTGCTCCCTAATCGCTCCGGAAGACCGGTTGGTCCGGGGGCGCTGGGGACGTCCCCATCCCCTGGAACGTCCTGATCAGGAGGGAAATCCTGGTCGGCACTCAAGCAAAAGAAGCGCCACGGAATGGTGCCTCTTGACGAGACCATTCCTTTTGGCAGCTCGCTTTGCTCAAAGAGAAAACGCAATCATTGCCGAAGGCGCTTAGCAGATTCAAGATTTTCTGCAAGTAGGAGACAAAATTGGGGGATTTTTTGAGCAAATTGCAACTTTGATTTTAAAAACATTCGGTTGGCATGCCCATTTTTGAAAGCAAGCTTGACGTCCTCGGGGTTCCGTTTGCGGAAAACCAGGCCCACCACCGGACCCTTGCCGAGGAGCTGCGTGCCACCCTGCAGCAGGTGGCCCAGGGCGGCCCCGAACGCGCTCGCCTCAAGCACACCGCACGGGGCAAGCTCCTCCCTCGTGAGCGCATCAACCTCCTGCTGGATCCCGGAAGTCCCTTTCTGGAGATCGCCCCCATGGCCGCGTGGGGATTGTATGGGAACGAAGTCCCAGCTGCCGGTTTGCTCGCTGGCATTGGGCGGGTTCAGGGACGCGAGGTGATGGTGGTGGCCAATGACGCCACGGTGAAGGGAGGAACGTATTACCCGATGACCGTCAAGAAGCACCTCCGGGCTCAGGAAATTGCCCGGGAGAACCACCTGCCCTGCCTCTACCTGGTCGACTCCGGAGGAGCCTTCCTGCCCATGCAGGACGAAGTGTTTCCGGACCGCGACCACTTTGGTCGGATCTTCTACAACCAGGCCCAGCTTTCGGCTCAGGGGATTCCACAGCTTGCCGTCGTTTTGGGCTCCTGCACCGCCGGCGGGGCTTACGTCCCTGCCATGTGCGACGAAACCGTCATCGTCCGGAATCAGGGGACGATCTTCCTGGGGGGGCCTCCGTTGGTGAAGGCGGCCACAGGCGAAGTGGTCACACCGGAAGAGCTCGGCGGAGGCGAGGTCCACACCCGCATCTCCGGTGTCGCCGACCACCTCGCTCACAGCGACCGGCATGCCCTCTCCATTGCCCGGGAGATCCTCCGGGGCTTTCCTCCACCGGCAGAGGCGCCCCGGGTCGCTTCCGGCACCGAACCCCGTTACGCTCCGGAAGAGCTCTACGGCGTCCTCCCCCGCGACCCACGCAAGTCCTATGACGTCCGAGAGGTCATCGCCCGGATCGTGGACCGTTCCGACTTCCACGAGTTCAAGGCCCTCTATGGCACCACGCTGGTCACCGCCTTTGCGGAAATTCATGGCCGACCGGTGGGGCTCATTGCCAACAACGGAATCCTCTTCTCGGAGTCGGCCCTGAAGGGCGCCCACTTTGTGGAACTCTGTGTGCAGCGCAACCTGCCCCTCGTCTTCCTCCAGAACATCACGGGGTTCATGGTGGGCAAGCAGTACGAGCACGGCGGCATTGCTCGAGACGGCGCCAAGCTGGTCACCGCCGTTTCCTGCGCCCAGGTCCCCAAGCTGACGGTTGTCATTGGGGGCTCCTACGGGGCAGGGAACTATGGCATGTGCGGCCGGGCGTACCAGCCCCGCTTCCTCTGGATGTGGCCCAATGCCCGGATTTCCGTGATGGGTGGCGAGCAGGCCGCTTCCGTCCTCGCGACCCTGAAGCGCGACAACCTGGAAGCCTCCGGAACCGACTGGAGCGCCGAGGACGAGGAAGCCTTCAAGGCGCCCATCCGGGAGCAGTATGAAACACAGGGCCACCCCTACTATGCCACCGCGCGGTTGTGGGATGATGGGGTCATTGACCCGGCTGACACCCGGACGGTGCTGGGCCTCGCCCTGGCGGCCACCCAAAATGCCCCCACGCCGCCAACGCGGTATGGCATCTTCCGCATGTAACCCCTTTCTCCTCCCAGAGCCTGTTCCGTGTCCACCTTCACCCACGCCTCCATTCGGGAGCAGGTCCTGCGCCTGCCCTTTTCCAAAATCCGGGAAGTGTCTCGGCTCGGCATGGAAATGCCCGACGTCCTGCCCCTCTGGTTTGGCGAGCCAGACGTGCCCACCCCGTCCTTCATCCGGGAAGCCGCCAAGCGGGCGCTCGACCAGGGTGAGACCTTTTACCAGCCCAACGCCGGCCTTCCGACGCTGCGAGACGGGCTGGCCACCTACCTCAACCGCCTCTACGGCAGCCGCTACACCGCCCGCAACATCGTGGTCACCGGCTCCGGCATGAATGCCCTCATGGTGGCCGCTCAGGCCCTGGTGTCTCCGGGGGACCGGGTGGTCACCACCACGCCTTCGTGGCCAAACCTGCCTGCCGTCCAGGAGATCCTCAGCGCCGATGTGCAGTCGGTGCCACTCCAGTGGCAATCCGGACGCTGGCGCCTCGACCTCGATGCCTTCCTCGACGCCTGCCGCACGGCTCGGGTCATTCTGCTCAACTCCCCCAACAACCCCACCGGCTGGACCATGCCGGCGGAGCAGCAGCAGGCCGTTCTGGCCTTTGCCCGCGAACGTGGCATCTGGATTGTCGCCGATGAAGTCTATGCCCGGATTGTCTACGACGCCCCGGCGGCCCCATCGTTTTGCGACTGGGCGACCCCGGAAGACTCGCTGCTCGTCGTCAACAGCTTCTCCAAGTCCTGGGCCATGACCGGCTGGCGGCTCGGCTGGCTGACCGGTCCGGAGCGCCTCACCGAAACCCTGGAGAAGCTGATGGAGTTCAACATTGCCGGCCCTCCGGGGTTTGTGCAACAGGCCGGGTTGGTGGCGCTGGAGCAGGGGGAGGAGTTCATTGCAGAAAGTGTGGGGCGTTATGAAGCCTCTCGGGACCTGCTGATGGCTCACCTCGACCAGTGGCCGCAGGTGTCGTGGGACCTTCCGGAAGCCGCGTTTTACGCCTTCCTCAAGGTGGAAGGCCTCACCGACGGGGTACAGCTGGCCAAGGACCTGCTGCATGAGGCTCAGGTGGGGTTGGCACCCGGGGAAGCCTTTGGGGCGGGTGGAGCGGGCTTTTTGCGGGCATGCTTTGCCGTCTCTCCGGAGCGCATGGCCGAAGCGCTGCGGCGGCTGGACCGGGTCTTTGCCAAGCCCTTACGGACGTAGCCACGCCTTGAGGGCGTCCAGTGTCGCATCGGGCGCCTCCAGCATCATCATGTGTCCAGAACCGCTCACCACCTCGACGGTTCCCTGAGGCAGCGCGGCGCCCAGCGCCTTTCCGGCACGTGCGGGAGTCATCTTGTCTTCAGCCCCGAGCAGACACAGTGCCGGGCAGGCCACCGCCGCGGCCTGTTCCATTCCGGAAGCATAGGCATTGCACGCCGCGAGGTCCTTCCCCAGGACTCCTTCCGGTGCCTGCCCGAGCAGCGCCTTTCCTCCTCCCAGCAACGACAGCCCCGGCACTGCCACGCCTCCCAGGTGCCCGGAGGGGCCATGCGCCCACGAGGTGATCAGCTCAAAGGCGACCGGTTCATTGGCCTGCGCCGCCGCCAGCAGGTCGGGATGCACCGGCATCTGGGCCGCTGTTCCCAGCAACGCGACCTGCCGGATCTGTTCCGGAAACCGTGCCGCCGCTTCCAGCGCCACCAGCGACCCCATGGAGTGCCCCACCAACGACGCCTGCGCCACCCCCAGGGCCTGCAGGACTTCCGGAATCCACTCCGCCATCGCCTCCACCGAAGGAAGGGGGGCTCCGCCCGAATGCCCATGCCCCGGAAAATCAAGCGCCAGCACGGACCAGCCGTGGTGCGCAAAGTACCGGGTTTGCAGCGCCCAGACGGTGTGATCCATGCCAGCGCCGTGTAGAAACAGCAGCACCGGCAGAGACGCATCAAAGGGCCGGCCGCCGGTCGTTGCAAAAATGGAAGTGTCTTGTACGGTCAGCTTCATGGCGTTCCTTGTCAGGTCAGGGTTCAGGAAAGGGCGAGGCCGGCGGCGCCTCCGGACACGGTCAGGGCAGCCAGTTGGACGTGGTCTCTTCGGCACGCTTGAGCGTCCGCCCCAGTGACTTCAGGCTCCGGCGGGTGAGGAAGCGTCCGGCTGCCAGCGCCTGCTCCCAGGCCAGGCTCCAGTCTCGCTTCTCCCGGTAGTCTTCCAGGCACCGGGCGTACTTGCGACGCAGGGCATCATCCAGCTGCTCCCAGATCGCCGGAAGCACCCCATCCTCGACGTTGTACACCTGTCCCGTCCGCAGGCAAGCCGGAACCGTCTGGGACACGTCCAGCGTCAGGGCATCGGCAACGGCGTCCAATGCCGCCCGGATGTTCTGGGCCTTGGGACGCTCCGGCTCTGCAATGTCATAAGGCGGATCCCATTCCCGCAAGGGGCGGAGGCGATCCACGTGCGTCACCACCGCCAAAACGGGAAGGAGGTCCTGATCGTGCTCCCGGAGGCGCTGCTGCAGGCGCTTCAGGGCCTGGGCATCAAGCGCTCGGCCCGCTTCGTGAGCCGCACAGGTCATCAGCAGGAGGTCACACTCCACGACGGCCTCCTCAAGCGCTTCCATCACGGCTTCATGGGTTTCCGGATGCCCGTACCCCTGAGAGTCGAGCAGGAGCGCCCGCTCCTGACCTTCGCGCTCAAAGAGGTGGGGCGTGAGGCGGGAGGACTTGCGGAGGCTTCCCGACCCTTCGACCGCCCGCAGTTCCCCAAAGAGGGCATTGACGAGGCTGGTCTTCCCTGAGCCCGTCTGCCCAATGATGAGGAGCCGCAGAGGCTCGGTTTCCAGCCGTTCCTGACGCTGCCGCGCCTGCTCCATCTGGGCTTTGGACGGCAGCGTGACGTGCTGCTCCAGGGCGTCGGCCTCCAGAGCGACGCGTCCGGAGTAAAGCTCAATGGCGTGGAAGCCGAAGCGCCGGATGAGGGTTTCCAGGAGCCAGCCCTGCAGCTCGTCGCGGGTCGCATGCCCCACCTTGCGGGTGAAGTAGTCCCGCACCTCCCGCAGGAGCGCCGCCTGGGGCGTCAGCCCCAGCGAAAGCAGGCGATACAGGTCGTAGAGTCGATCTCCCACCGTGGCCCACTCTCGGGCCCGCATGAGGTCACCGAGTGTGAGGAGGTGGCTTCCGGGCACATGCCGGGAGAGGTCCAGCCGCAGCTCCGCCAGCGCCAGCTCCAGGGTCCGGAGCAACTCGGGAGCCGAGAGTTCGAGCATGGCCTGCTCCGAGGCGCCATGGAACGCGTGGGAGACCTTCCGGACCACCCGCCACGCCACCTTGCGGAGGGCGTCCGGATCCGTCAGCCACTCCGGATGCTTCCGGGCGGCTCGGGCGGTCAGCTCCACCTGCCGCCAGGCCTCCTTGCCCTTGAGGGACCAGCTGGAGTCGGCTTCGACGGACACTGCTCGGAGGCGGGTTCGCTTCCGGAGCCACGCGGCGCCCCCCCATGCCAGGGTCACGGGGACCACCGCTGCCGAAAGGGCATACCAGTGCCACTGCTGCTCCCAGAGGAACCAGGCCCCAAACCCGACCAGCGCCAGCAGTGGGGTACTGGCGAGCAGCAGGATGCCCACCCAGGGCAACCAGGCGCCTTTCGGCAAAAACGAGCGCGGGGGGGAGGGCATCATGGGAATTCATTCAATGGTGTGAGCTTCCGCCGGAAGTCGACCCAACGGGCAAAAGCTCAGGCTCTTTCAGAAAACTGATGGGACATCAGTTTCCTAACTTGTTCAGTACTCGGACATGAGGGTGCAAAAATGCCGGAAAACCGCCTGGATGTCAATAGACGTGATGGAGAGCAGGCCGCTCTGCTCCTCCGTTCGTGCCCGTCTTCCCCAAGTATTTCGTGCATCAGGCTGCTTGAACCGTTAAGGTGGAACAAACGGTTTCCCCCTTTCCGAGCCTCCTCATGCCGACTTCTGCTCCAACGCTGGTTTGGTTTCGCCAGGACCTGCGCCTGGACGACCACCTGGCCCTGACTGCCGCCTGCGCTCAAGCCACTTCGCTTCTGCCTGTGTACTGCGTTGACCCACGGGCGTTTGCCCCCACCCGCTGGGGCTTCCCCCGAACGCAGGGACCACGGATCCGGTTTTGGGAAGAAAGCCTGACCGCCCTCCGGACGGAGCTGCAGGCCCAGGGATCGGACCTGTTGGTTGTGTGGGGCCACCCGGAAGAGGAGCTGCCCCGACTGGTCCGGGAGCTGGGGGCCTCCGCGGTGCATGCCCATGCTGAAATTGCTCCGGAAGAGGCTGCCGTGGAAGCCCGCCTGCGGGAGCAGCTTCCGCCGGGAACCCTGCACCTCCATGAAGGCAACCAGCTGTTTGAGGCAGAGGACCTGCCCTTCACCCTGGAGACGCTTCCGGACATCTTCTCTCAGTTTCGGAAGCAGGTGGAGCGCGCAGGACGCATCCGCAAGCCCCTCCCGGTGCCGGCCCACCTGCCGCCTCTTCCGGACGCCCTTCCGCTCCCCGCCTCAGGCTCCTTTCCGGACGCAGAGAGAGAGCCTGATGCCCGAGCGGTTTTGGCCTTCTCTGGAGGAGCGCCCGCCGGACGCCAACGGGTGCAGGCCTACTTTTGGGAGACGCATGCCCTGCAGCAGTACAAGGTGACCCGAAACGGACTCCTGGGGGCCAACTACTCCAGCAAGCTCTCGCCGTGGCTCGCCTTCGGGTGCCTCTCCCCCCGCTGGGTGTTTGCCGAGGTGGAGCGCTACGAGGCCGAGGTGCTGGCCAATGACTCCACCTACTGGCTCAAGTTTGAGCTGCTGTGGCGTGAATTCTTTCGCTGGATCGGACGCCGTTACGGAGTCCGGTTATTCCGGCGCGCCGGTTTGCGGGACCTTCCGGCTCCTGACACGGTTGATGGGCGTTTTGCGGCCTGGGCGGCAGGCCAGACGGGAGTCCCGTTTGTGGACGCGAACCTCCGGGAGTTGCAGCAGACGGGTTTCATGTCCAACCGGGGCCGGCAGAACGTGGCCAGCTTCCTGGTGAAGGACCTCCAGCAGGACTGGCGGGCGGGCGCGGCGTGGTTCGAGTCGTGGCTCCTCGACTATGACGTGTGCAGCAACTGGGGCAATTGGGCCTATGTCGCTGGCGTGGGCAACGATCCGCGAGACAACCGGACCTTCAACGTGGTGCTGCAGGCGCAGCGCTACGATCCTCAAGGGGCATACGTCCAGCACTGGCTTCCGGAGTTGGCAGGGCTGGAGGGTCCTGAATGCCACACCTGCCTCGGCTGGACCTCGGCCCAGCGACACGCCCGGGGGCTGAACTACCCCCTCCCGCTCGTGATTCCGCCTCCCTGGCGCAAGTACCTCGGACCCGGTCAGAGAAGTGATTAGGGTGAGGAACTCGGCTCCCCCTTCACGTCCTTGAGCAACCCCTGCCGGGGCTCAATCGACTCCAACCAGAAGCGCCAAATTTCGGAGGTGTCAAGAAGGGGGGCTTTCAGTTCCTGATTTTGGCAGGAAAGGGGGGCATCTTCACCAAGACAGCCTGAGCTCATCAACCACCCCCTTATGAACCCGTTGCACCTTCTCCAACTCATCATAATCTCCGAACTCAAAGATGTTGCTGGCAAGTCGGTGTCCGGATGACGTGCTGAAGAACCGTGGATCGGGGACAATGCCCACTCTGCCGAGATCCAACCTGTCCGCATCCCAGCAAATCCCCACCAGGGGGTCATCGGTCAGCTGCCCCCACGTGTGCCCTTCACAGGCATAGGCCAGCACCTCCAGGTCCTGATTGCTCAGTTCCGGAAATTTCGATTGATGGGATCGGAGGAACTCAGCGGCACGGGGGCCGTGCTCCGGGTCGAATCCATCATTGACCCTCAGGAAGTCATGGAACAGTGCGAACAACCTGGGGATGAGCGGATCTTGATCTTCCAGTTTGGCAAGGTAGACCCCTGTGGCCTCCACATTCCTCCAGTGGGAAGGACCATGGATTGAGTTCATGTTCACGGTGCCGAACTCCCTCACCAAATGGACTGACCGTTTCAGCAGGGCATTGTGATCGGGCATCGGTTCTCCAGAAGGAGATTTTGTCAAGAAAGAGTTCATTTTCGAGCCGTTTGGTAATTCATCGACAATCGGTTCTTGCTAGCTGGCTCAGTCATTAGGCTAGAAGGGGGCCACCGGCCACCACCGCAGTCGTTTGTTGGGATTTGATATTCGGTGTAAGCCTTTATTCACCGTAAACCATCGTCGTATAGCGATTGTAGAAAAAATAGACGTTGAACGACCTTTGATCGACATGATGTACTTTGTTTATTCCACCGTTTTTCATTGCGGCGTTGATGCTGCACTCTCCCCAAGCTACGAGCGCCAAAACAGACATGCATGAAGCTTCACCGAATTTTTCTGAGCTTGATGCATCTGTGGCAACCTTGTCCCCAGATGGCGAAACCACATTTGTATACAAAGCTCCTGGTACAGGTGATGTGGCGGAGCAACCGATAGTGAGCGCGGCTAAAACTAACAATATGATGAAAATTAAACTTCGGTGTACGGCTCTAAACATGCGTCATTCCTTTTTTATTTTAAAAAAATGAGTATCCCTCCCAACGGGGCAGAGTTGAGCAGCAACCGCAGCATAGCTTGAGCACCGGAGGTGATCATATAGTGCAGCGGGTGCGGTGGCTGCTCGAACGAGTTGCTAGCCAGAGCGCATAGCGCGGCGGCTATGAAGCCGGTCAAGCGGAGCCCAAGGCGACACTTAACTCAAAATCGATCAACCTATAGT
>JAYOTF010000037.1:0-34110 GCA_038150265.1 Deltaproteobacteria bacterium | reverse complement strand
AACAGAATCACTCCATCCTCCAGGCCTTCGAAACCCTCTTCCTCGGAAAAGAGCTCCCCCTTGAGCTCGCCGCCTGAGCCCCCTGCTGAACAGTTACAACGCTTCCTGGAACCACTCCCGAGCCTGAGCCCCCCGAAGCAACCCAGCCTGCCCCCTCAGACAGGGCCATCGCCTGAAACAACGGGCTGGCAGAATGGGCTGAGCGGTTCGTAGGGACTCTCGCTTGGTGGTCATCCCAGCGCAGGCTGGGATCCAGTCCTTGAACATCCTTGAACAATGGCCTTCGACTCCTTGACGGGAGTCTCGCCTGCCCCCTCAGACAGGGCAACGGACCTTTCGCCCCCTTCATGACTCCAGCGAGGGAACCGATCCACCGATTCTCAACTGTTTCTTCAAGGTGAACCCGTTGCTTCCCTTCAGGCGACGGCTCCAGCCCCCTCAGACAAAGTCCTGACATTCACCTCATTCTGTGTAAAGGTGCCGGTTTGAAGTGAAACCACAGGCCTACAGGATTCAACGGGCCTGGAACCTTTTCAGTGGGGAGAAAGCAGCATGCAGCCAAATGTGGTGGCCCACCCCGAATGGGCAGCCGAGGGAACGCAACGCATCGACTGGGTCCGGCGGAACATGCCCATCCTGCGACAGCTGGAGGAGGAGTTCCGGGCGCAGCAGCCCCTGGCCGGAAAGCGGGTCGTCGTCAGTGTGCACCTGGAAGCCAAAACCGCATACCTGGCGTTGGTGCTTCGGGCCGGAGGCGCCGAAGTGGCCGTCACCGGAAGCAACCCGGAATCGACCAAGGATGACGTGGTGGCGGCACTGGCCGAAGAAGGCCTGCACCTCTATGCTCGTCATGGCGCGACTCCCGAGGAGATGCGCCGCTACATGGGCCTGGCCCTCGACCTGTCGCCCCACCTGGTCATTGACGACGGAGGCGACCTGGTGGAGCTGCTGCACGAGCGTCCCGAGTTGCTGCCGGACGTGATCGGCGCCTGCGAGGAAACCACGTCCGGGGTCATGCGCGCGCGGGCCCGCGCCCGGGCGGGGCAGTTGGCCTTTCCGGTGCTGCTCATCAATGAGGCCCGCTGCAAGTACCTCTTTGACAACGTCCACGGCACCGGTCAGTCCGTTTGGGACGGCGTCATGCGCGCCACCAACCTTGTGGTTGCCGGCAAGACGGTGGTCGTCATCGGTTACGGATGGTGCGGAAAGGGCGTGGCCACCCGGGCCCAGGGACTGGGAGCACGGGTCATCGTCTGCGAGGTCGACCCGGTCAAGGCCGCCGATGCCCTGATGAACGGCTGCCAGGTCATGCCCCTGCTGGAAGCCTGCCCCCAAGCCGACCTGGTCCTCACCGTCACCGGAATCCGTCACACGCTCCGTCCGGAACACCTGGCTGCCCTCAGGGACAACACCCTCCTGGCCAACGCCGGGCACTTTTGGGACGAAATTGATGTCACGCACCTCCGGAGTGAGGCGGTCGAGTGCCGTCCCCTGCGGACACACGTCGAGGGCTTCCGGATGCCGGACGGACGCTGGCTGCACCTCCTCGGAGGCGGGAACATCGTCAACATTTCCTGTGCCGATGGCCACCCGGCCGAAATCATGGACACCAGCTTTGCCCTTCAGGCCCTCAGCGTCCGGCACCTGGCAGAACACGGGGCGTCGCTGCCTCCGGACGCTCACCTGGTGCCGGAAGCGATTGACCAGCGTGTGGCCGAACTCAAGCTGGCCGGATCCCGGATCCGGATTGACACCCTGACGCCAGATCAGGTGGCGTATCGGGACGGGTGGGAGGCCTAGCCCACCGCTTCTCGGAGGCGGGGCGGTGTCGAAAGACTTGACCTCTCCCCCGCTTTCCCGCATAACGATTTCCTTTCTTTTGGACCCCGGAGCCCGCTCCTGTCCTGCTGAAAGCAGCAGGGCCGACGGCGCTCCTCCCGTCCGGTCAACCTCATTCCAGAAGCCCTGCATGCGCCACTCAGCCCCTCTTCGATTCCTGCTCCTGAGCCTCGTCAGCCTCAGCCTGCTGCTCGCCTCCACCGCCTCTGCCGCGACCATCAAGGTGGGGCTCGTCACCGACGTCGGACGCATCAACGACCGCAGCTTCAACCAGTCGGCCTGGGAAGGCGTCCTCAAGGCTCAGCAGGACCTGGGCCTGGGAGAGCGCGATGTCAAGTACATCGAGACCCAGGATGCGAAGGACTATGCCGACAACCTGGCGCAGTTCATTGAAGCCGAATACGACATCATCATCACCGTCGGGTTTGCCCTCAGTGATGCCACCACGCAAGCGGCCCGGGAAAATCCGGACACGCTGTTTGTGGGCGTTGATCAGTATCAGGGAGAAGCCCTTCCGAACCTGGCCGGGCTCATCTTCCATGAAGACCAGTCGGGCTACCTGGCTGGGGTCCTCGCCGCCAGCATGACGAAGTCCAACACCATTGGCGCCGTCCTGGGCACCGACCTTGTTCCGCCGGTGGTTGCCTTCAACGAGGGCTACATCGCAGGCGCCAAGTCCGTCAACCCCAACATCAACATCATCTCCACCTACCACCCGGGCGAGATCAGCCAGGCGTTTGTGGATCCGGAATGGGGCGCAGCCACCTCGAAGCAGGCCATTGACCAGGGAGCCGATGTGATCTTTGGCGCCGGAGGCCTGACCGGAAACGGGGCGCTGCAGGAGATCGCCACGCACGAAGGCGTGTACTGCATTGGCGTGGACACCGACCAGTGGAACACCGTTCCAGCGGCCCGCCCCTGCCTGATCTCGAGCGCCATGAAGCTCATCACCCCGGCGGTCGCAGACCTTGTGGCCCAGGCTCAGGCCGGGACCTTCAAGGGCGGAAACGTCTACGGTGCTGCCGGACTCGCTCCGTTCCATGACTTCGACTCCGTGGTTCCGGCTCGGGTCAAGACCCTGCTTCAGGACACAAAAGCGGGGCTGGACAGCGGAGCCATCCAAACGGGATACGGCAACTGATCGCCGTTCTCCTCCGGACTCCTGGCGGAGTCGCTGCTGCACCGGCTCCGCCTCTGGTTCACTCATGACCGCCACGCCCCTCTTGTCCTTCTTCCGAGCCCTGCTCCTCCCCGCCCTGGCGCTGCTCATGGCCCTGCTGGCAGGAGCCGTGGTGATGTGGCTGGCGGGCGATGACCCGTGGCTGGCCTACCAGGGGCTGTTCCAGGGCGCGTTCGGCTCCGGACGTGCCTGGAGCACCACCGTCCGCAAAATGATCCCCTTCATCCTCACCGGGCTCTCGGTCGCCGTGGCCTTCAAGGCGGGGCTCTTCAACATTGGGGCCGCAGGGCAGTTTGTCATGGGGTCGGTCTTCTCGGTCGCCGTCGGCATTCACTTCGAGGGCCTGCCCCTGGCGGTGCACCTGCCGCTGGCGCTGCTCGCCGGCATGCTCGGTGGCCTCCTCTGGGGCGCCCTTCCGGGCCTCCTCAAGGTCACCACCGGCGCCCATGAGGTCATTGTCACCATCATGCTCAACTACATCGCCTCGCTCTTTGCGGGGTGGACCGTCTATGCCGGTGGCTCACAGGGGCAAACGCCGGGGCCGCTCTGGGACCCCACCGCTCGGGCCATCTCCGAGACTCCAGACGTCCTGCCCTCTGCTCAGCTTCCGTGGCTGTTTGGCCCCCCGTACCGTGTTCACTATGGCGTCTTCCTGGCGCTGATCGTGGTGGCCGTGATCTGGTGGATTCTGCAAAAGACCCCCCTGGGCTTTGAGATCCGAACCGCGGGCCAGAACCCCAAGGCTGCCCGCTATGCAGGCATCCGCGTGGAACGCACCATCGTCCTCACCATGGCCCTGGCCGGAGGACTCGCCGGACTCGCCGGCGCCATTGAAACCCTTGGGCTCAATCACAAGTTTGCCCCCGAATTCGGCGGGCAGGTCGGGTTTGACGGCATCACCGTCGCGCTGCTCGGCCAGACGCACCCCCTTGGAGTCGTCCTCGCGTCCTTCCTCTTTGGCGCCCTGGACGCCGGAGCCGCCAAGATGCAGTTCAACTCCGGGGTCTCGGCCGACATCATTCAGGTCATTCAGGCCCTTGTCCTGGCCTTTGTGGCTGCTCCGCTGATCATGCGCACCCTGCTGCGACTCAAGCGCTCCGAAGAGGAGCCCCGCACCACCTCCCTCAACACCCGCTGGGGAGGCTCCTGATGCGACCATCCTGGTGGAAGCGCACTGCTGGCGCCGCAATCGTCCTCGTGCTCCTCATGCTGGTGATGGCCATTTTGGTGGAGCTGACCCCACTTGGAGAAAATCCGTGGCTCCGGATCCTCTTTGGCATCAGCGCGCTCAACTTTACGCTCCGGGCCGCCATTCCGCTGCTGCTGGGCGCCCTGAGCGGCATCCTCTGCGAACGGTCCGGCATCATCAACATTGGCATTGAAGGCATGATGCTCGCGGGCGCCTTTGCCGGCTTTGTGGCCAAGACCAGCACCAACGACTGGCCCCTGTTTGCCAGCCTGTTCTTCAGTGTGCTGGTTGCCATGGGCGTCGGAGGCCTCATGGGCTACCTCCACGCGCTGCTGTCCATTCGCTTCCGGATGGATCAGATCATCTCCGGAACCGTCATCATCATCCTTGCTGCCGGGCTCTCCGCCTACCTCTATGACCGGGATGCCATTGCCGAGGGGAAATTTGCCCCGCTCCCGATTCCGGGACTGGCCGACCTTCCGGTGATTGGGCCGGTGCTGTTTGACAAACCGTTACTGACCTACCTGGCGCTGCTGCTGGTGGGAGTCGTCCACGTGGCGCTGTTCCACACGCGCTGGGGCCTGCGCACCCGGGCCGTTGGCGAGCACCCCCGGGCTGCTGACACCGAAGGCATCAACGTCAACCGCCTCCGTTACGTCAACACCACCCTCGGCGGCGCTCTCGCCGGGCTCGCAGGGGCCTACCTCGTCCTTGAAGCCGTTGGGCAATTTCAGGAGGGCATGACCGCTGGGCGGGGCTTCATCTCCCTTGCGGCCATGATCTTCGGCAACTGGACACCGTTTGGCGCCCTTGGCGCAGCCACCCTCTTCGGGTACACGCAGGCGCTGCAAAACGAGCTGCTCCTTGCCGGTGTCACCAACGTCCCCCGGCAGTTCATCTCCATGCTCCCGTACGTCATTACCATCATCGCGGTGACCGGATTTGTCGGACGGGTCCGCCCGCCGGCTGCCATTGGGCAACCCTATGAAACAGAAGGTGGGAAGGAATGACCACGCCGGTGCTGGAGATTCAGAACATCAGCAAGCACTTCGGGAGCGTGGTGGCCAATCACGAGGTCTCCCTGGAGCTGAAGCCGGGTGAGATCCTGGCCCTCCTGGGAGAAAACGGGGCGGGCAAGTCCACCCTCATGAACATCGTGTACGGCCTCTATCAGCCCACCTCCGGCACCATCCGGATCCGGGGGCAAGCGGCCCCGATCCGGTCTCCACGCGATGCGATCCGTTTGGGCATCGGCATGGTCCACCAGCACTTTCAGCTGGTTCCCGTGATGTCTGTTGTGGAAAACGTCATGCTGGGCAGCGAGGTCGTGAAGCAGGGGCTGCTGCACCGGACGCAGGTGGCAGAACAGATCGTCACGCTGTCTCGGGAGTACCAGCTGGAGGTGGACCCGCAGGCCCTCGTGGAAGACCTCCCGGTGGGCATCCGGCAGCGTGTTGAGATCATCAAGGCCCTCTACCGTCAGGCCGATATCCTCATCCTCGATGAGCCCACCGCCGTCCTCACCCCTCAGGAGGTGGAGGGGCTGTTTGCCGTCATGGACCTCCTCCGGAAGCAAGGCAAGTCCATCATCTTCATCACCCACAAGCTCAAGGAAGTCCTCCGCATTGCCGACCGCATTGCGGTTCTTCGGCGTGGCACCGTTGTGGGCACCGCCGATCCGCATGGGGCCACCGAGGGGCACCTCGCCAACCTGATGGTTGGACGAGAGGTGCTGCTGCAGGTGGAAAAGCAGGAGGCCCAGCCCCAGGACGTGGTGCTGGCGGTGCAGGGCCTGCAGGCCGACAACGACCTCGGGGAACGCTGCCTGAATGCCGTCAGCTTTGAGGTCCGGGCCGGCGAGATCGTCGGGGTGGCCGGGGTGCAGGGAAACGGACAGACCGAGTTGGTGGAAGTCCTCACGGGCCTGCGGGACTCCACAGCAGGATCCCTGCACCTGAGCGGGCAGGACCTGACCCACGCGTCTCCCCGGGAGATCAGCGAGCAGGGCCAGTGTGGGCATGTTCCGGAAGACCGACACGCCTATGGCATGGTTTCCAGCTACTCCGTGGCCGAAAACCTGGCCCTCAGCGGGTACCGCAAGCCACCGTTTGTCCGAGGCGGAACCCTTCAGCAGGACGCGATTGAGGCCCATGCCGAGCAGCTCATCCGGCAGTACGACGTCCGGACGCCCTCGGTGCAGGTTCCCGGTGGGAGCCTCTCTGGAGGCAACCAGCAGAAGCTCGTCATTGCCCGAGAGTTCAGTCGTCCGCTGAAGTTCCTTGTTGCCGCTCAGCCCACCCGGGGCGTGGACGTGGGGTCCATCGAGTTCATCCACCAACAGCTCGTCGCCAAACGCGATGAAGGCGTTGGCATCCTCCTCGTCAGCACCGAGCTGGATGAAATCCTGGCCCTTGCGGACCGCATTCTGGTGATGTACCGCGGAGCCATCATTGGCGAGGTGCCTCAGGCCCATGCGTCGCGTCAACAACTGGGGCTCCTCATGGCAGGGGTCCGCTCTGATTCACCCTCTCCCTCAACCTGATTCATGGAGTACGTCCGCCTCGGCCACACCGGCCTCAAGGTCTCCCGCCTGTGTCTGGGATGCATGTCGTTTGGCAAGCCGGAGCAGGGTTCGCACCCCTGGACCCTCAATGAGGACCAGGCCCGTCCCCTTCTGCGGCAGGCCCTGAAGTGCGGGATCAACTTCTTTGACACCGCCAACGTTTACTCGCTGGGGTCCAGTGAGGAAATTGTCGGGAAGGTCCTGCTGGGCCTGACTGCTCGCGAGAACCTGGTGATTGCCACCAAGGTGCATGGTCAGATGAGCCCGGACCCCAACGGCGGAGGGCTGTCTCGCAAAGCGATCTTTCAGGAGATTGACGCCAGCCTCAAACGCCTGGGGACCGACTACGTGGACCTTTACCAGATCCACCGCTGGGATCCGGAAACGCCGATTGAGGAAACGCTGGAGGCCCTGCACGACGTGGTCAAGGCGGGAAAGGCCCGCTACATCGGCGCCTCCTCCATGTGGGCCTGGCAGTTTACCAAGGCCCTCTACCTGGCAGACGCCAACGGCTGGACCCGCTTTGTGTCCATGCAGAATCACCTGAACCTGATGTACCGCGAGGAGGAGCGGGAGATGCTTCCCCTCTGCGAAGCCGAAGGTGTGGCGGTTCTGCCCTGGAGCCCCCTGGCCCGAGGTCGCCTGACCCGAGACTGGGAGGCGTCGTCGTCTCGTCAGGAAACCGACGACTACGGCCGGCTGCTTTATGACAAAACAGAGGCTTCTGACCGGCAGGTCGCTGAACGGGTGGCCGCCCTGGCGACTTCCCGAGGCCTCCCCCGCGCCCAGATTGCCCTGGCGTGGGTGCTTTCCAAGTCGATGGTCACCTCCCCCATCATTGGCGCCACCCGGCCCCACCACCTCGAAGACGCGGTTGCGGCCCTCTCTGTGGAGTTGACTCCGGAGGAGGTGGCCTCACTGGAAGACGTCTACGCCCCCCATCCCGTGGTGGGGCACCGCTGATTCAACAGGGCCTTGCTGGCTGCGAGGCCTCAGCGTGACGCCCGCAGCTTCTTCAGCACAAACTCCTCAAACGAGTTGATCGCGGGCGTGTCGTTCCGGTGCTTGAGCAACGAGACGTGTGTGTCGTGCAGCACCGGCAGCGATGCGCCCCGGAGGGGGGCCAGCGTCTCCGGAATCATCGTCCGAGGCAACACCGTCAGCCCCATTCCTGCCCGAACCGCGGCACAGGTGCCAGCGTAGCTCGGACTCGAAAACGCCAGCCGCCACTTCTTTCCGGCTGACTCCAGCGCACTCAGCGCCCGCGCCCGGTACACACACGGCTGCGGCGCCAGCACCAATGGCACCAACTCATTGGACTCCAGCACCTCCGGACGCCCCACCCACTCCAACGGCTCCGACCACACCTCCAGCCCATTCGGAAAGTCCTCCGGACGGTTCATCTTCACCAACACCAGATCAAACTCCCGGTTCTGAAAACGCTGGAAGAGGTTCACCGTCAGGTCGCACTCAATGTTGAGCAGCACCCTTGGGTGACTCCGGGCAAAGTCCACCAGCACCTCCGACAGGAAGACACTGGCAAAATCCTCCGGAAGCCCAAACCGAACCTCGCCTTCCAGATCCGGCTCCTTGAACCGGTCCATCGCCTCTCGGTGCAGCAGAAAGATCTGCCGCGCGTACCCCAAAAACACCTCGCCCTCCGGCGTCAGCGACAGCGTCTTGCCCCGCACCAGCAACGGCTTCCCCAGCAGTTGTTCCAGCTTCGAGATCTGTTGACTGACCGCTGACTGCGTCCGCCCCACCTGCTCGGCTGCCCGGGTGAAGCTTCCGGTATCGGCCACGGCCAGGAAGCAATGGTAGGTGACCCAATCACTCATAAGATTTTTTAATATAAAAGATGAAAACTATGAATTTCCCTAAAATTAAAAATCCTTATAAACTAACCCCATCAAGTGAGTAATTTTAATTCAGCAAGCAAAGAGGAGTCAATGGAATTAGCCATACTGGCAAGCTGGGTCCACCTGGATGGACTCGGGGGCGTCATGGGGGGACTGGTCGGCTTCATCGGCCTGATCGTGGGGCGGTTTGCCTGGAAGTACCTCCGGGGCGACCGGAGCCAGAAGCCGTTTTACCGACGTCTGCTGATGCTGATGGGCACCCTTGGGGTGTTGGTCACCGCCAATCACCTCCTGCTGTTTTGGGGGGCATGGGTGCTGAGCAACATCTTGCTGGTGCAGCTGATGGTGCCGCATCCGCAGTGGCGCGCCGCGCGTGCCTCCGGGGTGCTGGCAGGGAAGAACTTCCTGATTGGTGCGCTGGCGCTGGGGCTCGGGTTCCTGTTGCTCGCGGACGTGACGGGTCAGACCTCGATTCAGGCGATCCTGAACACCCCCGGAGCAGGAAGCCGGTCAACCCTTGCGTTGGCGCTGCTGGCCCTGGCCGCATGGACCCAATCCGCGCTCTGGCCCTTTCACCGCTGGCTCCTCAGCTCGCTCAACTCGCCGACCCCGGTTTCGGCCCTCATGCACGCGGGGCTCATCAACGGGGGCGGCTTCCTCTTCGCCCGCTTTGCGCCGCTTTACCTCGAGACGTCGGCATTGCTGCTCGCGCTCTTTGTGGGGGGGCTCCTCACGGCGTGGCTCGGCACCTTCTGGAAGCTGCTGCAGAGTGACGTCAAGCGCATGCTCGCGTGCTCCACGATGGGGCAGATGGGCTTCATGATCATGCAGGTGGCGTTGGGACTCATTCCGGCGGCGGTCGCCCATCTCTTCTGGCATGGGCTCTTCAAGGCCTACCTCTTCCTCTCTTCCGGAAGTGCGGCCCAGGAAAAGAAGGCCCCCGCGCCCGCAGCCGGCTCCCGCTGGGTCTGGCTCTGGGCCGGCTTGGGAGGAGGCCTCGCCAGCTTCAGCTTTGCACAGATGACCGGGAAGACGCTGGCTGCTGACACCACCTTCTTCCTCCTCGTCATTGCTGGACTGGCTGGACTGCAGGTGGCCCTCACCCTGCTCACCGACCTGCACGGAACGCGGATCTTCGGAGCCTTGCTCCTGACCGGAGGGTTCGGCGCCGTGTATGGGGTCAGCGTTGCCGCGATTGAGAGCCTCCTCGCCCCGCTCAACCTCATGCAGCCCCAGCCCCTGCACCCGCTTCATGGAGTTGGGCTCGTGCTCCTGCTGGGGTCCTGGTGGGGAGCCCGCCTGCTGGCCTCCACAAAGGAGCTGCCCCGCTGGTACCAACGGCTCTACCTCTGGGGCCTCAACGCCAGCCAGCCCGCTCCTCCCACGGTGACGGCTTACCGCTCGCTGGAACGCACCACGCCCTCTTTCACCTAACTCACCCGAACCTTCTGTCATGAAACAGTTTACCGCCGAAATGCCCTCAGTCGGGCCTGCCCGGGGCACGCCTCTGGAAACCGCCCTTTCCCGCAGCTGGAAACGCCTCGCTCCCGGCTGGCCGCTGGCCAACCTCATTGCGGTCAACCCGCTGCAGGGATTTGAAGCCCTGCCTTTTGAAGAGGCCCTGGCACAGGCTGAAGCCGCCTTTTCGGGTCCCGGACTTCCGGAGCCGATGCAGCAGGTCAACCGGGAATCCATCAAGTGGCTGCAGGTCTTTTTTGATGAAGGGCAGGCGCTGCTTCCGCTTCCCCAAAAAGAAAAGGGGCTTTATGCAAGCTGGCGGGCCCTGGCGCCGTGGGATGCGCGGTTGCGCCGACGCGTCTCGGAGGAGCGCCTGCAGGCCTGGCCTGAGACTCCGGAAGCCGCGTTGCGTCAGGGGCTTCAGGAGCTCGACCTTCCGGAAGCAGAGTGGGAGCGGTTCTTCACCCTGCTGCTGACGACCCTTCCGGGGTGGGCGGCTTACCTGAAGTACCGTGTGGAGTGGGCTCCGGACTCCGCCTCCTTCGGCAGCCCAGCGAGCCTGACGGACTTCCTGGCGTTTCGCCTCAGCCTGACGGTGCTGCTCTGGCCGGAAGCCGCGAGGCTGCTGCAGTGGCACGAGGACCGTCAGCAGGTCGTCGATCCACGCCCCGTCCTGGACCGCCTTCAGCAAAACGAGGCCGCCTACCAAGCCGCTCTTCTGCAGGAACTGCAGGCGGCATCCCCAGCTCCGGATGCTCCTCCGGCTGCTCAATTGGCCTTCTGCATCGATGTCCGCTCCGAACCCTTCCGCCGGGCGCTTGAGAGCTGCGGGGCTTACCAGACCCTGGGCGTTGCCGGCTTCTTTGGGGTGCCCGTGGCCTTTCAAAAAGACGGGACCCGGACCCCATCGTGTCCGGTGCTGCTGCAGCCGCAGCAGGAGGTTCCTCTGGTTCCGCAGGGTCCGGAGGTGCAGCAGCAAGACAGGCAGCGGGGGTACGCCCAACTGGAAACCCTGAAGCACCTCTACCAGTCCCTCAAGCAGGCCTTCACCACGCCCTTTGCCCTGGCAGAAGCCCTGGGGGGGTGGATGGGGGGATGGATGGCCGTCAAGACCTGGGCGCCTGCCCTGGCTCAGGCCCTGAAGCAAGGCTGGACGGGGGCCATTCAGCCTCCGCTGCCTGTGGAGCCCGACCTGTCTGGGCTGACGTTGGAGGTCCGGAGTCAGTATGCCGAGCAGGCGCTGCGCGCAATGGGGCTCACGGACCACTTTGCGCCGCTGGTCGTGTTCTGCGGACACCGCAGCACCTCCACCAACAATGCGCAGGCGTCTTCTCTGGACTGTGGAGCCTGCGGGGGACGTCCCGGAGGCGAGAACGCGCAGGTGCTGGCAGCCTTGCTGAACCAGGCTGACGTCCGGGGGGCCCTGGCCGCAAGGGGCCTCGTCATTCCAGACACCACGTGGTTCCTGGGAGCCGAGCACAACACGACCACCGACGTGGTGACCCTCCTTCCTCACGCTCTTCCGGAGGCCTGGGCTGAAGCCGTTGCGGACCTGCAAGCCGACCTGAAGCAGGCGGGAGCGCTCAATCGACGCTGGCGCGCCGCTCAGCTGGGGACCCGTCCTTCCGAGCTGGTTCAGCATCGTGCCGCCGATTGGTCAGAGGTCTGTCCGGAGTGGGGATTGGCTCGCAATGCCGCCTTTCTGGTGGCACCCCGTGCCTTGAGCCAGCCCCTGAACCTTCAGGGACGCGTGTTCCTGCATTCCTATGACTGGCGGAAGGATGAGGCCGGGACCTGGCTGGAGGGCATCTTGACGGCTCCGATGGTGGTGGCACAGTGGATCAACGCCCAGTACCTGTTTTCCACCCTCCACAATGGACTTTACGGAAGTGGCAGCAAGGTGACGCATAACGTCACAGGACGGGTGGGGCTGATGCAGGGCAATGCCAGCGACCTCCTGCAGGGGCTCGCCCGGCAGTCGGTCTTTGTGGATGACGTCCACGCCTACCATGAGCCGGTGCGGCTGCTCACCGTGGTCGAGGCGCCTCGGCGGGTGGTGGACCGGGTGGTGGAGCAGCACACGTTGCTGCAGAAGCTGCTGGCCAACGGCTGGATCCACCTGGCCTGCCTGGATCCGGAGGCCCGGCAGACCTACACGCTGACCCGGCAGCTGCACTGGCAGACGTGCTTGGGATGAAGGAGAACCGTTCGGAGGGTTAGGGCTGCTCCGGAGGCAAAGCGAGGGTGGCGGGATCCTTCCCCAACCACTCTGCCAGCACCTCCACCACGAGCGCGTGATCCTGACGCTGGGGCAGTCCGGACACCACGATGCCTCCCACACAGAGGCCGTTTTCCAGCTTCAGTGGAAATCCCCCACCTGCTGCCGCATAGTCGGCATGAGCAGCAGCAGAGCGTTCCGGAAGGGTGGTGTCCTTCAGGGCCAGCTGACGCTGCACGAGGTAGGTGCTGGTCTGAAAACGCCGCACCACGTTGAGCTTGCGCCGCATCCACTCCGAGTTGTCGGCGGTGGTGCCCGGCAGCGCCGAGAAGAAGATCTGCTGCCCATTCAGTTCCACCCCAATGGCAATGGGAAGGCCCCGGGCCTGAGCGACCTCCCGGATCCGGCTTCCCAGCGCCCAGCAGTCGTCAAAGTCGAGGGTGGCAAAACGCAAGTGCTGCTCCTGCAGCAGAAGGTGCTCAATGTCGTGCTCAAGGCTCATGGTGGCTCTTTTTCCGAATCAGTAACAGCAGCCTCCTCCGACGTCTCGACTCCGGAGGAGGGGTGAGCCCCCAGCGTACTCCAGCTTCCCAGAAACAGGCAACTTTCTGGGGATGCCGCCCCATGCTTCAGTTGGCGCGCCCAAACAACCGTGCCGAGTACCTCCGGCCTCCCTTCCCCGCCGGACACGGGCAGCACCGCATCTTTCCCATGAAGGAAAGTAACCTGAGGGGAAGTAACCTCCTCATCTTGAAAAAACAGTAGTGAATCGCTGGATAGATTCCCTGCTGGAGTCATGAATGGGTCGAAAGGTCCGTCATTCTCGCGAAGGCGAGAATCCCGTCAATGAATCGAAGGCAATCTGCTCAAGGGCTGGATCCCAGCCTGCGCTGGGATGACCACCAAGCGGCACTCCGCACAAACCTCTGAGCCAATTCTGCCAGCCATTTATTTCATGCGGTTGCCCTGGCTCTCTGCTTGACTTCCCTCAGGAGGTAGAGGATCCTAGGGCACGCTTCCCGTTCACAGGCTCCTTAACCAGAAAGGCCTTCCTCATGACGACCTCCCTCTCCCTCCTCGGCATCGGGTTCCTGTTGGGACTCCGGCATGCCCTGGAAATTGACCACGTTGCAGCAGTCGTCAACCTGACGTCTTCCCTCAAGAGCGTCCGGGCCTCGCTCCGGCATGGCTTGACGTGGGGGTTGGGACACACCCTGACCCTCTTCGTGTTCAGTCTGGTTGTGCTCCTGATTGACACCGTGGTTCCGGAGCTGCTCGCCCATGGCCTGGAGTTTGTCGTGGGGGTCATGCTTGTGGTCCTGGGCGCCGACACCCTGCGTCGGATGATTCAGCAGCGCATCCACGTCCACGTCCATGCTCACGATGGCGTGGAGCACGCTCACTTTCACTCACATGCCCACAGCACCTCTCACGAGCATCAGCACCTCCCCCTCTGGCGAACCCTGGCCGTGGGCATGGTGCATGGCATGGCCGGGTCGGCAGCCTTGATCCTCCTCACCCTCAGCACCGTCAGCTCCTTTGGCGAGGGGCTCCTGTATGTGCTGTTCTTTGGCGTGGGCTCCATGCTCGGAATGGGGACCCTTTCAGCCGCGCTGACCGTGCCTTTTCTTTTGACGGAAAACCGGCTTGGCCGCCTGCAGCAAGGGTTGCAGGGACTGGTCGGAGGGGGCACCATTCTGCTCGGAGTGTTGGTGATGCTGGAAAACCTGAACTGGTGGCTCTAGGAATCCAACGGGGCCGCACGGATTGGCTTGCGCCCCTTGGAAGTTCTCGCTTTAATGCAGAGATGGACTCAAGATGAGTCGAGTTTCCTTCCCACTAATCCTGGACGCATGCAGACGGAAAATGCACTGATTGTTGACGACGATCGGGCCATCCTCGAATCCTACCGCTCAGTGCTGAGCCACGAAATCAATGCCACCCACCAGGCAGTCGCCAGCCTGGCGGAAAGCCTGTTCAGTGAGCCCCCTTCCGACCAGACTCCGGACCTGCTCCTCAACGTCACCACTGCCAGTCAGGGGCTCGACGCGGTGGAAATCGTCCGCCAGAACCTTCAGTCCGGGACCCGGTTCAGCCTGGCCATCATTGACATGCGCATGCCGCCTGGCATTGACGGCCTGGAGACCGCCAACCAAATCCTGGCGCTGGATCCCGAAATCGAAATCGTCTTCATCACCGCCTACTCCGACCTTCCTCTGGAGGTCGTCCGCAAGCAGCTCGGGCGTGAGCGCATTGAGTTCCTCCGCAAGCCCATTGAGGTCGATACCCTCCTCGATAAGGTCGCCCAGCTCGTCCAACGCCGCCAGCAGGAACTCCACAGCCTGTAGCCCCTCCGCCGCTCCCTGAACGCACTTGCGGCTTGTTCCCCTTCCGGAAGCTTGATAAGTTGGATCGTTTGAGTTCTTGCTGACCTCCCGATACTGCCAACCATGCAAAGCGTTTCCAATAAAATCAACTTTCCCGACCTGGAGCGGGACCTTCTGACCTTCTGGCGCAACGAAAACATCTTCCAGAAGTCCATTGATGAGCGCTCCCCGGAGAACCCGTTCATCTTTTATGACGGCCCGCCCTTTGCGACCGGATTGCCCCACTACGGGCACCTCCTCGCAGGCACCATCAAGGACGTCATTCCGCGCTACAAGACGATGCGGAACTTCCGGGTGGAACGACGCTTTGGCTGGGACACCCACGGCCTCCCGGTTGAGTACGAGATTGAGCAAAAGCTGGAACTCGCCGGGCGTCCGGAGATTGAAAAATTCGGAGTGGCCCGCTTCAACGAAGAGTGCCGATCCATCGTCTTGCGCTACACCAGCGAGTGGCGCGAAACGGTGGAGCGCATGGCCCGATGGATCGATTTTGACAACGATTACAAAACCATGGACCGAGACTTCATGGAATCGGTCTGGTGGGTCTTCAAGCAACTCTGGGACAAGGGCCTCATCTACGAAGGCGTCAAGGTCGTCCCTTACTCGTGGCGCATCGGCACCCCCCTCTCCAACTTTGAGGCCAACCTCAACTACCAGGATGTCCAGGATCCTTCCGTCACCATCCGCTTCAAGGTGGTGGGCGAGGCCGATCTCTGGCTTTTGGCCTGGACCACCACCCCCTGGACCCTGCCCTCGAACCTGGCCCTCTGTGCTCACCCGGACTTCCGCTACGTTGAGGTCCGCAACCCGGAAGACGGGCAGCGCTACCTGCTGGCAGAAGCCCGCAAGGACGCCTACTTCGAAGGCGCCGAGGTGCTCCGGACCTGGGAGGGAAAGGAACTGGAAGGCCTGCAGTATGAGCCCCTCTTCGAGTTTGCCGGTGAGCGTGTGGACCTCAGCCAGGCCCTCCGGGTGCTCACGGACACTTATGTCACCGACGAGTCCGGAACCGGCCTCGTTCACCAGGCCCCCGCTTTTGGAGAAGACGACCTCCGGGTCTGCCAACGCTATGGCATTCCGGTGTTTGACCCCGTGGATGAAAACGGCAACTTCCTCGACTTCATGGGCTTCCTCGCCGGCCAGAACATCAAGGAAGCCGACCGCCCCATTCAGCGTGAGCTCAAGGAGCGTGACCGGCTCTTCCGGCAAGAGGTCCTGCAACACAGCTACCCCTTCTGCTGGCGGACCGATACCCCCCTGATCTACAAGGCCATTTCCACCTGGTTTGTCAAGGTTGAGTCCTTCCGAGACCGCATGGTGGCTCACAACCAGACCGTCCACTGGGTGCCTGGGCACATCCGAGACGGACGCTTTGGCAAGTGGCTGGAAAACGCCCGGGACTGGGCCATCAGCCGCAACCGTTTCTGGGGCACACCGCTCCCGATCTGGAAGAGCGACGACGGCGACATCCTCTGCTTCGGAAGCGTCCAGGAGCTGGAAGCCGCCACCGGCACCTCCATTCCCGACCTCCACAAGCACCACGTCGACAGCCTCGTCATCGAAAAAGACGGCAAGACCTACCACCGCATTCCGGAAGTGCTGGACTGCTGGTTCGAGTCCGGCTCCATGCCGTACGCGCAGCAGCACTACCCCTTTGAAAACAAGGAGGCCTTTGAAGCCGGCTTTCCTGCAAACTTCATCTGTGAAGGGCTCGACCAAACCCGGGGGTGGTTCTACACCCTGGCCGTGCTGGGAACGGCGCTCTTTGATGCACCGGCCTTTCAGAACTGCATCGTCAACGGCCTGATCCTCGCGGAAGATGGCAAGAAGATGAGCAAGCGCCTCAAGAACTACCCGGATCCCAAGGAGATGCTGGACCAGTATGGCGCTGACGCCATCCGGCTCTACATGCTCAACAGCCCGGCCGTCCGGGGAGAGGACCTGCGCTTCAGCGAAAAGGGGCTCATTGAGACCACCCGCCAGCTGCTGCTGCCCCTCTGGAACGCCCTGGCCTTCCTGACGACCTACGCCCGCATTGACGGCTGGGAACCGACGGAGGCCAACCTGGCGGTCACCACCGAGAACCCGCTGGACCGCTGGATCGTCTCGCGGCTGCATCGCCTCATCGCCGAAGTGTCCACGCAGATGGATGCCTACGACCTCAACCGGTCCGTCGCCCCGTTTGTCGGCTTCATTGACCTCCTGACCAACTGGTACATCCGCCGGAGCCGCCGCCGCTTCTGGAAGGCCGGACAGGGCGAGGACAAGCGTCAGGCGTACGCCACCCTTTATCAGGTCCTCAAGGAGTTCAGCAAGGTCATTGCCCCGTTCATCCCCTACATTGCCGAAGGCATCTACCAGGCGCTGCGGCAGGAATCAGAGCCCGAAAGCGTCCACCTGACCCTCTTCCCCGAGACCAACCCGGCGCTGCGGGACGAGCAGCTGGAAGCCCAGATGGACATTGTCCTCTCGGCCGTCACCATGGGCCGAGCGCTCCGGGCCAAGCACCAGCTCAAGGTCCGCCAGCCCCTTCCCCGCCTGACCCTCATCACGCGCGATCCGGAGGCACAGCAGGTGCTCGGCCGCCTCGGGGAGCTGATTGCGGATGAGCTGAACATCAAGCAGCTGGAAGTCACCCCAGACGAACAGGGGCTGGTTCACCTCAGCGCCAAGGCCAACTTCAAGACCCTCGGCCCTCGCCTCGGCAAGCAGATGAAGGCGGCGGCCCAGGCCCTCTCGGCGCTCTCTGCCGAAGAGATCCAGCAGGTGCTGAACGGAGCCGCTGTCACGGTTGACCTCGAAGGCACACCAACCGCGTTTGGTCCGGAAGACATCCTCATTCAGCGCCAGCAAAAAGAGGGGCTGCTCGTGGAGACCGACTCGTTGCTGACGGTGGCACTGGACACCGAGCTGACTCCGGAACTGCTCCAGGAAGGACTGGTCCGCGAGTTTGTCAACAAGGTCCAGAACATGCGCAAGGATCAGGACCTCGACGTCATGGACCGCATCACTGTTCGCTACCAGGCGTCAGAAGCCGTTCAGCAGGCCCTCAGGCAGCATGAGGCGTTCGTTTGCACCGAAACCCTCTGCGATGCCCTGACTGCTCAAGACGCGGTTTCAGGCACGCAGTGGGACCTCAATGGAGAGGACTGCCAGATTGAAGTGATCCGGGCCTGACCCGACTGATGAACCAAGGAGGAGAAATGGAGTTTTCGTTAGCAGGAAAAGTGGCGGTGGTGTCCGGAGGCAGCCGCGGCATCGGTGAGGCCATCGCCCGGACCCTGGCCACTGCCGGCGCCCAGGTGCTGCTCACCAGTCGTCAGGCGGAAGGCGCTGAGGCCGTTGCGGCGTCCATCCGGGAGTCCGGCGGCCAGGCCGAGGGCTTCGCCTGCCACAACGGTGACCTCGATCAGGTCACACGCCTCTTCGAGCAGGTCGAACGTCAGTACGGACGCCTGGATGTGCTGGTCAACAATGCGGCGACCAATCCCTTTTATGGTCCAGCGCTGGAGGTCACGGAAAGTGTCTGGGACAAGACGGTGGACGTCAACCTGAAGGGGTACTTCTTCATGAGCCAGCAGGGCGCTCGGCTGATGCTGAAGCAGGGGCAGGGCTCCATCATCAATGTCGCCTCCGTGAACGCCCGGCGCCCCATGGTGGGGCAGTGCGTCTACTCGCTCACCAAAGCGGGGATTGTCTCCATGACCCAGGGGCTGGCCAAGGAGCTGGGGCCCCATGGCATTCGGGTCAACGCCTTGCTTCCGGGAGTGACCGACACCAAATTTGCCTCCGCCCTGGTGCAAAATGAACAGTTCCGGCAAGAGGCGCTGCCCCAGATTCCGCTCCGACGCATTGCGCAACCGGAGGAGATGACCGGCATCGTCCTCTACCTGGCGTCGGAGGCCTCGTCTTATACCTCCGGAGCCGAATTTGTCGTCGATGGGGGGCTGCTCGCCTGAGCGTCAGCGGATCGGCAGCGGTGCCACCAGTCCCTGCAGGCGGGCCTCATGGCAGGCGTCTTCCACAAAGACGTTCGGGTTCCCCTGAGTCCGGGCAATGCGCCGGGCGCGCTCACACTCCCACTCGTCCACCGGATCCTCGCGGTTCCAGGACTCCATGGCGCGGCGCTGCTCAACCGTCATGAAGGCGTGCATCGGATACGAAAGGTCCATGTACAGGAAGGTCCGGGCAATGTCTCCCCGGACGTCGGTCCGCGGTTCCAGCACCCCTGATTCCAACTCCACATCACAGTCTCCAAACAGGCGCGGCTCACCGGGCACCTCGCGGATCCGCGACCCCAGGCGCAGGCGTTCCAGCTCGCTTTCAATCGGAAACCAGTTGTAGAGATCAGACGCCATGCGGGCAAACTCCGGGTTGCGCTCGGCCGCACAGCGGATTCCGTCGTAGCGACGTCCCTGAGCGTCCTTGCAGGAGGGATCCCCTGCCCACTCCGGGAAGTTGGGGCCGTAGCGCTCCGGAGGAATGAGGGGACGGAAGTCCACCTGAGTGGCCCGAAAGTTTCGCTGCTGAGGCACGTAGCCACAGCGGTCGCTGCTGAGGCGACCCTGCACAAAGGTGCAGCCACAGAAGAGCGTGAAGGGGTGGTTTTCGTAGACATACCGGCTCAGCCGCAGCGCCTGGTCCAGCTTGTAGATCTTCTGGTTTCCACGCTTCTCCTGAGCCTGAACCCCTCCGCCCAGCAGCAGGAGGCTCAGCAGGACTCCGATGAGTGGCTTCATGTCAGAGCTTTCCCTGCAGGAAGGCTTCCAGCAGGTCCAGGCGGTCGTGCCCAAAGAACAGCTCATCTCCCACAAAGAAGGCTGGCAGCCCAAAGGCTCCGCGGTCCATGGCCTCTTGCGTCATTTCCAGCAACGCCGGTTTCCCCACCGTTCCGGCCTGGGCCACCGCGTCGGCTCCCGTTGCGGCAGCCACCACCTCCGGATCCGTCACGTCTTTGCCTTCTGCCCAAAAGGCCCGGAACAGCTGATGCGCTGCTGCAGGACGCTGGGCTTCCGGAAGCACCATCAGCGCCCGTTGTGCCAGAATCGTGTTCACGGGAAAGGTGTCCGGAAACCGATACGGCAGGTTCCGGAAGCGCGTGAGGCGCTCCATGTCCTTCTTCAGGTACGGAACCTTTTGCGGAACCGACCCAAAGACGTTGGGGTTGTTGAGCGACTTGAACAGGCCGCCGAGGAAAATCGGCTTCCAGGTGACCGAGGCCTGACACCGCTCAGCGAGCGCCTCAATCTCTTCGGACGCAACGTAGGTGTAGGGACTGACGATGTCAAAGTAGAAATCAATGACGTGAGACATGGCGGATCCTGAAGGGAGTCGGACCGGAGCAGAGGGCCCCGGTCGTCAGGAGGAGGGGGTTAGCGTCCGAGGACTTCCAGCATCTTGTCGCCGATGTCCGCCGGAGTGGGGACCACGTGGATGCCTGCGTTGGTCAGAGCCTTCATCTTTTCAGAAGCGGTTCCGTGGCCTCCGGAGATGATTGCCCCGGCGTGCCCCATCCGGCGTCCCGGAGGTGCCGTCTGGCCTGCAATGAAGCTCACAATCGGCTTGGTGACATTGGCCTTGGCAAACGCAGCAGCCTGCTCTTCGGCATCGCCCCCAATTTCGCCAATCATCACAATGGCTTCCGTTTCCGGATCATCCTGGAACATCTGCAGGCAGTCGATGAAGTTGGTGCCGTTCACCGGGTCTCCACCAATGCCAATGCAGCTGGACTGTCCCAGCCCGGCACGGGTCAGCTGTCCTACTGCTTCGTAGGTCAGGGTTCCGGAGCGAGACACCACACCGATGCTGCCCGGATTGTGGATCATGCCGGGCATGATGCCGATCTTGCACTGTCCGGGGGTGATGACTCCGGGGCAGTTGGGACCAATGAGGCGCAGGCCCTGACGGCGCACAAAGTGGGTGGCTCGGATCATGTCCACCACCGGAATGCCTTCGGTGATGGCCACAATCAGAGGAATCCGGGCCGCTGCCGCTTCAATGATGGCATCGGCCGCAAAGGGCGGGGGAACAAAGATCATGGTCGCGTTCGCCTCGGTGGCGTCCACCGCTTCCTGAACGGTGTTGAAGATCGGGACGCCTTCAAAGTCCTGCCCCCCCTTGCCGGGGGTCACCCCAGCCACCACGTTTGTGCCATAGTCCCGGCAGCCACGGGTGTGGAGCATGCCTTGGGAGCCGGTAATGCCTTGGACCAGCAAACGGGTGCCTTTGTCGATCAATACGCTCATGGGGGTTCCTGTTAATGGATGTTCACTGCGGGGTTCGCTCTGATCGCGCAAGTATAGGGAGCTTGACCAGATGAATCAAGATGAGAAGCCCGGATGCCTTCATTTCGGAGGCGCCTCCTCCACCAGCGGCAACTTCTTGCGGAAGTGCTGGTAGATGGCCAGGACACAGAGGCCGAAGACGATGGCCACCAGTGCAAAGGCAAGGTCCAGCGGCTTCTCAGCCACAAACGAAAAGCGGATCAGCACCGTGGAGGTGACAAAGCCCGCGTTCCGGAAAATCAGTTCATAGTCGTCAGAGTACAGAAAGGACACCACCAGCAAGAAGATGTCGGCAAAGACCATCATCGAAAAGAAGTTGGTGTAGAAGTCGGTGTGCGGCAGGTGCCCATACTCGTCGGAGCTCTCCGGAATCGCCAGGTGATGCACCCAGGCTTCCCAGAGGTTGCTGATGGCCAGCAGCAGCAGCGTTGCAATCAGCAGCAGCGCCAGCGTCTTCTTCAGCTCAATGAAGCGAGCCAGCGAAGGATAGACCCGCTCCGGGAGGTTCCGGGCGCCGCTGAGGCGGTAGTACAGCGCCACCAGCCCAAACATCAGGAGCCCGCCCGTCATGTCGAAGAGGATCGGCTGCAGGGCTTCGAGGTCGGAAAACCCGAGCTTCGTGTGCTCCAGCCGGCTCATGTCCTTGAACACGCCTCGGATGTAGATCAGCGAGAGGATCTCGTACTGCTTGCCCATCGACAGCGTCAGGGACCGGGGCACCATCAGCACCAGCAGGCAGACCTCATAAAACAGGATGAAGCCAAAGGGCGTGTGGATGGCCTCAAAGAAGTTGGTGCCCACCACCTTGGGCAGCACCGGGAGCCCGGGAAAGCCCCGGTTGACCCCAATGGCCAGGAGGTGCAGCAGAAAGGCCAGGAGGGCAAAGCGGACCATGAAGTGCTCAAGCGCATGAACCACCTCCTCGCGGGCCAGACGATCAAAGCACTGGCTGCAGCGACGAAACATCACGCTGCCTTGAGGAAGCTTTCCCGAGGCGGTTCCTCTCCCTGCTCCAGGGCTTTCAGGGTGTCGAGAAGCGAGGCTTCCGAGGTGCAGGCCATCAGCGCAGTCCGCCACTCCTTGGCCTGCCGGAAGTTGCTCAGGTACCCGCCCAGGTACTTGCGGATCTCCTTCACCGCGTGTCGCTCCTCTCGGATCTCCCGGAGCAGGTGGTAGTGATCGCGTGTGACGGTGATGCGTTCGTCCAGCGTCGGCTCGGCGGCCTGCTCCGATTCCCGGAAGCACCACGGGTTGCCGATCGCGGCCCGGCCGATCATGAAGCCATCCAGGTTGCCCTGACGCTGCAGCCCGTCGGCATAGTCCTGCACGTCCCCGTTTCCGATCAACGGAATTTGTATATTATTTTTCAAATCATAGATCGGGTTCCAGTCGGCTTCCCCCCGGAAGGCCTGGTTGTAGGTCCGCCCGTGGATGGTGAGCATGGACGCTCCGGCCGACTCCAGGGCTTTCGCAAAGGGAATCAGTTCCGAGGCATCGCTCCATCCGAGCCGGGTCTTCACCGAGACCTCGAGGGAGCAGGCCTTGCGGATGGACTCAATGATGCGGCAGGCGGTGCCCGGGTCCTTCATCAGGGCGCTCCCGTGTTGGGAGTGCACGATCTTCTTGGAGGGGCACCCCATGTTGATGTCCACCCCGAAGATGCCCCGGTCTTCAACCATCCGGGAGACTTCGGCAAAGCTCTCCGGACTGTTCCCGAACAGCTGCATGAGGAAGGGATGCTCACAGGGGTCGTAGTCCAGCCGCTGCCGGACGCGGTCGCTGCGGAGGATTCCGTCCACGTTGGTGAACTCGCTGAAGAGGATCACATTCGGAGAGAACCTCCGGACGATCTGCCGGTAAGCGGTGTTGGTGACCCCGTCCATGGGCGCAAGGCACATGATCGGGCGCGGCAGGTCCTGCCAGGAAATTCGGGGCATTTCAGTCATCCGTGCTCCGGTCTCATGGTGGGAAAGAGAATGACGTCTCGGATGGTGTACTGCCCGGTCAGGAGCATGACCATCCGGTCCAGGCCAAAACCGATTCCGCCCGTGGGCGGCATGCCATATTCGATGGCGCGGATGAAGTCTTCATCCAGCGGGTGCGTCTCCGCTTCTCCGCCCCGTCCGCGCTCCACCTGCTCTTCCATCAGCTGCCGTTGCCGCACGGGGTCATTCAGCTCAGAGTAGGCATTGGCAATTTCCCAGCCGTTGATGAAGGCCTCAAAGCGCTCAATGAGGTCCGGATTCTCGCGGTGGGCCTTGCAGAGCGGGCTGGTTTCCTTGGGGTGATCGGTAATGAAGGTGGGCTGAATCAGCTGATCCTCACAGGTCTCTTCGAACACCCGCTGCGTGGCCAGGCCCCGGTTCCAGGCGCCTTCAAGCTTCCAGCCCCGCTCCTGCAGCAGGTTCTGCAGCTCTGCATCGCTCATCCCTGAAATGGGGATGCCGCCGAGGGTCTCAATGGCTTCGGTCATCGACAGGCGCTTCCATGGAGCGCTGACGTCAATCGTCTTGCCGTCGTACTCAAACTGCGGACGTCCATGCAGGGCAACCGCGCACCGCGAGTAGATTTCCTCGGTGTGCCGCATCATTTCCGTGTAGTCCACATTGGCCTGATAGAACTCAAGCGCGGAAAACTCGGGATTGTGGGTCCGGTCGATGCCCTCGTTCCGGAAGTTCTTGACGAACTCGAAGACCCCATCGAAGCCCCCAACGATGAGGCGCTTGAGGTAAAGCTCGTTGGCAATCCGGAGGTAGAAGGTCTGGTCCAGCGCCTTGTGGTGCGTCGTGAAGGGGGTGGCGTTGGCGCCTCCATAAACGGGCTGCAGCGTCGGGGTTTCCACCTCCAGGAAGCCTTCCTCGACCAGGTAGTTCCGGATGGTGTGGTAGATCCGGGTCCGTTGCCGGAACACCCGGGCCACCTCCGGATTGAGGTTGAGGTCAACGTACCGCTGACGGTAGCGGAATTCCTTGTCGGTGACCTCATCGTGCACCACCCGGACGCCGTCGCGTTCCTCCACCTTGGGCACCGGCATGGCCCGAATCGCCTTGGACAGCAGCGTGACTTCCTGCGCCCGGAGGGTCAGCTCGCCGGTCTTCGTCTTCATCATGGTGCCCACGAAGCCCACGTGGTCGCCCAGGTCACACAGCTCAAACACCCGGAAGGCCGTCTCGCCCACCGCGTCCAGCCGGACGTACACCTGCAGGCGTTCATGCTGAGCCTGGATGTTTCCGAAAATGGCCTTCCCCTTCCCCCGAACCGCCATCAGGCGCCCTGACAGCCGAACCGGCGTCTCCGCCTCCAGCAACGCCTCGCCCTGCGTCAGCAGCTCCGGAATCGTGTGGGTGTTTTCAAAAGCATACGGGTACGGTTCCACGCCCAGGTCACGGATCCGGGCAAGCTTTTCCAGCCGCACCGATTGTGCGTCAGATGTGTCGGTGGTCATGTGTGTGGTTCGCCAGCAGTGAAAGCAAAATAGGGCAGTTTACTGGGGAATCCGGTCAGGCTCAATCCAGAAAGACACCGGGGGCGGTGCTAACCGGCAGAGTCAGAGGCCGGAGGAGGGCCGAGCAGCTCCTGAGCAACCGCCAGAACGCGTTCCGGAAGCAGCTGCTGGAGGCAGTTGGTGTGCCCCAGCGGACAGGTCCGGGCGAAGCAGGGGCTGCAGTCGAGGTTCAGGCTGAGCAATCGTGCCTGTGCATTGAGGGGGCGGGTCCAGGTGGGAGAGGTGGACCCAAAGAGGGCGATCTGGGGACGTCGGAGCGCGGCCATGACGTGCATGGCTCCGGAGTCGTTGCTGATCAGCAACTCGGCCTGAGCAAGGATCCGGACCAGCTGCTTGAGGTTCGTTTGCCCACAGGCGTTGATCACCTGCTCGTGCCCCTGCCGAATGGCCTCTCCCTGTTCGTGGTCCTTGTCGGTTCCCAGAATCAGCACCGGCCACCCGGCAGCGACCAGGGCCTGCACCACGGCCTGGAAGTGCTCTGCTGGCCACTCCTTCGCAGGACCGTAGATCGCTCCTGCAGCAATGGCGACAAAGCGGTCCGGGAGTCCAAAGGGCAGGGCCTGTTGCGCCAGCCAGTCTTCCGTGAGGTCCAGCCCAGCCTCCCAGCCTTCTGCAGACTGTCCGAGCAGGCAGGCGTACTCCTCAATGAGGTGCTGGCTCCGGGGCGTCCACGGCAGCGTCAGGGCCGGCTTCAGGAGCCAGCGTCGTCCCTCGCCAGCGAGGCCGTAGCGCTCGGGAATCCGGGCACGAAAGGCCATCCACGCGGCCGAAAAGCTGGGAGGAAGCACATAGACGCGGTCGTACTGCTCGGCCTGCAGGGTCGCTCCAAAGGCGCCTGCAGCGGTGGCTGTCTTGTCAAAGGCATGAATCCGTCCTCGCCTTGGAAGCGGGAGGTCTTCAAAGCCCTTCCGGACAATCAGGTCCACGGTGGCCTCCGGGAAGGTCTGGAGGACGGCCCGGATGAAGGCCGTAGACATCAGCAGGTCCCCGAGCCAGTTGGGGGTCCGGATGAGCAGCTTCACAGGCGAAGGAGAGGGGTCGGGGTGAGCAAGCAGGAGGCCGAAGGTGGCCAGCGCGTCATCTTAGCGCAAGGAGGCGCGATTGAACAGCGGAAGGCGCTGCTCTTCGTCCGAGCCGGAGGTGAGGTCCTTGCGGAGGCCCTCGACCTGTTTGCGGAAGAACTGGTCTTCCTCCACCTGCTGCTGCGCCTTGCGGAGGGCATTGTGCACCGTGGAGTGGTTGCGGCCGATGCGCTCTCCGATTTCAGCAAGCGAGAGGGCGGTCAGCTCCTTGAGCAGCAGGATCACGGCCTGGCGGGCCCGGAGGACGCGTCCTCCCCGTTGCGTCGAAAGCAGATCGGCGCGGGTCACCTGGAACATCGTGCAAACGCGGTAGAGGATCGTTTCCGCCTCCTCCGACTTGGTGTGCTTGCTGGGACGGAGGGCATGCGAGGTGCCAGGATTGATCCAGCTGGCCAGCGCCCGCTGGGCCATGGCGAGGGTGATCGGTTGCCGAAGCAGCGACGACTGGGCGGCCAGCCGCGTCAAGGCGCCATCAAGCCGTCCGAGGCTGTCCGAAATGTTGTGGGCCAGGTACTCCGCCACTTCGCCCGGAAGCTCGACACCACGCTGCAGGGCCTTGCGGGTGGCAATGCGCAACCGCGCCTCAGCGGTCGGGATGCCCAGATCCACGATCAGCCCGGCTTCCAGCTTCATCCGCAGCGACTCGCTCAGGCCATCGATTTCTGCCGGCGCCTGGTTTCCTGCCAGGATCACCTGCGCCCCCTGACGCTTGAGGGCCTGCAGGGTCTGCTCCAGCTCCACCTGCCCCTGCTTCGCGCCTTTGAGCACCTGCAGCTCATCCAGCAGCAGCGCGTCCACTTCACGGTAACGCTTGCGGAACTCCCCCATCTGTTGCTCGCGAACGCCCTGCACGAAGTCACTGAGGAACTCGTCTCCGCTCAGGTAGAGCACCCGGCTTTCCGGGTTGCGGGCCAGCAGGCCATCGGCGATTCCTTGCAGAAGGTGCGTCTTGCCGGTGCCACCAGCGCCAAAAATGATGAGGGGATTGAAGGCGTCTCCGGGGGAGGCCACAATGGATTCTGCTGCGCGGAATGCCAGCTCGTTTTCCTCGCAGACCACGAAGTCGCCCAGCGTCAGGGCAAAGGCTGGCCGAGCCGGGGCTTCGGGCTCCACTTCCGGAACCGGCGCCTCTTCTGGAGCGTGCCACTCTTCGAGGTCGGGGAAGGCAAACTCGGCCTGAGCCGACTGCCGCTCCGGAACCCGGGTCACGGGGCGTGCCGAGCGCAGGCAGTACTCAAAGGTCTTGTTGTGGAAGGGACCGAGTTCCGGGAAGAACTCATTGAGCACGCTGGCCAGGAGGGGTTCGTGGTTGCTCCGCAGGTCGTAGCGGTACACCTCGTGGCTCAGTCCACCGAGCACCACGGCTCCGGGGGTGATCTTGAGCAGCTCAAGGTCGTCCAGCCAGTGACGGACAACGTCCTGACCCAAAATTGCCTGCAGGCGAAGCTTGGCCGCTTCCCAGCGTGTGAGTTCGAATTCCATTTCCTTTGTGTTCCACATCCATTTGAAACGAAGCCACTACGGTAAAGCCTTTGCCTGCTGGAATTCAATATAAAAAATCTGCTTGTAAGGCGTGCACGTTAGCTCTAAAACATTGATAACACGATTCAAAATTCTTGCTGAAATCACATTATATATTAAATCATTTTTTATTAAATAAACTTAAATATCAACAACTTGAATTCGCTACCTCTCTTCCGGCAAGAGCCGTCTTCTAGAAAAACCGCTTCCCGGCCCAAGGGCGGATTCTGAGCCCCTTCCTTCCGGGTTTTTCTTTACTCGAATAAACATATCTCCAATCAGAAAGGTAGGCCACATGAGCGATTCCCCCAACCTTCCCAAGATCGTCCAGGAGTACCGGGCCCTGCAGCAGCGGTTCCGGAGCCTGCTGCTGTCGTCTGTTGACGAATCCGGGCACCCGCAGGTGAGTTACGCGCCTTACGTCCAGGACGAATCCGGAGCCTTCTACCTCTTCCTCAGTGACCTGGCTCGGCACACCCGGAGCCTCAAACAGAACCCGGTTGCAGAGGTCATGTTCATTGAAGAGGAAGCGGAGGCCGAAGAGATCTTTGCCCGCAAGCGGCTCATTTATCAGTGCGAGGCCACGCTGCGCTCACGGGACGCGCCAGAAGCCGAAGCGATCCTGACACGCATGAAGGAAACCTTCGGAGACCTCATTGACGTGCTGCGGGGGTTGTCAGACTTTCACCTGTTCCGTCTGGAGCCCCAGTCTGGAAGCTACGTCCGTGGATTTGGGCAGGCCTATGCGATTGAGGGCGAGGAGTTGGATCAGATCCGGCACCTACGCTCTCAGTGAATCCGGACGCTTTCGGGGGAGGCTTGGCCTCCTTCAAAAGCTTCACCGGGCAGAAGCCGGAGTCGAAACAGGGCGTTTCTATTTTTTTATGGGAACCGCACGGACAATGTGATACTCGTGAGGCTTGGCCTCGACATGGGGTTGAGGCTTCGTTCTTCAATGATGAGACAAACCCCCGCTTATGCTCACTTCAAAGCGCCCCCCAATACTTTCCCGCGCACGACGCCCCCTCTCCCGGACCCTTCTGCTTGGCTGCTTCCTCAGCCTGGGCACCTGGGCACAGGGACAGGAGGTGGCGGAGATGGACCTTGCTCCCCCCAATGAACATGAAGCAAAGGTCTATGTCGATGCCGACAGGAACATCTACTGGCCTGAACAAAAACCGATCTTCTTCTGGCTCGGCACCTCCAGTGGTCCCGACGCCAAGCTGTTCCCCATCCTGGGGTCCGATTCGCTCCCGGATGCGGAGCTGGAGCGGTACCGGCAGGACGGCATCAAGCTTGAGGTCAGCAGCAACCAATACGTCCGCTGGCTGCATTATTACTCTGGCAAGGAAACCAAGCTCCGGTTCTTTGCCGACGGCATCGTGCCGCGCACCCGACTGCAGGTCCAGGCGCCTCAGAAGGTCACCCGAAACGGCGTCACCTTCTATGCGGAAGCAGCAGACCTTGAGCTGATTGCTCAAGACCCGGCCCTCGGCGGAAACGAGGACATGAGCGCGTCCGGGGTGGAAACCGCCTTCCTCTCCATCAACGGCCAGCCCTTCACCGCTTCCACGGGAAGTCGCCTCAACGAAGAAGGCCGCTACCTGGTCCGCCACTACGCCGTGGACCGTGTCGGAAATGCCTCTGAGCCCGAGGAGATGCGCTTCACCATCGACCGCACTCCCCCGACGACCACTCTTGACGTCGAGTTTACTGCCCGGAATGGCACAGTGATTGGTCCCCGGAGCATCCTCAAGCTCACCAGCACCGATGCCCTCTCTGGCGTCAAGGAGATCCGCTACCAGTGGGGCGAGGCGGACTTTCAGAAGGACACGGGCAAGCCGCTCGACCTGAAGGCCCTGTCCGGAAAGGAGCAGGTGCTGCGCTTCCAGGCAGAGGACTTCCTTGGATACGCTGAGCCGTTGCAGGAGCGACGCTTCCAGTTTGATGCCATCGGCCCTGAGGTGTCGCATGAGGTGGAAGGCGATCAGTACATCGAGGGCAACCGGTTCTTCATCTCGGCCCGCTCCCGGATTCGCCTCAATGCCGTGGATGATCAGGTCGACGTCCGGCTCATTGAGTACCGACTCAACCGGGGCGCCTTCATGCCCTACCGGGCCCCGTTCCTGCCTCAGATCCAAAATGGACCGCTGCGCCTCGACTACCAGGCGTTTGATGAGATGAACAACGCCTCGGTCCTGGTCACCGCCAACTTCATTGTGGATGACCAACCGCCGGTGACGGAGCTCAAGACGGATGGCCCCACCTACCGTCGCGGGCCCAACACGATCTGGGTGCGCTCCGACACCCGCCTGATCCTGAACACCTTGGACCAGGGCTCTGGTGTGAAGTCGAGCTTCCACTCCATTGACCTGAAGGAGGCACAGACCTACACCGGTCCGCTCACGCTCCAGGAAGAGGGGCGCCACACCTTCGAGTTCTACTCGATGGACCAGGTTAACAACCGGGAAGTCACCACGCCGGCCCTCATTGTGGTCGATGACACGCCTCCGGAAATCCAGGCCGTCTTCAGCATTCCTGCTGTGGCAGAAGACACCATGAACGGCGAGGCCGTTCCGGTTTATCCACTCTCCACGACCCTCTTCTTCAATGGCATTGACGACTCCGCCAACCTGAAAACCCTGAAGTATCGGTTGAATGGTGGTAAGGTGACGGTTTATGATCAGTCCATTGTGCTGAAAGAAGCAGGAGACTACGTTTATGAGATTGAAGCTGAGGACAACCTCGGAAACACTTCCCAGCAAACCATTCAATTCAAGGTGCAGAACCTCTGACGCCTCAACCGGAACCGGTCCTGAGGGCTTATGAGGCGCATGTGGCAGCAGGCCTCCTGGGGCCTGCTGGGAATCATCGGAGCCCTCCTGGTGGCCTTTGCCGGCACCGGGTGGGCGCTTTCCTTGTACGTCAGTTACCCCGACCTGGATGCCGCCCTGGCCGATGCGGCCTCCGAGTTGGCCACTGCGGCTTCGGTTCCGGAACGACTGGAGCCCAAGCTGGCGGTCATCAACCTGCTGGAGCGTACCCAGGCCCGCCGAGACGAAGCCGGCAAGCTGCTGGAGCGTCAGCTCCATGCTCAGCTCCGACAACGGCTGCCTCAGCAGGTCATTGCTCTGGAGCTGCTGGAGCAGGTCCGGACCAACTGGGGCACCACCTTCCCAGGCTCCACCCGGAGCCCCCTGGCAGAAGACCTCGCAGGAGAGGTCAATGCCGACTGGATGGTCACCGGAGACTACCGACTCACCAACGGCCTGATTCAGCTCAGGCTCCAGGCCTACGATTTCTCTACTGAAGAAGTGGTGTGGCAGGGGTTGCTCGAAGCCCCGGCTCCGGACCTTCCAGACACCGTGGCCTCGGCTCCAGACCCCACTCCGGATGCTCCTGCAGAACCGGCTCCGGACGTGGCTCCCCCCCGTTCTCCGTCAACGACGCCTGAACCTCCGCAGATCGCCGCGACCGCCCCCCTGCCGCAGCCACCGGTTGCGCTTCCGGAACCGAGCCTGGTTGCGCCCACGCTGGAGGCTCCGGTTGCCTTGAGCGACAACACGACGGCAGATTCTTCCGAGGAGCCGGCCTTCCTGATGAGCGCTCCCGAACCGGCTCCGGAGCCCGAGGGCATGGTCCTTCTTCCCGGAGGCACCTTCCTGATGGGACGAGCCAATGGCAACCCGGACGAGTTTCCCGACCACCGGGTCCAGCTCAGCCCCTTCTGGTTGCAGCAGCATGAAGTCACCAACGCCGAATTTGACCGGTGTCCTCGCTGCGAACGTGGAAGTGGCGGATTCGACTCCATTCTGCCGAATGCGCCTGTGGTGTATGTGGACTGGGAAAATGCAGCGCGCTACTGTGCATTCCGGGGGTGGCGCTTGCCGACGGAGGCAGAGTGGGAGTATGCGGCCCGCGCCGGAGGCGACTGGGAGGTGGTGCCGTTGCCCATCTTGCAGGCTCAGGCCTGGTTTGCCTCCACCATGAATCCGGAAGGCCCCTTCCGAGCCCAGCCGGTGGGGCAACTGGAGGCCAACGCTCTGGGCCTCTTCGACCTGTCCGGCAACGTCATGGAGTGGGTGGCCGACTACTACGCAGGAGACTACTACCCCGCCATGACGGAGTTGGAAAACCCGACCGGGCCTCCGGAGCCCGTGCAGCCCGAGTACCCGGCTCGTGTGGTCCGGGGCGGTGCCTGGGGGGGACTCGGTGGCGCCAGCTCGATCACCGGGGTTCAGCCCACAAAACGGTACGCTTTTGCGCCGTGGGTCCGGTCCTTCCAGATCGGCTTCCGCTGCGCCCGTGACGCGTCCTGAGCCCAGAGGCATGGCGCCTCTGTGTGCAATCTGCATGAATTTTGCTTGGCTGCACCAGGACCAAAGGGGGAGGCTGCTCTCCCTTCCTTATTTGAATCTGTAACTTGAGGAACCATGGCTGGACTGCTGCAATCCCTGGCAGGCGATGACAACAAGGGCATCTTTCACGACATCAAGTTCTTGGAGGATGTGCCCATGATGATGTCCGTTGAGATTGGCCGAACCGAGATGAGTCTCAAGTCCATCCTCAGCCTGAAGAAGGGGTCCATCATTGAGTTCACCAAGATTGTGGGTGAGCCGATGGATGTGATTGTTCAGGAGCGTCTGATGGCGCGAGGCGAGGTGGTGGTGGTCAATGAGCGCTACGGCGTCCGGATCAGTGAGGTCACCCGTCCGGACGAGAAGATCGGCGACAAGCGCGAGTAGGCGTCAGAGCGCTTCCCAGAGCTTGCGCTCCTGCATGAGCAGGTCGATGGCCGAACGGTACTTCTGTTCCATGGCGTCCAGAATGCGGAAGGACTGATTCTTCACCAGCTTCAGTCCCCGTTCGGTGGGTTGAAACGACGAGATGTGCCGCAGCACCCACCCGTCGCGGGCGACATCGACAAAGAACACCCGGGTGCCTTCCTCGGCTTCCTGACCCTCAAAGCGAAAGCGCACCGCAATCCGTCCCCGCTGTTCGCCCATCCAGTAGCTCAGCTCCCCCCACTCCTCATGCGCCAGGGTTCCGTTTACTGCACTGGGCCAGTGCCCGAGGATCTCTTCTTCACTGACTCCTTCCAGGACCGCTTTTTCCTCTACCGACATTGCTGTTCCTTTTGAAATAGGCGCTGCACGCTGCTGCGTGTCAACGGATCGGACAACCGAAATGTCGCACGGTCATGCAGGTAGTGAGCCCAGCCGCTGGCAAATCCGCAGGTCGCCAGCACCATCCACCACGTGTGCTCCTGCACCAGCGCTTCCAGCCAGGGCACCCAGTCTGCTGTGGCACGTGGGGCACCGGGGAGGCCGTCAAATTCCAGAAACGGCACCAGCGGTCCGGTCAGAAGCACCAGCAGCAGCACCGTTCGCCAGCGGTGCGCCTTCCCGGCCTCCGGCGTGCTCGAGAGGGCGGACTTCAGCCCCACGCTCACCATCCAGTGCTGGAGGGTCCAGACCGCCAGAAATTGCTCCGGCGGCAAGAGGAAGCCACACCCGCCCAGCACTCCGAGTCCCAGCAGGTACGCCTGCCGGGGCGATTTCCCCCGCGGCTCCTGCCTCAGTGCCCGGAGCACCAGCCCGCCGATCGCAGCGGCCCCCAGCCCCTTCAGCAGCGGAGTCAGCGTCTCGGGCACCAGGAACACCGGCAGCGGCAATTCCGGATCCTGCAACAGCGAGGCGCCCTGAAGCAGCTCGGCCAGCGGCACCGCGACCACACTGATCCACAGGCAAAAGTGCCAGTCTTGCTTCCGAGGCGGAGGAGGGGACTCCGCGGCCGCATAGAGGCGGAGCATCCCAAAGTGCTGTGCCGCAAAGTGGTGGAGGATCAACCCGAAGTCGATCAGCAGCAGCACCGCCAACCGCTCCAGCGTGGACACCCCCAATCCGGGCAGGAGCAGCCAGGCCCCAATGCCTCCAAACAGCCCCAGGGTTTTCAGCAGCAACACGGGTCCATGAGCCTTCCGGACGGCCTGAAACTCATCCGTTGTCCAAAAAACCCAGGCGCTCGCAAACCGGTGGGCCAGCCAGAGTGTCAGAACCAGAAAGAGGTACAGGGGAGACCAAAGGGAGTCTGGAAGCCACACGACGAGGACCGGAAGCCAGAGGCCTCCGTGAAACCAGAAGGCGTCCCAGGCAGGGGTGAACAGCCAGGGCGAGGAGAGTGAGGACGAAGAAGCTACTGCGTGCGATCCCATAAGAAGTCTGCGAGGTGCCGTCCGGAGATGGGAAGCGCCTGCTGCTCCATGGCTCCTGCAATGTACAGCAGGCACCCACAGTCCGCCGTCAGGAGGCAAGAGGCTCCGGTCTGCTGCACATCCGCCACCTTGTCGGCCACCATCGCTGCCGAGAGTTGGGGCTGCTTCACCGCAAAGGTGCCTCCGAAGCCACAGCACTCAAACTCCCGCTCCAGTTCCACAAGGGTGACGTTCTTCAGTTGCCTGAGCAGCTGCTTGCCCTCATCCGTCAGGCCCATCTCGCGCTTGGCGTGACACGAGGTGTGCCAGGTCACCGTGACCGGAGGGCCCTGATCCTGAAGCTGCACCTCCAGCACCTTCACCAGAAACTCGGACAGCTCAAACACCCGGGCCGCAAAGGCCTGCACCTGAGGCAGCCGAGGGTCCTTGGCAAAGAGGGACTCGTAGTGCTGGCGCATCATTCCTCCGCAGGATCCGGACGGGACAATGATCGGATGTGGGTCTGGAAAGGCCAACACCTGCTGCCAGGCCACTTCCCGAGCTTCCTCCGGAAAGCCGGAGTTGTAGGCGGGTTGCCCACAGCAGGTCTGGTTTTGCGGAAAGAGGACCCGGATGCCTTCCCGTTGCAGCAGCCGAATGGCGGCCATCCCCGCTTCCGGATAAGTCAGGTCCACCAGACAGGTGCCAAACAGGTAAACGGTCTCAGGCTTCTTCGGCACAGGCGGCTCCATCAAGAATTCATCATGCCAGTTGCGCCAACACTGTATCACGCTTGGCCTGACCCGCAACCGGAAATCCCGTGCGCCCGGGC
>JAYOTF010000036.1:0-34685 GCA_038150265.1 Deltaproteobacteria bacterium | reverse complement strand
GCCACATGAAAACAAGATCCACTCATTCAACTCACAAGGAGATCGAATCTCATGAAACGCTTAGAGGGAAAAGCCGCACTGATTACAGGAGCGGCTCGGGGTATTGGTCGGAGCATCGCAGAAGCCTACGTCCGTGAGGGCGCTCAGGTGATGATTGCCGACCTGCTGGAGGACGATGCTCAGGCGCTGGCAAAGGAGCTGGGCGACCAGGCTCGGGGCGTCCGGATGGATGTGACCAATCAGGACTCCATCAAGGCCGCCGTCAGCGCAACAGAAGCGGCTTTCGGGGGCATTGACCTGCTGGTCAACAACGCGGGCGTGTTTGACATGTGTGCCCTCGAAGAGGTCACCGAGGAGCGTTACCGTCGCCAATTTGACGTCAACGTGGCAGGGACGCTCTTTACCTGTCAGGCAGCCGTGCCGTCCATGATCAAGCGGGGGGGCGGTTCCATCATCAACTTTTCGTCTCAGGCCGGACGGCGGGGAGAGCCATACATTGTGCTCTACTGTGCCACCAAGGCGGCGATCATCAGCGTGACGCAGTCGCTGGCGCTGGAGCTGGCCAAGCACCAGATCCGGGTCAATGCCATTGCCCCCGGTGTCATTGACACCCCAATGTGGGACCACGTGGACTCGCTGTTTGCCCAGTACGAGAACCGTCCACTGGGAGAGAAGAAGCGCCTGGTGGGAGAAGCGGTGCCGCTGGGACGCATGGGTGAGCCCCGAGACATTGCGGACCCGGCCGTCTTTCTGGCCTCAGATGATGCACGGTACATTACGGCGCAAACCTACAACGTGGACGGGGGCAACTGGATGAGTTAAGCCCGTCCCCGGGTTGGGGACGTCAGGAAATCAAGATGGTGATTTTCGACTGCGACGGCGTACTGCTGGACAGTGAAATCATTGCTGACCAAACCCTTCTCTCCAGTTTGGAGCGCTGGTTGCCTGACGTCCTTCCCCGGCACCATCCCCTTCGGCAACAGGGGGTTCTCGAAGAGTGGATGGTGCCGACCTGCGGCAAGACGCTTCAGCAGATTCTGCAGCAGCTTGCAGAAGACGGTGGGATCGAGGTTCCGGATGCACAGGCCGAGCAGATTGATCAGGCGATTGAAGCCGCTGTGACCTCGCAGGTACAAGCGGTCCCCGGCATGGCCGCCCTGCTGGCATCCCTCGAAAAGCCTTGGGCTGTTGCCTCCAACAGCTCCTCGGCACGCTTGCAAAAAACCCTGACGGCTGCTGGACTGTGGGACCTGTGCGCGGGCAAGGCCTTCAGCACCGACGCCTTTCGTCCGAAGCCGGCTCCCGACCTGCACCTGCACCTTGCCGCCCAGCATGGCGTGGCTCCTCAGGAGTGTGTCGTCATTGAAGACTCGCCCACCGGCGTACAGGCGGCACGGAACGCCAACATGCCGGTCCATGGCTTTATCGCGGGTCAGCACATGAATGCCTTCCGGATTGAACAACTCTCGCAAGCAGGTGTCCAGAGCCTGCTGCACACCACCCATCAGCTTCAGGCCCTTCTGCAGGCGTGAACCGACACTGAGCACAACGCATGATTTCCCTATCCCTGAAGACCCTTCACGAACTTCCGGACACCCTTCAACGCCCCAACTACCAGCGTGACCAGCTGGCTCCGGGCATCGTTCACATTGGAGTCGGCAACTTCCACCGGGCGCATCAGGCCGTTTACCTCGAGGACCTCTTCAATCAGGGCAAGGCGCTGGACTGGGCGCTCATTGGAGCCGGGGTCCGTCCGGGAGACCTGCGCATGCGTGAAGCCCTGGAGCCGCAAGACTGGCTGTACACGCTGGTCGAGGTGGAGGATGGGGAAAAGCGGGCCCGCGTCAACGGCGCCCTGATCGGGTTTGTGCCCGTGGAGTCAAAGAACCAGGCCCTGATTCAGCAAATGACGCGTCCGGAAACGCGGATCGTCTCCCTGACCGTGACAGAAGGCGGGTACTGCATCAATCCCGCGACGGGGCAGTTCGATCCGGACCACCCGGAAATCAAGGCGGACGCGGCTCACCCGGCCCAGCCGCAGAGCGTGTTTGGAGCGATCCTCCGGAGCCTGCACCTGCGTCGCAAGGCGGGGCTGCCGCCCTTCACGGTGATGTCGTGCGACAACCTTCCCGGTAACGGCGAGGTCACCCGAAACGCCGTGCTGGGGCTGGCACGGCTTCAGGATCCGGAGCTGGCCAAATGGGTGGAAGCCGAGGTGGCGTTTCCCAACGGAATGGTCGACCGCATCACGCCGGCAACCAGCTCCCTTGAGCGCCAGGTGCTGACGCAGCACTACGGTGTGCAAGACCACTGGCCGGTCTTCTGTGAGCCCTTCCGGCAGTGGGTGCTGCAGGATCACTTTCCCAATGGACGCCCTCCGCTCGAAGACGTCGGAGTCACCTTCACGGACCACGTGGAGGCCTTTGAGATGATGAAGATCCGCATCCTCAATGGCGGGCACGCGGCGTTGGCGTATCCGGCAGCGCTGCTTGGCATTCACCTCGTCGATGAAGCCATGCGGCACCCGCTCATTCAGGGATTTTTACGGAAGCTGGAGCAGGAGGAGATCATCCCGATTGTCCCGCCGGTTCCGGACATGGACCTGAGGGCCTACTACGAGTTGATCGAGAAGCGCTTCTCGAACCCGGAAGTCAAGGACACGATTCCGCGGCTGTGTCAGGATGGCTCGAACCGCCAGCCGAAGTTCATCCTGCCATCGACACGAGACCGCTTGCAGCAAGGCCTGCCGGTTCCCGGGTTGGCGCTGGTGAGCGCGCTCTGGTGCCGCTACTGTGCCGGCACAACCGATTCCGGGAACACGATCAACCTGGATGATCCGAACGCGTCCACGCTTTCTCAGGCGGCGCTAGAGGCTCGGGAGCGCCCCCAGGCGTTTCTGGAGCAGCGGAGCCTCTTTGGGGAACTGGCGGAGCACCCGGCCTTCACCGCAGCCTTTGCCCAAGCGCTGAAGAGCATCTGGGCCAACGGAACAGCAGCGACTTTGGAGCACTACATCCAGTCCTGATCCTCCTGAACCTGCGGGAGCCGCCACTGAAGGGGCCCGCTGAACACCTCCGGAAGTCCTGCTACCGGGCTTCCCCCTCTCCTGACCGCTTCTCCTCAAGACACCATGAAAACGAACGTGTACCTGATTCGCCACGGCGCCACCGTGGTTTCCGGACGAGACCCCTTTGCAGGCTCCATCGATGTGGAACTTTCTGACGAAGGCCGGACGCAGGCGGTGCAGCTGGGCAAACGCCTGGCGTCGGCTCCGCTGGCGGCCATTTACTGCAGTCCGATGGGCCGGACGATTGAGACGGCCTCGCTGGTGGGAGCGCCCCATGGACTCACCCCACAAACCGATCCGGGCTTGCGCGAGATCAACTACGGACAGTGGGATGGGCTGGACAAAGCGGTGGTGGCCGAGCAGTTTGCAGAAAACTGGGCCCAGTGGCAGGAAGATCCGTATGGCACGGCTCCAGGGGGAGGCGATTCTGGAGCCAGCGTGCTTGCGCGGGCGCTCCCGGCCCTGCAGCAGATTGTGGAGCAGCACCGGGGCCAGACGGTGGCGGTCGTGGCTCACAAGGGCACCAACCGCCTGCTGATTAGCAGCTTGCTGGGACTGGACGTCCGGCGCTTCCGAGACCGCCTGGATCAGCATCCAGCAGCACTGAACCTGCTGGAAGTGTCACCGCACTTTCAGGTGCGTCTGGGGCTCTTCAACGATATTTCCCACTACGCGTGAGCGCGTGCGCCTAGAGGACGGCCTGAACCTTGAGCCGATCCCGGGGCGCCTTGCCCAGCAGGAAGTCCGGAATGTCAGCCAGGGGCACCGAGTGGGAGACCAGCTTGTTGAGGTCAGACCCAACGGACTGAATGACCTCCAGTGCCTCCGGAATGTTGTGATTCAGCGAGTGGGAACCGGCAATCTTGAGCTGCCTCCGGAAGACCTCGAAGGGAGAAATCGTCATGCGGAAGTCCGGAGGGCAGACACCAAAGAAGAGGATCTTGCCTCCGTTGTCGATGTAGTTCAGCAGATTGGTGGCCACCTCCGGAATGCCGGTCGCATCCACCGCAAGGTCCACGCCCTTCTGCAGCTTGGCCAACTCCTCGGAGCCGGACGCAAGCGCAGAGAAGCCCAGGGATTCCGCCAGTTCCAACCGGCTCTCCTCAATATCCACCACCCGCACCTGAGCGACCTGCCGGGAGCGTAGGCTCATGGCCATCAGCATCCCGATCGGCCCCGCGCCAAAGACAATCGCTTCTTCCACATCGTGAGTGCCAATGGCATCAACGCCGTTGAGCACACAGCCCACGGGCTCAGCGAAGGCGGCCACCTCGAAGGGGAGGTCGCCAATGGCCACCAGGTTTTCCACCGCGACGGTGCTGTACTCGGCAAATCCTCCATTGACGGTGACCCCATAGGCGCCCAGGGAGTCACAGAGGTTGACGCGGCCCTTGCGGCACGAGGGGCAGGTGCCGCAGCCGATGTTGGGGTCGATGACCACGCGGTCTCCGGCCTTGAACGCGGTGACGTCTGGGCCAACGGCTTCCACAAGGCCCGCGTATTCGTGTCCGGGAACCAGCGGAAAGGTGGAAGTGCCGTAGCGACCGTGCAGGATGTCAATGTCGGTGTGGCAGATGCCGCTGGCTTTCATGCGGACCAGGGCTTCGCCAGCGCCGGGCTCATTGGGAGAAAGGTGGCCAAGCTGCGCTTGGCCCAAACCGTTGTAGACGACTGCCTCCATGAGGTTCTCCTTCAAGCAAGAGGTGGAAGATCCGAAGGGGGTGGGAGTCAGGGGAGCAGGCCGCAAGCGCGGTAGTACCGTGCCGCAACCCGCTGGATGTGCCGGTCACACAGCTCCTCCGGGTCCGACGGAATGTCGGCAAATTCGAATAAACCAAAGTACTGGGGAACCATCCCCATCGTCAAGGGGGCTTGACTCAGGTTGTCCATCAGCCTCTGCAGCGCACGGACGACCTCAGCCTCTTGCCAGTAGTAACGGATGCGGTCGCTGAGGCTGAAGTGTCGGAGCAGCGCGACCTCGCTGGGGGAGCCGCTGTAGTAGGCTTCCCAGTCCTGCGGGTGGCGGTCCATGGCGGCGTCCAGCACTTCCACAATTCCCGAGCGGGTGGAAGGGCAGAGCCGGTCTTCCAGGGCTGCCAGCGCAAAGATGGCCTCCCGGAAGCGGAAGGTCAGCTCGGGCCCGACCTTGAGGAAGAACACGTGGTGAGCAACCAGCTCGGCCAGGGCTTCGGTGGGCTGGTAGTCGGTGGAGTGCCCCTCAAAGGTGAGGCTACGGTACGAGTCGAGCGCTGCGACCAACTGGGTGGCGGCTTCCGGAGCAAAGCGGTGGATGCCGCTGTGGTTGAAGTCAACTCCGGGTTGTGTGACCACCGAGACCACGCGTTCCCATGCGGCGCCCACGCCTTCGTGTTCAAAGGCCTCCTGGTGTGTGGACACGGTTTCGGCCAAGCGCTCCGGCGTCGTGATCTGGAGTCCGGACATTTCCTCGGTCTCGCCTCCCGGAACCGGAACCTCGGTGCCGATGACATAGATCAGCCCCTCCGGATCCGGAGCCGATTCTTCAGCAACCCGGCACAGGCGTGCCGCTCGGCGAGCGACTTCTGCAAAGCTCGGACGCTCCTCGCCACCGCAGGCCATGCTGGCATCCAGGTGGATTTTCCGGAAGCCTGCCTCTGCATACTCCCTGACCAACGCCTCTGCTTTGGCCATGGCCGTTTCAACGGGCTCCTTGCGCCAGGGGTTGGGGCCGAGGTGGTCGCCTCCGAGCATCAGCTGCCCGGCGGCAACGCCTGTTTGCTGGGCCAGCTCCGAAAGCCAGGCGACAAAGTCGGCAGGCTTCATGCCGGTGTAGCCGCCGTCTTGATTGACCTGATTGCAGGTGGCTTCAATGAGCACCGGGAGGTCGTGGGCGACAGCCAGCTTCAGGGTGGCGCGGAGGACGGCCTCGTTGGCCGTGCAGAAGCTGGGGAGGCCGGCTTGTTGGCCCTGTCGGTTTTTTGAGATCAGTTCGTGGATGTCCATGCGTCAGCAGCGAAAGGCGGTTAGGCGCGGGATTGCGTTTGGATCAGGTGTTCCAGGGCTTCCAGGGAGGCGGTTCCTTCCATGGGGCCCCGCTGGGTCACCGCAAGGGCGCCGGCAGCAGCGGCATAGGTCAGGGCCTGCCGGAGGTCGCCACCCCGGAGCCAGAAGGTGGTGAAGGCGCCCCCAAAGCAGTCTCCGGCTCCAGTGGGGTCGCGCTCGTCGACCGAGAAAGCCGGGACGACGTGGTGTTCGTGCGCATCAAAGTAGTGGACGCCCTCGGCTCCCAGCTTGTGGACGACCGCCCGGATGCCGCGACCCAGCAACTCCTGCACCGCCGCCTCCGGAGTGGTGGCTTCCGTGAGCAGGAAGAGCTCTTCACCGCTGGGTAAGAAGAGGTCGGTCAGGGCCAGCACTTCCGACATGGCCTCACGCATTCCTTCCTGGGCCAGGATTTCCTTGCGGAGGTTGGGGTCAAAGGAAATGCTCCCGCCCCGCTGCTTGACCAGCTGAGCGGCGTTCAGGTTGATGGCAATGAATTCCGGACTCGACAGGGAGGAGCCCATGATGTGCAGGTGGTCGGTCTCCTGAAGCACCCGGTGCGCGGCTTCATTGAGCTGAAGGCGTCCGCAGGCGCTGTGCTTGATGTTGAACACAAAGTCGCGGGATCCGTCTGCTCGGTAGCGGACAAAGGCCGTTCCGGTGGGACGGTCCGGGTTGAGGCTGATGGCCGAAACGTCCACGCCGTCTTCCGTGAGGCGGTCGAGGTTGACACGCCCAAAGTCATCGTGGCCCACCGATGAGATGATGGCGCAGGGCTGTCCCAGCTTGGCCACCTGGTCAATGTAAATGGCAGGGGCTCCGGAGGGAAAGGGACCCGTCAGGGCCAGCGGCTCACGAAACCCGTTTCCCGGGGCGTCTGCCATGATCTCCACCAGAATCTCTCCGACCACTGTAATTTTTTTCACTGTGCTGCTCCCTGCCGTTGCTGCGGTTTCCAAAAATCCGGGGCCTGCGCTGGCCGCTCCAGGCGATGCTTCTGCCAGGACGGCACAAAACGAAGGGGGACCGGATCCTGAGTAGAACAATGAGGATTACAAGAGTCAAGAAATAACTTTTCGCGAGTAAAGATTTTCGTTATACTCCCTCACCATACCGGCACGAGCCGCTGCAGACCGGGCTTCCCGGTCCTCAAACGAGGGGCTTCTGGCCTCAGGCCCTTACGGAAAGTTCCCGGAAAGGAAAGGATGAAGATCACGACGATGGAAGAGTTTGCAACCGCCTGCGGCATCTCTCGTCCGACGGTTTCGAAGTACTTCAACGACCCCACCAGTGTGCGTCCTTCAACCCGAGATCGGATTGAGCAGACGCTGAAGAAGCACGACTACCGCCCCAACATTTTTGCCATCAACCAGAATCGACGCCTGACCAAGAACATTGGAATCCTGGTGCCGAACCTGACCGATCCGTTTTATGCGCAACTGGCTCGGAACCTGGAGCAGCGCTGTCTGGAAGCTGGATACTGGCCGATCCTGAACTGTTCCCACGGGAAGAGCGAGCTCGAAAACCGAGCCCTGGAGTCCCTGCGTTCGCTGAAGCCCGTGGGCGCCTTGCTGGCTCCGCTTGGAGCCGCGTCGGATCGAAGGCAGCTGGAGTCGTTCACTCAGGAGATTCCGACGGTCACCTTTGACAGCGATGTGGCGGTGGGGGATGCGTTTGTGGGGTCGGATAACGGGCAGAGCATGGGGCTGATGGTCGATTACCTGTGCCGAACCGGGGAGCCGCCGTGTTACTTTGACATGCCCCCTGTGAACCAGAACGCCCACAAGCGGCGCGAAGCGTACATCGCATCGATGGAGCGGCTGGGGCAGGTTCCGCAGGTGCTTTCCCTGGAGGGCAAGGACTGGGAGTTTGAGCAGGTGGGGTACACCGAGGGAAAGCGCCTGATCGATGAACACCGCCTTCCCTCCCGGACCATCTTGTGCAGCAACGACCGCATTGCGATTGGCCTCCTGGCCGCCGCTTATGAGCTGGGCATCCGGGTGGGACGAGGGTACGGGTGCGCCTTGCGGGTGGCGGGGCACGATGACCACCTCTGGTCTCAGTACACGGCGCCGGCTCTCACCACGGTGGCCCAGAACTATGCGTCCATTGCGGAGCATAGCGTCGAGACCCTCTTTCAGATCATTGACTCCGGAGAGCGGATACCGGAGCGGGCATCGACGCTGCTGGAGGGGCGACTCATTTTGCGGGAGTCGGCTTAAGGCGCCGAGGCTTCACTCACCCAGCCGGCGGGTGCTCTCACGGGGGATCAGCTCGCCCTTCAAGAAGACGCTGTCCAGCGGCTCATTCGGGTGCTGGATCTGCTCAAGGAGCAGCTTCACGGCACGGACCCCGATTTCCTGGTAAGGCTGCCGGATGGTCGTGAGCGAGGGAATGGAGAACTCGGCCAGGGGAATGTCGTCAAAGCCGACCACCGACACGTCCCGGGGCACCCGGAAGCCACTGCGGTACAGCGCAGAGTTGAAGCCGAAGGCCACCTCGTCACACGAACAGAACACCGCGGTCGGGCGCTCCGGCAGCGAGATCCACTCCCGAGCCGCCAGGGTTCCGGACTCCATGTTGTACTCGGTGGCATGGTTCCACGTTGAAGTCAGCCCGGCCTCCCGGAGGGCGGCTTCATAGCCCCGAAAGCGATCAGTGGCCGAAGACGCGCGCGAGACGGGGCCGCTGATGTGGCCGATGCGCCGGTGTCCCAGCCCCAGCAGGTAGCGGATCACCTCCTTGGCCGCGTCCTCCCCGTTGACGGCTACCGTGGGCACGGCGATTCCCTCAATGCGTTCGTTGACCGCCACAATCGGAGGGATGCGCCCCTGAACCTCTCCCTTTTGCACCGGCGGCCGCCCTCCCCGGATCAGCACCCCATCCGCACGGTTCTGCTGGACGTAGCTGAACAGCTGCCGCTCCTTGAAGTCATCATCCTCGGTATTGGCCACCAGGATGCTGTACCCCGCCTGAGTCGCCGTCGCCTCCAGCCCGCGCATCACCAACGAGAAGAAGGGACTGCTCACCGCAGGCACCATCACCAGCAAGGCTCCCGATTTTTTCTTGCGGAGGCTCCGGGCGGCTTCGTTGACGACGTACCCCGTTGACTCAACCGCCTGCTGCACCCGCTTCAGGGTGCGCTTGCTGACCACATCCGGCTGACTGAGCGCACGGCTGACTGTGGCGGTAGAAACCTGCGCCTGGCGGGCGACATCCTGTAGCGTCGGGACCAGCGCGTCTTCTTGATACTTTTCGAGGTCAATCTGATGTTTCATGCTTCCTGGAAACGATTGCATTCATTTTTTTGAAATTATGTCTTGACAGCCTGGAGATGTTCAAGTCTCATTTTATGTAATCCATTACATTTTCAATTTTGAGAATGTACCTTTGACACCCAATGGCGAAGATTTGATCCACCATGGCAAGTTTCCGATTCAAGCTCCCTGAAGGCACAAGCCTGCTGGCCCCTGAGTTCACTTACGGGGTGGCGACGGCGTCTTTTCAGATTGAAGGAGCCACTCAAGAAGACGGGCGAATCCCGTGCATCTGGGATACGTTTTGTGACACACCAGGCAAGGTCAAGAACGGGGACACGGGGAATCCGGCGTGTGATCATTACCATCGCTGGGAGCAGGACCTGAACCTGATCAAGGAGCTGGGGGTGGACGCGTACCGGTTTTCGATCGCCTGGCCACGGGTGATGGCCGAAGACGGCACCCCGAACCAGGTGGGCATTGATTTTTACAAGCGCTTGCTGGACCGCCTGGGCGAGCTGGAGCTGCAGTCGTACGTCACCCTGTATCACTGGGACCTGCCCCAGCACCTGGAGGACCGAGGAGGGTGGCTCAACCGGGAAACCGCTTACCGGTTCCGGGACTATGCCGACCTGATGACTCGGGAATTGGGAGACCGCGTGACCTCATACGCGACCCTGAACGAGCCCTGGTGCTCGTCGTTTCTGGGGTACGGCTATGGCGTGCACGCTCCGGGGCTGAAGAGCATCCGCTATGCGCGTCAGGCTGCACACCACCTGCTTCTGGCCCATGGGATGGGAATGGAGGTGCTGCGTCACAATGCGCCGGCTGCCAAGAGTGGCATTGTGCTGAACATGGGGCCGATGACCCCGCAGACGGACCGTTATGACGACCTGATTTCGGCCAAGCTGGCTGAAGCGGGAGGCAACCACTGGTTCCTCGAGCCCCTGCTCCGGGGGGAGTATCCGCACATCTACAACCGCTTCAACCCGCAGGAAGAGCCGCTGGTACTGGAGGGCGATCTGGCCACGATTTCGGCACCCATGGACTTCATCGGGATCAACTACTACACCCGCAACATCAGCCGTTACGACAAGGAGCACTTCCTACAGATTGAACCCAACCCGGAGGCGGAGCACACCGACATCGGTTGGGAAATCTACCCCGAAGGGCTCACCGAGTTGCTGGTTGACTTGCACCGTCAGTATCAGCTTCCCCCCTTGATGATCACGGAAAACGGAGCCGCCGGCGCCGACCAGGTTCAGAAGGGAGAGGTCGATGACGATCAACGCTGTCGCTATTTCGATGCTCACCTCAACGCCGTGCACCAGGCCATTGAGCAGGGGGTGAACATCACCGGGTACTTCGCCTGGAGCCTGATGGACAACTTCGAGTGGGCGGAAGGGTACGAGAAGCGCTTCGGCCTCGTCCACGTCAACTATGAGACTCAGGAACGTACCCTCAAGGAGAGCGCCAAAGCCTTCTGCCGCCTCATGCACGAGCGTCGACGGCAGACAGGGAAAGATGCTTTGCTTCAGGCTTCCTCAAGGCCTTAATTCAACAAGGAGAAATCACATGAGATCCACTCTTCGCTTCTGGTCCATGGCATCGACCCACCTGCTTGTCGGGCTCGGGTTGGCTGCCTCTGTTCACGCGGCTCCCCAACAGGGCGGAACGCTGACGGTCCCGATCATCACCCCTGCCTTCACGGAAAACTTCAACCCCTTCACCAACGGCGACAACATCAAGGGCCTCATGTTTGAGCCCCTGCTGGTGTACAACACCATGGCCGGCACCGTGGACTACCGGCTGGTGGAATCCTTCAGCTACTCGGAAGACCTCAAGGCGATCAACTACACCCTCCGTTCCGGGCTCAAGTGGTCCGATGGACAGGCACTGACGGCCCAGGATGTGGCGTTCAGCATGAAGCTGGCCCAGAAGTACCCGGCGTTTGATGCGGCGGGGCTCTTTGCCTCCGGAAAGGTCACGGACGTGGTGGCTGTGGATGACCAGACCTTTCAGGTGGTGCTGAAGGATGTGGACACCACGGTGGAGTGGTCCATTCCCAATTATCAGGTGGTTCCGGAACACATCTGGGGGGCGGTGGAGGACCCAACAACGTTTGAGAACCCGAATCCTGTGGGCAGTGGCCCCATTACCCAGGTTGAGTACGTCAAGCCCCAGCAGATGCAGATCTGCCGGAATCCCAATTACTACCTGGAAGGGCGCCCCTACCTGGACTGTGTGACGTACCGCGCCTTCAACGACAACTCTCAGATTCAGCCGGCGCTGATGAATGATGAGATCGACTGGGGCTCGAACTTCATTGCGGACATTGAAAAGACCTACGTGGCTCCGAATCCGGACACGCACCACTACTGGTACCCGGCCAACGATGCGATTCACATCTACCTCAACACGCGCAAGAAGCCGTTCAGTGACCTGAACTTCCGCAAGGCGTTTTCCATGGCGCTTGACCGGGAGACGATTGTGGATCTGGCCGCCTATGGCTATCCGACGGTGAATCACTTCCCCGGAGGCCTGGGCAGCTACTTCGAAAAGTACATGGACCCGCAGGTTTCCAAGGAGTACGGCTCGCTCACGGACTACGATCCGGAGGCGGCTCGTGCGCTGCTGGAGGAGTCCGGATACCAGGACACCGACGGGGACGGCTTCCTGGAGAATCCGGACGGGTCTCCCATTGACTTCAACATCCGGGTGGTCAACGGCTGGACGGACTGGGTGCAGACGGTCCAGATGGTGACCGAGTACCTCGAAGAGATTGGCATCAAGTCTCGAGTGGAAGCGGTGGACTGGGGCGTGTACGACGGCAGCCTCAAGCAGGGAACCTACGAGGCGGCGATCAACTGGTCGTTGCTTTCCGTGGATCCGATTCAGACCTTCAACGAGTACTTCCACACCTCCCGGATTGGTCAGATCTGGCATGCGAACCATGGCATTCATGCCAAGAAGGTGGACCGCCTGATTGAGGAGTATGGACGGATCACCGATGCGTCGCGCAAGCAGGAGATTCTGGCGGAGCTGCAGCGCTTCACCGCCGAGAACCTGCCCTTCATCAGCCTGTTTTCCAACCCGACGTGGTTCCAGTACAACTCCACCCGCATCACCGGGTGGCCCACGGCTGAGAATCCGTACGTGCACCCGGTTTGGTACGATGCCGGCAAGCGGGTGATTCTCTTCAATGAACTGCACATGAAGTAGGGCCGAGCCGAGAACGCTGATGAGCTTTATCGCACGCCGCCTGACCTTCTACGCCACCGCCTTCTTTCTGGCGATTTCGTTCAACTTCCTCATCCCTCGGCTCATGCCGGGAGATCCGGTGGATGCGCTTTTTGCGGGCGCGATGGGGAAGATGGACCCGTCTCAGATGGAAGCCGTTCGGGCGATGTATGGGTTTGTCGATGGCCCCATCTGGGAGCAGTACCTGTCTTACCTCGTCAGTGTGGTGAACTGGGACCTGGGCCCCTCGGTCCTGCTCTTTCCCACACCGGTGACCGAAGTGCTGATGATTGGGCTGCCCTGGACGGTGTTCCTGGCGGGCACCTCGCTGTTCCTCAGTGTCCTCATCGGCATCCTCTCCGGAACCTATGCCGCCTCCAACCGGGGGCGCTGGTTTGACTCCATTGTCCCGCCTCTGACCATGTTCATCAGCGCGTTTCCGTATGTGGTGAGCGCAATGGTGGTGTTCTTCTTCCTCGGGTTGAAGCTGAAGTGGTTTCCGCTTTCGTATGCCTACGATCCGGAGCTGGATCCGGCGTGGACCTGGGAGTTCATTTCCAGTGTGATCAAGCACTCCACCCTGCCCATGCTCTCCATGGTCGTGGTGGGCATCTCCGGGTGGCTCTTCAACATGCGCAACGCCCTGATCAATGTGCTGGGAGAAGACTACATCACCATGGCCGAGGCCAAGGGGCTGACGCCGTGGCGGGTGATGCTCCGCTATGCCCAGCGCAACGCCATGCTGCCGGTCATGACCGCGGTCTCGATGGCGGTGGGCTTTGTGCTGGCAGGCTCCCTGTTTACCGAGGTGGTCTTCAACTATCCCGGGTTGGGGAACCTGATGCTCAAGGCCATCAACGCCCGGGACTACCCGCTGATTCAGGCCATTTTGCTGCTGATTGTGCTGTGCATGCTGGCCGCCAATTTTGTCGCCGATCTGTTGCTGATCTGGCTCGACCCCCGTTTGCGAGGAAAGTGACATGGACGCATCGGTTACTGGGAAACCCGCTTTGCCGGAGTCTGGGGCCAAGGCCCGGCCTGAGAGGCAGAAGAAGCGGTTTCACCGGATCCGTGGATTTTTTCATGGAAACCCGCCGGCCCTGATTGGGGTGGGCCTGATGGTGCTGATGATTGTGGCGTGTTCGCTGGCCCCGGTGTTGGCGCCGTTTGACCCGGAACGTCGGGTGGCGCGGCCCCACGAGGCCCCGAGCGCCGAACACTGGCTGGGCACCACCCGCAGCGGTCGCGATATTTACAGCCAGGCGCTCTACGGAGGCCGGACGTCGCTGGCCGTGGCCTTTGGCTCCGGAGCCATTGCCATGACCATCGCGGTGCTGCTCGGCATGTCCTCGGGCTACTTTGGGGGCAAGGTCGACGAATGGATCAACTTCTTCACCAACGTGGTCCTGGTCTTTCCTCAAGTGCCGTTGCTGATTGTGCTGGCCGCCTTCCTGGGGCAAGTCGGGCCCCCGGTGATTGCGCTGCTGATTGGGCTGACCGCCTGGCCCTGGGGCACCCGGATCATCCGAGCCCAGACCATGGCCCTGCGCTACAAGGAGTTTGTGCTGGCTGCTGAAGTCATGGGCGAGCGCCGCTGGCGCATCATCCTGGTCGAAATCCTCCCCAACCTGATCTCCATTGTTGGAGGTGGGTTCATCGGGGTGGTCCTGTATGCCCTGCTCAGCCAGGCGGGTCTCGAGTTTCTGGGGCTCGGCGATCCCAGTGCGGTGACGTGGGGGACGATGCTCTACTGGGCACAGAACAACTCCTCGCTCTTCACCGGAGCATGGTGGGACGTCTTCACGCCGGCCACGATCATCGCCGTGTTCGGAGGAGCCCTGGCGCTGATCAACATGTCCATCGACCAGGTGAGCAATCCCAAGCTGAAGACCGGACCGCACCTGCGGATCTGGAAGCAGCTGTCGGTAAAAATTGAGCGACAACGGAGTCAGTCATGAGTGCGGTCCCATCGCAACAGCCGGGAGGAGCGCTCCTCAACCTGCGGGGGCTGTGTGTGGATTATGTGTCGCCCAACGGCATTGCCCGCGCAGTGAATGAGGTGTCTCTGGAAATCCACTCCGGGGAAACGCTGGGCCTGGCCGGTGAGTCCGGATGCGGCAAATCAACCCTGGCGTTTGCCATCTCCCGTCTGCACAAGATGCCCGCCCTGATTTCCGAAGGCGAGGTCTGGTTCAATGGCCAGGATGTGCTGCGCATGGGAGACGAGCAGCTCCGGAAGTTCCGCTGGAGTGAGGTGAGCATCGTCTTCCAAAGCGCCATGAACTCACTGAATCCGGTCATTTCGATTGGTGAGCAGATGAGCGACGTGCTGCTGGCACACCGAGACCTCACCCCCGCGCAGGCGCTGGAGCGTTCTGCAGAGCTGCTTCAGGTCGTCGGCATCCACTCCAGTCGCCTGAGCAGCTTCCCGCATCAACTCTCCGGGGGCATGCGGCAACGGGTGGTGATTGCCATTGCGCTCGCGCTGAATCCCAAGCTGATCATCATGGATGAACCCACCACTGCGCTGGATGTGGTGGTGGAGCGGGAGATCATGGAAGAGCTCTACGAGTTGAAGGAACAGTTTGGATTTTCAGTGCTCTTCATCAGCCACGACCTGAGCCTGATGGGAGAAATCTCCGACCGGATTGGGGTGATGTACGCGGGCAAGCTGGTGGAAATTGGCACCGCGGAGCAGATCATGAGCCACCCAACGCACCCTTACACACAGGGCCTGCTGGCATCGTTCCCCACCATTCATGGCCCCAAGGTCCGGCTCGAGGGCATTCCGGGAAGTCCGGTCAACCTGCTGGAGCTTCCGGCCGGGTGCGCCTTTCAGGCCCGCTGCCCGCATCAGACGGAAGCGTGCCTCCAGGCGGTTCCGCCACTGGAGCCCGTCGCAGGACGGCAGGTGGCCTGCTGGAATGCCGGGAGGGCGGCATGACGGCGAACCTGAAGCAAGCGGCACCGACCAAACGCCCGATCGTTGAGGTGCAGGACCTCGTGGTGGACTTTGCCAACCAGAACAGCCTCTTCAAGAAGCAGGTGCTGCGGGCCGTCAATGCGGTTTCGTTTGACCTGTACCCCGGAGAAGCCCTGGCCGTTGTGGGCGAGTCCGGCTCCGGAAAGAGCACCTGCGCCCGGGCGCTTTGCCGGCTCAACACGCCCAGCAGCGGACGCATCCGCTTTGACCAGCAGGAGATCACGGAAATTCAGTCGGTTGCCGAACGCCTCCGGTACGCCTCCCGGATGCAGATGATCTTTCAGGACCCGTTTGGCTCGCTGAACCCCGTCCACACCGTGGAGCACCACCTGATGCGGCCCCTGCAGCTTCACCACCCCCAGCTTTCGGAGGCCGAGCTGAAGGTCCGCATTGGCGAACTGCTGAACCAGGTGGGGCTGGCTCCGGTGCAGGAAACCGCAGAGAAGTACCCTCATGAGCTCAGTGGCGGCCAGCGACAACGCGTCGCCATCGCCCGGGCCCTGGCGGTCGGAGCCGAGGTCATCCTGGCTGATGAGCCCATTTCCATGCTCGATGTCTCCATTCGACTGGGCATCCTGAACCTGATGGAAGACATGAAGCGCGACAAGCAGATCGCGTTTCTCTACATCACGCATGACATTGCCACGGCCCGGTACTTTGCAGAGCGGACCGCCGTCATGTACGCCGGACACATGGTGGAGTGGGGCAACAGTGAATCGGTGACGCAGCAGCCTCAGCACCCTTACACACAGCTGCTGCTGGACTCGGTTCCGGATCCGAAGCGCAAGCGGTCCCGGCGCCAGGAGGCCACCAAGGCCGATGTCCCGCTGTGGACTCCGGAAAGCCGCGGGTGCCCGTTTGCCGAGCGCTGCCCCCTCGTTCAGGACGCCTGCCGCCAGGAGCTGCCTCCGGTGCAACAGGTCCGGCCCGGTCACTTTGCCCGCTGCTTTGCCCTGAAGGAACCGGCAGGGGGTCCGGAAACCACCTAATCCACCGCCTTAACTTTTTTCGACTGCCTGTCACGCAGTCCATGACCTGAGGAAGCATGAAGGCTCTATTTGGAACGAACACTGCGCAAAAATGTAATCGATTACTAAGCTGGGGCGCGTTGCTGATGCTCGTGGGATGCGCCACCGGTCAGCCGGGTCCTGCGTCCGTGAATCCGGAGGTTCAGCAACTGGGAAAGGGGGGCTACCGACTGGAACCCTCTCGAGGTGACCGCGAGGTGCCGGAAGCGCCCTACCGGACCGGAGCCATGTGGGAAAAGGCCGTGCCCACGAATCAGTGGTACTCGTCTGTGATGTTTACCCAGTGGTCGGAGGTGCTGCACGCGCATCCGTTGACGTTCAAGGCGACTCCGGAGGGGCTGGAGATGGGGCTGCCGCAGAAGAAGATCGTCCCAACACCCCGGAAGGACGTGGAGGTGTTCTATCCGCACGGCGCTGACCTGGTGCTGGCTCCCACCGGATTTGAGCCGGAAGCCGCCAAGCTGGCCGATCATGGAGACTGGTCCATTGATGTGGCCTTTGAGCAGGGCGATCAGCAGATGGTCAGCACCCTTTCCCACGGCAGTCCCTATGCGTACTTCGAGCTGACCACGGGAGACCTGCAGGTCAAGCCCGCTCCCGGTTTTGAAGCCTCGGTCTTCTCGGGTGACTCGCGGGTGCTGCTGGTGGAAGGCGCCGGCAAGACCTATGCGGTCTTTGGCCCGTCCGGAGGGCTATGGTCGAGTGCTGACAGCACCGGCTCTGAAGCGCCGCCGCAACCGACGTTTGGCGATCAGGAGCAGCTGGTGGTGTATGACGGCCGGCTGCATCCGGAACTGAATTGGGGCACCTACAATCCGGAAGGTCAGATCAACGTCACCGATTCGGAAGGCGATTCGGTGTTCTTCATGGACCGTGACGACCGCGAGGACAAGTTCCTTCAGATCCGCAAGTCGGGGCAGGATGGCAACATCTTCATGGTGTTTGGCGAGGAGCAGGGCCCCCAGCGTGCCGACCTGAGTTACTGGGCGGCTCAGGGCGAGCTGGTGTTTGACCTGCGGCTCAACCAGGCCGATTCGGGAGCCGAATTTTTGGTGAAGCTCGACAGCGGCTGGCCGAACGTCAGTGACTACTCGGTCCCGCTTCCAGAGCCGGGGACCTGGCAGACCTTCCGGATTCCGGTCCGGGACATTCTGGCGAACGGCAACCGCTACAGTCCGGGCGCCTTTGCTGACATCACCAAGCTGACGAACCTGGTTGTCCTGGAGCCCACGGGTCCCATGTCGGTGGATGTGGACAATGTCCGCTTTGAGATCAACCCGGATCTGGCGCCAGCAGACCGTTCAGGGTGGGTGCTCAACCTCCCCAAGGACCGGCGTTATGCTTCGGCGGCGGTGCTTCCGAACTCCCGCGCGGTGACCGTCCGGTACTTCCTCCGCAGCGCCTACACCTTCATCCGCGACACGCGTGCCGAGTGGGAGGTGGACCGTGCCAACAGCGAGGTGATCACGCACTTCCGCACCACGACCGAGCAGCACGAAGGCTTCACGGCTCCCCCCATTGTGGGACTCTACCCCCATCACTATGACGAAAACGCGAGCCTGCCCAAGGCCAAGCGCGGTGCCCTGGACAGCATCCGGGGGCCGATTCAGCTCTATGCGACCAACGACTTCACCACGCGCCTGCGGTATCCCGGCTTTGTGCCTGCCTGGCCAGGCGTGCAGACCGAAGACTTCCGGGACGCGCTGGAGACCCAGATTTCCCGCGATGCCGCCCGTGCCCGCAGCATGATTCTGGAAATTGGCTGGGGCCCCTATTGGCAAGGAAAGGGGCTGCAGCGCATCACGCAGCTCATGAACGTTGCTGAGGCCCAGGGGGAGACGGCGATCCGTGATCGGTTGCTGGATCTGACCCGAGAGCGCATGGAAGAGTGGCTCTCTGGAACCAGCGCCAAGACGTACTTCCACTACAGCCCCGGCATTGGAACCGTGGTGAGCTATCCGGAAGAGTATGACGCGGTCAAGAACCTCAACGACCACCACTTCCACTATGGCTACTGGATCCGCGCGGCCAGCGACATTGCCTTGCAGGATCCGGAGTGGGGAAAGCCCGAAAACTGGGGCGCCATGATCGACCTCCTCGTTTCTGACATTGCCACTGCTGAACGCGGGCGCCGGGACTTTCCCTACCTGCGGGCCTTTGATCCGTATGAAGGCCACGGTTGGGCCGGGGGAACCGGCATGGACCCCAACGGCAACAACCAGGAGTCGTCTTCGGAATCCATCAACGCGTGGGCCGGCCTCATCCAGTGGGGCGCTGCCACCGGACGGCCAGAGTTGGTGGACCTCGGCATGTACCTCTATGCGACCGAGATCCAGTCCGTGAACCACTACTGGTTCGACATCCACGGCCGGAGCCTGCCGCCTGAGTACCAGAATGAGCAGGTGAGCATTGTCTTCGGCGGACGGCTCGCTCACACCACCTGGTGGACCGATGAGCCTCGTCAGATTCATGGCATCAACCTGCTTCCGCTGACCCCGTCTTCCACATACCTCGCCGCCAGCCCGGAGTTTGTGAAGCGGAACCTGGAGGCGCTGGACCGGGAGATGGTGATCTATCAGGACCGGGGCAAGGTGGCCAACCCCAAGGACATCTGGCAGGACCTGTTTGCCAAGTACCTGGCCCTGGTGGACCCCCAGGCCGGCTTTGAGCGCTGGGACGAGTACGGCTCCTTTGAGCTCGGAGACACCCGTTCGCATGCCCTGCACTGGCTTTCCTTCCTCCGGGAGGTGGGGCCTCCGGACCTCAGCGTGACGGCAGACACCCCGCACTACGCGGTGTTCCGTCAGGCAGACGGTACCCGAACGTACTTGGTCTTCAATCCATCAGCCACCCCAACCTCTGTCACCTTCAGTGACGGCACCGTTGTGGAGGCGCTTCCGAACCAACTTAGCCAGGCACAATCAAAATGAACACGTTGCCTGAGCCCCCCTGCTGAACAGTTACAAAGAGCGACCCCTTGAGTTCGCTGCCTGAGCCCCTCTGCTGAAAAGTTAGGTTGGTGATCGCTCCAGGCTTGTGCTACAGCTGGAATCTTCTTTACTCCAGCGAGGGAACCTCTCCAGCGAGTCTCGACTGTTTTTTCACGATGAGCCGGTGGCTTCCCTTCATGCCGATTGCCCTGCGGCAGGAGTTTACTGGAAAAACGAGGCAATTGCTGGCAGGATAGGGGCGGTTTCCATTGACCACCTCCAAGGGGACGCTTCCGGAATCCACCGGGGCATGGGTTGCTGTTGCAGTGAATCCGGACTCTTGTGGGCGCCACTCCCACCGAACGACCATCACGAAAAACGGACATGCTTGAACTGTTCTCTCGGCGCGGACGACTTGGGGTCATGCTGGTGCTCATTCTGGCCGGCTTGGGGGTGCTGCTCTTCCTCAACCAAATCCTCTTCCCCTTCATCCTGGCCATCTTCCTGGCCTACGTCCTGGCGCCTGCCATTGAGCGGATGCACCAGTGGCGGATTCATGGGGACAAGCGCCTGCCTCGAGGCGCAGCTGTCATTTTGCTGTACCTGGCTCTGCTTCTGGTGCTGGGCGGGTTCAGCACCTACCTCGTGCCGCGCATCAGTTCGGAGCTGGCCCGGATGGTTCAGGAGGTTCCGGGACGCGTTTCCGTGCTGGTGGAGGAGTGGCAGCCTGTGGTGGAGAAGCAGCTGGAGTCCTGGCAGGCGGTTCTGCCGAGCCCTCCGGAACCCGTGGCGTCGCTGCCGGATCCGGAACTGACGCCAGCAGGGCCAGCCTCGGAAACCGACCCGTTGGCTCCAGATCACCCCCTCGCTCAATTGCTGGAAGGGTACGTCTATGAGGTCCGGACCCTGGATGCGCAGCGCATTGAGATCATTCCGAAGCCCCGGGTGCCCGGAGAAAGTCAGCTCTCCAACGGCCTCACCCTCAATGAGCGGGTGAACAACCTCCTCACCGGAGCAACGGAAAGCCTTTCCTCAGACCTGCTGCGGCTGGTGACGTTTGGGCGTCAGCTGGTGACCGGGGTGGCCGGGTCGGTGTTTACGCTGTTCCTGACCTTCATGGTCGCAGGCTTCATTCTGGTGGATACCAACCGGATTGCCGAGTTCTGGAAGAGCTTCATTCCGCACCGCTACACGATTCGGATGGGGCACCTCATGGAGCAGCTGGACGAAGGGCTCAACGGCGTGGTCCGGGGGCAGATCATCATCTGCCTCGTGAATGGCTTCCTCACGCTCGTGGGGCTGCTGCTGCTGGGCATTCCGTTTGCCGTGACACTGGCGCTGGTGGCGACGCTGTTTTCGCTGATTCCGATTTTCGGGACCATTCTGTCGAGTGTGCCCATCATTGTGATGGGCCTGACGGTCTCCTTCAGCACAGGACTGCTGGCGCTTGCGTGGATTTTGCTCATTCACTTCATTGAGGCCAATTTCCTCAACCCGAAGATCATGGGCACCGCTGCCCACATTCACCCGGCGATCATTGTCTTTGCCCTCATGACAGGCGAGCACCTCGCCGGCATCGCCGGGGCCCTGCTGGCGGTCCCGATTTACTCGATCCTGCAAACGCTGTTTCTCTTCCTCAAGTGCCTGGTGGAAGAGCTGGAGCGCGAGCCCCTTGACCTGGAGCCCAACTGATGACCCCGGACGTCCTCGCCTCCCTGGTGCCTGTGTTGCACGAACTTGCCGACCATGCTGAATCGGTGGCGCTGCGCTACTTCCGCAAGCCCCTTGCTGTTGAAGACAAGGCAGACGAAAGCCCCGTCACCCGCGCCGACCGTGAAGCCGAGAGCGCCATGCGTCAGCTGCTGGAAACCCGCTTTCCGGAGCATGGCATCCTCGGAGAGGAACACGGACACTCCGGACGCGACCGGGAGTGGCAGTGGATCCTGGACCCCATTGACGGCACCCGGGCCTTCATCTCTGGGCTCCCCCTCTTCGGGACCCTCATTGCGCTGGCTCATGAAGGCGTTCCGGTGCTGGGCATGATGGCCCTGCCTGCCCTGGGAGAACGCTGGTGGACGGCTTCGGCGACTCATGCCGAACACCGGATCGCTTACCCCGAGTGGCAAACTGCTCCGGCTCAGGTGTCTGGAAAAACCACTCTGGCCGAGGCGTATGCCTACAGCACGGACCCTGCCATGTTTTCCCCGGAGCAGCAGGCTCGCCTCGAGCCGGTGCAGCGTCAGGTCAAGATGCAGCGCTTTGGCGGAGACTGCTACAGCTACGGACTGCTGGCCTCCGGACACATTGACCTGGTGCTGGAAGCGGACCTGAAGCCCTATGACATCGCAGGCCCAGCGGCCGTCATCACCGCCGCCGGAGGTCGTGTGACCGATTGGGCCGGACAATCGGTGCTGGCTCCCGGATGGGACGGGACGGTCGTGGCGGCCGCCTCGGATTCTTTGCATCAAAACGTTTTAAGCCTCCTCCACTCCTGAACCGAAGGGACCTCATGAGCACAGACAAACTGGAAAAATTTGAGCGGCTTGCCGAAAAACGCATGAATGCCGCCATGGACAAGATCCGCCTGGTGGGCAACCTGTCCAACCGGGTGACCTACGCCTACACGGACGAGCACGTCCGCCAGATCATCACCACCCTGGAGCAGGAAATTGAACGCCTCAAGCAGCGCTTTGGCAAAAGCACCACCGAGGAGGCGTCCTTCCGGTTTCAGCATGATGCTGAAGACGAAGACTGAGCCTGGCCCTGCTTTCCTGACAACCCGCTTTGCTGACACACCATGACTGCCTTGTTGATGCCCCCGGACCCGGGGCAGACCTTTGCTCCCATTGCCCTCAACGCTCAACAGGTGGCCTATGAGGCCGCCTCAATCCGTCACCTGCTGAGTCAGGCTGAACGCCCGTTGCAGGTGGTCCGGGTGCAGGGGCACCTCGGGGTGTGTGACGAGGGGGCGTTTCAGCAGGGGCAGGACGCCGCGGAGTGGGTTGGAAGCCTGCCGGCGTTGCCCGCACATCGGCTGGGAGACCCGCAGTTCCGGGCCGCACACGGGCTTCACTTTGCGTACATGACCGGCGCCATGGCCAACGGCATTGCCTCGGAAGAGCTGGTGATTGCCATGGGACAGGCCGGCATGCTGGGCTCGTTTGGCGCGGCCGGGCTGGTTCCAGGCCGCATTGAAGCCGCCATCCAGCGCATTCAGCAAGCACTGCCGCAGGGCCCCTATGCCTTCAACCTGATCCACAGCCCAAGCGAAGATGCCCTGGAGCGCAACGGCTGCGAGCTGTTTTTGCGCTACGGCGTCCGGACGGTGGAAGCTTCGGCGTACCTGGACCTGACGGCGCACATTGTCCGCTACCGGGTGGCCGGCCTGACGGTTTCTCCCGAAGGACAGGTGGTGCCGCACAATCGGGTGATTGCCAAAATTTCCCGGACAGAGGTCGCCCGGAAGTTCATGGAACCGGCCCCGGAACGCCTGCTCCGCGAACTGCTGGCTCAGGGCCACATCACCGAACAGCAGGCGCAGTGGGCGAGTCAGGTCCCGATGGCGGATGATGTGACGGTTGAAGCCGACTCCGGAGGGCACACCGATAACCGCCCGCTGGTTTCGCTGCTCCCGGGCATCATTGCCCTCCGGGATCAGATTCAAGCGGCCCACGGGTACGCGGTGCCGGTTCGGGTGGGGGCCGGAGGCGGCGTTGGGACCCCTGCCTCGGTGCTGGCCTGCTTTGCGATGGGCGCGGCTTACGTGGTGACCGGATCCGTCAATCAGGCCTGCCGGGAAGCCGGAGCATCGGAGCACACCAAGCGCCTGCTGGCGCAAGCGGAAATGGCGGATGTGGCGATGGCTCCGGCCGCAGACATGTTTGAGATGGGCGTGGAACTGCAGGTGCTCAAGCGGGGGACAATGTTCCCGATGCGGGCCCAGAAGCTTTATGAGCTGTACCGTAACTTTGACTCGCTGGAAAGCATTCCGGCTCCGGAACGCGAACGCCTGGAGAAGCAGGTCTTCCGCCAGCCGCTGGAGGCCATTTGGCAGGAAACGGAGGCCTTCTTCAATGAGCGCGACCCGGAGGTCATTGCGCGGGCGCAGGGCAATCCGAAGCGCAAGATGGCCCTGGTCTTCCGCTGGTACCTGGGGCTGTCCTCACGCTGGTCGAACCACGGCGAGTCCGGACGCGAGACCGACTACCAGATCTGGTGTGGCCCGGCCATGGGGGCCTTCAACGACTGGGTACGGGGTTCGTACCTGGAGGCTCCGGAAAACCGGCGGGCCGTTGAAGTGGCATGGCACCTCATGCAGGGCGCTGCCTACCTGAGCCGGGTGCAGCAGTTGCGCTGGCTGGGCGTGACCCCATCGCCCGAGCTGGGCGTTTACACACCCGTCCCCTTCGCCTCTTGACGCCTTGCCTCAGCAGCGCTCCCGCCAGACGCTCCATGTGGTTTTAGGCGCCCACACCCTCTGGTGGCGCTTGGAGGACGAGCAACGATGCTACAAGCCCCGGCGCCACCGCTGGACTCCGGAAGCCCTGATTCAGGAGCTTCGGGGGCTCACCTTTCGGCGGTTGGTGCTGCTGCTGGAAAGCCCGTGGCTGCTCACCCAGCAGCGCGTGGGCATCTCCCTGTCGCCTCAGGAACTGCCCTCCTTTGTCCGCCAGCAACTGCAACCACCGCCCGTGCCAGAAGGCGCGCCCGAGCCGTTCCCTCTGATTGGGGTGGCGCGGTCTCCTCAAGGGGGAGCGGAGTCCGTGACGTACCTCTGTGTGGGCGCCACGGCGGCAGCGCTGGACCTGAAGCAGGCGCTGGAGCAAGAATTTGGCAGGCCGGTGCACCTGCACCCCCTGTTGGGACTGCTGCTGGAATCCCTTCCGGAAGCCGCTGCAGAAGCATGGGCCCTCCATGGGCTGGAAGACTGGTACTACCTGGAACCGACCTCGCCTGAGAAGAAGCTGGTGCCCATGCCCAAGCTGGCGGAAGAGCAGCTTGCCGCCTGGGCGGAAGATGTGCAGGGGTGCCAGGAGCTGTCTCTGCTCAAGCTCCGGCCTCGCCGCCCTGAGGCTCCGCAGGAGCGCTCGTGTGTGAGCTTCTCAGACGCGCTCGAGCATCTGCCTGCGTGGGAGGCGTCGTTTCGCTGGCTTGACTCCGTGCCTCAGAAGTCCGGGTGGTGGCGAGAGGGGGCGCTGCTGGCGGTGGGACTGGTGCTGCTCGGTGTGTGGGGCGCGCTCCGCTGGGTTCCGGAGGCCCACCTGAAGGCGCTGGATCAGGACCTGAAGCGGACGGAGCAGCAGCTGGCAGCCTACGAACAACGCCGGGCGGCCCTGCAGGAAGCGCAGCAGCAGCAGGGGCTCCATGAACGCCTGGCCGCGGTGGAAACGCGGATTGCCGAGCAGCAGGCGTGGCTGCCTCCGGAGCTGCTGGACTCGTTGCTGGCCCCGCTTTCCCTGGCCTGGCTGGAGGCGGTTCACTACGAAGGGCACCTGCTGCAACTGGAACTGCTGACGCTGCGAGAAAGCAACATCCCGCGCCTCCTCCGGCAACTGGAAGCCCACCCCCGCGTGCAAGCGGCCACCCTCACGCATCAGGATTACAAACGCCTGGAACAGCGTTCGGTGGTCCACATGCGGGTACAACTGAAATTGACCCCACCTTCTTCCTCAGAGGCTCGATGACTCCAATCGGGATTTTGGGGGTCGGCTTTCTGGGCCGCACCCTCATCCATGACTTCACCTGGCCCGCCGGCTCATGGGCGGCGTCTCGCAGCACCGATCCCACCAGCGTCGTTCCACGGTACCGCTGGGACTGGGCCACTCCTGAATCAAGTGCGGTTCTTCCGGAAGCGCCGGTGGTTCTGGTGGTCACGGCCCCTCCGGTTTTTCGAGAGCTGGACGCTGAGCAGGCCCGCCTGGAAGCATGGGGAGCCTGGATGCAAGCGCACCGTCCTCACCTGAAGCGGCTGGTCTATGTGTCGACCACAGGCGTGTACCCGCGCCGTGATGGCCAGTGGTCGGAGACCTCTTCCTTTGAGCCGGATGGAATTTCCGGACGCCTGCGCCTGATGACGGAACAAACGCTGGGGCGTTTCTTTGAGGTGCAGGTGGTGCGACCCGGCGGCATCTATGGCCCCGGACGCAACCTCGTGGAGCGCCTGAAAGACGGGCGGGGTCTTCCGGAGTCGCCGTCACCGACGCACCGGATTCACGTCTATGACCTGGCCCAGGTGGTTCGCTGGCTGGTGGCGCATCCGGAGGGGCCAGCAGTGGTCAATGCGGTGGATCAGGAAGCCTGTGCGTCCTGGGACGCTGGGCAGTGGCTGGTGGCGCATCATCCGGACCTGACGCCAGATCTGCTCCCGGCTCGCTCGCTGGCTGCTGAGTCGATGCCGGCTCCGCAGCGGCAGATCGACAACTCCCGCCTGCTCAACGAGCTTGGCCTCTCCCTGAGGTACCCCACCTTCCGGGAAGGCATGCGATGACGGGCCTGCGCTTTTTGCTGGTCCGGACCGACCGCATTGGAGACACCGTCCTCACGCTTCCGGCGGTGACCGCATTGCGGGAGCGGTTTCCCGAGGCATCCATCAGCTTCCTTGCCCGAACCTACACGCACCCGATCCTGCGGAACTACGAGGGCATCGACCAGATCCTGACGTATGATCCGCAGAAGCACCGGGGCTGGAAGGGCCTGCGACGGCTGGCTGCTGAACTCCGGGAGCAGGATTTTTCTACCGCCATCCTCTTTCACCCGCGTCCGGAGTTGGCCCTGCCGCTGAAGTGGGCGGGCATTCCGCAGCGGATTGGCTCTGCCGATCGGTGGTACCGGTTTCTGTTTACGGACCGTCTGAGCCAGCACCGCAGTCAGTGTGCCCGGCATGAAGCCGATTACAACCTGGAGCTGCTCAAGCCGGTGCTTCAGGAAGACGTTCCTGCGCAGTTTGCCTTTTCCCCACGTCTTCAGGTTCCGGAGCCCCTGAAGGTTCGCGAGGGGCTGCCTCCGCGTTATGCGATTCTGCATCCCGGGAGCGGAGGCTCGGCGCCGAATCTGTCACTGCACCAGTACCGCCTGCTGATTGAGACGCTGCTGCGAGAAACCGACTGGGCGGTGGTGGTGACCGGAAGCTTTGACGACGCCTCGCTCGCTGAGCAGCTGCGGGCTGGATTTCCGGAGGCGCGTGTGCTGAACCGCACGGGGCGGTTTTCGCTGGAGGAAATGCTGCAGCTCGTGGGGTCAGCGGAGTTGCTGCTGGCCAGCAGCACCGGTCCCATTCACCTGGCCGATGCACTCAACCGTCCGCTGCTGAGCTTCTACTGTCCGGCGGTGCCCTTCACGCCCCGTCGCTGGGGGCCGTATCAGCAGCGGCAGTGGGTGCTGCTTCCGGAGATCACCGAGCCTCGGACGTGTCGAGGAAGCGACTGCCCGCACGGTGGCTGCCTGAGTTTATTGACGGATGAGGGACTGGTGGAGCGAATCCGGGAGCGGCTGCAGGCGCTGGAGCGTCAGTAGAACTGGACCCAGTGCTTGCCTTCGAGGAGCCCGTTGGCCTTGAGGTAGCTGCCGAGTGCTTCTCCCTGGCTCAGGGACGCGATGAGCACGCGCTCAGAGGAACGAAGCACCGGGAGCGGGTACTGACTGGCCAGCAATTCCTCTTCCGGAAGAATGGAAAGCAGGTTCATCTGGGTGCCGGACAGGCAGAGCTGAACAATGTCGAGGAGGTCGCCATCTCCGCAGAGGTGGATGCCGCTGACCTGCTGGTCTTCCAGGGTGAGGAGGAGCTTTTCGGTCCGTGCCCGGAGGTCCCGGAAGGAGTCGAGGGTCCGGTGCAGGTAGTTGACGCTGAGGCGGCTCTTCTCAAGGGCCCCCTGTGGGGTCAGGAAGTACAGCCAGCGTCGCGGTTCCACCTGCGTGGCCCGGAGGAGGCCCTTCTTGAGGACTTTCTGGAGGTAGGCGTTGGTGAGCCCCAAAGAGATGCCCAGTTGGTTGGCCAACTCGCGCTGATTGACCGAGGGGCTGACCTCCACGGCTTCCAGCAGGTTCAGGGTTCGGTGTTCTTCAGGGGTCACGCGGCAATTCTTCTAGGAAAACAGCAATGTTCAATGCATGAACATAGAGTGATTCCCAGAAGATGCAAGAAAAAGGCGCAAAAATAATCAACCGCCGCTGACGGGAGGGATGAGGCAGTATTCAGCGCCGTCGACCAGGGGCGCACGCTTGGCGACGTATTCATCCTCATGGGCCAGCCGCGTCACCTTGAGCAGCGGGGCCAGGGCCTCATGCTGCTGCGCCAGGGCCTCAAGGGCGTCGGTGGCGGAGGCGCCTTCCGGAAGCTCAAGCGAGAGCCCTTCCGCGGGGAGGTGTTCCTTGAGCACGGCAAAGGGCAGGAGTTTGATGTGCATGGCAAACGTTAGCGTGTCAGGTTGAACAGGGTCAGTCCCCAGGCGGCTCCGAGGTGCACCAGGGCAATGAAGACTGCCGCGCTTCCGCAATCCTTGGCCTTTTTGGCAAGGTCGTGCTTTCCGGGAGACGCCAGGTCCACAATGGCTTCCAGGCCGGAATTGAGCAGCTCGGTGATCAGCACCAGCAGCATGGCGCCGATCAGGTACAGCTTGGCCAGCAGCGGGACCGGGAGCACCATGGCGCCCGGAACAAGGACACAGGCCAGAAGGACCTCCTGCCGGAACGCCATCTCCGATCCCCAGGTGTCTCGAAAGCCCGCCATGGAGTACCGGAACGCCGCAAGGAAATGGGCGAGGTGTTTTCCCATCAGGCTCTCAAGGAGGCACCGAGGGTTTGCTCCAGGCGCTTGATGAGGCGCTTGCGCGTCTTCTCAACGTCTTTGTCGCTGAGGGTCCGGTCGGTCGCCTGATACGTCAGGGCATAGGCCAGGCTCTTCTTGCCTGCAGGAACCTGCTCGCCCTGATAGACGTCAAACAGCCGGGCCTCGCGGACCAGGGCCCCACCGGCTTCATGCAGCAAGGCTTCAACCGAAGCCGCTGGAACGTCCACATCCACCACCACGGCAAGGTCCTCAAACACAGGCGTAAAGGCAGAAATTTCCTGCATCTGGTATCCGGAGACCGATTGTGCCATCAAGGCGGCAACGTCGAAGTGTGCCAGCGCCAGCGGTTGTTCCGGAAGCTCAAACGCGTGTCGCAGCTCCGGATGCAGTTCGCCTGCGTGGCCGATGGGTTCGCCATTGACCGTCAGCGCGGCGCAGCGTCCCGGATGAAACGGCGCTTCCTGTGCCTGCTCCCACTGGACGGTGAGATGCAGGGCCTGAAAGAATTCCTCCAGCAGGCCCTTGAGGTCGAAGAAGTCCAGTTTGCCGGCCTCGGCCTCTTGCCATCCTGCGGCTTGCCGGACTCCAGTCAGCAGAATGCTCAGGCGCCGGGGTTCTGCCGGAAGGACTTCGCCCGCCTGGGGGTGGAAGACGCTCCCGATTTCAAACAGGGTCACACGATCCAGGAAACGCAGGTTGGAGCGAGCCGTCTGCAGCGCTCCGGGAAGCAAGGTGCGCCGCAGGTGGGTACGCTCCTGGGAAAGCGGATTCTTGAGCGGCACAAACTGGGTCAGGTCCGGAGCCTCTTGCTGCGCCAGCCGTGCCTCATCATGCGGATCAATCATGGAGTAGGTGATGATCTCATCCAGGCCGAGTCCGGTGAGCAGGTTCCGGATGCGCTCCGCGTTTTCGACACCCGGATTGGGACGCTGAGGCGGCAGTTCATCCCGGATCAAGGTGGCTGGCATCTGGGTGTAGCCGTGGATGCGGACGATCTCTTCCACCAGATCTGCCGGAATGCGGACATCCTGGCGGTGGTTGGGGACCTTTACCTGCAGCACGTCTCCCGGAGTGACCGTAAACTCAAGGGCTCTGAGGATCCGGATCATCTCTTCTACAGGCAAGTCAATGCCAAGGAGGCGCTGAACGTAGTGCGGATCCAGCTGCAGCGTGACCGGCTCCGGACGTCCCGGGTAGAGGTCGCCAGCGACGGCTTCGAGCGTGCCTCCGCCATGGGCGGCCATCAGCTCCGCGGCTCGGAGTGCCGCTGGCAGGGTGCCGTCGGGGTCGAGCTGCTTCCCAAAGCGCTCAGCGGCTTCGGTCCGGAGCTTCAGCTGCTGCACCGTGCGGCGGTTGTTGAGGAACTCGAAGCTGGCCGCTTCGATCAGGATGTCGGTGCTGTCTTCTGAAACCTCGGTGTCGGCGCCCCCCATGATGCCGGCAATGGCAATCAGTCCGGCGGTGTCGGTGATCATCAGCATGTTTTCGTCAAGCTTGCGCTCCACGTCATCCAGTGTGGTCAGGGTCTCTCCCGGCTGAGCCCGGCGCACGATGATGGTGGGGCGTCCGCCTGCGCGCTCGCAAAGCTTCTGGTAGTCAAAGGCGTGGAGCGGCTGTCCCAGCTCCAGCATGACGTAGTTGGTGATGTCGACAATGTTGTTGATGGGACGCATGCCACAGCGGAGTAGGCGTTGCTGCATCCAGAAGGGTGAAGGTCCCACCTTGACCCCCCGGATGAGCAGGGCCGAGTAGCGTGGGCAGAGGTCCGGATCCGCAATCTCCAGTCCAACGTAGTCCGGCTGAGCAACCACCTCGAGGGACGATACCTCCGGAAGCACCTCTCGTTTCAGAGGAACATCCAGGATCGCTGCGGTTTCGCGGGCAATGCCAAGGATGGAAAGCAGGTGCGCGAAGCCTCCCTTGATGTCGAAATCGAGGACGGCATCTCCGAGGTAGTCCTGCAGCAGCGCGCCTGTGGGGGCCTCTTCCGGAAGCAGGAGCACGCCTTCATGAGACTCGCCAATCCCAAGCTCCAGCTCGGAGCAGATCATGCCTTCTGAGCGAATGCCCCGGATCTTCGAGGGCTTCAGCTCTGTGAGCGGATGCCCTTCCTTGTAAGGGTTGATCAGCTTGGCGCCGGTCAGCGCCAGCGCGACCTTGACGGGAGCCTCCGGAAGCCCGGCTTCGAGCGCCCGGATGTTCGGGGCGCCGGTGACCAGCTGGAGGGAGTCCTCGTCGCCGTACTTCACGGTGACCAGGCTGAGGGAGTCGGCATCCGGATGCTTCTCCACAGCGACCACCTCGGCGACCCGGCAGCGGTCTCCCCAGTTTTGGCCGATGTGCGCCACACCTTCCACCTCCATTCCAGAGATGGTCAATCGCTCCGCAAGTTCTTCCGGAGTGAGGGGGCAGGAAACAAAGTCCTGAAGCCAGCGAATGGGGGTCAGAAGTGCCATGGCATGAATGTGTGCTGAGAAACGAGGAGCGACTGCTCAGGAGGTTGCCACCCGGTTGCTGGGGGCAAGGGGTCAAAACAGTAAAGTATCCGGCAGGCGGAGAGGCAAACTCAAGCGGGAAGGGCCGGGGCCTCTTCCCGTGCTTGAGGTCGACGTTCATCGGGAGTCAGCAGGTGATCTCGTAGAGGTTCCACGAGGTCTTCTGCCCCACGCGGTCATAGAGCCCACGCGCCCGGTAGTTGTCATCTGCGGTGATCCAGCGGATTTTGGGCCAGCCGCGTTCGCGAGCAATTTCCTCAAGTCGCGCAATCAGTGCCTCTCCCAGGCGTTCGCCACGAGCGTCCGGAGTGACAAACAGGTCATCCAGAAAACCGATGTCACTCCCTCGGAGTGGGCTGGGCATGCGTCGAAAATGCGCCAGGCCCACGAGGTGTCCGGCGTCTTCGGCAACGAGTCCTTCGGTTTCATGCTGAGGGTCCTGCAGCCAACCCCAGACGGCTTCCAGAACCTCGGGAGGCATGGGAACCTGATAGAAGTCGGCATACTGCTGATAAAGCGCCTTCCACTCCGGGTAATCCGACTCCTGGACCGCCCGGAGGACCACCGGAGGGGTCATTGCAGGGCCTGAAGCGCCGCGTCGTAATTGGGCTCGTTGGCAATTTCCGGAACCAACTCGGTGTGGGTGACCGCTCCGGAGCCGTTGAGGACAACGATGGCCCGGGCGAGCAGGCCAGCGAGCGGACCGTCTTCAATGCGCACACCGAAGTCGGTGCCAAATTCCGGGTTCCGGAAGGTCGAGGCGACGGTCACGTTTTCAATGCCTTCCGCACCACAGAAGCGGGTTTGCGCAAAGGGCAGGTCGGCCGACACACAGACGACAACGGTGTTGTCCTGGCCAGCGGCGTTTTCATTGAAGGTCCGGACCGACTGGGCGCAGGTGGGGGTGTCGATGCTGGGGAAGATGTTGAGGATGACGTTTTTGCCCTTGAGGGACTCGTGGGTCACGGCGCCGAGGTCGCCGCCGACGAGGGTGAAGGCAGGGGTGCTTCCCGCAGCCGGGAGGTCGCCGCAGGTGTGTTGGACTTCACCGCGAAGGGTAATTTCAGCCATAGGAACTCCTTGACAGACATGAGTGAAGAGAACTCGCAACGCATCGGGTCGGAGATGGGCGCGAAGGGGATGATCCTTGAAAAGTCTGGGTGAGGTGGGAACGTTTGACAAGCGATTTTTCACGTTCGACTCATAGCCCCTGCCTATCGTATAGATAGAAATAAACGATTGGAGAAAGCCCGGAATTGCGATAGCGTGGAATGGTACGTTTACGTATAACCCTACTCAATCAACTCAATCTTGTAAGGAGAAGCCATGTCAAACCTGACAGGGACGAAGACCCACGAGAACCTCAAAGAAGCCTTTGCTGGAGAATCCCAAGCCAACCGCCGCTACCTGTGGATGGCCAAAATTGCTGACGTCGAGGGCTACCCTGAGGTCGCCGGAAACTTCCGCGAGACGGCAGAAGGCGAAACCGGCCACGCGCACGGTCACCTCGACTACCTCCGCAAGGTCGGAGACCCAGCCACTGGTCTGCCGATTGGTGACACCGCGGACAACCTGAAGGCTTCCATTGCAGGTGAGACCCACGAGTACACCGACATGTACCCGGGCATGGCAAAGACCGCTCGTGACGAGGGCTTCCCGGAGATTGCAGACTGGTTTGAGACCCTGGCCAAGGCCGAGAAGTCTCACGCCGGACGCTTCCAGCAAATGCTTGACAGCATTTCCTGAGCCTCCTGACCTGTCCCGGAAGTGGCTCCCGCCCCCTTCCGGGCTCCTGGCCTGGGCAACCCCTGCCCGCCTCAACCATTGTGACTGAATTGGATATGAGCACAGACGAACGAATCTCCTACGCCCCCACCGACGGGCTTTCGTATGACCCGGACGAGCCCAAGTACTGGGACTCGGGTGCGCTGCAGAAGGAGCTGACGCGAGCTTATGAGCTGTGCCACGGGTGCCGCATGTGCTTCAAGTACTGCGACTCCTTTCCGATTCTCTTCGACCTGCTGGACAACCGCTACGACGGCGACGTCCGGCGTGTCAACGATCAGGACACGTCCCGGATCATGGACGCCTGCTTCCAGTGCAAGCTCTGTGAGGTGCAGTGTCCCTACACGCCCCGCGACGGACACGAGTTCCAGCTCGATTTCCCCAAGCTGGTCCACCGCTACAAGGCACAGGAAGCCAAGAAGAAGACCCCGACCCTGCGCGACAAGGTGCTGGGAAATCCGGACGCTTCCGCCAAGGCCGCCCGGGCCAGCTTCGGCATGGCCAATGTGATGAACCGGGTGCAGGCCCACCGCTGGCTCATGGAAAAGGTGCTGGGCATTCACCGAGACAAGGACCTTCCGGACTTTGCGAGCCAGACCTTTGAGAGGCAGGCGGAGGATCAGGGCAAGGTGCAGAGCGCCTCGAACCAGGTGGAAGCCGTGCTCTTCCAAACCTGCTATGTGCAGAACAACGAGCCCGAGATTGGCTTCGACACCCTCAATGTGCTGGAAAAGAGCCAGGTCCGCTGTGCATGCGCCAAGGGGCTTCAGTGCTGCGGCATGCCGTCTTGGGAGCAAGGCGATCTGGAACAGGTTCGCAAGCAGGCCAGGCACAACCTGGACATCCTCATGCCGTATGTGGAGTCAGGAGCCAAGGTGCTGGCGATCAACCCCACCTGCTCCATGATGATGGCCCGCGAGTATCCGGAACTCCTTGCCGGCGCAGACCGGGAGCGGGCGAAGAAGCTGGCTGCTGCCATCCAGAACCCGACGGACTTCCTGTGGGACATCCGCAAGGAAGAGCGGTTCAACAAGAACTTCAGAAGCACCCCCGGAGAAAAGGTGTCCTACCACGCGCCGTGCCACCTCCGGGCCCAAAGCGTGGGCTTCAAGGGACGCGACCTGCTGCGTCAGATTCCCGGGGTGAAAGCCAGCACAACCATGGAGTGCTGCGGCCACGATGGCACCTTTGCCATGAAGGTGGAGTCGTTTGAAGACTCCGGACGCATTGGGCAGAAAGCCTTTGACGGCATGAAGGAAGGCAATGCCGAGGTGTGGGCCACCGACTGCCCGTTGGCGGCCATTCAGTTTAAGCAGTTCGCAGGAGTCCGTCCGCTGCACCCGATGACCATTTTGGCCCGGGCGTACCGCGAGGACGGATTCCCTCAAAAAGTCGTTCCCCCGAATCAGGAGTCGTAGCATGCAAAAAGTACAACGCAGTGAAATTTTGGATTACGAAACCTATGAGGAGCAGCGCGATGCCATTCGTGCCACCATCTTGAAGACCAAGGAAGCCCGCCGCATCCATGTGGGCGAACACCTGACCTTCCTGTTTGAAAACACGGACACGGTGCGGTACCAGATTCAGGAAATGGTCCGGACGGAGCGGCTGGTCAAGGAGTCGGCCATTCAGCACGAAGTGGACACCTACAATGAGCTGATTGGTGAGTCCGGAGAGCTGGGCTGCGTGCTCCTGATCGAGTATGCCACTCCGGAAGAGCGAGACGTGCAGCTGCGGAAGCTGCTGGGGCTCCCGGAGAAGCTGTACCTGGCGTTGGAAAATGGGAAGCGGGCTTATGCGCAGTTCGATGCCCGCCAGGTGGGAGACGAGCGCCTCTCGTCGGTGCAGTACCTCAAGTTCGACACCCAGGGAGCGGCGCCGGTTTCCCTGGGCTGCGAGCATCCGGAGATGCGCCTTGAGTTCGATCTGCTTCCAGAGCAAAAAGCGGCCCTGAAAGCCGACCTCGCCTAACTCTGCTAAAAGCCGCTGCGGACCTCTTCCAGAGCGGCATCAATGCTTTCCCGCATCCGGTTGCGGTTTGGAAAGCCCCCGGGGAGCAGGTATTCTGTTGAGTCCAGAGCCTGCTCCACCTCC
>JAYOTF010000035.1:0-37570 GCA_038150265.1 Deltaproteobacteria bacterium | reverse complement strand
GTTGTCGGCAATGGCATCGTCTTGCCCGGTGACCGTGAAGGTTTGCGCCGTGGTCCAATTCGCATCTGTAAAGGCAAGTGAGGCCGTACTGACGACTCCCTCCGCTGTGTTGGAAGAAACGATATCAACGGTCGCGTTATCCTGACTGCAAAGACGGACCGTGTACTCAACGGCTGTCCCGGTTTCAGCGGTCGTTCCTGTAGTGCTGCTGACCCAAATACTGGGCAAGTCCTGATTGGTAACGGTGATCGTTTGGGCCAGTGTGCTCGGATAGTTGGCCGAGTCAGGGGTCACCTGAACATCGTAGGTGGCATCTCCTGCGACGGTGTCGCACTGCCCCGTCAGGGTCACGGTTTTGATGGCACTGAGGTCCGTCGCCTGCCGCCAATCGGCATCGCTAATGGTCACTGAGGCAGCGCTCACGGCTCCAACACCGGTGTCGCTGCTGGTGATGCTGATGGGCACATCGCCCCCTCCAGGCGTAGTCAAGCCAATGCTTAGAGTGGCCGTTGTGCCAGTCGTGTCTGTGTCTTGATCAATGGTGGCGGTGAGTCGGGGAGCCGTGACCGGATCGGGCTCCGCTGACTCAATCATCGATTCGTCTCCACAGGCCGCCAAACTGGTGAGGCACCCCCCGATGAGCATGAATTGAATAATTTTCTTTCTCATTTGAACCTCATCCCAAAGCTGAGTACCGTCATGTTATTGCGATTAAACTGGTAAGTGTTCCCGTCCTGAAACTGGACCTCCAGGTCACTGCTCCGACTGTCTTGGTAGACCCCGAACGTGTAGTTCACAGTCGCATAGCGAACTCCGATTAACTTCAGAGAGCCGACTTCTTCATTGCGGCTGCCTTTGTACGTGTCGGAGGTGCGATTGATGAGTCCTTGGGACTCGTAATAGTACTCAGTAGTGGAAGACAGTGGCAGGCCATAGAGGCTCCCAAAGATCTCCAGAGCACTTCCTCGGCTGGAGCGAATGCCAGTGGTTGCTGCCAGGCTCAGGGGAAGGTTGAAGAAAAGACGCGCCGTGTACTGAGTCTGTTTCAGGTGATGGGTAATGACGATGTTGTTTTGAGTTTCCTCAGCGACCAGATCATTGTAATCCCAAGCGGCTTGTAGAAAGAGAAACTGGCTCTTCCAGGGAAGCCAGTCGACGGACATGCCGATGGGGAACTGGTCCGTTAAGTTGATCTCTCGCTGATCGGATTGGCTGACCAAACTGGCCTGTGGAGCAGAGGCTCCCGTGAAATTGAAGTTGAGCCGCCATTCGGCCTTCGTTTCTCTTCCGCTCAGCATGAGCCCCAGCGCGAGCAGGGTGCAGCAGAGCGGTCTCGTCAGTGATTTGAGCATCATCTACCTGAGCCTCTTGTAAGCATGAAGAAGAGCGCCTTCGGGATTCGGCGTGTGGTTTGCCTGACAAACGAGCAATGCTTATACCACTGTAATTATTGATTTAATTTATGATTAAGCTCGGAAAAAATGAATGGCTGTGAGTTTGTCCTGAGACCGCTCATGGCGGTGTGTAATCCCTTGAAATCATTACCGGCCAGCTTTTCCTGAAAGCCTCACCACTGCGAGCGTCGGAAAATTTATTGGGGCCTGTGCGATTTTTTTGTCCGAAAAGCATCCGGGCTTGAGGTAGGTAGGAAGAGGCTCTCAGAAGTGAGAGTCGGCAGAGGTTGCCCGGGGCAATGGTGAAGGCAACTCCTCTTTGCTTGCTCTGCTGCCACGGCCCACGTATGCTTGGGGCCTGAAGTAAGGGAGGCGTCGGCTTCCCTGTGAGTGAAGGGTTCCGGAGGTTAAGAGATGGTCGGTCAATCGCGTTTCATCACGTGCCGTGGGCAGGAAGTACACTTCATGGAGTGGGGCCCTCCGGGGGCGCCTGCGGTGATCTGCTGGCATGGACTGGCCCGGACGGGTCGGGACTTTGACGAGCTCGCGGAGCAACTGGCAACTCGGTATCGGGTCTTCTGTCCAGACACACCGGGGCGTGGGCTGAGCCAGTGGGCGCCAGACCGCGAGCAGGGGTACTGCTTCCGGGAGTACGCGGCTCTGGCCGAGGCCTTTTGTGACGGGCTGGAGCTGGAAACCGTCCGCTGGGTCGGGACCTCCATGGGAGGGCTCATTGGCCTGACGCTTGCGGCCGGGGCCTTCCGGAACCGCCTCTCGCATCTGGTCCTCAATGACATTGGTCCAGAAGTTCCGGAAAGCGCCGTGGCACGCATTGTTGCCTATGTCGGGAACCCGCCGAGCTTTGCCACCTACACGGAGCTGCAGGCCTGGTTGGAGACGGTGTATCAGCCCTTTGGCGCCAATGCTCCCGCTTTCTGGAAGCGCATGGCGGCAACCTCGGCTCGCCGTACCGACTCCGGTGCCCTGACCGTGCATTACGACCCTCGCATCGTCAGTCAGTTCACCGCTCACCCGGAAGACCTGAGCCTGTGGGAACCGTATGACACCATCACGGTTCCGACCCTGCTGTTACGGGGGGCCCACTCCGATGTCCTTCCACAGGCGGTGGCAGAGGCCATGACCCAGCGGGGGCCGCGTCCGCAGCTGGTGGAATTTCCGGACTGTGGTCACGCCCCCACCCTGACGACCCTCGCCCAGCAACGCCCTGTCCTCGATTTTCTGGCAACCTGATGCTGCAACGAATCTACATCGAAGGCCTCTTTGAGGCCCACACTCATGAGTTAGCCCTCCATGCTGAAGAGCCGGTGCTGCTGCTTCACGGCGAAAACGGGGTGGGCAAGTCCACTCTGCTGGAGTCCATCTCCTTCACATTGAACCAGAACTGGCCGGGTCTGGCTCGCTTGCCCTTTGACCGCCTGACTCTGCAGTGGGAGGAGGCTGAGTTGCGCGTGGAGCGCCGGATTCCGGTCCGGTCCAAACCCCTGGAGGGAACCCTGGCGCTGACCCTCACGCAGGGGGAGGAAGTCCGGGAGCTGGAGCTGCCCCTGGGGCCGCTCTGGAGTCACACAGACTCCGAAGGCCCCCTTCCGGAAGCCGGGTGGCTGAACCAGTTCTGCGAGCAGCATCCCGTTTTGCTCCTGGGAAGCAACCGCCTCAGCGGTCCGCCGGGAAGCGCAGTGCAGCAGTGTGCCACGGAGATGCGCCAGCGCTTGACCGCCATTCTGGACCAGCTGCTCAATGAGAGCCTGGCACAGGACTTCCGCTTCCTGAGTACCCTGGATGCGCTTCCGGAAGAGGTGGATCCCGAGCGGCTGCAGCAACGGCTGGATGAACTGCGGGACCTGCTGGAGGAGCTGGCGCGGCTGGGGTTGATTGATCCGATGGACCTGCCTCCGGAGCTGCCTCGGCTGCCTCCGGAGCAGCGGCCGCTGGTGCTGGTCTATGTCGAGCAGCAGTTGGCCAAGCTCGAAAGCCTCCAGACGCTCCGGGACCAGATTCGGCAGCTGCTGCGCCTGCTGCACCGGCGCCTCCGGCTCAAGCAGGTCCGCATTGACCGGCGCCTCGGGTACGCCGTGCTGCTGGCGTCGGGGCAGCTGCTTCCGCTCGACCGCCTCTCTTCTGGAGAGCAGCACCTCATTGTGCTCCTGCACCGCCTTCTCTTTGAGACGACTCCCCAGACGCTGGTGCTGCTGGATGAGCCGGAGCTTTCGTGGCACGTGGAGTGGCAGTACTCCTTCATGGATGACCTCCTGCGGCTGGCAGAGCTGACGGGTGGGCAGTTTCTCATTGCGACCCATTCTCCACAGATCGTGGGGAACCACTGGGACCGCACCCTGGAAATTACGGTCTGAGTGCGGAGCGCGCTACGACACACCGACGCTGCCAACGTCGTCCGGATGATGAGCCGGCGCTTTGAGGGGCTCTTCATTCTGGTGGAAGGGCTGTCAGACGACCGGTTTTACCAGAGCTTCTTCAGTGCCGACTGGACCCGTTTCATTCCGGCAGGAGGAAAGTACAACGTCTTTGAGGCCCTGCTGCTGCTGGAGGACCGTCCGGATGTGATCGGGATTGTGGATGCGGATTTTGGAGAGCAGATTCCGGAGGGGCTTCCGGTCTTTGTGACGGACACGCATGATCATGAAACCCTGATCATCCGCTCGCCCGCGTTTGAGAAATTCCTCCGGCACTTCTTTGACCAGCGCAAGCTGGAGCGCTTCCTGGAGCCGCAGCGTCAGGACACCCTGCGGGGGCTGCTGCTGGATGCCGGGCAGACGCTGGGATACGTCCGGATGGCCAGCCAGCGGTTTCGCTACAACCTCCCCATGCAGCATGTGGACTTCTCTCGCTTTGTGACCCCCGAAGAGCTGGAGATCGACCTGCGGCAGCTTTACCACACCCTGCAGAAGCTGAACCCGCCTCGCTTGCCGCCGTTTTCCCAACTCCGGAAGGACCTCAAGGGGTTGCGCCGGGAAGGACACGACCCCTGGCGGGTCGTCCGGGGGCATGACCTGACGCGCTTGCTCAGCGTGCTGCTGAATGGGCAGCCGAAGCTCCGGGCCTTTTCGTCGCCCACGTCACAGGATGCGATTGAGGCGATGCTCCGGACGAGTTTTGAGCTGCGGTTTTTGCAGGACACCGACCTCTATCGTGCCATTCAGGCGTGGGGCCGCGCCCACTGGGATCGCCCGATCTTTGCGGAGTGAGTTCAGTGTCCGGGGAAGTCGATCAGGGTCCGGACCTGAACGCCCATGGCTTCGAGCTGTTGCCGCCCTCCCAACTCCGGAAGGTCGATGACAAAACTGGCGCCGACGACCTCGCCTCCGGCCTCGCGGATCAGCTTCACCGCCGCACAGGCGGTGCCTCCGGTGGCAATCAGGTCATCAATCAGCAGCACCTTGTCTCCGGCCCGGAAGCTGTCGATGTGGATCTCCACCTCGTCGGTGCCGTACTCGAGCTGATACTGAACGGACCGTGTTTGCCACGGCAGCTTGCCCTTCTTGCGGATGGCAACAAACCCGGTGGAAAGCTGGTGAGCGACGGCGCCGCCGAGGATGAACCCCCGGGCCTCAATGCCGGCAACCTGGTTCACTCCTGATCCGGCAAACGGCTGAACGAGTTGGTCCACCGCGCGCCGGAAGCCTTCCGGGTGCTGGAGCAAGGTGGTGATGTCCCGGAAGAGGATGCCGGGCTTGGGGTAGTCGGGAATGGTTCGGATCAGCGCTTCAAGGTCCATGTGCCTTCGGTGCAGAGGGGAAAGGGCCAGAGCCCGGAAAATTCGGTTTCGCGTCCCAGTAGCGTTCCGGAAACCGCCTGCAGCGTCAAGCCTGATGGGCCGGCAGGGCTTGCTTTCCGGAGGGGGACGGGCCGCCGAGCGTTTTGTGGAAAAGAGCTTGAACTGTCGCTCAAGCTCATCAATACTTACGGGCTAATGTGATTTCCTTCACATGCCTCACGCGCCTGTAGCTCAGCTGGATAGAGCATTGGGTTTCGATCCCAAGGGTCGGGTGTTCGAATCACTCCAGGCGCGCCAGTCCTTCCCAAGTTCCTCTCCTTCCCCGTCCATTTCCGCAGCAACAACCGCTCCTTGCCGGGAACGCTTGGCTCGCTTCAGCGAAGAGTCGTCTGGCGGAGGTCAGTTGATGAAGATGCGCAGGTAGGGGATGCCGAGGGCGTCCCGGATGGCCTGCTCGGTCTGACGGACCCACACGCGATCGGCTTCTTCCAGCTCATCGGTGGGCCCCTGTGCCGGACGCTTCCGGAAATCCACCTGCTCGGCAATGAGCGCCTTCTGAGACAAAATGGCCTGGGCGTCTTTCTTGAGGTAGGCGATGTGGAGGGTGCCTTCTGCCACCGGGATGTCGGTGAGGGAGGTGCGTCCACAGAGGGTGTGGATGCGGAAGTCACGCTCCACGGGGCTGTCTTCAAAGATGATCTGATACGCCGCCTGCTTGCCTTCGGCTTCCTGATACTCCCGAGATTCCACCCCGATCATCAAGCCCACCTTCAGGGTTTCGTCCACCTCATCCTTCAGGTCCTGCTGCGGGGCGTCCTTGCGCAGCACGATGCTCCGGAAGCCCATTTCGAAGGCGAGCACCTGTGCTTCGTCGTAGACGTACTGCTGCTTGCACTTGAGGATCTCCTCGAGGTACGCGTATTCAGGCTCCGAATTGTCCACGGTTGAAAAAGACGCTGGGCCACCATGGAGCTTGACGTAGGAGCGCTCCCGGTTGCGCTTGCACGCCACCACCTTCTCAAAGTCTCGACCCCACTGCGAGAGGCAGTCCTGGAAGATGGCATCTGTGATCTCCAACCACGACTGCTGAGCCGGCACTGGTGGCGCTGTGACCCCCAGCAGGGCCACCCCCAGCAGGACTTTCAGGGCCCGCGTCTGGTACCTGCGGAAGGGGAGCCTCAGGCGGCTGTTTTTGTCAGAAATCAGTGGCATGGGTGACGGATCTGAACCGGTTGACTGTTCCGGAGGGGAACGTTTGAGCCCGCTAGTGTACGAAGAGTCCGGGGCGGCAATCAAGGAAAAGGTCGCATGGAGGCCCAGAGCAGGATGGTGGCCTCAATGGATTTCAGGGGCAGGAAAGCCGAGGGCCTTCCACGCAGCAGGGGAAGGGGACGAGGAAAACGGCAGGACGCTGACGGGGAAGGGCTTTGGTGCGAGAGGGGGGACTCGAACCCCCACACCGGAAGGCACCAGAACCTAAATCTGGCGTGTCTACCAATTTCACCACTCTCGCACAAGCAACACCGAGCCCGTTACCGTATCGGGTTTTGCCCCAAGTTTCAATGAGCTTCAGGGCGCCTTGGGGGTGACGCGGAAGGTGTATTCCAGGCGACTGGGAGCATCGCCGTTGTTTCCCCACATCAGGCAGTAGATGCGTGCCGCAGGTGGCTCATAGGAGCCCTGACCGGAGAGGGCATCGGGCTTTTCCGCCGGGTAGTAGTCCTCTCCCCCTTCGTGGTAGTGGATGTTGAACTGCACCGGAACACTGGAGGTGAAGTTGTAGTTGATCACTTCCAGCCGGTTGAGCTGACGGCACCGCTCATAAAAGTTCTGAGGCGGCAGGTTGACGGCCAGGCTCTCTTCACTCTTGTCGGTGACATTGTGTTCCACAATGGCATTGGTGTTCGGGAGCTGTCCCACGTACCAGAAGCTGAACCCCCACAGCACGATGGTCGTGAAGAGGAAGATCATGAGGTACCGCATGTTCATGCTCATGGCTATAGCCTGTATTTGCTGAGAAAGTCATCAAGGAATCGATCCAACCGGCTGTGCAGGTCATTGGCCACCACATAGTGCGCAAACTGCTTGGTCGGGAGGATGTGTTGAAGGTAAGCTGGACGGACAAAGGTCAGGTACTGATTGACGCTGTACTCGGCGGTGACGTCATGCTCTCGGATGTCCCGGAGCACGCGTCGTCCGAGCGAGATGTCCGGAGGGCTTTCCAGAAAGAAGGAATAAGACAGCTGAGAGCGCAAACTCGGCGGCATGAGGACGTACATGCCTTCGAGCAGGAGGTAGCTTCCGGGATTCACCCGCGTGGTCTCACGGGTGCGTTTGCCCTCCACCCAGCCATAGTGCGGCATGCGGATGGCCCGTCCGGACCGCAGCTCCGTGATGTGCTGGTGGTAGAGCTTGAAGTCGAAGGCTCCGGGAACGTCGAAGTTGTACTGCTCGGCCGGGACGTGCTCGGGCTTGTCGAGGTAGTAGGCATCCAGGGGGAGGACGACGGCCTTCGGAAGCCGCTGGGCCAGCAGTTGGGTGAACAGGGTCTTCCCGCATCCTGATCCTCCTGCAATGGCAATGATGCGGGGATCAGGAGGAGGGGTCCGGGCGTCGATCATGCGAGCAGTTCTTCCTTGAGTTCAGCGCTCAGGTGCTCCTCCAGCGCCTCTGCAATGGCATCCGGATGCTCCTGTCCTGAAGCCAGGTGCGGCAACAGTCCCTGGACTTCCTGCCCCAGCGCTTCTTCCAGCGTGAGCCAGTAATGCTGCAATTGCCAGCCGTCTCGCAAAAAATCTCGGTTGTTGAGCACAATCCGCACAGACAGCCCCGCCGCCTGAAGGGCCTCGATCTGCAAGAGGCTCAGCTCCAGCTCGGGCTCGCCAAACGGCATCACCCAGAGCACCAGCGGTTGCTGCTCTTGCAAAAGCGTCAGCCACGAGTGCGTTTCCGTCAGCGGGGTCCGGAGGCTCCGGGGGCCTTCCACCAGGAGGCGCTCATACCGGGTGCCCAGCAACTGCCAGCGCTGCTGGACCACCTGGAGATCCAGACGAATGCCATCTCGCCTGGCCGCCAGGGCAACAGGGAAGGATTCCTGAAAGAGGAAGGGGTTCAGCAGAGAAATGTGCTCCGGAAGCCCCAGTGCCTGAAAGCGTTCGCCATCAGTTGGCTGGTCGGCCGCCTGAGCGGCAACGGCTCCCACGTCGAGCGGCTTGAAGGCGCCTGCCGAGCGCTGCTGCTGCTGAAACCAGCGGAGGAGTCCGAGCAGGACCCAGGTCTTGCCGCATCCGGACCCGGGTCCCATCAGACAGAAGCTGCGGCTCATTGCTGCTCGGCTCCGGTGAACGTCGTGTCCTCGCGCAGCTTGTCGAGGCGGGAAGGCTCCCGCATCTCCAGCTCCTCGGTGATGTCGGTCACGGTCAGGTAGCGGTCCTTGGGCTCAAAGCGCTGGCTGGCCATCCGTTCCGCCCGGAGCTTCTCCTGCTCCAGAAATTCCCACACCAGAATGGTCTTGCCGTCTCGGTCCACGGAGATGTCGCGGATTTCTTCTTCGGTAAATCCGGAGTTCTGCGCCGCGTCCACCAGCTGCTGAAGTTCCTGAATGAACTGCTGGCGTTCCTTTTCCGCCTTCAGCTCCTTCTCTTCCAGGTAGGCCTGGTAAGCCTGGTTGGCGGTTTGAGCCCATCCGGAGGCGGGTGCAGCCACCAGTCCCATCGTCAGGAACAGCAGCGCAGGAGCCCAATGCCGGGCGGGGTGTCGCAATGAGTATGGAAAATGCATGGCTTCTATCGAAATTGTCACTCGGTTACTTGATAACGACTTCACTCTTCCTCTGAGGCCATGCAAGGCGTAAGCAAACTGATTCAAATCCTGGGGATTCTCCTCCTGTTCCTTGGAGCCTGCTCCTCCAATGAGGCGGAGCTGCAGCGCCGGTCTGCGCTGAGCTTCTTCCATGAGGGCAACCAGTCGTACAACCGGCATGAGTACTCAGCCGCCATCTGGAATTACCAAAAGGCGATTGAGCTGGATGACGCAACCACCAGTTTTCACTACAACCTGGGGCTGGCCTACTACCAGCTGGGTGACTTTCAACAGGCCCTGGAGGCCTTCAAGACGGCAGAGGCGCAAAATCCTCAGCAGCCGGATGTGCATTATAACATGGCACTGGTGTACCACAAACTGTATCGGAGCGACCTCGCAGAGGCACATTACAACCGCTACCAGTCCCTCTCCAGTCAGCCGAAGGCGCCCAAACCGAAGCCCAACCCGGCTGCCGCGCCTGCGGCGGCTCCGAACCCCAATGCGGCCCCCGCTCCTTCGGCGACACAGATCCAGCGCCTGCTGCCTCCCGGACTCAACCTTCCTCCCAAGGACGAGGTCCCCAGCTGGGAATAACGGCCTTTAGGCTTCCTCAAAGCCCTGCAGGACGTTGACGACATTGACGCCGATCGCGTCCACCGCATAGCCCCCTTCCAGCACAAATACCGTGGGCCACTTCAGCTGGCCCAGCCGCTCGCCACACCGGATGTAGTCCTCAGACGCCAACCGGAAGAAGCTGATCGGGTCCTCCTGAAAGGTGTCCACTCCAAGTGACACCACCAGGGCTTCTGGGCCAAAGGCGACCAGCTGCTCCAGGGCTGCTTCCAGCGCATGCATCCAGCGCTCAAACGTGGTTCCCCGCGGCAGCGGGAAGTTGGCCGTGGTGCCCAAACCCGGCCCCTTTCCCAGCTCATCGGCATATCCGGAGAAGTACGGGAAGGCCTCCTCGGGCTGTCCATGCAGAGACGCCACCAGGACGTCGGCGCGCTCATAGAAGATGTCCTGCGTGCCATTGCCATGGTGAAAGTCAATGTCGAGCACCGCGACCCGCTCGGCACCGGCATTCCGGAACTGCTGGGCCGCCACCGCAGCATTGTTGAGGAAGCAGTACCCCCCAAACAGGTCAAGGGCCGCATGGTGTCCGGGAGGACGGCACAGGGCGAAGGCCGCCCGCTCCCCTTGTTCCACGAGGCGTTGGGCTTCCTGAGCCGATGCGCAGGAACTGAGCGCAGCCGCCCAGGTTCCGGAGGTGAGGGTCGTCTCATTCGCAAGGGCGTAGTAGCCCACCTGTCCATCAATGTAACGCGGCCGCCGCGTGGACATGCGTCGCGCCGGGATGTTCCCCGGAACCACCGACCCCTTCAGGCCCGCGGCCTGCCACTGATCCCACGCCGTTTCCAGAAACTCCAGGTAGTCCGGGGCATGCACCTGCTGCAGGGACGTCCGGTCACACGCTGGCGGCTCCACAACGTCCGAGAAGCCCACCTCCTGCAGGCGCTGGAGGATGTACTCCACCCGCGTGGGGTTCTCAAAGCACGGGACAATTTCCCCGCGGTGCAGCTCCGTTTCCGGAACATGAAGGAGGTGAGACTCACTGTAAACAACACGCATGTCGGTCTTTCAGAAAGAGGAAACGCTAAAGCCACCCGGCCAGCAGAGCCACCGCGACCGCTGTGACGAGTCCATTCAGGGCCATGGCAACCGCCGCAAAGACGCCGGCTACCTCATGAACCTGAAACGCACGGGCGGTGCCAATGCCATGAGAAGCCACACCGAGGGCAAATCCACGGGCTCGCCAGTCTCGGAAGCCCAGGCGGTTGAGCAGAGGCGTGACCACAATGGCTCCCACGATGCCCGTGGCAATCACCAGCCCTGCGGTGAGGGAGGGCAGGCCTCCGATTTTCTCGGCAATGCCCATGGCAATGGGCGTGGTGACGGATTTTGGAATCAGGGACCGGACCGATTCTTCGGTTGCGCCCAGCATCCGAGCGATGACAATGGCGCTGAAAACGGCTGTTGCCGAGCCCGCAAACAGCGCCACGACCATGGGAACCAGAGCCTTCCGGATGCGTTGAAAGTGCGTGCTGAGTGGAAGCGCCAACGCCACCGTGGCCGGACCCAGGAGGAAGTGCACAAACTGCGCGCCTTCAAAGTAGCGCTCATAGGGGGTGTGGGTGCCGAGGAGCAGCGACCCCAGCAGCAACGCCGCAATGGCCACCGGATTGACCACAGGGTGGTTGCCGGAAGCCTGAAACAGCCGCAGCCCCACCAGGTACGCCGCAAGCGTCAGGGCCAACCAGAAGAGCGGGCGCGTGCTGAGGTACACCCAGATGTCCGGATCGGTGCTGACTTCAGTCATGGCGGACCTCCTCGGAAGTGGGGTAGGCACGCGTCCAGCGGACCATGAGCACAAAGGTCAGGGCGCCCACAATCAAGGCCAGCGTGGTGCTGAGAACCACTGAAAGCAGCAAGGCCCAGCCTTCCACAAGCAACCGCTCCAGGTGCTGGATCATTCCTGTGGCGGCCGGCACAAACAGCAACGAGAGGTGCTGCAGCAGGGTGGACGCGGTCGTCCCCATGGCCTCCGGAAGGGGGAACTTCAGCAGCATCCAGGAAGCCAGCAGGGCAAAACCGAGCACCGGGCCCGGGATGGGGAGCTTCAGCGCCAGGCCAACCGTGGTGCCCATCAGCTGAAAGGCGAGCAGAACAAAGAGTGATTCGAGCATGAGTGGGTTCCGGTAAAGAGACGCGGGAGGTCCCTCAGCACACCAAGGCTGAGAGCAACAGTCAATGCCTCTTAGCCGGAAGTTGGTGTGGCCGCCTCCGGAAGGCGCAGGGTGTGATGAATGCACGACAGCGCGTCTTCCGGGAGGTGCGTCACATAGAGGAGGGTCGTCGCTTTTTGATTTCCAATATGGTCAACCATGCTGAGCAATTGATCACGGTGAAAGGGGTCCAGCCCCTGACAGGGTTCATCAAGAATGAGCAGGCGCGGACGCTTGACCATGGCCCGGGCCAGAAGGAGGAGGCGCTGCTGGCCGTAGGACAGGCGCAGGAAGGCGGACTCGGTCAGGGCGGAGAGCCCCAGTTGCTGGACCCAGTCTGCGGCTTCGGCTTCCTGTTCCGGAGTGGGTTTGCGGTAGAGGCCGATGGAGTCAAAGAAGCCGGAAAGGATCACCTGCCGCCCGGTTGCCGACTGACGGTACCCCACCTGAAGCTCGGAGGAGAGGAGTCCGATCTGCTGCTTGAGGTCCCAGATGCTCTCACCCGAGCCTCGGCGGATTCCAAAGAGGGAGACGTCATTGGCATACACCTGAGGGTGATCGCCAGAGAGGAGCTTGACGAGGGTGGACTTTCCGGAGCCATTGGGGCCGACGATCTGCCAGTGTTCGTGGGGAAACACGTTCCAGGAAAACCGATCAAAGAGGACCCGCTCGCCGTAGCGGATGTGGAGGTCCCGGATCTGAATCAGTGGGGTCGAATTCCGGGAATCCGGGGAGGCTTCCGGAAGGGACCGGGAGGCGGTTGGGAAGGCGGGACGTTCCGGAGGCGCATACAACTCCTGAAGGAACGCTGGGCGCAGGACCTCGGCGCGGGGGCCGCTCTTCACGACGCGTCCGGACTTCAGGCAGAGGGCGTGCGTGATTTCCGGAACCAGCTCCGTCACCCGATGCGTGACCAGCAGGACCGGCAACCCGGTGTCGATCACAGCGGAAAGCGAGCGCTTGAGCCACTCTGTGGATTCGGCATCCAGCCCATCAAACGGCTCATCCAGAATCAGCAACGCCGGGTCGGTGAGCAGGGCGCGGAGGAGCAGGAGCTTGCGCATCTCCCCGTTGGAGAAGGGGCGGATGGAGCGGTCGAGGAGCGCGTCAAAGTGCAGCGGGCGGGCCCAACTCTCCAGCACGTCCTGCTGAGTGCCATCTGGATCGAGCAGCACACGAGGGGTGAGGACCTCCTGTTCGCGGCCACTGTATTCCTCCCAGCGGTCCTTGCGCTCCTCACGTTCCATCAGGCGCCGTTGCTGATCAAAAGAGACCAGCGCCAGCCGGGCTGCCGTCCATTCCGGAGCCCGCTGGATGGTTCCGGCACAGTAGGGCTTTTGCTGCTTGAGCAGCCCAATCAGGGTGGACTTTCCGGCGCCGTTGGGACCCAGCAGGGCCCAGCTCTGTCCGCGCTGCCACTGCCAGCTCACTTGATCGAGCGCCAGAGTGGCCCCCAGCCGCACAGACACCTGCTGCAGGTTCAGCAGCACAGAAGGAGGCATGGGCACGGCTCAGGAGGAAATCGGCTCGGAAGAGTCCGGAACGGCTGACACGGAAGGAGCGGAGGCGGCGCGGCGCTGAAAGAGGGCGCCGAGGTCTTCAAGAATGAGGTAAAGCACCGGAATCAGCACCAGGATGATGAAGGTGGAGAAGAGCACCCCGAAGGCGAGGCTGATGGCCATGGGGACAATGAACCGGGCTTGCAGGGACTGCTCGAAGATCATGGGCAAAAGCCCGAAGAAGGTGGTGAGCGTGGTGAGGAGAATGGGTCGGAAGCGCCGGACCCCGGCTTCAATGGCCGCCTCAAAGGGGTGCAGGCCTTCGCGTTTGTTCTGGTTGACAAAGTCGACCAGGATGAGCGAGTCGTTGACCACCACTCCGGTGAGGGCCACAATGCCGAGCACGCTGACGATGCTGAGTTGGTAGTCGAGCAACCAGTGTCCAGCAACCGCCCCGACCATTCCAAACGGAATCGCGGTCATGATGATCATTGGCTGGAAGTAGCTCCGGAACTGCAGGGCCAGGAGGCTGTAGATGAGGATCAGCGCAAAGATCGCTCCTTCCCGGACCCCTGCAAAGGTCTCGCTTTGGTCCCGCCGGCTGCCGCCATACGACACCGTCAGGCCAGGGAAGTCTTCCTTGAGGCGTGGGACAAACTCCTGCTGCAGCGACTTCATGACCTCGTTGGTGTTGGAAACCGCGGTATCGACATCGGCCACAACGCTCAGGAGGCGCCGTCCCTCTTCGCGGTTGATGCTGCTGAAGGTGCGTCCAAAGCCGAGGGTTGCGACCTCTCCGAGCAGCGCCCGTTGCCCATTCGGAGCCTGCACCACGAGTCCCGCCAGGTTCGGCAGGTAGCGCCGCTCTTCTTCCGGAAGCCGGAGCGTGACGTTGACCTCATCGCCGTCCCGGACCAGTTTGAGTGCCTCCACGCCCTGGAAGGCCGCCCGGACCTGTTGGGTCAGCTCCAGTGCCGTGAAGCCGAGTGCCGTTCCTGCAGCATTGACCTGAAGGCGCACCTCCTGTTTGCCCGAGTCCGAGTTGTCTTCAATGTTGCTCACCCCCGGGAACTTCCGGAGTTCGTCCTTCGTCCGGGCAATGGCCCAGTCCAGCATCTGCGTGTTCGGGTGGCTGAGGCGCAGCTCAACGTCAGAGCCTGATCCAAAGCCGGTGCTGGCCCGGAAGTTAATGGACTCCAGCCCTGGAATTTCGCCCACGCGCTTCTCCCACTTGCGGGCAAACTCCTGAGCCGGAAAGCCTCGAACGTCCAGCGGCTTGAAGAAGACCCGGACCCGAGCCTGGTGGCTTCCGCCCTGGCCCACGGAGCTGTAGAGGCCTTCTGACACGGAGACGCCTTGCTGCGCGTCGTACTCGGCAATGAGGGCCTGGGCTTCGGCAACCAGTCGCTCTTCAACCCGTGCCGTCTGCTCCACAGGAGTGCCAAAGGGCATCCGGGCGGTGACAAAGATGAAGTCGCTGTCAATGCGGGGGAAGAAGGTGAAGCGCAGGTGCCCTCCCATCATGACGCCAGCGCTGACCATGACCGACACGATGGCGAGCGCAAAGGTGGCGTAGCGGTAATGCAGGGCCCCTCGGAGGGTGGCGCGGTACGGCCCCTGAACGAGCCAGCGGAGCCCGTCACTGAACCAGCGACGCAGGGGGTAGAAGAGGGCATCAATGGGCCAGAGCAAGGCCTTGGCCCACGACCCCACTCCGTGGCTGAGGTGGGCCGGCAGGATGAAGAGGGCCTCAATGAGGGAAAAGACAAGGACGCCGATGACCACATCCGGGATCTGACGGAAGAACTTTCCGGTGGTGCCTCCAATGAAGTACATGGCCATGAACGCGGCAGCCGTGGTCAGGATGGTGATCAGCACGGGGGCCGAAATTTCCATCACCCCGTCGATTGCTGCCTGAAGCCCGGTCTTCCCCATTTCCCGGTGCGCCTGAATGTTCTCTCCCACCACAATGGCATCGTCCACCACGATTCCCAGCACCATGATGAAGGCAAAGAGGGAGAGCATGTTGATGCTGACATCAATCTGCGGCATCACCATGAAGGCTCCGGCAAAGCTGATGGGGATGCCGAGCATGATCCAGAAGGAGAGGCCGGTCTCCAGGAAGAGGGCAAGGACGAGGAAGACGAGGGCCAGTCCCATCCACATGTTCCGGGTCAGCAGGTCAATGCGGTCCTGGAGGATCACCGAACGGTCAGCCAGCACCGCCACGTCGATGCTTGAGGGCAGGCGCGTGCGGAACTCGTTCAGGACCGCCTTGACGCCATCGGAGACGTCGGTGGGGGTTTCGTTGCCCACCCGGTTGATGTTGATGAACTGGGCGTTTTTGCCGTTGAAGCGGACCCGTTGGTCGGATTCCTCAAAGCCATCGCGGAGGGTGGCGACCTCTCCGAGGGTGACGACTCCGGAGGGGGTGGTGATGAGGGGAATGCGGGCGTACTCGTCAATGGTGTACCGTCGCTCCTTGGTCCGGATGAGCAGGTCGCCTCCAGACGTCTGCAGGCGTCCTCCGGGTTGGTCCAGTGAGCTGGCCCGAATCTTTGACGCAACCTGAGAGAGCGTGAGGCCCAGCTGCTGCAGGCGAGCCTGGGGGATGACGATGGTCAGCTCATACGGCTGGACCGTCTCCACCTCAACCTGAGAGACATCCGGGTGGTTGAGCAACTCATCCCGGAGGGTCTGGGAAATCTCGAGCAGCGCCTTCGCCGGGGCATCGCCATAGACGGCGACATTGAGGACCTCGCGCTGAATCTTGGCGGTGGTGACTCGCGGGGCATCCACTTCTTCCGGGAGCGTGGAGAGGCGACTCAGGGCTTGCTCAATCTCATCCCGGATGCGCTGCGGGTCATTTCCTTCCAGGAGTTCCACGTTGATGCTGCCCCCGCCTTCGCTGACGCGGGAGGTGTAGCGCTTGACGCCATCAATGCCACGGATGGCATTCTCTGCAGGAACAATGACGGATTCTTCGAGGTCATCCGGAGTCGCTCCCGGGTAGCTGTAGGAGACGGAGACGAAGTCGAGGGTAAATTCGGGAAAGACCTCCTGCTTCAGGTGGAGGGCGCTCTGCAGCCCAGCCACCAGGATGAGGATCATCAGCAGGTTGGAGGCGACTCGGTGCCCTGCCATCCAGCGGATCATGAGCGCTCCTCAACAACAGGCGCTTCCGGAAGCTTTGAGGTCTCTGAAGGGGCCTCGCCCTCGCCTTCAATCCGGAGCTTCAGGCCATCGGCTGCCCCCTTGAGCGGAGAGAGGATGATGCGCTCTCCGGCTTCCACCCCTTGGGAAAGGTACACGGAGTCGCGGTCCTGGTGGGCAATGGTGACCTCTCGACGTTCCAGCTCTGATGCTGACGAAGCGATCCAGACGGTGTTGAAGTCCCGGAGCGCCTGGGCCGGAATGCGGATGACCTGCTCGAGCATCCGCCCCGGAAGGGTGACCTGTACAAAGGCGCCGACGAAAAGCGGAGGCCCGCCGGGGTTCTGGCGCCGGAAGGGGTCATCTACCGCGAGGACCATGCGGGCCATGCGTCCCTGTGGCGTGAGTTCCGGAAGCAGGTGCTTGACCTGTGCGGTCCAGCGCACCTCACGCTCCCCAATCTGCAGGCGCACCTCGGCAGGCGGCCCCGGCTGATCCAGCACGAGGTCATCCAGGCGGCTGAGGGGAAGGTCGACAAGAACTTCCACCTGGTCGGTTCCAACCAGCACCGCCAGCTGCGTTCCCGGGGTGACGTATTGCCCCAGGTCGGCGGCACGGCTCTGGACCACCCCATCAAACGGCGCCTTGAGGAGGATCTGGTCCCGAGCATTTCCGGTGAGTGGGTCAATCCGGACCAGGGTCTCGTTCTTCTGGAAGTAGCGGCCTTCTTCAAAGTGAGGCCCGAGCGCCGAGATGTTCCCGGCCATGCGACTGGTCAGCTGGACCCGCTGAGCCGCCCGGACCTGTCCGGAGGTTTCCAGCAGGATGCGAGTGGAGGTGGGTTCGGCGGTGAGCGTTGAGACGAGGACCCCCTTGAAGGGAGTCGCCTTCTTTTCCGCCATGGGAGGCGTTTGCATCAACCAGAACGTCAGCGCACCCCCTACAGCCAGGAGCAGAAGCGGGGACCAGAGGCGGAGAGAAAGCAGAGATTTCATAAGAGTCGCTCAGGGCTTCGGAAACAGATCAGGCGGCCGGAGCAGGAAGATTCTTTTCCAGTTTATCCTCAGGATGCTGCGGGAAGTTCAGGGTGAAAATGGTTCCGGCATTGACCACGCTGTTGACGGCAATGGAGCCCTCATGAGCCTCCATGATCGCCTTGCAGAGGCTGAGGCCCAGGCCGTAACCGCCGGTGTTCTTGTTGCGGGACCGGTCGGTGCGGTAGAACGGCTCAAAGATCAGCTCCAGCTCATCCTTGGCAATGCCCTGCCCAAAGTCCCGGACATGAATGACCGTCTGCAGTGGCTGAGACTCGACACTGATTTCAACAGGAGCCGAGTCCGCCGGCGTGTACTTGAGGGCGTTGGTGATGAGGTTGCGCATCACGGTGCTGACCTGTTCCGGGTCCGCGAAGAGCGGTACCTGATCCGGGAAGTGAGCCAGACGCACGCCCGGAGCCCGGCCGTCGTATTCCGGAAGCATCTCCTCCAGCAACTCCCGGAGGTCAAAGTGGGTCTTGTTCAGGCGTCCGAAGCGACTGTGCAGGCGGGCATTTTCCAGAATTTCAGTGATCATCCGCTCCATTTCCTCCACGTCGTTGCGCAGCAGGGAACGGGTGTCGTCCGGTGGTAAAAACTCCAGGGCCACCTTGATGCGGGTGAGCGGAGACCGCAACTCGTGGCTGACATCAAGCAGCAGGCGCTCCCGGGCCGCGAGCATCATCTGGATCCGGCCCGACATGTGGTTGAAGGCCCGGGTCAGGCGTCCCAACTCGTCGGTCCGGTATTCAGGCACCCGGTAAGTCAGGTCTCCGGCGCTGATGGCCCGGACCCCCCGGGCAAGGTCGCGGAGCGGACGCAGGATCCAGCGAATGGTGACAAAGGCGCCAAAGAGGACCAGTCCGACCACCACCATGAGGGTGACCAGCCAGCCCATCATCATCGTCTCATCCGGAAAGGCGCTGAAGAGGAACTTTCCCTCCGGCGTGTCCCGGACCACGATCATCTTGTTGTAGCGACGGGCAAACTGGACGCCATTGTTTTCTCGCCAGCGCCACGAGTGAAGCGACTCCGGAAGCGGGACGAGTTCGCTGGTGGTCCAGCCTGGGCCGTTTTCAATGAAGCGGATGCCGAGTCCGGTCTCTTGAGTGATGTCCTGGGCGCGTTTGTGACTGGGGGGCGAGCCGAGTTCGCGGATGAGGTAGTCGGTGTACTTGACCGCGTTCTCCTGGTACACCTGCAGCCGCGATTCGCCAATCACGTGCCAGTAGACTCCGCCAATGCCCATGTAAAGCAGCAGGCCCATGCTCCCCATCACCAGCAGGAGCTTGGTGAAGACCGACCGCAGGGGGCGCCCGAGTTTCTTAAGCCCCATCTCCTTCAACGCCAATGAACATGTAGCCTGTGCCCCAGATAGTCTTGATGAACCGAGGGGTCTTCGGGTCATCCTTCAGCTTTTGCCGCAGCCGGCTCATGGTGATGTCCACGGAGCGGTTGAAGGCGTCCCACTCAATGCCCCGGAGTTCCTCAAGGATCTGATCGCGGTTGAGCACTTCGCCGGCGTGTCGGATGAGCAGCGACAGGCAGGCAAACTCCATGGTGGTCAGGTTGATGGGTTCGCCATCCAGGATGGCCTGATGCTTCTGGAAGTCCACAGCGAGGCCTCCGAATTCCTTGCGCATCTGCACCGCCCGGTGCTGTCCACGCCGCAGCACGGCCTCAATGCGAGCCACCAATTCACTCGGATCAAAGGGCTTCGGCATGTAATCGTCTGCGCCGGTTTCCAAGCCGACCACCCGGTCCATGGTTTCTCCCCGGGCCGTCAGCATGATGACGGGGGTGTTGTGCTGCTGCCGGATCTTCCGGCAGGTTTCAAACCCATCCATCTTCGGAAGCATCACATCCAGAATGATGAGGTGGGGCTGCTCTCGGGCAATGGCTGCGATGCCCTCCTGAGGGTCGGTCCGGGAAAAGACCTCGTAGCCCTTGTTCCCCAGGTAGGTGTGCAGAAGCTGGTTGAGCTTCTCATCATCATCAATGATCAGGATTCGCGTGTTCATGGAGAGCTTGTTGGAGTGGAAAGCAGGCATGGTGCCGATGAAACCAGCTTAGGAGATCGGAGGCCAGGGTGCCTCTCCGGCGAGTAACAGCTTGTATCAGTTTGTAGAAGCGGCCGGTTCAGGAGGCCGTGCCGTGCTGCCCGCCCGCAAACACGCAGCGCCGTCGCTCCTGAAGAGGGGAGCAGACGATCACCCAATGAAGGTGGAAGACACGAACGTTTTTGATGCGACATTACTTGTCGTTTGACGCAGGTAGACTGGAATCCATGGTGGGAGAGGCTTCTGTTGGAGCTTCGCCCCGGAGCCCCCAACCGTGCTTGCAGCGACCGGCTCGCGGTCCACTCATTCTGCCGCAAGAACTCTTTCTTCACAATCAAGCAAGGAGATCCTTGATGCCTGATGCCTCAACTCATCCTCGTTTCACAGAGACAGGGTTATCCGCCGGCGTGGGAGGTTGGATTGCCCGTCGCCCCTTTCGTTATCAGGATCCTGTTTATGCGGGTTCCCTGGCCGAGATGCAGCAACGTGTTCATGAGCAGCTGGAAGGCTTGCTGGCGTCCGGAAGGATTCGTCTGGAGGCTCTGCCGCCTGCCTTGCTTCCCGGAGGGCGCTTAGGGGGCGGCCCCTTGCCAGCCGACCGGGTGAAGGGGGCGCTTTGGGGAGTCGCCATTGGAGATGCGCTGGGCAACACATCAGAGTCGTTGCGTCCCTCCGAGCGCCGCTCTCGTTATGGTGAAATCCGTGGCTACCTGCCCAACCGCCATGCCCACGGTGAGCGCCTGGGGCTGCCCAGTGATGACACGCAACTCACGGTCTGGACTCTGGAAACCTTGCTGGAGCACGGGTGGCCCGATCCTGGGGCCCTGGCGCAGGCGTTTCGCCAGCATCGGCTGTATGGGATAGGGGGAACCCTGCGGGGTTTCTTCCGGAAGCTGGATCAACTGGGACCTGGAGCAGATCCCTGGGAGGCCCGGCAGTTCAGCGCTGGCAATGGCGCGCTGATGAGGGTCGCGGGAGCGTTGCTTCCTCATGCCTGGACCCTGGACGCGCACGCCCTGGAGGCGGTTGCGGTTGCGAGCGCCCTCACGCATGACGATCCGACTTCGACGGCCTCGTGTGTGGCCTTTGCCCGCATCCTGGGGCTCCTCCTCCAGAATCCTGATTTTGCTCGACCCGGGTTTTTCTGGGAGACGTTTGTTGAGACGGCTCGCCCGTTGGAAGGCGCCCCTCAGCTTCGTTCTCGCGTCCCGGGGAATGCGTTTCAGGGGTCCCTGTGTGACCTCGTGGAACAGCAGGTGCCTCAGGCGTTGAGGCAGGGAAAATCGATCCGAAGTGCTGGGGAGCACTGGTACTCGGGCGCCTACCTTCTGGAAACGGTTCCCACCGTGCTGCACCTCCTGGAGTGTCACTTTGATGACCCGGAGGAGGCGATGGTCCGAGCGGTGACCGACACCTGGGACAATGACACCATTGCGGCCCTGGTTGGGATGGTGCTCGGAGCCCTCCATGGAGCCTCGGCCTTTCCCCACTCCTGGCGTGCCTCGCTCAGCGAGCGAACAACCGACTCCGATGCCGGACGCCTGAGCCGAGCCTATGGCACGTTGCGGCAGCTTGGGGGATTTGGCTTGCGCGACTGAAGAAAACTGTGGTCTGATTCGCCCACACAACTGAATCGGTTCCTGCTGAAACCACCCCCCAAGGCCGTCAGCCAGGGGGCTTCCGGTGGGTTCACCTCCTTGTGGCTTCCTCCATCTTCCTCAACGAAAACCCGCATGCCCTACGACATCATTGGAGACATTCATGGCTGCGCGCAGAGCCTGAAAGCGCTTTTGGACCAGCTGGGCTACCAGCCCGATGCTCAGGGGGTGCTTCGGCATGCGAGCCGAACAGCGGCCTTTCTGGGAGACTTCATTGACGGAGACGGCCCCGGGCAGCGGGAGGTGCTGGAGCTGGTTCAGCCGATGGTGGAGCAAGGGGCGGCGGTTGCCGTGATGGGCAATCACGAACTCAATGCCATTGGCTACGGTACTCCAGGTCCCGAAGGGCAGTACCTCCGGCCGCATCTGGACAAAAATACCAGGCAGCATCAGCGTTTTCTCAACGAGTTCCCCCTGGGCTCCGAGGAGCATCAGCGCGCGCTCGAGTGGTTCAAGACGTTGCCGCTCTGGCTCGAGTTGGAAGGCTTCCGCCTGATTCATGCGTGCTGGGATGAAGCATGTCAGGCTCAGCTGCAGAGCCATCACGCCCTGGCACCGGGAAACCGGCTTTCGGAGGCTCTGCTCACGCCCGTGTTCACGGCAGGCCGTCCGGAGTTTGAGGCCCTGGAGGTGCTCCTGAAGGGCAAGGAGGTTGCTTTGCCTGAAGGGGTCACCTTTACGGATCCGTATGGCCACGCGCGAGATCACATCCGGGTGCGCTGGTGGGATGAAGCTGCGACGACGTACCGAGCCGCCTTCATGGGGCCGGAACAGGAGCGGGCGCAGCTTCCGGAGAGGCCGATGCAGTCCCGTCATCAGCTGGGCTACGGTTCAGACCAACCTCCGGTCTTCCTCGGACACTACTGGATGACGGGCCCTCCGCGGCTGCTGGCCCGGAACGTCGCCTGTGTCGACTACAGCGTGGCTCGGGCAAACGGAAAGCTGGTCGCCTACCGCTGGTCAAGTGAGGCGTCCTTAACGGATCAGGCGTTTGTCTGGGTGGATCGGTGTGAGCCGTCATCCTAGCCTGCCCCGGAGTTCCTTTCACCCTGCCTTCCCTCAAGATGATGTCTGACACGCTTTTACGACAACTGAAGATGCTGGAGCTGGTGCCACGGACGCCACGCAAGACGACCCTGGCGGAGCTGGAGCAGCGTCTGCACGAGCGGGGGTTCACGAGCACCCGCCGGACTCTGGAACGCGACATTCTGCAGCTGTCAAGAATCTTTCCCCTGGTGGGTGACGAACACAAGCCTCGGGGGTGGTGCTGGACGTCGGAGGCAAAGGCTCTGGAGCTGCCGGCAATGGATGTCCGGACGGCCCTGACCTTTGGGATGATTGAGCGCTTTCTGGCCAATTTGCTCCCCAGAAGCACCTACGACTCGCTGCAGCAGCACTTTGATCGAGCTCGAGAGATTTTGCGGCAGGCGAGTCACAACGGGATGAACTCATGGATGGACAAGGTGGCGGTGGTGCCACCCGGACTGCCTCTGCTGGCGCCCAAACTGGATCCTGAGGTCATGGGCATCCTCTCCGAAGGGCTTCTGCAGGAGCAGCAGGTGAAAATCTCCTACCTCAAACGGGGCGCGACCGAGCCTCAGTCCTACCAGATCAGCCCATTGGGACTGGTCTGGTTCGGGCATCTCAACTACCTGGTGGGCGCGTTTCCCGGAAGAGACTACGTGGTTCGGCTTCCGGTCAATCGGATTTCAACAGCAGAGCTGACGGAACAGCCGCTCGAGTGGCCGGAGCCTTATACGGGGCTCCAGGACTACCTCGACAGTGGCGTGTTCAACTACCGCAGCAGTGACCGCACCCTGAAACTGAAGCTGCGGACGGATGCTGATACGGCGGCGCACCTGCAGGAAGTGCGGCTGAGCGAACAACAGGTGATCCATTCCGAAGGCAACTCCTGGCTCGTGGAAGCGGAAGTGCGAGACCTCCAGCAACTGCGCTGGTGGCTGCGTGGGTATGGCTCCAGCGTAGAGGTGCTGGAGCCTGAGTTTTTGAGAGAAGAGTTGCGGCAGGAAGCGAGGCGAGTGCTGGCACTCTACCAGCCCGAGTTTCCCTGAGCGCTTAGGGAGGCTCCGGATCGGTGTCCACGTCCAGCAGCTCCGCCAACCCCAAAAGCAGGTGCTCGCCGGGCTCTCGGTCCGGGTGCGTCCCATCATCGTTGAGAACGTATGGGTCTCCCGGCTCGAGTCCGGGCCCCTCCCCCACCAGAAGGACCACCTCAACCTGGTTCTGTGAGAACGCCTTCTTGATGTGCCGGGAAACGTAAACGGTACTGTCATTCAGAGTCCGGTAGAGCCCCCCGACCTGAGGCAACGGAGGCGTGTGGTGGGCAAAGGGCTCCAGGCGTGCAACGAGCCGCTTCATCTCTGCCAGATTGCTCCGGAAGCGAGCCGCTCTTTCCTGTTGAGGGCTCATCTTTCCCTCTCGGCTAACGTCACTTGCATGGTCTGGCTCAGGTGCTTGGGGTGGGGAATTCCGGGAGGGTGAGGTCCAGTTTTTCGGCAACCCCCAGCACCAGGTGCGATCCGATGTCGGTCTCCCGGTGGTACCCATCTACGATCCAGTAGCTGTCTCCCGGGGTATGGTTATCGATTCCCCCGGAAAGAATCACGGCCCGTCCATCGTGATCGTGGTCGATCTCGGAGATGTAGACGATGCTGTTGTTGAAGGTCCGGTAAAAACCGATCTCCACAGGCGGAGGCGTGTGATTTTCATACTGCTGAAGGATCTGGAGCACTTCTGAAAGCCTCTTGATGGAACTGCGGATTGACATGGGAATCTCCTTGAGTGAGCGAAAAAGAAAACAGGCGCAACGACCGCCTGATGAAGGAAGCACACGGTCGCTGGTGTCACGTGAGTGACCTGACGGCGTGTGCCAAGGCCCCCTTACCGACCTCATGGAGGAGGAGAAGGGGGGAACATCTGGAAATGGGTTAGGCCCCCATTCTCACGACTTCTCCAAACGGGAAGCCTTTCTCGTTGAGGCCTCCGGAAGACACCACCCACAGAGTGGGAACCTCCGGAGGCTTTTGTGGAAAACTTCCCCATCCGTCGGTCAGGTAAATGGCCACCTGGGGGCTCCGGACCGCTGCATTCCGGTTCAGGTGCTGAAAAAAGGGACGAAAGGACGTTCCGCCTCCGCCAATCGGTTTGCGAAGCGGGCTCTCTGCATTCAGCGACCATGGCCCATACAGATGGTCATCGGCATAAAACAACTCGGCTGAAAGATGAGGGTACTGCTGCATCAGGTTCTGCACTTCCCCCAGCAGTCGGGCTTGCTCGTCTGAGGTGATGGAACCGCTGGTATCGATGCAGATGGACACGGTGAGCGATTCTCCTTCCAGTGCGTCCAGGTAAAGCTGACGCCCGATGAAGCGTCGGTCGAACCCCTGGAAATCCACGGGCGTCTGCACAAGAAAGCGTCGCAGGTAGCTGCGCCAGTCGAGGGTCCCCGGACGGAGAGCCCCCAGCTCGCGTGTGAGGCCCGCCGGCCATTTTTTCTGCGGATGAGAGAGTGCCAAAACTTCTGCCTGCTGGAGGGCCATTTTCCAGTAGTGGGCGGTTTCCGGCTCTTCCATCTCGTCTTGCCTGTCGCCGGCGTCCAGCAAGTCTCCCCAGTCTGCCAGCTGCTGTTTCCAGTCCGGAGGAAGCTCCAATTTTTCGTAAACCTCCTCCACAGACAGGTGCTCCAGGTCTCGTTTCCGGATCGCGTTGGAGGGCAGCTTGAACTCGGGGAGGGACTGGATCATGCCATTGACCACAACATCGGCAGCGAAATTCCAGCGGACGGGGTCTCGGCGCTTGCGACGTGAGGGGTGCTGCAGGGCCGCATGCAGGACTTCGTGGAGCAGCACGGCGTCCAGTTCGGGAGCCTTCAGCCCTGCGGCAAAGTCCGGATTGATCTGAATGGTCTGGCCATCCGTGGCGGCTGTGGAAAGGCTCCGGGTGATCTCCCAGCGTGCAAACAGCAGGAGCGTGCCAAAAAAGGGCATGGCTGTCCGGATCCGCAGTTGGGCTGCCTGAATGCGCCGACGCAGGGGGGCCTCTGCTGCTTCAGAGGAGCTTGCGTTCGCTTCCGGGGTCATGCCGCCTCCATCAGGTTCTTGAACTCCTTGAGAAAGCCGCGCAGCTCGGGAGTGGCGAGGAATTTCCGACTGAACGCTGCCGTCAGCTGCTGCTGACGCAAGGCGGGCATCAGCTCCTTGAAGAAGAGCTGACCCCACTCATGGGGCGCGTTTTCCGTCAGCCACACGGCCGTGTTCACGGCTTGCTCCACGGTTTGGCAGTGGTGGGCCAAGCTGGTGATGAGCGCAAAGCGAGCGCCGGGATTTTCCGGAAACGCTTCGCCCGGAATCCCGGCAAGGATCTTTTGCCAGTTGGGAAGCGAGGCGTACACCTGAACAAACGCCTCAAACTCACCTGCAGCGGCATCTCCCACAGCAGCATGAACCGGAAGGTCTGCCTGCAAGAGGCGGTGGGCCAACTCCCAGGTTCGTGGAGACGGCCAGGCGGGCTGCTGTGCATCCAGGCGGTGCAGCAACTCCGGGCGGAAGGCCAGGAACGCCAACAGCCGCTCATGCAGGCCGACCTTCCGGCCATACTCCCGAAAATCCTTCAGGCTCGGTTCCACCGTAAAGTGCAGGAAGCGGTTGGCCAGGGGCGCGGGCATCTGAAACACCGAGGCCTGATCTTCCCGGCGGTTCCCCGCCGCCCAGATCATCCAACCCTCCGGCACCGTATAGTTCCCAACCTTGCGGTCCAAAACCAACTGCTGGGCAACGCCCTGCACGGCTGGAGTCGCCATGTTCAATTCATCGAGAAACAAAATGCCCCTCCCGCACCGAGGCAGGAACTCCGGTGGGTACCACGTGGAAACTCCCTGCTCAGCGACGGGCAACCCACGCAGATCCGTCGGTGCCAGCTGGCTGAGGCGGACATCGACCAGTTCGAGTTCCTGCTCTTCCGCCACCTGAGCAACGAGGCTGGATTTTCCGACCCCGGGAGGTCCCCAGATCATCAGACTGCTGGATTCCCGGTGGCGAGCCAACTGGCTCAAGGCGCGGCTTAACTTCTTGGGGGTCATCACTCGATCTCGTTTGAGGAGGAAAGCTGGGCTCCCGAGCACACGGAACTGCCGAAACCGGTGTCTCCGGAACCCCGGCAAGGGAACCGTTGAGGACGCCGGCAAGGGGCTCTGAGTTGCTCGAAACCGTAACCAGAACAGCCTCTAGTATCGCCCATTGATGCGACAAATTGCGTCGCTTTTGAGAGATGACTCGTTTTTGACGGACCCTCCGGAGCCTTCTGGATTTTGAGGCGCTTGAGAGTGAAAAAGGGGAGATAAAAAATTTGATTTCAGATTTTTAGGAGCCGAACCGTTTCGTGAAAGAGGAGGGCTCCTGGAGGGGGAAGTGGATGGGAAGTGATCTGCTGGTGAGAGGCAATGCCTCCGTAAAAGCGACAAAATTCGTCGCTTAAGGCCCGGCCCACCGAGAGGAGCGTGTGGGCGAAGGGCCTGAAAACGAAAGCCGCAGCTGGGTGCTTACTTGAGGGAAAACGTCACCTGGAGGAACCCCGATTCGTCCCGGACGAGTTGGTAGTCGAGGTCGATCTCCTGGTCATTGGAAAGGAGCATGACGCCGTAGCACAGGCGGGTTTCCGGAGGCGCCTCATCGGGATGCTCCCGGATGTAGAGCATGTCTCGGGGAAGCCCCCCAAGCTGGTCTGGAAAGTCAGAAAAACGGAAGGCCTCGGCAAGCTTGAGCTGAGCATCCGGAGAGCTGCAGGTGGGGAGGCGGTTGAGCCACCAGAGGGCGCCGAAGGCCACCACGAGGAGGGTAGGAAAGGTGAGGGCGCAGTACAGCAACCAGCGTTGTTTCCACCAAGGGGGACGGAACTCGTGCCCACACTGGGGACAGACCCGGACGCCCAGCGGGATCTCTTCGCGGCACTTGACGCAGGGGACGGTTCCACGTTCCAGCGCCTCGTCAATGGCCCGCATGGTTTCCGGACGGAGCTGAATCAGTCGCCGAGCCCGGTCACTGAGGTGCTTCATCTCCACGGGACCTCCTGCTCAGTAGCGCATGCGAGGGATCTGCCGGTTGGGGTCGAACTCGCACCGCTGATCCCAGTCTCGTCGCGAGGCGCAGGGGGTGACGGTTTCCGAGGTGTGGCAGGTGTAGGTTTCCGGAGGCAGGCCTGTCTGAAAGGGAACCTCATAGCGGCGTCCATCAGCAAAGCGAGCAACCAGTCCTCCCGGAATCGGTTGAAAGCTCCGGAGGGCGGATTTCCGTGAGGGAGAGAAGTAGCCCCACCACTCTCCGGTGAACAGCGTGGAGCAGACTTCCCGGACCCGCAGGGCCTGCTCAGTCGGGTACGCTGCAGTCGGAGGCGGTGCCGGGGCGCTGCAGGCTCCCAGGAGCAGGGCGAGTCCCCACCAAAGGGGTTGTGTGGAACGGTGTGTTGTGTGACGTGTCAAGCAATCGCTCTGGTTCGGGTCCTCGTGCCCGAGGCGGGGCACCCCTTCATGCCCAGCAAGAACAAGGCCCGCCTCACGGCGTTCAGAGCGTACTGAGGCCAAGGACGGTTTCGATCTGGCTGAGCATGCTCCGTTCTTCTGGACTGACCTTGTCCCCGAGTCCCAGGAAGCCCCCTCCGGACGCCTCGGCAGTCGCCTTTCCCACCTTGAGGAACTCCTGCTTCACGGCCCGGGCCTGTTCGGCCGAAACCTTCTGGTCCAGCAGGGACGCCACCTCCCGGAGCTGCGCCATGGCTTTTTCGGTGTGGGTTGCGGCCCGGAAGCGCGTGGAGACGGCTTTCAGGTCTGTAAAGATGGACCCCAGCAACTCACGGGCAAGGGGGTCCTGGACCTTCTTCCAGTGGGCCAGCTGTTCGCTGAGGGCCCGGCCTTCGGCATCGTCAATGAACTGGTCGGCTCCTGCCACTGCGGTGGAGATCCAAAAGGGAGCGAGCTGGAGGGTTTTCCACTCACCCGGAGTAAACTCGTCTTGCCAATTGGTGTCTTGTCCCATCTCTTTTCTCTTTCGAAATCAGTAACCCAGCCCCTCTGGGGTTCTGGAAACAGGGGCGGTTTCTTGAAATCCTAACAACCCGAGACAGAAATTGTTGTAACGGATCGCTACAGCCCAGCCTCTGCCAGGTCGTTCACGACAAACACCACCAGCTCCTTGGGACCATGGATGCCATAGACCAGCATCTGCTCAATGTCAGCGGTTTTGGAGGGCCCGGAGATGAGCAGGGCGTTGGTGGGCAAGCCTTCGCTCCACTGTTCGGCTTCCATGGCTTCCAGGAAGGTGTTGTGAATCGTTGAGGCCCGGAGGACGGCGAGGTGAATGGGAGGCACCAGGGACATCAGCCGGGGTTCCTGGGGCGTGGGCCAGAGGATGAGTGAGCCGGTGTCGGCAATGGCAGAGCGAACGCTCGTCAGGGACGCGTCAATGGTGAAGAGCAAGTCCTTGGTGGACTCAACCGGCTCGGCATACGGAACCAGTTCCGGAACCGTTTCGGGCGTTCGTTTCCTGAAGCCACGGACCTGCTGCATCAGGTCGGTTCCCGGGCCGACCAGCAGGCGGCGGATCTGCTTCCGGGCGCAGACCTGCCGAAACAGGGCTCCGAATCCGCGGGGTTTGCACTCTACCAGCTCCGTGTGCACCGCCTCCATTGCTTCCCGGAGGCGCGTGACGCGTTCGGGGGGAGACCACTGTCGGGCCCGGATGACCTGGTCATCGAGGGGCAACGCGGGAGACGAAGTCTGGCCAGAACGGAGCCGGCCCAGAATGGCAGATCGAGCAGTCATGACGGCGAGCGCGGTGAGGGTGCCAGGGATTGCTGCAGAGCAGCTTCTTCCAAACGGATACGATGCCGCAAGAGGAACAAATTCGCAACCGACCAGACAACCGACGTGATCCAGGCGTTGTAAAGCAGAGGGACGCTGGCCAGCTCAATCACGACCCCGAGGTAATTCGGGTGCCGGAGCGTTCCATAGAGGCCGGTCCGGATGGGGGCCTCTTTGGGGACAATGAAGATGCGGGTACTCCAGCGGTCTCCCAGGGTCCGCATGGCGTAACGGCGCAGCGCCAACCCAATGGCCAGTCCAGCCAGGGCCGGGTAGTAAATGGTGCTGTCCGGCGCCTGCTTCCGCAGGAGCCACGCTTCCAGCAGCATGGCGGCAAACCACGAGGCATGCAGGCCGACCATGATGGGGTAGTGCTCCGGGGCGACTTCGTAGCCACCACGCTCGCGCATCCGCGCTTCGTTGCTGCGACTTTGAACCAGCTCGTTGACGCGCTGGATGCCAATGGCTCCGACGAGGATGGTGAAGCCGAGCAGTTCCAGATTCATGGCCACCGGAGCAAGAGGAGTTCTGCCGAAAACGCCGGGCCCATCGACAGCATCAGGCCGTGAGGCGTGGAAGGCGGCGTCTGCAGGGCCTGCTCCAGCAGCAAAAGAACAGACGATGAAGACAGGTTGCCGTTTTGCTGGAGGTTCTGGCGGACGTGGTCCAGTGTTCCGGATGGCAGAGCAAAGGCGTCTTCGAGGGCATCAATCACTTTCGGCCCCCCCGGATGCGTGACCCAGGCTCCGATGTCTGCCAGGGTCAGCCCCTGCTCGCTGAGCAGCTGATCGGCAATGGGCCGGACCTGCCGGGCGTACTCGGGAACCCCTGGGCTGAGGACAATCTTGAGGCCCCGGTTGGTGATGTCCCAGCCCATCACGCCTTCGGAATCGGGGAAGAACCAGGAGCGGCTGGCAACGGTTTCCGGACCGGCAGCCAGCGGGTGCTCGTCTCCCACCATCAGCACGGCCGCCGCGCCATCGCCAAACAAGCCGCTGGAAATGAGGTTCGCGACCGAGAGGTCTCCCAGCTGGAGGGTGAGGGAGCAGAGCTCCACGGACAGCAAAATGGCGGCGTCTCGCGGGTGCCCAAGGAGGTAGTCGTGCAGCCGCGCAACCCCAGCGGTTCCGGCAAGGCACCCGAGTCCAAACAGCGGCATCCGCTTGGTGTCCGGACGGAAGGCCAGGCGGTTCATCAGGCGGGCCTCCAGCGACGGAACGGCAATGCCCGTGACGGTGGTCGAGGCAAACAGCGACACCTCGTCTGGCGCCATTCCGGACTGGGCAAACAGCCGCCCAAGCACCTGCTCGCCGAGGCTCAGAGCCGTCTCGAGCCACGCCTGGTTGGCTGCCTCAAAGTCGAGGGCCCGGTAGCGGTCCATGGGCAGCGCCAGGTGCCGTCCGGACACCGTGACACTCTTTTGGACCCGGTCAAAGACGGCGACATCAAGCTGCTGCTGCTGCCAGACCTCCCGCAAGGCGGCGCTGAGTTGCTGCTGCGTGTAGTAGTGTTCCGGAAAGCCGCTGGCGACGGCGAGGATGCGCGGCATCAGGACGCCGACGGGAGCTTCTGCTCCAGAAAGTCGAGCAACTGAGCAACGGTCTGAAGCTCCAGAAAGTCCTCGAGGTCCACCTCAATGCCCAGTTCGTCTTCAAGGGTCATCAACAGGTTGACCGCATCCAGCGAGCCGACATCAAGGTCCTTGAGGTGGTCCTCCGGGTGGATGGAGGCTGGGTCGAGGTCCATTTCCTTGGCAAGCGCGGTGCGCAGCAGGGCTTCCAGTTCCAGTCGCGTCATGCAGGTTCCGGCGTAAAGGCCAGGACGGCATTGCTGCCGCCAAAGGCAAATGAGTTGGAGAGAACCGCCCGCAGGCGAGCATCGCGGGCTCCGTCGGCAACCGGGTCGATCGGGCACTTCGGATCCCGTTGGGTGCAGTTCCGGGTTGGAGGAATGCGCTGGTGCTGGACCATGAAGACGCTGGCGACGGCTTCCAGGGCCGAAGAGGCGCCCATGCTGTGTCCGAGCATCGACTTGTTGGCCGTAACCGGCAGGCGTTCCGAACGGGGGCCAAACACGGAGCGGATGGCCTGCGCCTCGATCGGATCATTGACGAGGGTTCCGGTGCCGTGGGCATTGATGGCGTCAATGTCATCGGGAAAGAGTCCGGAGTCTTCGAGGGCCAGCCGCATGGCTTCAGCCACACTTTCCTGGTCGGGTGAGGTCAGGCTCCTAGCGTCGCAGTTACTGCCGTAGCCAACGAGCTCCGCGAGGATGGGGGCGCCGCGTCGCTGAGCGGTATCGAGGGATTCCAGCAGCAGCACGGCTGCGCCTTCAGCCAGCACGAATCCGGACCGTTGCTCATCAAAGGGACGGCAGGCGGCTTCCGGAGCATCATTCCGGTTCCGGACCAGCACCCCAAGGGCTTCCCAGGTGCGCAGCAGCTCATACGTGATGGGAGCCTCAGCGCCGCCACAGAGGACGCGCTCGGCTTGCCCGGAGCGGATCCACTGAAACCCGAGTCCAATGGCATTGGCCCCAGAGGAGCAGGCTGTGTTCAGGGTCAGGTTGGGCCCACGGAGTCCCCACTTGATGGCAATGGCCGCAGAGAGGGAACTGTTCATGATGCGCGGAATCGTGTAGGCGTTCAGCGGACGGGGCGGGGTTCCGTAGAGCGCATGGTAGGGTTCGGTGTAGGAGGCAATGCCCCCAATGCCGGTTCCCATGACCACAGCGGTGTGAGGGGCGGCCAGGGTGTCTGCGAGTCCGGAGCCTTCCCAGGCCTGGGCGGCAGCGGCAAGTCCGAGCAGGGCAAAGCGGTCGTAGCTCTTCAACTCCCGGCGGCTGAACGCCTCCCCGGGGTCCCAGTCGGGAACCATGCCCGCAAGCTGACACGCGGCGTCGGAGGCATCAAAGTGCTCAATGCGCCGGACCCCGGAGGTTCCGGCACAGAGGTGCTCCCAAAAGAGCTGCGGGGAGGCGCCCAGGGGGGAGACGAGGCCCATGGAGGTGACCACGACGCGCCGGGCGGCAATGGGGTTGGAGGTTGGGGTCAAACAGAATCCTGAGACTTGAGGGCTTCATCGCCACGCGGGTGAAACCGGTGGTACTCTTCCGTGTAATCCGGTCGATTGACGTACTGATACTGGAGGGTTGCATCCAAACTTACAAACCCAAACAGCTCCCGGAGGTCCGTCAGGTCCATGCCGTTCTGAAGCAGGTGCATGGCAAAGGAATGTCGGAGCAGACGCGGATTGAGCGGGCGCTGAATGCCGGCGCGCTGAGCATGCTTGCGGACCATGGCCCAGAAGCCCATGCGGCTGATGCGGGTGCCGTTTCTGCCGGGAAACAGGCAGGGGTCCGATGGCGCCAGCAGGCGGGCGTCCCGAGCGTCCTGGAGGTAGCGCTCCAGCAGGGTGACCGCCTGGTCTGTGATGGGCACCATCCGCTCGGCCTTGCGCCGCACCTTGATGAACCGGAGGTCGAGGAAGAGGTCGTCGACATTGAGGCCCAGCAGCTCGGTGACCTTGAGGCCACTGGAGTAAAGCAGCTCCAGCATGGTGCGGTCTCGCAGGCCGAGGTAGTGGTCCAACGACGGAGCGGCAAGCAGGGCCTGCACCTCGTGAGGCTCCAGCATTTCCGGAGGCGCCTCGGGCGTGATGGAAGGCAGGCGGACCTGGTGCACGGGGTTGCGCGGCAGCAGCCCCTGCTGCATCCAGAAGTCGAGGAAGAGCTTGAGGGAAGAGAAGTGCCGGGCAATCGTCCGGGGCCGGTAGACGGCTTCGAGGTCCTGCCGGTAGCGCTCCAGGTCGGTGGCCTGAAGTGCCTTCAGGAGGGGGACGGGGTTGGTGTCTTCAGGAGCCAGCCACTTGAGAAACCGCTGGGTGTCGAGCCGGTGGCTCTGGAGGCTGTTGGGGGCGTAACGTCGAGCAATCAGCATCTGCAAGAAGGGCTCGACTAAATCCATCCGCTTGGAAACGTAAGTGGAGAAGGGTAGAGAACTGAGGCAGGAAGAAAATGAGTCACACCGCAGTGCCGCAGCGAAGATGCTTCTGGTACCTGGAGTCACCAGGTGGAGTGTTGTTTGAAAGAATCAGGCCTCCCATCCGGGCTCGCGCAACATCTTTCAGGGACGCACTCCGTGCATCACGAATAAGGTAGCAGAAGTGATCGATCCGAACACCTCAGCATGACTCATAAACTGAGTAATAGGGTGCCATAACCAGGCTCAGGTCGCAAGCAAATCAGGACGACTTGAGGGCACGTTCCAACTTTTCACAGGCGGCCTCCACACGGGCCAGGAGGCCTTCATCCAGATTCTGCTGCGCCCGACGGAGTTTGAGCAGCTGATCCGTGATGTTCAGGGCGGCGAGAATGAGGGCCTGAGTGCCTCCTGCCAGGCCGGCCTGTTGCTGAATTTCGGCAATCTGCTGCTCCAGCATCTGCTCCACCTCGCGCACGTGTTCCTCGCCATAGGCACTGGCAATGGCAAAACGGTTGCCTTGGATGCTGATCTGGTACTGTTTCAGTTCCGATTCGGACACGGCTTATGGACTGTTGGGCAAGGTTTCAGCCGACTCTGAGGTTGGCTTTCCCTCATCATTCAAGATAAGTGCCGCGCATTCTTTCGCAATTGTGAAAGCACGCATAGAGTGCTAAGCTTCTATCAGGTTTTTCCGGTCAATGCAACGCATTCGCATCCTTGTCTTTTTTGGAGATTGATTGATGAACGAGTCGGCCATCCCTGCCCTTTCTGACGCCCTCAAACTGGAGTTTGGCAGTTTGCTCCTGCTGGATCGCTTGATGAGTTACGAGTCTCTGCGCCGTGAGCGGGAGGAGTTGGAAAAAACGATTGCCACCATGGAGGCCGATCTCAAGGACCGCAAGAAGGGCTTCTTTCACTCCGATGAGGAGGAATATGCCATTGAAACCCTCAAGGAAGACCTCCGGCAGGCGCGACAGGCCTTGACTGAGGTGGAGAGTGAGCAGGAACAGCAAGCCGGAAACCGCCTCCATGTGGCCCTGGCTGAGCGTGACGAATCCGGGCTGGAGCCGCTGGTGAAGGAAATGGAACACCGCGGGTGGCTGGAGATTGGCGAGGACGACTACTTCAAGGTGACGGAAAAGGGAACAGACGTGTACCAGCACCTGCTCACGCAGCAGCAGTCGTACATTGCCCACTTTGACGTCTACGCGTTTGTGGACCTCAACGAAGGCGTCTTTGCGGATCCGGAAAACGACCTCCTGGAGGGCGACCGCTGGAGCGACCTCCGTGTGGCCGTGGCCGAGTTCAAGGGCATTGACCCCTACCGGGTGGTCTTCCTGTCCATGCTGTCCTCCGAGGTCTTCTTCGATGATCCGGACTGGAAGTTCAACCTCGCCATGGGGACGCTGTTCAATGACCTCGAGGGCCTGACGCAGCAGCAACTTCGGGTGGCAGACCTGGGGTATGAAGATGAGGAGGGTGAAGTTTTAGGCGCCGAGGTGATCGAGGACGTCATTGCTCAGGGGACGGAGTTGGCTCAGGCCCGGGCTCAGGAACAGCGGCAGCGGCAAATTCAGTTTGAAACCCCGGATGAGCAGATCATCACCACCACCTACTACTGGTAAGCATGACCTCTTCCGAAGGGTGGGTGCACCCGGAGATCAACTGGTTCCCCGGGCACATGCTCAAGGCCCGCAAGGAACTGGCCGGTCAGCTCAAGCGGGTGGATGTCGTCCTGGAAGTCCGGGATGCGCGCATCCCCCAGACCTCCATCATCCCCGACTTTGAGGAGTTGATCCGGAACAAGCGCCGGGTGGTGGTGCTGAACAAGTCCCGGCTTGCAGAGCCGCAGGTGCTCCGGAGTTGGGAGCAGCAGCTCAGTCAGCAAGAGGGCGCCCCGCCGTTGCTGGTGGTGGATGTGTTGGAAAACCGGAACCTCAAACGCATCCTCCCGGCCGCAAAGGCGCTGATGAAGGACCGCTGGGCCACGTTCAAGCGCCGGGGCATCCGTCCTCCGGAACTGCGGCTGATGGTGGTCGGCATTCCCAATGTGGGGAAATCCACGCTCATCAATCGGCTGGTGAAGCGCAAGGCGACGGAGACGGGGCCGCGTCCGGGGGTCACGAAGCGTCAGGAGTGGGTGAAGCTGGATCGTGATGCTGAACTGCTCGATACCCCCGGCATCCTCTGGCCCAAGATTGAGAGCGAGGAAATCGGGCTGCGCCTGGCCATTACCGGAGCGATCAAGGATGCCATTGTGGGACAGGAGCGCTTGGGCACCTTTCTGTTGCAGCGCCTGCAGGAGCGGCATCCGGAGGCCTTTGACCGCTATGGCCTCTCAGGGGAAGACTGTCAGGGAACGCCCCATGAGCTGCTGACCGCCATTGCGACCTTCCGGAAGTGCCTCAAGGAAGGGGGCGAGTTGGACCTCTACCGGGCTTCCGAACTGCTGCTGAGCGACTTCCGGGCCGGACGCCTGGGGCCACTCTCGCTTGACCTTCCGGAATCGGCCTGACCCTGCTTTTAGCGTCCCACCGCGTAGCCCTGCATGCCGCGCGGATTGGCCCCCGCCTTCAACAGCCCGTCTTCCTGTGACACGGCGCACAGCCGCCCTTCCGACCAGCCATCTTCCACCACCACCTGATGCCCGCGCTCCCGGAGGGCCTCAACGGTTTGTTCCGGAAAGCGATCTTCGAGCACCAGCTTTCCAGGCGCCATGCGTCGTGGGAAAAAAGACCCCGGAAAGGATTCCGTGTGGAAAGACGGGCAGTCGATGGCTTCCTGCAGGTTGAGATTGTGGTGCAGGTGCCGGAGGAGGAAGATCAGCTGCCACTGGTCCTGTTGGTCCCCTCCGGGGGTGCCAAATGCCAGCCACGGCTTCCCGTTCCGCAGTGCCAGAGACGGCGTGAGCGTCGTGCGGGGGCGCTTTCCGGGAGCCAGAGAGGCCGGAAGCCCTTCCTCCAGCCAGAACATCTGCGCTCGGGAGTTGAGCGCAAAGCCGAGGTCTGGCAGGATCGGAGAGCTTTGCAGCCACCCGCCGCTGGGCATGGCCGAGACCATGTTGCCCCAACGATCGACCACGTCCACGTGACAGGTGTCCCCTCGTGATTCGCCAGACTTGCTCACCGTCGGCTCCCCGACTCCCATTGCGTCAAACGGGTCCGGCTGACTGGGGTCCACCAGCTCATACTGAGGCAGGGCTCGGGAAAAGCCCGGCAGGGTTCCGGGGCGCAGCTCATGAGAGGCTTCCGGACCCAGCAGCTGGCGACGCTCGGCGTTGTAGGCTTCTGAAAGGAGGGCCTCGAGCGGGACTTCCGTAAAATCCGGGTCACCGTAATAGGCTTCCCGGTCGGCCATCGCGAGCTTGAGTGCTTCTGTGACGGTATGCACAAAGCTGTCGCTTTCCGGAGGCTGCTCGGCAAAGTCGGTTTCCTGAAGCAGAGCCAGCGCCTGAAGGTGGACGGGCCCCTGAGACCACGGTCCGCATTTGCAAACCGTCACCTCGCCTCGGGTGTAAGTAACGGGAGCTTCGTAGCTTGCAGACCAGCGGGCGAGGTCCTCTCCTGTGAGGACGGCGCGGTTCCGGTTTCCGGTGGAATCCATGACCTCGGCTGTGCGGCAGTAGCGGTCAATGGATTCTGCGACAAATCCCTGGTAAAACGCCTTCCGGATTCCCTCCACCTGCTCCGACCGGTCGCGAAACACGGCTCCTTCCCGGAGGAGGCGTTGCCAGGTTTGAGCCAGCAGCGGGTTGCGCAGGAGGGCGTTGACGGGGGGGACCTGGTTGCCGGGAAGGTAAATGACGGCAGAGTGGTGCCACTCGTTCCGGAAGAGTTCCTGGACTTGCTCAATGGTCGCCCGGATGCGAGGCAGGACGGGGACCCCGGTTTCGGCATAGTGCAGCGCTGGGGCAAACACCTGCTGGGGGGTAAGGCTCCCGAAGTCCCGGAACATCAACATCCACGCGTCAAAGGCGCCGGGTACGACAGTGGCGAGCAGTCCGGTGCCAGGAACCAGCTTGAGCCCCAGGCTCTGGTAGTGCGCCAGGGTCGCCTGAGCAGGCGCTACTCCCTGTCCGCAGAGGACCTGCACCTGTCCGGTGGACGCAGGTGCCAGCAGCAAGGGAAGGTCTCCTCCGGGACCATTGAGGTGGGGTTCGGCCACCTGCAGAACGAGTCCGGCGGCAGTGGCCGCGTCAAAGGCGTTGCCGCCTTGCTCCAGCATTGCCATGGCAGCCGCAGAGGCCAGCCAGTGCGTGGACGACACCATGCCAAAGGTGCCAACGAGTTCCGGACGAGTGGTAAACATGCAGGCCCTTTGGGTGGAGGAAAATGCGAAAGGCGGGGGGTTCAGTCTTTGCTGGTGTTCTTCACAAGGATCTTGAGCAGTTCCGTCTGCTCACTCAGGTGAGAATCCATCTTGTTTTCCAGAGAGATGAATCGCTCATTCGTCGTGTTCTGCAGGTCTTCGACCCGAGCTTCCAGGGAGATGAATCGCTCATTTGTCGTGTTCTGCAGATCTTCGACTCGAGCTTCCAGGGAGATGAATCGCTCATTTGTCGTGTTCTGCAGATCTTCGACTC
>JAYOTF010000034.1:31006-37660 GCA_038150265.1 Deltaproteobacteria bacterium | reverse complement strand
ACCCAGGATGAGGAGTACCTCACCCAATTCCGGACCCAGGTGCTGCCCACGCTGGAGGCCTACCGCCCGGACTTCCTCCTCATCTCTGCCGGGTTTGATGCCCACCGGGACGATCCACTCGCGTCTCTGGAGCTGACGGAGACCGCGTACCGCGAGGCGACCCAGGAGCTGCTTCAGGTGGCCGATCGCTTTGCTGATGGACGCCTCGTCAGCCTGCTGGAAGGGGGCTACCACCTTGAAGCCCTGGCTTCAAGTGTGCAAGAACACCTAAGAGTCTTGACCGGAACACAATCAATGGGGGATTGATGGAACAGCACACCGCACTGTATGACCTCAAGGAAGAACTTGCCAACAGCATCACTCATGGACTGGGAGCCGTCCTCAGCGTCGCCGGCCTGACGCTGCTGGTCACCTTTGCCAGCTTCTCCGGAGACGCCTGGCACATCGTCAGCGTCAGTGTCTATGGCACCAGCATGCTGCTGCTCTACCTCGCCTCCACGCTCTACCACGGACTCGTGCACCCACGGGCCAAGCACATCTTCAAGATCCTCGACCACTCGGCCATCTTCCTCCTCATCGCCGGGACCTACACGCCGTTTCTGCTCGTCAACATGCGGGGCGCCTGGGGCTGGAGCCTGTTCGGGGTCATCTGGGGAATGGCGGTGCTCGGGATCATCTTCAAGGTCTTCTTCATCCACAAGCTCCCTCGGGCCTCCACCTTTGCCTACCTCGGCATGGGCTGGCTCTGCGTGATCGCGCTTCCCCAGATGCTGGAAACCATTGACACCCTTGGCATGACCCTACTGGTGGCCGGCGGCCTGAGCTACACCATCGGCGCCGGCTTCTATGCCTGGAAGCGCCTTCCCTACAACCACGCCATCTGGCACCTGTTTGTCCTTGGAGGCAGCGCCGCGCACTTCTTTGCGGTCTTCTTTGCCGTCCTCCCTCCCCTAGAGCTTGCCTGACCGTTTCATGCGCTTTTTGGTTCCTCTGCTCTTCACCCTGCTCCTCATCGGTTCCGGGAATGCGTTCGCTGAAACCGGAGTCACAGAACGGCGGCTGCTGCTGGGAAGCCACCTTCCCCTCTCCGGACCAGCCTCCGAGTTTTCTGAAACCGCCAAGGGCGCTCAGGCGTTCTTTCAGTACGTCAACGACCAGGGGGGCGTCATGGGGCGCCGTCTGGAGCTGCAGGTGGAAGACGACCGATTCCTGCCACAGGAAGCCGTCCGGGCGACCGAAAAGCTGATCACGGAAGCGGCACCGCTGCTCTTCTTTGCGCCTTCTGCCGACCAGACGCACCTCGCAGTCCGGCCCTTTCTGCAGCAGCTGAAGCGTCCCAGTTTCTGGGTGCCGTCGCACCGAGAGCAGTGGACCAAACCCGTGCAACCGGATGTGTTCGCCCTCCTGCCCTCGCCTCAGGTGGAGGCCCGGGTACTCGGGCAGTACCTGCTGCAGCAGGCCCGCACCACGGTCACCGTCTGGTACGAAGACGATCCGGACTACCGCGAAGCCGCGGGCTGGCTCCGGAGTCTGCTGGAGACGTCTCGGCCCCTCCGGTTTGTCCAAACCTCTCCACAGAGCACGGTCCTTCAGGAAGTCGAGGCCCTCCGGGATCAGCGTCCGGGAGCGGTGGTGATCCTTGCTGAATACGGACGGGCCCGGGCCTTCCTGGAAGCCGCCCAGCGCGTTGGCCTCCGGAGCGACCTCTACGTCGGCACCGCCCTGGCCGAGATGGAGACCGCCCAGCGCTTTCCGCGACTTCTCAACCAGCTCCGGATCCTCAGCGCCCTGCCGCTTCCGGTAGAGGCCGACCATCCGGGCATCCGCCTGCACCAGCAGCTCCTTCAGGTCTATCAGCCGGGACAGGCCATGACGCGCTGGACCATCCAGGGGCAAGCCAGTGCCGAACTGATGGTCGCGGTGCTGCAGAAAAACGGATGGGCCCTCAGCGCCGATTCCGTGGTGGCCACTGCAGAAACCCTGGACCAGCCGGCTCAATCGCTGCTCCCCCCCATTCGCCTCTCTCCCAACCAGCACCGCGCGCTGACCTTCCTCCGGGTCATCCGCCTGACCGACTCGCGCGTGGAACCCCTCTCAGGCTGGATTGACGGACGATGACCACGGTCGTTTCTCCGCCCTTTTCCCAACACGATCAGCACCAGCTCCAGAAGCACCTCCGCTCCGGAGGCGTGTTGGCGTTCCCAACAGAAACCTTTTACGGCCTCGGAGGCCAGGCCCTCTCCCGCCAGGCGGTTGAGCAGGTGTTTGCGCTCAAGCGTCGTCCTGTGGAAAAGGCGCTACTTGTGCTGGCCCTTCCGGAGCAGTGGGAGGCGCTGGTGGAGGTGCCTCCGGAGGCTCAGGCCCTGATGGACCGTTTCTGGCCGGGACCCCTGACCCTGGTGCTGCGAGCACGTCCGGAGGTTCCGGACTTCCTCCAAGGCCCCGGCAACACGCTGGCCATCCGACACTCACCGCACCCTGTGGTGCAGGAGCTGTTGCGGCTGGGGGAAGGCCCCTTGATCGGCACCAGTGCCAACCTCAGCGCGCACCCCAGTTGCACCTCAGCGGCAGCGGTTCAGGAACAGTTGGGGGAGGCGTTGGAGGTTCTTGTCGATGGAGGAGCAACGGCCGGTGGGCTGCCGTCGACGCTACTGGATGGGACTCAGACGCCGCCGCGAGTGCTCCGGGCCGGCGTCCTCTCCGCAGCGGAGCTGGGGCTTCAGTAGTACTGGACGCTCCGCTGCAGGCTGATCGCCTGCTGGATTTCCGCAATGGTGAGGTACTCGAGGTGCCGGATGATCTGTCCGAGCAGCAGAGGAAACCGCTTCTGGAGCAGCAAGGCCACTTCCAGCTGATCGCGGTTGATCTTCCTGGTCCGGACCAGAATTTCGCCCAGGTTTCCGGAGTTCGGAGGAGGTCCCGTGACCAGTTCCCGGAGCTTGCGCCACGGAGTCAGGAGGCGCTCGCGCGAGGTGGTCGTTTCCTGACGGAGGCGGTCAATGACCCGTTGCCGATTTGTGAGAGCAATCCGCTCCAGTGCCTGAATGGCGGCAGCTGAAATTTCAATCGGCTCCTGACTGACATACGGCATCAGCACCGAACAGACCTGGTCGAGCCCCTGCTGGCCGAGTGCCCGGATGATGTGGCACTGCTCCGAGGCCGGGACTTTTTCCAGACGAGCAATCAGGTAGTCCAGCCCCTCGCGCTCGCGCTTCATGGCAATGGACTCCATTGCCACCTGCCGAACGTAGCGGTTTTCCGAGTACTCAATGCAGTTGATCAGCTCCTCCAGCGTCAGCCGAACGGTCTCGGCGTCTGCCAGAGGCGAGTAGCGGGGCTCATCCTGAACGGGCGCCCACACCGATTGAGGCGGTTCCGGCTCCGGAGGAGGAGGCTCAGCAGCAGCCGTGAGGTGCCGAGGATGCGTCCGTTGCAGCTCCTCATAAGCCTCTGTGACCTGACGGAACCGAATCGGGTTTCCGCCTCCTGGTGCGGTGTCTGGGTGGTAGCGCAGGACGGCGCGCCGAAACGCCTGCTTGATTTCAGGGAAGGGAACTTCCGGGCGTACGCCCAGGATTTCGTACGGGGACATCAAGGCTCCTGCTGATGCGTTAACTCCCGGCAGACCATGCAAGGAGCATGCGCCTAGCGGCCTGGCATCCAGTCGGCGTCTGGATGGGCCTGAAGGAAGGCTTCGGTATCGGCTTCGTAGTTTTGAATCTGCACCAGAGGCTGCCCCGTATCGGCAACAGCTTGCAGGTTCCGGAAGGCGTTCTGCACCGCACGCTCGTAGTACTCAATGGTCGGCGCGCTGTGTGGGGTCAGCACCACGTTGCTCAGGGTCCGGAGCGGAGAATCCTCAGGCAGTGGCTCCACCTCAAAGACGTCCAGCCCGGCGCCATAAATCCTTCCGTCCGCCAGCGCTCGGTAAACAGCCGGCTCGTCCTGAACTCCTCCTCGTGACGCGTTGATGAGGACCGCCTCCGGTTTCATCCACGAAAGGGTCTGTTCGTTGATCAGGTGGGTGGTGTACTGCGTCAGAGGGACGTGGTAGCTGACAAAATCCGACTCGGCAATCAGCTCCGGAAGCATCCGGAACTCGGCGCCCACCTCGTCTCGCCGCACCACATCAAAGTAGAGGACCCGCATGCCCAGGCTCATCGCTCGGGTCGCCAGCGCCCGGCCAATGTAGCCCAGGCCCACAATGCCCAGGGTCCGGCCATGCAGCTCGCGGTTTTGCTTCTTGCGGGCTTCCCAGGGACCCGTCACTACGCTGTTGTGGTGGAAGATGAGCTGACGGTACACGCCAAGCATCAGCATCAGCACATGCTCGGCCACCGAGATGGAGTTGGCTCCCGAGTTGTTGGCCACGGGCACCCCAAAGCGCCGGGCTCGGTCGAGGTCGATTTCATTGACGCCAGCACTGATGGTCTGGATCAGCTTGAGCCGCTTCGCCGTCTGGTACTGCTCTTCCGTCGGATTCCCCAACCCAAAGATCGCATCGGCTTCCGGAAGCGCCTCTCCGAATTCCGGTTGGGTGAAGTCGAGCCACACCAGCTCCATGCCTTCCGGCACATGCGGCTCAATGAGGGGGCGGTGAGGGGTGTAGGTGTTTGCGTCAGTGAGGATGCGGAACATGTCTTAAAACAGGTAACCCAGTCCAATGCCAAACGACTGGAGGTTGAGAGCCACCTCCTCGGTCTCTGAATCTCGAGAGACGGTGAGGCCATGAAACGTCAGTTCAGTCTGCTGGTAGTACCCCAGGATTTCCCAGCGTCCGTTGGTGATGCCGATGCTCGCAAACCCTCCGGACCCGCTGACGCCGGTGGCATCTGAGCTGGGGCCATTGTTGGAGGCAGAGTCGACGGTTCCCAGGCCGCTGATGGGGAAGTCGACATACACGCCCAGGACGAGGCTGAAGTCCTGCGTGAGGGAAATGCCGCTGTACTCACCTCCGAGGCTGAGCATGTGAGCCGTCAGCACCGCCACGTACTGTTCCTGATTCTCCGGAGCATCCACCAGCCGCCCCCGGAAGTACGTGTAACCGGCTCCCACCCGGGTGTCCTGGCTGATGGGATTGATCAGCGTGATGCCAATTCCGGAGGTGCCAACGGTTCCGTTGTCAAACCCTGTTGCGGTGTCTTCTCCTCCCACCGGGATGAGGATCCGGAGCTTGGCCTGGGACCCCCATGCCGATTGCAGAGGCATCAGGGCCAACAGGACCCAAGCCAACCCAATGAAAATGGTACGCATCAGTCGAGGCAGGCAATGAAGGGAACTTCGCGGTAGTACTCCGCATAATCCAACCCGTATCCCACCACAAAGCGCGGTGGGATCTCAAACCCCTGAAAGCGGACAGCGATCGGCTGCTTCTCCGGGATCTGCTTGTTGAGCAACGCACACACCTCCACAGAGGCAGGGGACTGCGTGCTCAGGTCGGCCAGGATGCGCGTCAGGGTGTTTCCGGTGTCATAAATGTCCTCAACGATCAGCACATGCTTGCCGGTGACATTCAGCTGATGCCGCATGGCGACCTCTCCAGAGGACGTCTTCTGGTTGCCGTAGCTAGACGCCTCCACAAAGTGAAGCTGACAGGGAACCCGGATGCTCCGGACCAGATCGGCCGTAAACATGAAGGCGCCCTTGAGCACCCCAATCACCCAAAGCTCTTCGCCCTGATAGTGCTGGGTGATGGCGGCTCCCAGTTCAGCCACTCGGTCTCGAAGCTGCTGCTCGGAGAGGAGGACTTCCAGGGTAGAGGGGTCTTGGTAAATGGGGTCACTCACTGGTTGTTTCTCGCATGCTGCTGAAGGCGGATGTAATCCTCCAGAATGCGCATGCTTTCTGAGAGGTAGGGATCCAGCGCGATGGAGGGTTCAGGCTCCTCGGTTGAAGAAGCGGTGGTCGTTTCACTTGCGTTGTCTGCAGGAGTCGCCTGGGCCAGGTCGGCTTCCTTCTCTTCCCGTCGGCGTTCAAAGTCATCCTGCATCTGCAGGATGCTGGTGAACTGCATGGGCTTTACCTTTGTCTCGAACTCCTGGATGTCGGACTCAATTTGCTGGAAGTCCTCCGACTCGCCCCGGCGTTCCACCGAGCGGCGGCTCAGCTCAGACACCAGGCCCTCCTCCACATCGTTGAGCGGCCGGTAGCTGACGGAAGAAATCGCACGCCACGGCAACGCATTCTCCAGCGTCGATTCGCCAATGTCCCGGACGTTGTTCAGGGAGGGCAGCAGGATGTCGGACTCCACCCCACGGTTCTGTGTGGAAGAGCCCGAGACCCGGTAGAACTGTGCAATGGTGACCTTCAAGGCGCCGTACCCCTGCGGAAGCTGCACGATGTTCTGAACCGTGCCCTTGCCGAAGGACGTCCGGTCTCCCACCAGCAGGGCACGCTTGTAGTCACGCATGGCGCCGGCCAGAATTTCAGAAGCCGAGGCGCTGTAGCGGTTTTGCATGATGAGCAGCGGGCCATCATAGACCACCTCCTGGCGGCTCCGGTGAACCGTCACCTGATGTCCACCCGACTGACGGACCACCACAACGGGGTTCCGTCCAATGAACAGCCCCGACATGTTGATCGCCTCATCAAGGCCACCGCCTCCGTTGTTCCGGAGGTCGAGGATGACGCCATCGACCCCAGCCTGCTTGAATT
>JAYOTF010000034.1:0-30996 GCA_038150265.1 Deltaproteobacteria bacterium | reverse complement strand
CCTCCAGGTGCTGCATGACGTCACGGGACGAGCTTTTGTAGTTCCGGGGGTTCTTGCGCCGGTCGTTGAAATCGACATAAAAGGACGGCAACTCAATGACCCCGATGCGGTAGGCTTCCGGGCCCTTCTCCGCGTTGGCCTGTGGGCTAAATACCTCGGCCTTGGCTTCTCCGTCCTTGAGCACCACTCGATCTCGGATGATGGCAAAGGTCAGGGTGTCAAAGCCCTTTTCGCTCTTCCGGAGCACCTGCAGCCGAACCTTGGTTCCACGCTCGCCCCGGATGAGCTGCACAACATCGTTGAGGCGCATGTCAATGACGCTCTCAAACGGCTCGTCGCCCTGCCCCACGGCAATGATCCGGTCTTCCACCTTGAGCTTGCCATGACGGGCAGCAGCGCCTCCCGGAACAATGGAGTTGACAACCGTGTAGCCATCTTCCCAGCGGAGGACCGCCCCAATGCCTTCCAGCGAAAGCTTGATCTGAATGTCAAAGGTCTGGAGTTCCTGCTGCGGCAGGTAGGAGGAGTGCGGGTCGTAGGCGGCCGTCAGGGCGTTGATGAGCATCGACTGGACATCGTCGTCGTCATACTGCGAGTAGTCCTTCCAGAGGCCCCGGATGCGCTTGACGAGGCGCTCGTGACCTTCTTCCAGCGTGCTGCCGGCCAGTTTGAGCGTGAGCATGTCAAACTTGACCTTCGTCCGCCACACCTGCTCGGCTTCGGCCTCATCCTTGGGGTAGGGGGCTTCCTTGCGGTCGATCTGCCACTCGTCGTCCTTGCTGAAGTCAAACTCATCCGGACCAAACGATTCCAGGGCCTCCAGCCGCTCCGACAGGCGGGTCTTGAAGCGCGAGAAGACCACATCGGCAAAGCTGCCATCTCCGCGCTTGAGTTGGTCATCGAGCTCCAGCTCGTACTTCTGGAACTCCGCCACATCCGACTCGAGGAAGTAGTAGTGTCCGGGGTCCAGGCGCGTCAGGTAATTATGAAAAGTCTTCTGCGAAATCTCATCATTCAGAGGCGTCTGCGCATAGTGAATGGAGACGAAGCGATCGACAATCCCTTTGAGAACCGTGCTGTTGATGCGGCTGGCCGATTGGGCGGGAAAGGAGTAGAGCAAAACTCCAATCACCAAGGCGGAGAGGAATGGTCTTAACTTCATGAATCATCCTTGGGCAAGTTAGCGCTTTGGGGCTTACTTATTTCATGAACGCCACGAATGATCAATCCTTAAGCCACGGCGGCATTCCCGACACGGGTCATCCAGTGACGCAAGGAGGTGGCAACTTCTCCCCATTGCTGATCCAGCATCATGGCATGTCCTTCCATTTCAAACAACTGTAGCTCGGCGTCATACGCCCGCGCCGTTGCCTGGGTCAGGGGAGGGGGAATCAGCTTGTCTCCGGACGCGCCCATCACCAGCACCGGAACCTCCGGTTGCGTCCATGGGCTCAGCAGGGGCACACTCAGCTCCAGAGCACTCCGGAATGATTCTCGCTGCGGCTCCCAGCGCTCGGCCCAGGCCGGGTCCGGTTGCTTCCCCAGGATCACCTGCCAGAAGGGATCCTGCAGCCCCACCTTTCTGGGAAGCCAGCTGTAGTTGAGGAAGCGGGCCCACTCCCACGGATACAGCACCGACATGTGCCCCAGCACCATCCCCAGGCCCCACGGCGGAAGCGATGCCATCAGCACCAGTCCGGCGACCTCCTCCTGGCGGGCATACACCTGCGCCAGGTAGCCCCCCATGGAATGCCCCACGAGCAGCGGGGGCTGCTTGAGCGACTGCGCGACCTGCTTGATGTCAGCCACATAATCCGGCACCCCAGAGGCATCCAGGCAGCCCTCGCTCAAGCCGTGCCCCCGGAGGCTGAGGGCATGCACCTCCACCCCTTCTGCAGCAAAAAAATCCAGGAAGTGCTCCCAGCAGGAGGCATTCGTGAAAGCGCCATGAATGAGCACCAGCGGAGGCAAAGACGACGGCGTAGCCGGATACCGGCTCAGGATTTCAAGATTCACAGGGGCTTCAGCGTCCGGAAAAATTCGGTTGGCGTTTTTCCAAAAAGGCCAGGACGCCTTCTCGGAAGTCTTCAGAGGTTCCCAGTTCTCGTTGCACATCACGCTCCAGATCCAGCTGAGCGTCGAGGTTATTTTGCAGCGAGGCCTGCATCACCTGCTTGATGGAGGCCAGGGCCCGGGTCGGCTGCGTTGCCAGGTGGGCCGCCAGCTGATGGGCTTCTCGCATCAGCGCGTCGTCTTCCACCACCTTCCAGATCAGGCCCCAGCGCTCCGCTGTTTCTGCCGAAATCGCCTCACCCGTCAGCGCCAGGGCCTTGGCCTTGGCTTCGCCGATGAGACGGGGCAAGAAGAAGGTCCCGCCACAGTCCGGAATCAGTCCAATGCGGCAAAAGGCCTGAATGAACTGGGCCGACTGGGCCGCCATCAGCAGGTCTCCCGCCAGGGCCAGGTTGGCGCCTGCGCCTGCAGCAATGCCGTTGATGGCCGTAATGATCGGAATCGGCAGCTGCCGGAGCCGACGGACCAGCGGGTTGTAGTTCGTGTCCAGCGTCTTGCCCAGGTCCAGCGCTTCTTCAGCCCCTTTGCGTTCATTGAGGTCCTGCCCGGCACAGAAGCCCCGCCCGGCCCCTGTCAGAATCATGGCCCGGATGCTGGAATCGTTTTCAATCCGGGAAACCGCGTCCCGCAGTTCCTCATGCATCTGTGAGGTGAAGGAGTTGAGGCGGTCCGGACGGTTGAGCGTCACAACGGCATAGCCCGCTTTTTGGTCAAATAACAGAGTCTCGTAACTCATGGGTCCTCTTCTTTCAAAAACAAGGGAGCAGCCGGAAGGGCAGCGATGCCTTCGAGGAAAATCGTCCCGGCCAATTCGGCATACTGTTCGTGGGAAACCGGCCCCTCCTGCCGGAGCCAGGTGAAGGTCCAGTTGATCATGCCCATGAGCGTCATTGCAATCGGTTTGCGCCACTCAGGCTGTTTTTGCAGCACCTCCGCTGCCAGCGGATCCACCAGCTCAGCAAGGCCGGCCACCACCTCTCGCTCCCGCTGCGCGATGCGTTCGCGCTCCTCCTCAGGCAGACGGTTGAGGTCGTACAGCAGCACCAGGTGCGTCTTCTGCGCCTGCTGGTAAACGCGCATCAGCTCCCGAAGCCCGGCGCGCAGGGCCTCCGGAGGCGAAAGGCGCTGGCGCTGAACGTCGCTGAAGATGTCGAGCAGGGTCCGGGTGTGGTGCTCAAAGATTTCATAAAGCAGGGCCTCCTTGCTGCTGTAGTAGTGGTACAGCAACGCCTTGGAGGTTCCGCATGCGGACGCCAGCATGGCGATGGACGTGTTCGCAAACCCATGCTCGGCAAACAGCTCCACCGCACGGGTCCGGATCAGCGCCCGCTTTTCCTCATAATCCTTGGCTCGGGTGCGGGCCATCTTAAACGCACTTGAATTGTTCAAAGGGCTGGAGGCAGCTCTTGCAGCGGTGCAGGGCCTTGCAGGGGGTGGAGCCGAACTCACTCTGGAGTTGCGTTTCCAGTGACTCGCAAAAGGGGCAGGGCAGGGGCCCCCGTCGGCGTTCTGGCGGACTGATGCCGTATGCCTTGAGACGCTCCCGGGCAGCCGGACGGATCCAATCGGTGGTCCAGGGAGGGGAAAAAGTCGTCTTCAGAGCAGCCTCGATGCCGTGAGTCTGCAGCTGCTCCCGGACCGACTGCTCAATCGCGCGGGTTGCCGGGCAGCCGGAATAGGTCGGAGTCAGGGTCACCGTCACGGCTGCGCCTGCACACTCCACCTTCCGGACGATTCCCAAGTCCACAATGCTGACCACTGGAATCTCCGGATCAGGCACGGCTTCCAGCAGCTCCCAGACCCCGGCCTCGGAAGGCGCTGGAGGAGCCCCTTCCGGAAAGTCTGCAGCGCTCACCACTGGGCGCCAGGGTAGCTGCGAGGCAGCACCTGCATTTCCGCCAGCAGGTACCCCAGGTGTTCGGTGTGACGGCCCTGCCGGCTTCCGGAGGCCTGGTAGGGATCATGAGGCAGCGCCAGAGTGGCCGCCGCCAGGACTTCCGTGACCTGCTGCCTCCAGGAGTCGGCCAGTGCAGCCAGATCCGGAACCAGTCCAGCTGCCGCCAACTCCCGGTCCAGCTCATCGGCTTCGCAAAGCTCATGCGCAAAGCGCCACAGTTCCTCAAGCGCCTGCTGCGCCCGCTCATGGCTTTCGGGGGTGCCGTCTCCCAGACGAAGGATCCACTGCTGGCTGTGCCGGAGGTGGTACTGTGCCTCCTTGAACGCCTTCCCGGCGATGCCTGCCAGCTCCGGATGTGACGACTGCTGCAGCTGTTCCAGGAAGCGGACATCGTAGGCGTCAAAGAGGAACTGCCGCATCAGCGTCATGGCAAAGTCTCCATTCGGCTGCTCCACCAGCTGCAGGTTCCGGAACTCGTCAGGGTTGCGCAGAAACGCCAGGTCGTCTTCAGAGCGCCCCGCGCCTTCTACCGCCGCCGCCAGTTGGTAGAGGTTGGAAGCCTGCCCAATCAGGTCAAGGGCAATGTTGGCCAGCGCCAGGTCTTCTTCAAGAATTGGCGCATGCCCACACCACTCGGAAAGGCGGTGCCCCAGGATGAGGCGATCATCCGCATGCCGGAGCAGGTAGGAAAAAAGCGCCGGCCGCTGCGTGTCCGAAAGTTCCATCAGAGCCTCACGCTGCGGGGGATCTTGTAAAACTGCGGGTGGCGGTAAACCTTGTCGGCAATCGAGTCAAACAGCATCGGGCTGTCTTCCGGGGTGCTCGCCGTGATGGCCTCCGACGGCACCACCCAGAGGCTGCATCCGGACCGACGGGCATAGGTGTCTCGGGCATTCTGCAACGCCAGGGTCGCATCCGGAGCATGCACACTCCCGGCGTGCTCATGCGGCGCACCGCTCTTCTCCTGCACAAAGACTTCCCAAACGGGCCAGCGATCAGCAGTGGCTTCCATGCATTCCTCCTTCAATTGACCTGATGTTTTTCAGCATACGCCAGCGCGGCCTCCCGGACCCAGCGCCCTTCTTCATGGGCCTTGCGACGGGCCCGAAGGCGATCGCGGTTGCACGGCCCCTGGCCGTTCAGGACCCGTTTGAACTCAGCCCAGTCGATGGCCCCGAATTCCCAGTTTCCGGTTTCTTCATTGAAGCACAGATCCGGATCCGGAAGGGTCAGGCCAATGGCCCGGGCCTGATTGACGGTTTGGTTGACAAAACGCTGGCGGAGCGTGTCGTTGCTTTGCAGCTTCACCCTCCAGCGCATCAACTCATCAGAATTGCTGGATTGCTGGTCATGCGGGCCAAACATCATCAGCGACGGCCACCACCAGCGGTTCAGGGCGTCCTGCACCATCTGCTTCTGCTCCGGCGTTCCTTGTGCCAGCGCGGTCACCATCTCGTAGCCCTGCTTCTTGTGGAAGCTCTCTTCCTTGCACACCCGGACCATCGCCCGGGCATAGGGGCCATAGGAGCCCTTTGCCAGCATCGTTTGGTTGACAATGGCGGCTCCGTCGACAATCCAGCCAATCACCCCGATATCCGCCCACGTCAGGGTCGGGTAGTTGAAGATGCTCGAGTACTTGGCCTTGCCTTCCAGCAGCTCGTCCACGAGGTCCGCCCGGTCCACCCCCAGCGTCTCGGCAGCACAGTAGAGGTAGAGGCCGTGACCGCCTTCGTCCTGCACCTTTGCCAGCAGGCCCATCTTGCGCCGCAACGATGGAGCCCGGGTGATCCAGTTCCCTTCCGGAAGCATGCCCACCACCTCGGAATGGGCGTGCTGAGCCATCATCCGGACCAACTGCCGACGGTACCGCTCCGGCATCCAGTCCTTGGGCTCAATCTTCTCTCCTCGCGCAATCCGAGCCTCAAATTCGGCTTCCCGGGGGTCGGGAGTGGCCGGGACCACCGCTGCGGGAGCCTGAGAGACGGGCTTCTGTTGTTCCATGCAGATCCTCCTTTCACCAATTGAATAACCGAACGTTTGGTTAATTTATGCAAAAAAGGCGGCGGACGCAACTGCAAAGTGCAGCCGTTCAGGTCAGCCAGCGGGTTTGGTAGGGACGCAGCAGGAGCCCGGAGGCAAGCGGCAGGGGCTCCTCCGCCCACACATCGGTCACGGTTCCGGAGAAGCCGAGGAGCCGCAGGGCATTGGCGGTGAGGGGCTGCGGACGCTCCGTGAAGTTGCAGAGGGCGAGAAAGTTTCCGGCGGTGCTGCGGCGTTGATAGGCGAAGACATGGGCATTGCCCACTTCCGGAAACGCGGTTGGGCCTTCTGCCAGAAAGGGCAGGGTCTGGCGTCGCTGAATCAGCTCCCCCAGGCCACGACGCAGGCGAGCAGCATACGATTCCGGATTCCGGAGCAAGGCGGATTCCGCGTCCCAGTCCCGCTGTGGACGGTGTGCCCACCGGCTGTCTTCGGCGTGTGTCGGATCCTGAACGTAGGAGTAGTCGTTGAGCATGCCGGTCTCGTCTCCCAGGTACAGGAGCGGGAGGCCGCCAATGCTGAGGATGATGCCGTAGAGCATGAGGATGCGCTGCAGAGCCATCTCCAGCGCCGCCGAGTCATCGGCCGCCAGTGCGGCTTCCACCCCTGCCAACGAGGCGAGGGTTCCGGAAATGCGAGCGTCGCCGGTGAGGGGGTTCTCCTGAAACGGCAGCCCACGGGCAAAGCTTCCCGAGAAGCGTCCGGTGTAGAAGTCGTTGAGGAAGCGTCGGTGACCGGCGCCATCGATGCCCAGCTTTGCGGCAATCGCATCATCAAAGGTCCAGCCGATGTCGTCGTGACAGCGGAGGTAATTCACCCACACGCATTCGGGGTCAATGGGAAAGCGCGCCCGCATGGAGGCACTCAGGAGGCGCGTGTCCCGGGTGGCCAACGCCTCCCACAGCAGGGCCATCAGGAGCGGGTTGTAGCTCAGGCGGCACTCATCCGGGCGGATGTAGCGGGCGACTTCATCCGGATGCACAATGGCTTCCGATTTCAACAGCAGAGACGGCGCCGCAATGGCACACAGGGCGTTGTAGGCCTGGAGGATCCAGTGTGCTTCCGGCTGGTTTTCGCAGTCGGTCCCCAGGCGCTTCCAGATGAAGGCCACCGCGTCCATGCGCAGGATCTCGACTCCCTGGTTGGCCAGAAAGAGCATCTCGCCCAGCATGCTCCGGAAGACCGCCGGGTTGCTGTAGTTGAGGTCCCACTGAAACTCGAAGAAGGTTGTCCACACCCACTTCCGGGCAGACTCACACCAGGTGAAGCTCCCGCCGCGGTCGGGAAAGATCAGACGCAGGTGCTGCTGCCAGGCCTGCACTTCGGCTTCCTCGTCCAACAACCAGTAGTACGCCTGAAACTCCGGATCTCCCGCCTGGGCGCGCTGGGCCCATTCGTGATCGTGAGCGGTGTGATTGAAGATGAAGTCCACCACCAGGCTGATCCCAGCCTCCCGGAGTTCCTCGGCAAGCTGCTGCAAATCGGCCATCGTTCCCAGCGGAGGGTGGACGTCTCGGTAGCTGCTGACCGCATAGCCGCCATCGTTCTCGCCGTCTGGACGGGCAAAGAGGGGCATCAGGTGCAGGTAGGTCAGCCCCAGTTCCTGATAGTAGGGGATTTGCTGACGGATGCCCGAGAGTCCGCCGGCCTGAAGGTCGGCATATCCGGAGGCGCCCAGCATGCGTGGCTCCTGCGCCCAGCGTGGATTGGCCAGCCGCGCCTGATCGAGCTGCTGCAGGTCCGTGGAGCGGTTCAGACCCGCTTGCAGGGCGTCAAAGACTGCTTCTTCGAGGTGGTAGAAGAAGTCGTAACGCTCCCCGTAGAGCGCATGGAAGAGGGAAAAGAAACGCGGAAATTGTGCTTCCGTCCGGGCCCACAGCTCGTGCCAGCGGGCGTCTGTGGCCTGAGGCAACTGCAGGAACCGCTGCTGCCAACGGGGCTGGAGGCGGTTCAGGCTGAGCGCAGCGCGCTCCGGATGAGCGGGGGGCCTCATGAACCCGCGACCGCAGCAGGACGTGAGGACGGCCCCAGCAGGCGAGGAGCGGCCAGCCCCAAGACCGCACAGAACAGCACAATGAGGAACAAGGCGCTCCGGAGGCCCAGCCACTCAGCGGTGAAGCCAATCAGCGGAGGACCAAAGAGGAACCCTCCGTACCCCAGGGTTGCCACCCCGGCAATGCCGGTTCCGGCTGACACGCCCGGGATCTGGCTCGCTGCACTGAAGAGGATCGGGACCACATTGGCCAGGCCGAAGCCCAGGCAGGCGAAGCCAAACCACGCGGACTCCAGCGTACCAATGCCCAGGCCGATGCCGAGCCCCACTGCGCCCACGCCTGCCGCCAGCCGAACCATGAGCGGGCGCCCCAGCCGATGCACCAGCCAGTCGCCCGTGAAGCGCCCCAGGGTCATCGTCAGGGTGAAGGCCGTGAAGGTCGCAGCCGCATCACTCGGAGAGACCTCCAGCACCGTCCGGGCGTAAATCGCCGACCAGTCGGTGGCAGCGCCTTCGGCCACCATTCCCAGCATCGCCAGCACGCCCATTGCCAGCACAATGCCTTTCGGAAAGGCAAACAGCGGGGCGTCTTCTCCCGGAATGTCCTCTTCCTTCAGAAGCAGGAAACGCGAGACGGCGAAGATGAGGACCATCAGTCCGGAAACGATGAGCGAGACGTGTTCCAGCGGAGTCAGGCCGTAGTGCAGGAAGAGGCTGGCCGACGCTCCTCCCACGAGGGTGCCCAGGCTCCAGGTCGCATGGAACGAAGACATGATCGGACGAGCGTAACGCTGCTCCACAGCCGCCGCCTGGGCATTCATGGCCACATCCATCATCCCGATCATGGCTCCGACGGCAATGAGCAGCGGCGCCAACGCCCAGAGGTTGGGCATCAGCAGAATCAAGGGAACCGCGACCTGCAGGAGGAGCGCGCCGGCCACCGTCAGGGGCTTGCTGCCGAGCCGCTGGATCAGCCGCCCGGTCACCAGCATCATGGTCACCGCGCCAATGGCCGGGAAGAGCAGCGCAATCCCCATGGTCGCCTCCGTCAGCTCCAGCTTTTCCTTGAGCCACGGAAAGTGGGGCACCAGCGACGCGAAGCTGAGGCCATTGGACAAAAAGATGGCAGAAACCGCCCAGCGCACCCGCCGGGTTTCACGATTGGGAGGAGGCAAAGCGGTCAGGCCTTTCTGCCAATGAAGAGTCCATAAGGCGGCAGGGTGACGGTTCCTCCTTGAAACGCACCCCGTTGCACCAGCGCTGGTGGCGTCTGATCCTCAAGGTGTTCAAAGGGCACCGTCGCCGTCTGGGGGGCTCCCGTGAGGTTGGCGGCCACGAGGCAGGTTTCCTCTGGGGCCTCCCGGATGAAGACGTACGGCTCCGTGCCGTCCACCACCCGGAAGCTTCCGGTTTGCAAAGCGGGCGATTGCTTGCGGATCCGGATCATCTCGCGCAGAACCTTCAGGGTGCTGTGCGGGTCGTGCTCGGCGTCTTCGAGCGTCTGGGGCGCCCGGGCCGGAAGCCATGGCTTGGCGCCTTCGTTGAAGCCTTGCTGCGGAGCCGTCTTCGACCAGGGGAACGGTGTGCGGCACCCGTCTCGCCCAATGACATCGGGCCACATGTTGATGCCGTAGGGATCCTGCAGCTCCTCGCGGGTGATCGGGTACTCCGGCACATCCAGCTCGTCTCCATAGTAGAGAATGGGCGTGCCCCGCAGGCAGAGCAGGAGCGAAAGCAGCATCGCCTGGTACCCCGGTTTGTCTGCCACCTGCAGACGGGAGAAGAGCCGAGGGCAGTCGTGGTTGCCCAGCGACCAGCAGGGCCAGCCATCGGCAATGTGCGCTTCGGTCAACTGCACCACTTCGGCCAGGTAGTCGCGATCCACCCGGTCATTGAGCAGAGCAAAGCTGTAGGCCATGTGCAGGCGGTCGGTGCCATGCGCGTACTCAGCCGCCACCCGGACCGCTGTTTCCAGGTCGGGGAAGCCTCCGGTTTCGCCAATGGAGGTCATGGCCTCGCCTTCGTCAAAGAGGTTCCGGAGGAACTGGATGAAGCCGAAGTTTTCCGGACGGTCCTTGGAGTAGGTGGTGAGGAAATCCCGGAAGTACGGATTCTCCCCCTTGTCGGTTTCCAGCAGCGGGGCATCGGACTGACGCGCCGGGTTGTCCCGGAGTTGCTCGTCATGGGCGTAGAAGTTGGCGGTATCCAGGCGGAAGCCATCGGCCCCGCGCCTCATCCAGAACCGCACCACCTCGGCCAGGGCGTCCCGGACCTCCGGATGGTACCAGTTGAGGTCCGGCTGCTCCTTGAGGAAGGTGTGCATGTAGTACTGCCCCCGCGCCTCGTCAAACGTCCAGGCCGGCCCCCCAAAGAGGCTGAGCCAGTTGTTCGGAGGCGTGCCATCCGGCTTCGGATCGGCCCAGACGTACCAGTCGGACTTGGGGTTGTCGCGGCTCTGGCGAGACTCCTGAAACCACGGGTGCTGATCGGAGGAGTGATTGAGGACCAGGTCCAGCACCACCTTGATGCCCCGTTCATGAGCGGCGGCCACCAGGGCATCAAAGTCCTCAAGGGTGCCGAAGATGGGGTCGATGTCGCAGTAGTCACTGACGTCATAGCCGAAATCGGCCATTGGGGACGTGAAGAAGGGAGAGATCCAGAGCGCATCCACGCCCAGTCCCCCGCCCTGACCGTCGTTGAGGTAATCGAGGCGCTCCGCGATGCCCCGGAGGTCACCGATGCCGTCGTTGTTGGCGTCCCGGAAGCTCCGGGGGTAGATCTGATAGAAAACAGCGGACTTCCACCAGTTCGGATTGCTCATGATCAATTCCAGTGCAAAAGAGGGGGGACAGGGTAACGGTCAGCGCTTCTTGCCCTTGCCGGGAGACACCGGCGAGGCGGCAACGCCCCAAATGTCTTCAGCGTACTGCTGAATGGTCCGGTCGCTGGAAAACTTTCCGGCGCCGGCCGTGTTGTGAATGGAAATTTCGGTCCAGCGGGCAGGATCCTGCCACACGGCTTCCACGCGTTGCTGGCACTCTCGGTAGCTTTCAAAGTCTGCCAGGAGCAGGTAGTAGTCGCTGTGCACCAGCGAATCGAAGACATCCCGGAAGGCATCAGGCGCTTCCGGCAAGCAGGTCCCGTTGCCAATGGCATCAAGGGTGCGGCGGATTTCCGCATGTTCGTGGTAGAGGCGGTGCGGGTCGTGGCCCTGCGCCCGGACCTGCGTCACCTCGTCTGCCGTGAGTCCGAAGATGAAGCAGTTGTCGGGTCCGACTTCTTCCAGAATCTCCACGTTGGCCCCGTCCAGCGTTCCCAGAATGGGGGCGCCATTGAGGACAAACTTCATGTTGCTGGTTCCGGAGGCTTCCATTCCAGCGGTGGAAATGTGCTGAGAGACGTCGGTGGCCGGGATCAGCTTCTCCGCCGTGGAGACCCCATAGTTCGGCACAAAGACCACCCGCAGCAGCTCGCGGATGCGCTTGTCCTGTTCCAGTCGCTGACCAATGGCATTGGCCAGGCGAATGACCTGCTTGGCCATGTGGTAGCCCGGAGCCGCCTTTCCGGCAAAGATGACCGTCCGCGGCACGATTTCGGCGTTCGGGTGGTCCAGGAGCCACTGCCACTGGTGAATGATGTGAAGCAGGTTGAGCAGCTGGCGCTTGTACTCGTGGATGCGCTTGATCTGGACATCAAAGAGGGTGTTCGGATTGATCACCAGGTCGTGCTTGTGCTGCAGCCAGGCTGCAAACTGTTCCTTCTTGCGCTGGTGAACCTCGCGCCACTGCTGCTGGAATCCGGAGTCCTGGGCATGCGCCTTCAGCTCCTGCAGCCGGTCCAGTTGGGTGATCCACTCCGGGCCAATGCGTTCGCTGATGAGGGTGGCCAGCTCCGGATTGGCACACTTGAGCCAGAGCCGTGGCGTGATGCCGTTGGTCTTGTTCTGAAAGCGCTCCGGGAAGATGCGGTGGAAGTCCTGGAAGACCGTCGTCTTCAGCAGGTCCGTGTGCAGCGCGGCAACGCCGTTGACGGCATGGCTTCCGGCAATCGCCAGGTGCGGCATGCGGATCTGCTTGGGGTTGCTTTCCTCAATCAGCGACACCCGCCGGAGCAACTCCAGGTCTCCCGGAAACCGAGAGGCCACCGCGCTGAGGAAGTGGTCGTTGATTTCGTAAATGATCTCAAGGTGCCGAGGCAACAAGCGGCCCATCAGCTCCACCGTCCACTTTTCCAATGCCTCCGGAAGCACGGTGTGATTCGTGTAGGCAAACACCTTCTGCGTGATGGCCCAGGCCTGGTTCCACTCCAGGCGTTCTTCATCCACGAGGATGCGCATCAGCTCGGCCACTGCAATGGAGGGGTGGGTGTCATTGAGCTGAATGGCCACCTTCTCCGGAAGCAGGTCCCAGCTGTGCCCCTGCTCAAGGAAGCGCTGGAGGATGTCCTTGAGGGAGGCGGCCACAAAGAAGTACTGCTGCTTGAGCCGCAGCTCCTTTCCGGAAAAGCCCTGGTCGTTGGGGTAGAGGACCTTCGAGATGGTCTCAATCTGCTGACGTTCCGAAACCGCAGCCATGTAGTCCCCGCGGTTGAAGGCCTGGAAGTCAAAGTCTCGGGGCGCCCGGGCGCGCCACAGTCGCAGCGTGTTGACGGTCCGGTTCTCAAACCCGGCCACCGGCACATCATACGCCATGGCCAGGGCGTCTTGGGTTCCCACCCAACGCTTGTGCGAGCGTCCCTGCGGGTCCACGTACTGCTCCACGTGTCCATAAAAGTGAACCGGCATCAGCGTCTCCCAACGGGGGATTTCCCACGGGTAGCCCTGCTCCAGCCATGCATCCGGAGCCTCCACCTGCTGGCCGTGCTCAAAGCGCTGTTCAAAGATGCCATACTCGTAGCGGATGCCGTACCCCTGTGCAGGCAGCTGCAGCGTGGCCATGGAGTCCAGGAAGCAGGCCGCGAGGCGCCCGAGGCCGCCGTTCCCCAGCCCCGCATCATGCTCCAGCTCTTCCAGCTCCTCCAGGTCGTATCCCACCTGTTCCATGGCTTCGCGGCACACCTCATAAATCCCGAGGTTGACCAGGTTGTTGCGCAGGCTCCGGCCGATCAGGTACTCGAGCGAGAGGTAGTAGACCTGCTTCGGGTTTTCCTCGTAGTAGTGCTGTTCCGTGTCGTTGAGGAACTCCGTGAGGCGGTCCCGAACGGCCAGGGCCAGGCTGTCGTAAAGGTCAAACGACGTCAGGTTGTGGCGGTTCTTGTTCTGAGAAAACTCCAGGTGGTCGGCAATTGAGCGGAGGAGTCCATCGACATCCATGGGCTGATAGGTCTCCATCAGCTCCCAGAGTTTCTTCATTTGGGGGCGGGAATGAGGCATAGACGTTTTTCAGGCTAAGGTTGAGCAGCGGGGTTCACCCCTTTGAAGCAAGAATCAGACAACCCAGCGGAGGCAGGTCGATCGCCGTCCGCGCCGGCTGCCCCTGCCAGGCTTCGGCTTCGGCCACCCACTCCTGCTGCGTCCGGTAACCGGCGCCTCCGAACTCTGGCGCATCGCTGTCAAACAGCACCTCATACGTCCCCTCTTCCGGAAGACCCACGATGTAGTCATTTCGTGGCACCGGTGTGAAGTTGAAGAGGCACACCAGCGGCTTTGCCGAGCTGCCGGGTTCCGGGAGGCGCACAAAGCTGAGGACACTGTTTTCCGAATCATGAAGGTCGATCCAGCGGAATCCGGACCCATCGAAGTCGTTCCGGAACAACGCGGGCTGCTGCTGGTAGAGGTGGTTCAGGGCCCGGCTGCAGGCCTGGAGCTGCTGAAACTCCGGAACATCCAGCAGGTGCCAGTCGAGGCTCCGGGCTTCACTCCACTCCCGGCCCTGCCCAAACTCCTGTCCCATGAACAGCAACTTTTTGCCGGGGTGGCAGATCATGAACCCCAGGTACAGGCGCAGGTTGGCGCGTTTTTGCCAAAAATCCCCGGGCATTTTGTCCAAAAGGGAACCCTTGCCATGAACCACTTCGTCATGCGAAATCGCCAGGACGTAGTTTTCGCTGAAGGCGTACACCAGTGAGAAGGTGATCCAGTGGTGTTCGTAGCGGCGGTACACCGGATCCTTGGCCATGTACTTGAGGGTGTCATTCATCCACCCCATGTTCCACTTCAGGTTAAAGCCCAGGCCGCCCACGTAGGTGGGTTGGCTCACCCCCGGCCACGCCGTGGATTCTTCGGCAATGGAAAGGATGCCCGGAAACTCGCGGAAGAGCGCCTCATGAAGCTGCCGGAAGAACTGGATGGCCCCCAGGTTTTCACGGCCACCGTACGCGTTGGGCACCCACTCTCCTTCCTTGCGGCCATAGTCGAGGTAGAGCATGGACGCCACGGCGTCCACCCGGATGCCGTCGATGTGGTACTGTTCAAACCAGTAGAGGGCGCTGGCAATGAGGAAGTTGCGGACCTCATTGCGCTCGTAGTTGAAGACGAGGGTTCCCCACTCCTTGTGCTCGCCCTGCCGCGTGTCCTCATGCTCATAAAGCCCGGTGCCGTCGAAGCGGGCCAGGCCATGGGAGTCCTTGGGGAAGTGTCCGGGGACCCAGTCGAGGATGACCCCCAGGCCGGCGGCATGGCACTGGTCGATGAAGAACTTCAGGTCATCGGGGGTTCCGAAACGCGACGTCGGAGCAAAGTAGCCGGTCACCTGATACCCCCACGAGCCGTCAAAGGGGTGTTCCGAGACCGGAAGCAGCTCCAGGTGCGTGTAGCCCATTTCCTGGGCATAGGGGATGAGTTGCTCGGCGGCCTCACGGTAGGTGAGGAAGCGGTTGCCTTCTTCCGGAACCCGGCGCCACGACCCCAGGTGGACCTCGTAGATGTTGATCGGCTGCTCCAGCGGGTTCCGGACGCGCCGGGTTTCCATCCACGCCTGATCCTGCCACGCGTAGGCATCCGGAGCCAGCACCCGGGAGGCGGTTGAGGGGCGGAGCTCGGCCTCAAAGGCAAAGGGGTCCGACTTCAGCAGCAGCGCCCCCTCTCGTGTCTTCAGCTCAAACTTGTAGAGCGCTCCGGCTCCAACTTCGGGAAGGAACAGCTCCCACACTCCGCTGCTGCCAATGGACTGCATGGGGTGCCGGCGGCCATCCCACTGATTGAAGTCGCCCACAACACTGATGCGCTGCGCGTTGGGCGCCCAGACGACAAACCAGGTTCCGGAAACGCCTTCTTCTTCATGGACATGCGCGCCCATGCGGTCAAAGAGGCGGTAGTGCTGCCCCTCGCCAAAGAGGTGCTGGTCGAGGCTTGAGAAGCGTGTGGGGAAGTAGTACGGATCAAAACGCTCATGGGTGGCGTCGTTTGGATACGTCAGGGACACTCGGTAGGGCTTGAGTGCCTTCCGCGGCGCCCCCACCCACTCAAAGACTCCCGGGGCCACAGGCTCCATCGGTAACGGCTTGCCGCTGCCCCAGCGCAGGGAGGCGGCCGTGGCCTCCGGTTCCCACACCCGGACCAGCCACTGCCGGGCTCCTTCTGGAGACGCGACCTCATGGAATCCCAAAAAGGACCTCGGGTCGTGGAGGTCTCCGGAGGCTAAGCGTTGAAAGGCCTCAACAGGCGTAGGTGCAGGCATGGTCACCGTAAGAAATGCGAGTCATGAAATTCCGGGCCCCCGGCGGTGGAGCGCCCGCTTGCGTTCTGCAATCACCCCCCCTTCACGGAACCGGCCACCAGTCCACGGACGAAGTAACGCTGGAGCGCAAAGAAGACGATGAGGGGCACCAGGATGGAAATGAAGGCGCTGCTGGTGAGGATTTCCCAGTTGTCTCCCCGAGACCCCAGTAGCTCGCGCATCTTCGAGGTCAGCACAATCTGATCGTCCGACTTGCCCAGGAAGACGAGGGCCACCAGCAGGTCGTTCCACACCCAGAGGAACTGGAAGATGGTAAACGAGGCCAGCGCGGGCACCGAAAGCGGCACCACGAGCTTCGTGAAGATCTGGAAGTGGGTGGCACCGTCCATCCGGGCAGACTCAATGATGTCCTTGGGCAAGGTGCCCATGTAGTTCCGAAGCAAGTAAATGGCCATCGGCAGGCCAAACCCGGTGTGTGCGAGCCAGATGCCGGGATACGACTTCGAGGCCGCGTCAAAGAACTCCCCGATCGTGTTGTACATGCGCAGCAGAGGAATCAGTGACATCTGCAGCGGCACCACCAGCAGGCCCACCACCACGACAAACAGCACCTGCCTTCCGGGAAACTCCATCCACGCAAAGGCATAGGCGGCAAAGGCGGCAATGGCAATCGGAATGATGGTGGCCGGAATGGTGACCACGAAGGTGTTGATGAACGACTGGCCGATGCCTTCGGAGTTGAGGACCTCAATGTAGTTGGAGATCGTAAACATCGGCGGCGTCTCTGCGACAAAGAAGATCCGCTTTCCGCGTTTGGCCTCAATGGGCTGGTCCGCCTCCCAGCGGTAGGCGCCGTCGGCTTCCACCGTGAGGCGGCTGCCGTCCTTCAGCGCCATGGTTTCCCCAGCCTGGTAGGCGCTGAGGTCCCGGAAGTTGGTGTTGAAGGTCAGGATCGTCTGGCCCGGTTTTTCGAGCAGGTTGCCGGAGATGACGTACTGCCCGTTTGCTGCCACCATTTCGTCTGCGGCAGCCGTGCGGCCCTGGCCATTTTGCTGAGACGTGGAAAGCGCCGTCCACCAACCGGTTGCTGCAAGCTGATCCTTGTCTCGGAAGGAGCTGACCAGCAGGCCCACGGTGGGGAGGATCCACATCAGGACCAGGGTCAGGAGTCCGATGTGCGTGAGCAGGCGTCCGGGGGTCATCTTGAGGACAGGAATCTTCATCGGGCCTTCTCCTCTTCACGGAATTTCTTGATGTTCCAGATCATGATCGGAATGACGGCAATCATGATGAAAATGGCAATGGTGCTGCTCCGTCCGGAATCGCCTCCGCCCCGGAACATCCAGTTGTACATCATGTTGGCCAGCACTTCGGTTCCCCACTGCCCATTGGTCATGGCAAGCACGATGTCAAAGATCTTGAGGACAATGATGGTGATGGTGGTCCAGACCACCACAATGGTGCTCATGATCTGCGGGATCATGATCTTGAAGAAGATCTGCACCTCGTTGGCGCCATCAATGCGAGCCGCCTCCAGGGTCTCTTCCGGAACCCCACGCAGGGCCGCACTGAAGATGACCATGGCAAAGCCCGTCTGGATCCAGACGAGGATGACCATCAGGAAGAGGTTGTTCCAGAACGGCAGGCTGATCCAGGTCTGGGGCTCGCCTCCGAGGGCCACCACCACAGCGTTGAGGATGCCAATCTGGTCGCTCCCTGCCGCCCGGTAGTCGTACACGAATTTCCAGATCACACTTGCTCCGACAAAGCTGATCGCCATGGGCATGAAGATCAGTGACTTGGCTGCTGTTCCCCACCAGACACGGTCCGCCAGAACTGCCACCAGCAGTCCAAAGGCCACACTCAGCGACGGCACCACCACCAGCCAGAGGGCATTGTTGCCAATGGCCTGTACCAGCTGGGGATTGCTGACCGCCCAGGAGTAGTTGCTCCACCCCACGAAGTTCTCTCCGATGGAGTCGTAGAAGCTCAGGCGAACGGTTTCATAAACGGGGTAGATGAGGTAAACGAACAGGATGGACGCTGCCGGAAGGATGAAGAGCCAGGGGCGAATGGCATCGCGCTGCGCGTCACGGCTGATGACGTGTCCGCCTGCGCCAGACCGGTCGGCCAGGAGGCGGTCCAGCAGGAAGTTGCTGCCCCAAAAGTAAAACAGGCAGGCTCCCACACCTAAGAAAACGGCCGTAAACGCGCTCAGAATCTGATCGGCCATGATTTTTCTCCTGAAGGGATCATGGGAAGGAACCGGGCCGAAGCCCGGTTGGTACTCAAGAAGGGATGGCTCTGGGATTACTTGATGGAGTCCCAGGTGTTCTGGATGTTATCCGCAGCCTTCTGAGCGGAGGCGCCGCTGACGTAGAAGACCATCTGGCTCCAGAAGGCGCCGGCCCCAATGGCTCCCGGCATCAGGTCCGATCCATCGAAGCGGAAGGTGGTGGCATTCAGCAGAATCTCACCGGTCTTGCGCTGAGTCGCATTCGGATACTTGGCCACATCCACCCCCTTGTGCGGGGTCAGGAACGCGCCTTCCGCCATCCAGATCTCATGAGACATCGGGTGCTGGAGGTAGCGCATGAACTCGCGGGTCGCTTCGCTGTCCTTGGTGATGGCCAGCAGGGTTCCGCCTCCGAGGACCGGATTGCCGAGCTCGGCAGCCTTGGCGGCAAACGGCGGGAAGTAGAAGAAGTCCGCGTCGGTTCCCACTTCCACCCCTTCCGGGAAGAAGGCTGGGATGAAGCTGGCCTGGCGGTGCATGTAGCACTTCGGCGGAACCGAGAACAGACCCTTGGGGCTGTCCCGGAAGTCGGTGGCGCCCACGGCACGGGAGCCGCCTTCCACGTAGTCATCGTTCTTGGCAAACTTCCCGAAGGTCTCAATGGCGTTGACGACACGGGGGTCGTTGAACTTGACGCTGTTGGTCACCCAACCGTCATAGACGTCCGGAGTCTGCGTGCGCAGCATGATGTCTTCCACCCAGTCGGTTGCCGGCCAGCCCGTGGCATCTCCAGAACCCAGGCCGATGCACCACGGGGTGCCACCGTCCTTGACGATCTGGTCACTGAGGGCAATCAGGTCTTCCATCGTCTTCGGGACTTCGTAGCCAGCGGCTTCAAAGTTCTCCGGAACGTACCAGACGAGAGACTTGACGTTGACGTTGTAGAAGAAGCCGTAGAACTGGTCCTGACCCGCCTTGTTCTGGTACGTGCCCAGGTCCACCCAGGACTGCCCGGCTGCGTAGTTGTCCCGGACCCACTGTGCCGCGTCGTTGCCCAGCGGCACCAGTCCGTCAATCGCCGCCATGTTGGCCGCCAGTCCCGGCTGCGGGAAGGCGGCAATGTTCGGCGGGCTTCCGGCCTTGATGTCGATCACAATCTGCTGCTCAAAGCTGTCGGAGCCACTGTACTCCACCTTCGCCCCCGTTGCTTTTTCAAATGCGGCAATCACCTTGTCAAAGCTCGCTTCGTCTGCCGTCAGCCACGGACCAGCAATGGTCACCGTCTGCCCCGTCAGGTCGGGTCCCTTGTAACCTCCATGTCCTCCGGCCAAAGCAACGGAGGTCAAAGCCACCGTGGCCACAGCGGCCAGCATCGACTTCATCAATTTCTTCATCTCGATCTCCCGTTTGTTGAACGAATCCCGACCCTGCCCTCTGCAGTCCGGGGCCCTTCCACCTTCACATCCAAAACGTTTTGGATAAGGAGGGGAAAGGGTCTGGGAATTAACGTTAGAGGTCGATTTGGATGGTGTCAATAAAAATTTGAGATTTACGACAAGTTCCCGGGATTGGGGGGAGGAACCTGCAACTGAACACGTTTTTTGGAGGAATAATGACGAGCTTTTCTGAAAGGATTTTTGGGGCGCCTCGACCTCAGAGTGATCCAACCGGGGGCGGCTCACCGGGGGAGGCGGACGCCGGACCCTCGCGCTCCTTTTGCCAACGATCAGGAGTCGCGTCAGGGCCGCCGTCAGCCGGCGCTGAGCTGTGCGAAATCGTGGCCGGACCGTCCGGTCTCTGGAGAATGAAAAGGGAAGGGGTCAGGAAGCAGGGGGGCGGTTGCAGCGGAGGCAACGGCTGGGATTGAGCAACACCGAGTGGCTGTAGTTGCGGTAATCCCCCGAGTCATGAGGCTGAAGGACCACGACCTTGAGCCACTCCAGCTGCACGGAGCGGCTGCGGATGACCCAGTCGTAGTTCTGGCGGGCTTCGGCGTCGGTTGTCGTGGCCAGCGACCCCGTTCGGGACCGAAGGGTCACCACCTGCGGGATCTGCCAGTTGCTGGCATCAAACTGAAGCACGCCTGGAGACGCGACGGCTCGGAAGGCGTCTTCCTGCCCCGTGAGGCCAGTGTGCTTCCAGCTCGACTCGCCGCCCCTGACCCACAGCTCCACCGGGGTGACGGGCTGCGTGGCCAAACTCACCTGCAGACGCGCCTCGTCCGGCTGAGACGAGGGCAGGAAGCCAATGAGGATCTGCTTCTCGTCGTCATCCAGTCCCAGCAGGTCCACCACCGCCTCAGCCTTGCGGTCGGTGCCTGGATCTTCCCAGAAGAGCCGCACCTGATAGGACACATCGCCATCGTCGAGAAACTCATCCGTTCCCAGGACGGTGACCGTTTGCGGACGGTCCCAGTTGTCCTCGGTAAAGGTGAGGGTCGAGCGTTCCGGGGTCCCCTGCTCCGGGTCGGAGCTCGTGAGCTGCAGGGTCACCGACGCCCGGGGGTTTTTGGAGAGCCGGACCTGAAACTGAGCCACATCCGGACCTGTTTCATCCGGCGCCTCGCCGGTGGTGGCATCCAGAACCGTGACCTGGAGTTCAAACGTTGGTGGCACCAGGTACCACCACGCTCCAGCCCCCAACCCCACGGCGAGCAGAAAGAGTCCAATCCAACGCATCATCGCTTACTTCGGCAAAGAGGTTCCATTGTCAAAGTCCGTGTAGATGGCGCCGGTGTTCACGTCCCGGATCAGCGTCTTGGCGATCTGCTTGCCATTGTAGTTTGCATCACCGGCTGTGGCCGTCCCGGAGAAGCTGAAGAGCGTCCAGCCGTCACTGATGCCGTCATCGTCATCGGACTCGTTATCCAGATTCTGACTGGTATTGGTCAGATAAACGGTGGCGTTGTCGGCCCAGGTCAGGGTCAAGTCCCGAGTCGCCGCAGCCGTTGTCAGGTCGCTGGCATTGTCAAAGCGCGTGTTGGCTCCGAACCCAGTCAAGCTGACCGTAACCGTCCCGTTATCCGTCGGCTGCGACAGGAGGAAGACGTTGAGGGCAAAGGTCGTGTTATCCGACTGGTTGGCAATCAGTTCCACACCGATGCCAGCCAGGTCATTGTCCTCAACAACAACCGTCGCCTTATCCGGACCCGTGAAGGCGGTCACAGCCGCATAGACGGAGTCGCCGCTGGTGACATTGTCGATGTAGATCTGGTAACTCTGATTATCGGAGCCATTCACCCCTTCATCGTAGTGATCGTCTACGGCGGTCACTGTCACCGTCTGCTGCGTGCTCCAGTCGGTCGACGTGAAGGTCAGGTTATCGGAGCTGAAGGACACCGAGTGGTTGTCCTTGCCACGGACGTTGAGGAACACCGTCGCGTTGTCTCCGGCACCTGTCCCCTGATTGAAGGGTGAGCTGGTCAGGTTGATGAGCAGCTCGGCGGCTTGCCCCCCTTCAGCCGTGAAGTTGTCGCTGTTGAGCCAGCTGTAGACCACTCCTGCAGCCGGTTCATCATCCACCGTGGTCACGGACACCGTGGCGTTGTCCACCCCGCCGTTGGCTTCCGAAAGCGTCAACGTCGCCGTCTGGTCGCCATCGGACCGGTTGTCATCGACCGCCGTCACGACCACCGTCTGAGGCGTGCCCCAGGTTCCGGTGGGAGTTGCTGTCACTACGATTGATGAGCCTTGGACCGTGACCGTGTAGTTATCCTGCCCTGTTGTCTCGAAGTGCAGATCGCTCAACCCTCCAATCTCATTGGAGTAGGTGAAGTTGTCACTGAACGTCACCGTGAGGTTGTCACCTGGGCGCTGGTTGAGGACCACTGTGAAGTTGTCCGTTGTGCCATTCTCAGACGGGCTCACACTCGTTTTGGAGAGGACCATCGCAAGCGTGGTTTCGTTGTCCACGTTCGTGAAGGTCAACTCGCTGGAGACATTATCACCGATGAGTGAAGCATAGATAGGATCCGTTTTGTTGAAGTTTGTGCTACTCACAGCCAGGTTCACTGAAGCACTTACCTTACTCACCTGGTCACCATCGTCGATCAGGTTATCCAGACCAACAATTGTTTGAGGAGAGGAAAAAGAGTTCCACGTTAAAACAGGGAGCTCGACATATCCATAGAAGCCCAAGTCACCATCTTTAAATGAATCACCCAGATTCGGTCCCAAGCTAAGGAGTGTCGCATTTGCAGGTCTTCGCAGATAAGCGTTCCCCTGGAGGCCACCATTGATTTTCAAGAGGGCGGTGATGGATGAACCGTCTGACAAGAAAGGGCGAGACTTCAAACGGACGCTCACCGTAGCGGTACCACCGGCCTCGGTAGTTTGATTGTCCGTTGCCCAGCTCAACGCAATTCCAGCCGTATCATTGTCGGCCACCTCGGCGGTGAGGTTATCCACCCCAAAGCTGCGGTTGTTGACCGCGTCGTAGACGTAATGCTCATCGGTGCTGGCATTGTCAGCGGTGACGTTGTCCACGAACAGGGTCACGGTGTGATTATCCGGTCCGAGGGTGTTCTCGTCCACGTTGTCGTCAATGGCCCAGAAGGTCACGGTTTGGTCCTGATTCCAGTTGGAGGACGTGAACTGCGCCACGGTGGAGAAGGCGACCGTCGTGTTGTCGAAGGTCACCTCGGTATCCACGGGATCCGAGCCATCTTCCGCCAGGATGTTCTGGACGCGGAGGGCAACGGTGAGGTTGTCGTGCGGCCGGGAACGGAGGCGGATCACGAAGGTGCCGTTGTCCGTGGCGTTGTCTTCTCGGGTGAAGTTGTCCGTGAAGCTCCAGAGGACCCCGGCGCTGTCGTTGTCCAGAGAGGCCATGCTGACGTTATCCACCAGGGCTCCTCCCAGACTCAGGCCCAGGCTGTTGTTGTCATAGAGTCCATCCTGACTGCTGGTATTGTCGGAGGCGACCAGCCAGACGTTGAAGGTCTGGTTGTCGACTCCCGGAGCCCCTTCACTGAGGTGATCGACGTAGGAGGCCACCGTCAGGGTCTGGACGCTGCTCCAGTTATCGGTTCCGAAGGTCAGCGTGGTGGGGCTGAGGAACAGTCCGGTCGGCACCTCCGTCCCGTCTGCCAGAGTGACGGTCGCGTTGTCCGCAGTCCAGGTCGTGGTCACATTGTCCCACGGGCGGCTCTGCAGCCGGACCTGGATCGTGCCATTGTCGCCAGACTCCTTGGAGGCGTTGTCAGAGGCGTTGACCGTCAGGACGAGGCCTGCCGTGTCATTGTCCAGGACCTGAATGGTGAAGTTATCCAGACCCGCAGTGAAGGTACCGGTGCCGTTATCGCCTTCAAGAGGCCTGGAGGCGTTGTCATACAGCGCATCCGCTGAGCTGGTGCTGACGAGTTGGATGAGGAAGGACTGGTTGTCGGCTCCAAGCGCTCCTTCATCGTAGGCGTCATCCACGGCCACCAGGGTGACCGTTTGCCCCGTGCTCCAGTTGTTAGCAGAGCTGTCGAACGTCAGGGCCTGGGTCAAGGCACTGGTGCCGTTCCAGACCAGGTTGAAGCCGGTCGTGTTGTCGCTGCTGCTCAGGTTAACGGTGACGTTATCCACTGCGGTGGCGTTGTCTCCATCAGTCGGCGCACTCGTCAGGTACACCAGGATGGAAGCCTGGTCCCCTGCCTCTGTGGCACTTCCGTCAACCAGCTTCCAGCGAACGGCGGCAGTGTCGTTGTCTTCGGCCAGGAAGGTCAGGTTGTCCGCCTGTCCCCCACGCGCTGTGAAATATGACAGGCTTTCGTACTCATAACCGCTAGGGCCGCTGAGGCTTGTCACCGAGACCAGGAAGGTTTGGTTGTCCGGCCCCCTCACGCCCTCATCAACCGAGTCATCCTGAGCGGAGACCGTTACCGTCTGCGGCGTGTTCCAGTCACTTGATGTGAAGGTCAGGTTATCCGGGCTCAGAGCCAGCCCCAGGTTTCGACCCGAGGTATCATTGTCTCCGAGTGTGAGGGTCACGTTACCCCGCGGCTCACTGTTCAGGGTCACCGTGAAGGTGGCGTTGTCTCCCCCCTCCGAGGTGGTGTTGTCCCCTCCGACCCGAGTCAGGGTGATGCCAATGGTGTCGTTGTCCACCGCAGTCAGGGTCAGACTGTCCGTCCCACCACTAAACAGCGACTTGTTGTCCAGAAGCGCAGTCTGGGCGTACATGTCAGAGGCATTGTCACTGGTGACATTGTCAATGGAGATGTCAAAGGTTGTTTGCAACCCCTCATCAATGAAGTCCTGGGCGGCCGTGACGGTCACGGTCTGCGCCTGGCTCCAGTTGGTTCCACTAAAGGTCAGGGACCGGTTGTCTGGCAGCACGTCCCCTCCAGTTGCATTATCACTGCTAAGGAGGTGAACGGTCACGGTGCCCCGCGGCTGCGCGGTCAGGACAATTGAGAAGGTATCATTGTCGCTGAGGTCCTCGTTGGTGCTGTTGTTCCCCAGACTGACCAGTTGCACCTGTGCGGTGTCGTTGTCCAGAGAGGCCACGAGGAAGGTATTGTTGTCATACGCCTCCTTCAGGCCTCCCAAGTTGAGGAAGGCCACGGTGGTGTCGCCATACAGGGGATCCAACTGGTTGTCCACCGTGATGGCGTCCAAGCGAGCGGCAAAGCTTTGGTTATCCACGCCCTGATCCCCTTCATCCACCTGGTCGTCATTGGAGACCACCTGGATGACCTGATCGGTTTGCCAGCTGGTCGCATTGTCGGTAAAGCTGAGGGAGGCCGGACTCAGGAAGACGCCCCGTCCGGAGGCGTTGTCCGCCCAGAAGGCAACGGTCAGGTTGTCAAACGGACGGCTGCGCAGGCGGACCGTGAGGGTCCCGTTGTCGCCAGACTCCTTGGACGTGTTGTCCAGCACTGCAACCACCCCGGCGCTGTCGTTGTCGGTGGCGACCAGCCCCGTCAGGTTGTCCGCCTGGTTGCTCGCATTGTCGCCATTGTAGAACGGATCCACGCTGGTGACGCTGCTGACAAAGGCGGTAAAGGTCTGGTTGTCAACGCCCCACGCGCCTTCGTCATAGGCATCGTCGGTGGCCTGGAAGGACACGGTCAGGGCCGTGCTCCAGTTGTCGGTGCTGTTGTCAAAGGTCAGGTTATCGGGCACAAAGGTCAGGCCCAGCCCCAGTCCGGAGGTATCATTGTCACTGAAGACGAGGGTGACGTTATCCAGCGGACGGCTCGTCAATTGAACCGTGAAGGAGCCGGTGTCGCCAGCCTCCGTGGAGACGTTGTCCCCATAAGCCAGGCGGTACCCGGCCGTGTCGTTGTCTTCGGAGGCCACAAGGAAGGTGTTGTTGTCGTATGCAGCCTTCAGGCTTCCCAGGTTGAGGAAGGCCAGGGTGGTGTTGTCATAGAGCCCATCCGCAGACGCATCGGCGACAGCGGTGGAGTCATAGGTGACGGCAAAGGTCTGGTTGTCGCCACGCCCCTGGGTGCCCTCATCCACATGATCCACATGGGAAACCACCTGAATGACCTGCGACTGGTTCCAGGCCCGGCCCGAGGCATTGTCCGAGCCAAAGGTCAGGTTATCCGGACTCAGGTAGACGCCCAAACCGGAGGCATTGTCGGCCGTAAAGACGACCGTCACGTTGTCAAACGGGCGGCTCCGCAAGCGGACCGTGAGGGTTCCGTTGTCGCCAGACTCCCTGGACGTGTTGTCGAGCACCACCACCACTCCAGCGCTGTCGTTGTCGAGCACGGCAATGCTGAAGTTGTCCTGTCCGAGCACAGCGGTCCCGCTGCCGTTATCAGCAGCCAGCAGGTCCTCTCCGTTACCTAACGCGGTCGACAGGTCATACAGGCCATCGGTGCTGGTAACGTTGTCCACGAAGATCCGGAAGGTCTGGTTGTCGAATCCCCATGCGCCTTCATCGTAGGCATCATCCACGGCCGTGAGGGTGACGGACTGGGTCGTGTTCCACTGGTCCGGAGCAAACACCAGCTCGGTGCCTGAGAGCGTGAAGCCCGTCACGTTGTCACTGCTGAGCAGGGTGACTGTGGTGTTGTCGTACGGCTGGCTCTTCAGGACCACAGAGATCACCGCCGTGTTGCTGGCGTTGTCCTCAGACGTGGCATTGTCGCCCCCCACCAGCGTCCACAGGACCTGGGCGGTGTCGTTATCCTCAGCCCAGACGGAGACGTTGTCGGTGTAGCTGTCAACAGACTGAAGGGCCGAATACTTGTCCGTTGCATCAGAGGTACAGGAGTAGCCGGCTTCCTCGTTGACTTGCTTCAGCAAGGTGGTCGTACTGGAGTCTTTATTGGAGTTTACCGCTGCCGTGTTGCTACAGATCCGGAGAATGGAGAGGTGGAAGGTCTGATTGTCGGCCCCCCGTGCCTCTTCATCCAAGTCATCATCAACGGCCTGGAAGGTGAGCGTCCGCGCGGTCCAGTTGTCCGAGCTGAACACCACCGTGTCGTTGTCACCCGGGAAGACCACTCCTGCGGTCGTGTTGTCTGACTGGAGCTTCACAACCATGTCATAGAGCGGTCGTGACGTCAGGGCAATCTGAACCGTACCTGTGTTGCTGGCATTATCCTCCGACGTCGCATTGTCAGGAGTGGTCAGAACCACACTGGAGGTATCATTGTCCACCTTGATCAGATGGATTTCTCCCTGCAGCCCATCATTCCCCCCGTACAAGGAGCCGGTGCCTCCCGAACTTGAGAACGCCACAACCAAGGACTTGTTGTCCAAGTCGAAGGACTCATCATTGGCCGAAGCAATCACCGTTTGAGGCGTGGACCAGTTCGTGGTGCGGAAGGTCAGCGAGTACGTATCCAGGGAAATCTCTGGGTTACCGGTCGCATCATTTGCCTGATAGGTGGCATTGTCCACCACCTCAAAGTTGAGGTTCACGTTCCCGGTGGGTTTTGAGTTCAGTACCACCGTCACGGTGAGGTTGTCGGACTGATCCTCTCTCACCCGGTAAGGAGATGAGGTCCCATTGTCAAACACCTGCAAGGTTGAGTTATCCAAGTTAAAGGGGTTACCCGCAATGGTGATCTGCAGGCCCCTTGTGTCATTGTCTTCGACCCAGTAGTCAGCAGAGGTCATCGTCCCGCCGTAAGTGGTCGTCAGGTTGTCGCTATCATACTTGGTCCCGGCCCCCAGCGTGCTCGCTGAGCTCAGCACGCCCACCGTGAAGGTTTGGTTATCGGGTCCCACCGATCCTTCATCAACCTGGTCATCAAACGCGCTCACGGTTAAGGTTTGCGCGCTGTTCCAGCTGCTGTTGTCAAAGGTCAGTACCGGCTGTTCGCTGCTGTTGAGCCTCAGGCCATAGCTCGTGTTGGTGGCGATCAGATTGTCACTTCCCACCCCTTTGAGGGTCACGGTCACCGTTTCCCCCGGCCAGGGCTGGCTATTGAGGATCACGGTCAGGGTGCCGTTATCGGTGCCGTCTTCCGAGGTAGTGTTGTCGGTGGCCACCAGGCGGATGCCGACAGTGTCGTTATCAATGGCCGTGAAGGTCAGGTTGTCGGTTTCCGTTCCTGTGAGCACCACACTGCCGAGGGCGTACTTGGAGTCACCGGCAGAGGATGTGTTGTCCAGACGGATGACAAACGTAGTGTTGTCCCCAGTCAGGTCTCGCCCGTCATCAACAGAGTCATCGGTCGCCACAATGGTCACCGTCCGAGCGGCACTCCAGTTACCGGGGCCAAAGGTGAGGGTTTCCGGGAAGGCGGCACCGCCATAGGTAACGTTGTCGGAATTGAAGGAGACCGTGACGTTATCATCAGGCTCACTGTTCAGGGTCACCGTCAGGGTCGCGTTATCCGTGTGATCCTCACGGACCACGAGGTCGGACGCGGTCACGTTCAGCCCAGCGGTGTCATTGTCTTCTGAAGCCACGAGGAAGGTATTGTTGTCATACGCATCCTTCAGGCTCCCCAGGTTGAGGAAGGCCACGGTCGTGGTGTCATACAAGGCATCCCAGGTCGCATTGTCCACCGTGATGGCGTCCAGCCGGACCGCAAAGGTCTGGTTGTCCCCGGGGCCCTGGGTGCCTTCATCCACCTGGTCATCATTGGAGACCACCTGGATGGTTTGGAGGGTGTTCCACGTGCCGTTGTCAAAGGCCAAACGATCTGGGCTCAGGAAGACGCCCCGTCCGGAGGCGTTGTCCGCCCAGAAGGCAACGGTCAGGTTGTCAAACGGACGGCTGCGCAGGCGGACCGTGAGGGTCCCGTTGTCGCCAGACTCCTTGGACGTGTTGTCCAGCACTGCAACCACCCCGGCGCTGTCGTTGTCGGTGGCGACCAGCCCCGTCAGGTTGTCGCTCACCTGTGAGGCATTGTCACCGTTGTAACGGGCGTCGGCGCTGGCAATGTTCACCACCGAAACCGTGAAGGTCTGGTTGTCCGCGCCCCACGCGCCTTCGTCATAGGCATCCTCATGGGCACTGAAGGACACCGCCTGAGGCTGACTCCAGTTGTCCGAAATGCCCGTGAAGGTGAGTTGGGTGGAGATGCTGAGTCCCAGGCTCAGGCCAGAGGAATCGTTGTCACTGAAGGAGAGCGTGACGTTATCCAGCGGACGGCTATTGAGCCGAACCGTGAAGGACCCGGTGTCACCGGCCTCGGTGGAGACGTTGTCCCCCGAGTTCGTGCCATAAGCCAGGCGGATGCCCGCCGAGTCGTTGTCGGTGGAGACAAACGAGAGGTTGTCGACTTCGTTGCCACCAAGGATCAACCGCGTTGCCGTCAGGTTGTCGTAAAGCATCCCAGTGGCCGAGTAGTTGTCACTGCTGGAGACCAGCGTGACGAGGAAGGTCTGATTGTCCGCGCCCCACAGGCCCTCATCCACCAGGTCGTCCCAAGAGACCACCGTGACCGTCTGAGGCTGAGTCCAGTTGTTCCTGGCGAAGGTCAGGTTGTCCGGAGTGACCCAGATGCCCAGGGAGTCTCCGTTGGCGCTGGTGGCGTTGTCGCCCTGGACCCGCAGGGTCACGGTGTCATAGGGCTGGCTCTGAAGCCGGACCGTAAAGGTCGCATTGTCTCCAGCCTCCGTCGAAACGTTATCGCTGATTGAGACAAGAACGCCAACGGTGTCATTGTCCGTGGAGACCAGGCCCGTCAGATTGTCGCTGACCGCCGTGCCGTTGTCCCCATTGTAGAGGGCATCGGCACTGCTCACCTGAGACACCCAAGCCGTGAAGGTCTGGTTGTCCGGCCCCTGGGCGCCTTCGTCTACCGAATCCGGTTGGGACCCGAAGGTGATGGATTGAGCCGTGGTCCAGTTGTCTCCCGCTCCCGTGAAGGTCAGGTTGTCCGGGGTGAAGGTCAGGCCCAGGCTCAGGCCGGTCGTGTCGTTGTCACTGAAGAAGAGGGTGACGTTGTCCAGCGGACGGCTGCTCAGGTAGACCGTGAAGCTCCCGTTGTCGCCAGCCTCGGTGGAGACGTTGTCCCCCGGATTCGTGCCGTAGGCGAGACGAATGCCCACCGAGTCGTTGTCGGTGGAAACAAGCGACAGGTTGTCCGTCAGCGCACCGAGGACATTCAGATTCAGGTTCTGCTGCGCCAACGTGTTGTTGTCGTAGAGATGGTCTTCGCTCGCGTTGCTCGTTGTCTGACGGAGCCAGAAATGGAAGGTCTGGTTGTCCGATACGCCTTCGTCCACCGAGTCGTCAATGGACTGCACCCAGATGGTCTGGGCCGTGCTCCAGTTATCGGTGCCGTTGTCAAAGCTCAGCGATACCCCAGACTGGCTGAAGCTCGTGTTGTCCAGCGAGAGCCGCAACCCGGTGACTACGGAGCTGCCATCGAAGAAGGAGCGGGTCCCGTTATCGGCTTCCAGATCCAGAGTGAGGGTGTCGTACGGACGGCTCCGGAGGCGAACAAGCAGCGTGCCGAGGGTTCCGGACTCGCTTGACGCATTGTCCGTTGCCACCACCACGATTCCCATCGTGTCATTGTCAAGGCTGAGGGCCGTCAGGTTGTCCACAAGGGCCCCACTCAGGCCCACCAGTTTTCCAGTCGCTGAGACCGTATCCACAAACTTGGCATCTGAGGCGTTGTCGGCCGTCAGGTTGTCCAGTGCCAGCGCAAAGGTCTGGTTGTCCAGGCCGTACGCGCCTTCATCCACCGAGTCGTCCACCGAGGTCACCTGAACGGTCTGGGCCGTGTTCCAGTTACCGGTGCTGTTGGTAAAGGTCAGGTTGTCGGGCGTGAGGGTCAGGGCGTGATCCGCACGTGGGGCAAGCACCTGCAGGTTGACCGTGACGGAGCCAAACGGCCGGCTTTGCAGACGCAGCACGAGGCTGCCGTTGTCCGTGCCCGCCTCTGAGGAGCTGTTGTCATACCCCACAACGACGACACCGGCGGTGTCATTGTCTTCCACCTGAATGGTCACGTTGTCGCTGTAGCGTGTCGCGTTATCCCCGTTGTAGAGGGCATCCCCACTCGTGACCGTATTCAGGGAGATCAGGAAGCTTTGATTGTCGGGACCAAACGCCCCTTCGTCATAGGCATCATCCTCCGGAACCAGCGTGAAGGTCTGAGCCGTGCTCCAGTTTCCAGGCCCAAAGGTCAGGGTCGTGGGATCGGTCGCCTGTAGCCCGATCAGCGTGAGGGTCGAGTTGTCCTGAACCGAAAGTGTGACGTTGTCGTAGGGCTCACTCTCGAGACGGACCGAGATCGTCGCATTGTCACCGGACTCAGCGGCAGCAGCGTCCGTAACGGTGACCCGAACCCGAGCCGTATCATTGTCGAGGCTGAGGGCCGTCAGGTTGTCCACAAGGGCTCCACTCAGGCCCACCAGTTTTCCAGTCGCTGAGACGTTATCCACAAACTTGGCATCTTCCGTCACACCCGATGTGACAGTAATGTTGTCCAGGGACAGCGCAAAGGTCTGGTTGTCCACTCCACGGCGGCCTTCATCCACCGAGTCGTCCACCGAGGTCACCTGAACGGTCTGGGCCGTATTCCAGTGGTTGGTGCTGTTGGTAAAGGTCAGGTTGGCAGGACTGAGGACCAGGCCGAGCTGGGCACCTCCGGATTGCTGCAGGTAGACCGTCACGTTGTCAAACGGCCGGCTTTGCAGACGCAGCACGAGGCTGCCGTTGTCCGTGCCTGCCTCTGAGGAGCTGTTGTCGTAACCGACGACAACGACACCGGCGGTATCGTTAT
>JAYOTF010000033.1:586-38549 GCA_038150265.1 Deltaproteobacteria bacterium | reverse complement strand
TCCTCCGTGTTGGTGAAGGGAAATCCGGAGGCGGCATCGGTGCCTTCCAGGTTCAACGGACTCACTCTACCCAAATTCTTCCGGGGTGGCAAACCACGACAGGGCAATCGCATGAAGCAACTGGCTGGCAGAATGGGCTGAGCCGTTGGTGCGGAGTGCTGCTTGGTGTCATCCGAGCGCAGGCTGGGATCCCGTCCTTGAACGGGTAGCCTTCGCTTCCTTGACTGGATTCTCGCCTTCGCGAGAAGGACGGACCTTTCGGTCCCTTCATTTTTTTCAAGATGAACCGGGGGCTTTCCTTCAGGCGATTGCCCTGGGCAAACCACGATGTCTCAGGGAAGATTCAGCTTCTGGAGGAGGCGGCCCGAGAACGCCGGCCCAGCGGCTGGTTTTTTCCCAGAGGCGTCTCTATGCTTGGAGCCTGGCGGGCGGCCCGCCTCCCTCAGTTCCTCTGTCTCGTTTGAACTTCCATGCCTGAAGCGGACGCTCAGCCTGAATCCCAAATTTTCCCCAACCGCGAGAACCCGCTGGAGGTCCGGCTGCCGGTCTTTGAAGGCCCGCTGGACCTGCTGCTGCACCTGATCCGGAAGCGTGAGGTGGCCATTGCCGAAGTCCGCCTGGCCGAGCTGACGTCGTCGTACCTGGCGTACCTGCAGTGGATGGAGACGGTGGACCTGGATGTGGCCGGGGAGTTTCTCGAGATTGCGGCGATGCTGATCCTCATCAAGTCCCGGGCGCTGCTCCCCAAGCCTCCGGTAGAAGACGAGGCTGAAGAGGAGGAAGATCCGGAAGAGGTCCTCCGGCGACGTCTGGAGGAGTATCAGCTTTACAAGCGAGCCGCGTTTGAGCTGGGTTCGCTGGACCTGCTGGGGCGGGATGTCTTTGGGCGTCCGGAACTGGAAGACCTGCTGGCCGATGAGGAAGAGGCGGATCCGGAGTTTGAGGAGGTCTCGGCGTTTGCGCTGGTGGAAGCCCTGCAGCGAGTGCTGGATCGGCGTCCGAAGGTGCAGGCGCATGTGGTGGAGGCAGAGGACCTCCGGATTGAGGACCGGATCGCAGCGCTCATTGAGCAGTTCCGGCAACAGGAGCGTTGCCTGTTTGAGGAGCTGTTTCCGGAAGCCGCCTCAAAGCGGTGGGTGCTGCTGACCTTCATGGCCATTCTGGAGATGGCCAAGCTCCGCTTACTCAAGCTGGTGCAGGTGGAGGCGTTTGGGGGGATTCACTGTGTCGCCCATGCCGAGCTTGAAGAAAATCGCCTGGCATGGGCTGAGGGGGGAACGGTTACGCCGCTTTGAACTGAGCGGTTTCCGTGGAGTCCTTCATGGCAGAGGTGGAGGACTCCCCACCAGCAATGGTGTTCTGGACGGCGTCGAAGTAGCCCACACCAACGAAGCTCTGGTGCTTCACTGCCCGGAAGCCATGCTCCTGCAGCGCAAACTCGCGCTGTTGCAGGTCGCTGAAGGCGCCCATGCCGCGCTCCTTGTAGCCAGAAGCCAGCTCGAAGATGGCGGTGTTGAGGGCGTGGAAGCCGGCGAGGGTGATGAACTGGAACTTGTAGCCCATTTCACCCAGCTGCTCCTGGAAGGTCTCGATGGTGTTCTGGTCCAGGAACTTCCTCCAGTTGAAGGAAGGCGAGCAGTTGTAGGCCAGCATCTTGTTCGGGAACTTCTCCCGGATCGCCTGTGCAAACTCACGGGCCTCGCCGAGGTCCGGCGTGGAGGTCTCACACCACAGCAGGTCGGCATACGGGGCGTAAGCCAGTCCGCGAGCGATGGCACTTTCGAGCCCACCCTTCACACGGTAGAAGCCCTCGGCCGTCCGCTCGGAGGAAGTGATGAAGGCCTGGTCGCGTGGGTCCACATCGCTGGTGAGCAGCTGGGCCGCCTGGGCATCGGTTCGGGCGAGCAACACGCTCGGGACGTTGAGGACGTCTGCAGCCAGACGAGCCGCGTTGAGCTTGCGGGTGAACTCGGAGGTGGGCACCAGCACCTTGCCCCCCAGGTGACCGCACTTCTTTTCGGAAGCGAGCTGGTCTTCGAAGTGAATGCCAGAGGCACCGGCCTCAATCATGGCCTTCATCAGCTCATACGCGTTCAGGACCCCTCCGAATCCGGCTTCAGCGTCGGCCACAATCGGAGCATGCCAGTAGGTGTCGTCCCGTCCTTCCAGGCTGGCGATCTGATCCGCCCGGGTCAGGGCGTTGTTGATGCGGCGCACCACCGTCGGGACGCTGTCCACGGGGTAGAGGCTTTGGTCCGGATACATCTGACCGGCCGAGTTGGCGTCTCCCGCCACCTGCCAGCCGCTCAGGTAAATCGCCTGCAGTCCGGCCTGGACGTGTTGGACCGCCATGTTGCCCGTCAAGGCACCGAGCGTGTTGACGTAGGGCTCTTCGTTCAGCAACTTCCACAGGCGCTGAGACCCCACTTTGGCCAGGGTGTGTTCCACCATCAGGCTCCCGCGAAGCTTCACCACATCCTCGGCGCTGTAGGGACGCTCAATGCCGGCCCAGCGCGGATCATTGGCCCAAGCCTGCTTCAACTCATCCACTTGCTGATTCTTGTTCATCTCTCTCTCCTGAAGGTACGCTCGTCTCGTGAACGAAGACGTCTGGGTGACGGGGGATCGTTGGGTAGGAAGAGAAGGCAGAGAATCTCGCCTCCGGGTAAAGACTCTGCCGCCTCTCTCCCTACGTTCGGGATCGAGTGTATTCAGGCGAAAATGAATTGTAAAGCGAAAATTCGCTAATTGTGAAATTTTTGTTATTTATGTTATTTCGCAAACAGCGAATCAATGTCCGGAGCGAATGGAAACCCTTTGATTTTCCCAGCGGGTTCCACTAGGGTGGAACGTTAGCTAAGGGGGAACACACCTATGTGGTCGAATACGAATCTCAAGTACATTTTTGGACTCAAACTCCGTCACTTTCGTCAAGAGCAGGATCTTTCGCTAAAGGAGCTGGCCGAGCGCACCGGCCTCTCGGTCTCGTACATCAACGAAATTGAGAAGGGCAAGAAGTACCCGAAGGCGGAGCGCATCATGCAGCTGGCGGAGGGGCTGAAGGTCCCTTACGACGAGTTGGTCTCGCTGGACCTCAGTCATGGGCTCACGCACATGAACGACCTGTTCAGCTCCTCCATCCTCAGCACGTTCCCTTACCAGCTCTTCGGCATCACGCTGGAGAATGTGCTGGACCTGCTGACGTCCTCTCCGAAAAAGGCGACCGCGCTCGTCAGCACCCTCCACGAGATTGTCCGCAGCTACGACATGGACGAGGAGCGCTTCTTCCTCGCCTCGCTGCGGGCGTATCAGGAGATGCACAGCAACTACTTTGAGGAGCTGGAGGGAGAAGTGGAGCGCTTTCTTCAGGAAGCGCACCTGGCGCCCTTCCCGGCCCCTGAGCTGGCAACCGTGCAGGCGCTGCTGGAGGAGCGCTTTGGGCTCGAGGTGACGCTGACTGATTTCGCGACCTATCCAGAGCTGACGGAGCAGCGGTACGTCTACCTCCCGGGGCGGAAGCCGCAGATGCTCCTCAACGAGAAGCTCAGCCCCAGCCAGCACCGCTTTGCGCTTGCCGTGCAGCTCGGGTACTACGTCCTCAAGCTTCCGGACCAGCCACGGACGTCTTCCTGGCTCCGGGTGTCGTCGTTTGATGAGGTCCTCAACCACTTCAAGGCCTCCTACTTTGCCGGGGCCCTCCTCATCAACCGGTACCACCTGGAGTCGGACCTCTCCTCATTTTCGCAGCGCCTGCACTGGGATGGCCCCGCCCTGTTGCGGATGATCAACCGCTACGATGCTTCCCCGGAGACCTTCCTGCACCGCCTCAGTCAGATCCTGCCCGGGTTGTTTGACCTGAAGGAGCTGCACTTCCTCCGTTTTGAGCATGAGGTGGGGCAAGACCACTTTCGGCTTTCGAAGGAGCTCAACATGCCGCGGACGCTGGTTCCGGCCGGGGCCGCCTTCAATGAGCACCACTGCCGCCGCTGGCTTCCCATTACGATGCTGCGTGAACTCCAGCGCGAGCAGGCTTCCGGAGCGGCGACGCAGGTCCCGATGATCGGGGCTCAGCGCGCCCGCTTTGTGGAAAGCGGCAAGGAGGTCTTCTTCATCTCCATTGCCCGCCCCCTGCGTTTGCTGGGGCAGGTCAACCGCAGCATGACCCTGGGCATCAGCATGGATGAGCGGTTCCGGGAGAAGGTTCAGTTCTGGAATGACCCGAACATTCCGCAGGTGGAGGTGAATGAGACCTGCGAGCGGTGTCCGCTCACGGAGGAGCAGTGCTCGGTCCGTTCGGCCCCGCCGCTGGTCTACCGTCGCGAGCAGCGCAACCGTCAGCGTCAAGAAGCCTTCCGTCGCATGCAGGAAGCCGGACGGCAGGGGCGCCTGAAGCTGGAGTAAGTGGGCCTCAACGGATCATTTCTTGACTGCATCGCCTCTGAGAGTGTGGTATAGTTACCATTTTAATAACGTTTTGTGCCCCAGAGGCGAGACTCTATGTTGCAGTTCATCAAGGCCGATCAGACGGCCGAGCTTCATGAAGGCTATCACGCGAAGAGCATCAGCCTGACCGTGGTCGGGCCGGATGGGTCAAGGGACCTGGAGGTCGACTTTTCCGGATACATGCAGGATTTCAGTGAATTCGGGACCGGTCTCTACACGGATCAAGAGTTCAAGGTCGGCAGTGAGCTGGAGCTGGCCCTGCACACGCCTCTGGAAGACGGGGTGTGGGGCACCACTCGGTTGCGCATCATGTGGTCCCGTCTGCAGGACCCGGACAACATCACCGGCATCTGCATCCGGCAGATGATCTTCAACCTCTATGATGAGCAGCAGAAGCCGATTGAACCGGAAATCCTCCGGCTGCTTCACAACCCCAGCCGCGACAGCACGGCCGGGCTCATTCAGCGGTTCTCGATTTTCTCCAAGGAAAACCTGCAGCGCCTCGACATCCTCAAGCAGCAGTATCAGTCCACGCATCCCCGCACGCAGTTCCGTTATGGCGCCAAGGTGCTGGAAAGTGGCATTGACACCTGGCAACGCCTCGTCAATCAGCTCAACGCCAACTTCGCCCCCGGACAGATGGATGATGAGGAGTCCGAGGTCATGAAGCAGTTCAACCGACGTCAGGCTCGCCGCTAATGGATGCTTCTGCCCGACGGGCTCGCCAGCGCGCCGCTGAAGCGGTGGCCCAAGAGGCCGGACGCCTCGCCCTGCGCTTCTTCCGGAACCGCAACACGCTCTCCATTGAAACCAAACTCAATGCGCTGGACCTGGTCAGCCAGGCAGACCGCGAAGTGGAGGACCTGATCCGCAACCGCCTCCTGGGCGCGTTTCCGGAAGACGGCTTCCTCGGCGAGGAAAGTGGCACTCAGGCGGGTGAGGGCGCATGGGTGGTTGACCCGATTGATGGCACCTTCCCCTTCCTCAAGGGCACTCCGCTCTGGTGCACCTCCATTGCCTACCATCACAACGGACAGGCGCAGGTGGGGGTGATTTACGATCCCAACACCGACGAACTCTTCAGCGCGGCTCGCGGTGAGGGAGCGTGGCTGAATGGGCAGCCGATGCAGCTGGAGCGGCTTGAAGGCATTGAAGGAGGAACCGTGGCCGTTGGGCACAGCCCGAAGGTTCCGCTGGAGCCAAGCGTCCGGGCGGTCGAGTGGATCCTCCGACACGGCGGACTCTACCAGCGCAACGGTTCCGGAGCCCTGATGGCTGCTTATGTGGCCGCTGGCCGACACGTCGCCTTTTATGAGACTCACATCAACTCCTGGGACTGCCTCGCTGCCCTCATGATGGTTGAAGAAGCCGGTGGCTGGGTGAGCGACTTCCTCAGCAACGATGGCCTGCACCAAGGCAACTACCTGCTGGCCGGCGCCCCCGGAACCGAAGCCGACCTGCAGGCGCTCTTCGAGTTTGCCGCTCCCCATGACTGGCTACGCAGCCGAGGCCACCTCTCGTAATCCCCTTCTTTTTTGCAGACGCCCGTGATTCGCAACGTCCGGCCCTGTCCTGCTGCACAGACCGGTGCCTCCTGGCAGGGAAGTCAGGGGCAGTTTGCCCTCCCGGCTCCGCACGCCGTCAAGGTCACCTACGCTTTTTATCCCCTTCCCCTGGAACCCGGAGCCTCGGTTGCTCCGCTGGCCACCGTTGTCCTGGACCCTCAGCACCACCGGTTTGGTGGCATGTGGGCCTGGGAAGCAGAGTTTGACGAATCGGTGCCCTCGGAGCTGGCTTACGTCATCTGGCTGACGAATGCCGACGGCTCCACTGGCTGGATCACCGATCCGTACACCCGCGCCAGCACCGGCGGCGAACGCTGGGGCGAGCCTGTCGGTTTTCGCTTTGCACCCAGCGGGCACCTGTTGGTGGAACCACGCCCTCACGGAGGGACCTACCCAGGGCTTCGGCGGCTGGCGGTGCTGCGTTCCACTCCTGCCCCGTCGGCCCGTCCGGCCCGTCCTTGCCTTCCGGAAGCGGCTTGCATCGTTTACGAGTGCCACGTCCGGGGCCTGACCCAGCATGCGTCCTCGCCTGCGCTTCCGGAACACCGAGGCACCTTCCGGGGCCTGACCGCCTGCATTCCGCACCTGAAGGCACTGGGAGTGAACGTTGTGGAGCTGCTGCCGCTCTTTGATTTTGACGAGTGCGAATTTGACCGCGTTCATCCGGAAACTCGGGAGCCGCTGTTCAATTACTGGGGGTACTCCACGCTGCTGTTCTTTGCCCCCAAGGCGGCTTATGCGGCTGAACCCCAGCGGGCGGTGGAGGAATTCAAGGAGATGGTGGACGCTTTCCATGAGGCCGGAATCGAGGTCTGGCTGGATGTGGTTTACAACCACACGGCCGAGATGGGAGCAGACGGCCCCAGCGATCACTTCCGGCTGCTGGGTGCGCGCGAGTGGTACCTGCTCGATGCCGAAGGACACTGGCAGAATCACTCCGGATGCGGCAACACCCTGCACTGCGCTCACCCGGTTGCCCGGACCCTGATCCGGGACAGCCTGCGGTACTGGGTGCATGAGATGGGCGTGGATGGCTTTCGCTTTGACCTGGCGACCATCCTCAACCGAGACTCCGAAGGCGACCTCCGCGGGTTTCCCCGCATGATGTGGGAGCTGAGGGAAGATCCGTGGCTACAGGGGGTGAAGCTGATTTCCGAACCCTGGGACGCGGGAGGAGGCTACCAACTGGGACATGGCTCCTGGCATGCGAACTGGCTGGAGTGGAATGACCGTTTTCGGGATGCGATCCGTCAGGCGGTCCGGGGGGACGAAGGGCAGATGCAACCGTTGCAGCAAGCCCTCTTGGGAAGCCCGGCGATCTTTCAGGGACGGACCCGAGGACGTCAGCTCAGTGTCAATTTTGTGACCGCTCACGACGGCATGACCCTCGCTGACCTGACCGCCTACAGCCACAAGCACAACCTCGCCAACGGAGAGGACAACCGCGATGGCACCCACTCGGACTATGCCCACAACTGTGGGGTGGAGGGGCCAAGCGAGGATCCGGAGGTGAACTCGTTGCGATTCCGGCGCCAGTGCCTCTTCCACCTGCTCCTGCAGGTGTCGCACGGCATTCCCATGCTGGTGGGCGGTGACGAGTTTGCCCGGACCCAGCACGGCAACAACAACGCCTACTGCCACGACTCCGAGCTGACCTGGGTCAACTGGGAGCTGCGCCCCAACCAGCAGGGGCTGCTGACGTTTGTGCGGGCGGCCATCGCGTTTCGGCAAGCCCACTTCACCCCCCTCTTTTCCGATGAGTCGGAGTGGACCTGGTGGACGGCGGGCAATGCGCCCTCCGAATTTTTACCGCATGAGAGCACCCTGGTGGCCGAGGTTCGGCATCCGGAGGCGGCTCCACTGCGGCTGCTCCTCAACACCTACCACGCTCCTGTGGAATTCTTCCTTCCGGAGGGCACCCGCTGGGCGTTGAAGCTCTCCTCGTCCCCCTTTCAGCCCAAGCTTCCTCTTGAGGCGCCTGTGATGCAGTCTCTGCAGGTTGACGCCTCAGCAGCGGTGCTTCTTCAGCAGCTCACTTCCTGACCGCCTCAACCCGGGCCTGGTGAGCCCGAGGAGAGTCGGCTCTGCTCAGAACATGTCTTCGTAGTCGCGCATGGCGGCTTCGATGACGGTTTTGGCGTGGTCAAACCCATACGGTGTTCCAATGGAAATCTTGTTGGGCTGATCCGGAACGAGTTTATACGTCATGAAGTAGTGATTGAGGCGCTCAATGAGGGCGGGAGGCAGGTCGCTGAGGTCCTCCACCTGATCCCAGAGTGGGTCGTTTTGCAGCACCGCGACAATCTTGTCATCGGCCTCGCCTCCATCCAGCATCGGCAGGCCCCCAACAACGCGAGCGTTGAGGATGATTTCGGTTTTGGAGATCGGACGCTCACTGATGACACAGATGTCCAGGGGGTCCCCATCGCCCTGACCGGCGCCGTCCATGAGCTTTCCAACGCGATCCCCACAGTACGTCCGGGGGATGAAGCCGTAAAGGGTGGGGTGCTGAGAAGACGAACGCTGCGGACGGTCCACCCGGAGGTAACCGGTGGTCTTGTCGACCTCGTACTTGACGAGGTCGAACGGGCAGATCTCAATGAAGGCGTGGACCAGGCGAGGGGGCTCCGGACCAATCTCGAGACCATGCCATGGGTGCGGGCGCCATCGGTAAAATGGAGTCGGGAAGTTCTTCATGGGGCTTCCGGGGGGATGAGGGTTGGGACAGTCCTGCGCGAGGCAGGTGCGAAAAAACACGCAACCCTAGCAGGTTTCCCCCAGAAGTACGAGTCAAGAGCGGTTGGTCAATTCCACCAGGGATCGGAGCTTCTGAGCCGCGGCTCCGGAGTCAATGGCTTCCCGGGCAAGGGTGACCCCTGTGGCCAGGTCCGGGGCCACGCCGCCGACGAGCAGGGCGCCGGCGCTGTTGGCCAGAGCAATGTCTCGAGCAGTGCCTTGTTCGGTCCCGGAGAGGATGGCCTCAATGATCCGGGCGCTGTCTGCCGGACTGTCGATGGCAATGTCCTCGAGTTGCCCACGAGGCAGTCCCAACTCTTCTGGTGTGACGTCATACTCGCGGATGACGCCGTCTTTCAGCTCGGCGACATGCGTGAGGTCAGTCACGGTCAGCTCACACAGGCCATCGGCTCCATGAACCACGAGGACATGAACCGCGTCCAAGCGCTTCAGGACCTCTGCCATGGTCCGGGTGAGGCCTTTGGACGGCACCCCAATGAGCTGCCGCTGGGCGCCTGCCGGATTGGTCAGGGGCCCAAGAAAGTTGAAGACGGTGGGGATGCCCAACTCCTTGCGGATGGGGCCGGCAAAGCGCATCGCCGGGTGGTGGTTGATGGCGTAGCAGAAGCACAGGTCCAGGTCCCGGAGGCTCTCTTCCACCACCGGAACAGGGGCGGCGATGTTGACCCCAAGGGATTCCAGCGCTTCGGCACTTCCGCTCTTGCGTGTGTTGGAGCGGTTTCCATGCTTGGCCACCACCGCCCCGGCAGCAGCAGCAATGATGGCGGCACAGGTGGAAATGTTGAAGGTGCTGATGCCGTTTCCTCCAGTGCTGCAGGTGTCCACCGAGTGGGAGGGAGCTTCAATGCGATGGGAACGGTCCCGCATGGCAAGCGCCGCTCCAGCCATCTCGTCGACGGTGGCGCCCTTGGCCTGCAGGAGCGCCAGAAGCGCCGCAGCCTGGACCGGGACGGCGTCCTCGCTCATGATCCAGAGGATCATGGCGTGAGCCTCGTCGAAGCTCAGGTCCTCGCGCCGGAGTAGTTTGTTCAGCGTTGCATGCATGGTTCAGGTTCTCATCTTGAAGGTCTCAGGTTAACGCCCACGGGTCCGTCTCCGGTAGATCACCATGCCCGCAATCCCGACCAGCAGCGGCACCGCGATCAGGTTGAGGACCAGGAGTTGGTTGCCCAACTGCTCAATGTCCTGCCGGAGGATCTTCCGGACCTCCCGGAGCTTGCGGCGCGTCTGCCGCTCCTCTTCCCGGAACTGCTTGATTTCCTCCTGAATTTCCGGAGGCAGCAGCACATCCTGATCACCGGCCCCGGTTCCCTGAAGCAACTGATCGAGCTTGCCCTGCACCTCCTGAAGGGAGTTCTGCAGCGCGGTTTCTTCAGCCTGGTAGCGGATCTGTGCCTGCTGCTGGAGGGCCAGCAGGCGGGTGAACGGACGCTGGAACCTACCACGAGAGCGGATGCTGCGCAATGCATCGTTTCCGGAAAGGAACTCAATGGCTCCAAGTCCGAGGTTCAGGTTGTCGTTCTTGGGCTGAATGAGCGACTGCCCCAGGAAGTTGAGGCGCTGCACCGCGTAGCCGTCGCTGAGGAAGTCCACATCGGCAAACACGAGGATGGTGTTCGGTTCCTGGGCCTGGGCCCGATGCGGCTGAGTGGGCTGGGGAGCCGGCTTGCCGTCCTGACCTTCCACCGCTGGGGGGCCATCTGGGAAAGCGCTGGTGAAGGTGTCGCGGTACAGCGCCACCAGGGCCTGCGGGGTTCCGGAGGGCTTCAGCTCCCGAACCATCTGCTGCGGCTGCATGAAGCGGAGCATGAACGCGTCGGTGAGCCCGCTTTCGGGACTGGTCGAAATCAGGGGCGTCATTTCCACCGAGCTGCCGTTGTCCTTGCCCAGGGCGCCTGCCTCAATGAAGAGCAGGGACTCGAGGTCGGAGGTCAGCGGGTGATTGGCGTCGAGGTGGGTGCTTTGGAGGCTCAGCCAGTACGGAAACCGGAGGATGCCGCTGTTGGTGTTGACGGGGGTCGCCTGCTGAAAGTCGCCTACGATCTTTCCGGCATCAAAGGTGATGCCCCACGCTGCTCGGAGCTGAGGCAGGTCACTGCTGAGGTTGGGCTGCTGCGACATCTGGTTCATCGGAGAACTCAGGTCTGCCCGGGAATTCGGATCCAGCATCAGCACCAGGTGTCCGCCACGGAGTACAAACTGATCGATGGCGTACTGGGCCGCAGGGCTGAATTCCTTGGGGTGCACGACCAGCAGCGTGGAGATGTCTTCCGGAACCTCCACGAGGGTCGGCTGCAGCATCTGCACCTCCAGGTTCTTCTCCAGCTCGCTGAGGAAGGCCCACTTCTGGCTCGGAGGCTGCCCCGGCATCATCGCCGGACCGCCGTTGAGGTTCATGGACGACAGGACACCGACCCTGGGCTTTTGCGTCTGGGTGATCTGGTAGATCGCCTGAGTCAGGTCGTACTCGAGGAATTCCTGCCGGCGGGGATCCAGAAAGGGCAGGGCGGTCTGACGGTCGAGGAGCTGCAGCGCGACGCCAAAGTACACCGGTGTGCCACTCGGCAGCGTGACGGCTTCCACGCCATACTGCTGGGCCTCGACTTCTTCATCAGAGTCCGGCTTGGGGTCAATCACCCGCAGCTCCATCTGTCCTCCGGAGAGGGCTTCGTACTCGCCCAGCAGGTCCTCGACTCGCTGCGCGTAGGTCTTGAAGGAGGTGGGCAGCTCGGCGTTGCTTCGTGAGAAGTAGAGCTTCACGAGCAGCGGGTCTTCCAGGTTCTTGAGGATTTCACGAGACCCCGGGGAGATGGTGAAGAGCTGGTCTTCCGTCACATCCAGGCGAGCGGCAGGAAGCAGCGCCACGAGGACGTTGAGGGCAATGAGGCAAACCAGCAGGAGGACCACCAGGACCCAGGGTTTGGTGCGTTCACCGAAGTTCATGGCGAGGTGTCAGGGTAAGGGTTCCAAATCACAAGAAAACACGTTCCGTGGCCTCAGCGGCTCTGGGAGTCAAGGACGACCACGTTGATCAGCAGCATGAAGCCGATCACGGAGGTGAAGTAGACAAAATCCCTCAGGTCGATCACTCCACGCCGGATGGCTTCAAAGTGGGCGGCAAAGCTGAACTGCGCCAGGGCATCGGTCAGCCAGACGGGGAAGATCGCATTCAGAGCATTGGAGAAGACGCCCCAGCCCAGCAGCACCAGCACCAGGCAGATCACCACGCTGAGGATGAAGCTGATGACCTGATTCTTGGTGAGGGCAGAGGTGAAGCTGGTGATGGCGAGGTAGGCGCCGGCCATCAGGAAGCTTCCGAAGTACCCGGCAATGATTGGGCCGGTGTCGGGGTCACCCAGGTACTGGACGGTGAGGATCATCGGGAAGGTCAGCAGCAGGGCGACGCCAATGAACACCCAGGCGGCCAGGAACTTGCTGAGGACGCTCACGCCCAGACGGACCGGAAGGGTCAGCAGCAGCTCATGGGTCCCCGCCCGCCGCTCCTCGGCCCACAGGCGCATGCCCACGGCCGGGATGAGGAACAGGTACAGCCAGGGGTGGAACATGAAGAAGATCTCCAGGCTGGCCTGTTGGGACTCGTAAAAGTTCCCGAGCAAGAAGGTGCACCCGGCGTTGGCGACCAGGAAGATGATGATGAACACGTATGCGACCGGTGAGCGGAAGTAGGCAAACAGCTCACGCTTGAAGAGGGGGCTCAATCCATTCATGGCTTAGTGGGTGGTGAGGGTTCGGAACACTTCATCAAGCCGACCACGTTCGATGGTAAACTCAGATACCGAAGCTTGCTGGGCGGCGAGGACTTGCTGGACCTCGGTCGTGATGATCTTTCCGGCTTCCGGAATCAGCCGCATCCGGCTTTCATCCGCCTCCCGGCCAGGGAGTGATTCCACACGGCTGACCGAGTCCAGGCGCGCCAGCGCAAAGGTCAGGTCATGCGTGTCAGTGCTCTTGATGCTCAGGACCAGCGCATTGTGGTTCGGGGCCTGGGCCAGCAGCTCTTCTGGCGTGCCGTAGCCCACGATCTGCCCCTGGGCAATGATCAGGGCACGGGTGCAAACCGCCTCCACCTCTTCCAGGATGTGGGTGGACACCAGGACGGTCCGGGCTTCTCCACGGGCCGTTCGCTCCTGGCTCATGCGCTGGATGAGCGTCCGGACCTCATGCTTCTGGTTCGGATCCAGCCCGTCCGTCGGCTCGTCGAGAATGAGGACCGGAGGATCATGAATGAGGGCCTGCGCCAGGCAGGTCCGCTGTCGATAGCCCTTGGAGAGCGTTTCGATCATCTGGGTCCGGACGTCCTGAAGAGACGTCAGGTCCAGCACACGGTCGACCTGCCGGTCTCGGTCGGCGCCCTGGAAGCCCCGGACTTCTGCAATGAAGCCAAGGAACTCCTGAACCAGCATCTCGCCATACGAGGGGGCGCTTTCTGGCAGGTAGCCGAGTTGTTGCCGAACCTGGAGGGGCTCGGTCAAGATGCTGTGTCCGCAGACCTCCGCGTCTCCGGAAGTGGGAGGGAGGAAGCAGGTGAGCATCTTCATGGTGGTGGACTTCCCGGCACCGTTGGGACCGAGAAATCCGAGGATCTCATTGGCCCCCACCTCGAAGGAGAGGGCATTCACCGCTTGGAATAGGCCAAAGCGTTTGCTTAATTGATTGACTCGAATCATGATCGCAGATTGGTTGGGACGCGTTGTGAAAGAGACAACCAAATATCTTCAAGAGGTTGCCTGATTTTGCAAGCACCAATTCCGGAGAGGGGGCTCAGAGGGCCTTGATTCGAGTCGGATCCCGGGCAGTTCCTCGGGTTTTCACGCTTTTTGAATGTCCTCTTCCGTTTCCCCAAGGGAACGTCACCAGAATGCAACCTAATGAGAGTGGAAATGAAGAAGTGGTCTTGGGCCGTGCTCCTGTTGCTGAGCACAGGGGGGCTGTCTGCAGAACCCGCGGCCACCAGCTACTACACGGTTCAGCCGCACCATGAACCGCTGCCGTGTTACCTGAATGCGGTTGAGGTGACCCTGACGGACCTCCAGAGCCGCGTGCACCTGAAAACGAACCTGCCCACCGGCGCCCTGGAGTCGTGTGTGCTGCAAGACCGGGAAGCCGACCTGCAGGAGGACCGGGGGGACTTCACCTTTGAGCTGCCCCTGACGGAGAGCCGCTCGCTCTACACCGTCCGCAGCGGACGCCTGGAGGCGGATCCGGAGGAAGGCTGGTTTCAGCCCAGGCTGATCCTGAAGTACGCGTTTCTGCCTGATCAGAACGTCTACCAGCTCAGCCTCCGTGCCGGAACCGTGGCCCTGAAGCAACAGATGGATCGCCTGACCGAGGTCCGGCAGGCGCCGCCACCCGCCAAGGGAGGCACCGGAACGGGCGGGTACCAGGACCTGAACTTCGGGATGAGCCGAGATGAGATCGGGGTGATCCTCAAGCGGGTGTGCGACACCTACTTCCGAGAGGCGCTCGATTTCTATGCCGATCGCTGCTACCGCGTTGGCGGCATCCGGCGCGACATGGTCCTCAGCTTCAGTCGCATGGACCAGCAGCTTCAGCGCATTGATCTGCGCATGGGGCTGTTTTCGGAAGAGCGCCTCAAGGACATCGACCGGACCCTGGAATCGAAGTACGGCTTCAGTCAGGGGCTTTCGCTTCAGGAGATGGCACAGACGAGTGGACGTCCGGGCGCCCAGTTGCTGCGCATGTACGGCGGGGGCTCCGTGGTGCTGCAGGTCAATGCCGATGGGCAGAACTCCCAAATCAGTGTGCTTTACCTCGATCAGGAACTGGCGAGCCGGATGATCTCCAACCGAGGGGGCGCGTCGGTGCTGTATCAGGAACTCTGAGCCATGAAGCCTGCCACCGTCCGGACCCTCTTCACCAAGCTCAGTGCCGCCATTCCCCATCCGACGACCGAGCTGCAGTACCGCAACCCCTTTGAGTTGCTGATTGCCGTCATCCTCAGTGCCCAGGCCACTGACAAGTCGGTGAACCGTGTCACGCCTGCGCTCTTTCAGGCCTACCCGGACCCGGCTTCCCTGCACCAGGCGGGAGAGGCGACGGTGCTGTCCTTCATCAAGAGCATTGGGCTGGCGCCCACCAAGGCCCGCAACGTGGTGAAGACCTGTGGCCTGCTGGTCAGCGAGCATCAGGGAGAGGTCCCGGACTCGCGAGAGGCCCTGGAGGCGTTGCCTGGAGTGGGACGGAAGACCGCAAACGTCTTGCTGAATACCGCCTTTGGGCACCCGACCATTGCGGTGGATACCCACATCTTCCGGGTCTCGAACCGGACAGGGCTGGCTCCGGGCAAAGACGTCCGGGAGGTGGAAGACCGCCTGCTGCAGGTGGTGCCCCGAAAGTTTCTTCAAGATGCTCACCACCTGCTCATTCTGCATGGACGCTACACGTGCATGGCCCGGACCCCCAAGTGCGGACAGTGCCCCATCTTCCGCCAGTGCGAGTGGCCGGAAAAATCCAGGGACTGACGGAAAAAACGGACTTTCTCTTGAAAACAAGAAGGCTTAGGATGGTCGGTTTGGAGCTTGGACCAAGAGAACCGTGAGAGCAGCAGCGTGACCCACCCGATTGGAGTAATTGGAGCCGGAGCCTGGGGAACCGCCCTGGCGCTTCAACTGGCACGCAAGGGGCACGCGGTGCAGCTTTGGGCCCATGAGCCTGAGACCGTTGCGGCGATCCAGGAAACCCGCGAGAACCGTTTCTTCCTCCCCGGAATCCCCCTTCCTTCGAACCTCCACGCGACCTCGGATTTGGGAGCGGTCCTGGCGATGAGCCAACGGCTGGTCTGGGCAACGCCTTCCCAGGTGGTCCGCCCGCTGGCACGTCAGGTGGCCGGAAGCGTGACAGCAGACCATCAGGTGGTGCTGGCGTCCAAGGGGGTGGAGGCCGGCTCGCTCAAGCTGCTGACGCAGGTGCTGCACGAGGAGTGGCCGCAGCTTCGGCATCCAGCGGTGCTGTCGGGCCCAACCTTTGCGCTGGAGTTGGCCCAGCAGCTCCCGACGGCAGCGGTGCTGGCTTGTGAGGATCCCGCCCGGCAGGACCGCCTGCAGCAGGTTTTCCATGACGACCGCTTCCGCCTGTACCGGAGCCCGGACCTCATTGGCGTGCAGATCGGAGCCACCGTCAAGAACGTGCTCGCGATTGCCGCCGGCATTGTGGATGGCATGGCGCTGGGACTCAACGCCCGGGCCGCGTTGGTCTGCCGAGGCCTGGCAGAGATGACTCGCCTGGGGGTGGCAATGGGCGGTCACCCAGAAACTTTTGCCGGCCTCTCCGGACTCGGAGACCTGGTCCTGACGGCGACGGGGAGCCTCTCCCGGAACCACGAATTTGGCCGTCAGCTGGGAGCCGGACACGCGGTGGACGCCAGCCTGCCTGCTGGTGGAAAGGTCGTGGAAGGCGCCGCGAATGCGGCCATGCTCCGGAAGCTGGCGCAACGGCACCAGGTGGAGCTACCGATTTGTGAGGCGGTGGACCAGGTGGTGCACCAGGGCCTTCCGTGCGCTGAGGCGCTTCAGCACCTTCTTGAACGAGACGTCCCAACGTGGGAATGAATCCTATCCGAACGGTTCCATGAACTTCAGTGCCTTGACCCAATCAATCTCCTGGAACTGGTTCTTCGTCTACACCCTCTTCATCGCCAGCACCTTCAGCATTGCGGCCTCAGAGGCGTCCATCACCTTCTTGTACCTGATCGGCCTGGTGACGCACCTCTGGAAACGGTACCTGCCGGAGATGAGCGATTCCTTGCTCTGGGTGATGCTGGGGTACGTTGCTGTGGTGGAAGTGTCGACCCTGATGAGCCCATATCATCCGGACCTGGTGATGGCGTTGCAGAGCAACTGGCGGTTCCTGCTGCCGTTCATCCTGATGTCCATCTTCCGGGAGCGGCATGAGGAAACCGTGCTGCACTGGTTTTTTCTCTTCCTCTTCCTCTTCAGCCTCTACGGCGTGGTGCAGTTCTTTACCGGCGTGGACTGGCTGCGGCTTCCGGAGAACAGCCTCGCAACGCCGTATGGCGACACGGGTTACTGGCATGGAAAGGGGAACTTCACCCATCACCTCACCTTCGGGGGCTTCCTGGTGGTGTGCTTCCCGCTGACCGTGGCGTTGATCTTCTGCAAGGAATGGGGCCCACCGGCCCGGTTCCTCATGTTGCTGCTCGCGCTGACGGTGTTGGCGGGCATCATTTCCTCCATGGGCCGAAGCGTGTGGCTCGGGACTCTGGTGGCGTCAGTGGTGCTGGGGTTGTGGCTCTTGCCCCGGACCACGCTACTGGCCGTGCTCGCCGGGAGCGTGCTGGTGTGGGGGCTTTACTCGCAGTACTCCAATGCCTCCTCGCAGGCTCACGAAAGCAACTCGGCCCTGGAAGCGCTGCAGCAGCGGCTGGCTTCCGGATTTTCAGCTGATGCAAACCGTGACCGCCTCAACATGTGGGCATCAGGCTGGGATGCGATTCAGGACCACTACTGGCTCGGCATTGGCTTTGACGCAGATGCCGAGGTGATGACGGAGTACCGCAAGCCTTATGAAGCCGCAGGGCACCGCTTTCTCAATGGTCCGGGCGTGGGGCTCCACAACCTGTACCTCCAGACCTGGCTGAGCTACGGACTGATCGGGCTGGTGAGCTTTGCCTCAATCTGGCTGCTGTTCTTTGCCCGGGCCATCCGCGCGATCATCCGGTCAGAGCGATTTACCTTCTCGAACGCCGTCCTCTGGGGAACCATGGCGGGCCTTGTCGGGCACCTGACGGCCGCAAACTTTGAGAACAACTTTCACGATGGCGAGGTGCAAACCATCGTCCTGATGATGATGGGCCTGGCGCTGACGCAGATGGACCGCCTCAGCCGCCGGATCTTCAACCCCAAGACTCGGAGATAGCCAATGCCCCTTCCTGCTGACATGACTTACATCCACCTCAACGGGTTCGGAGGGCCGGAAGTGCTGGAGCCGCGTCGCATGGCGGTTCCGGTTCCCGGAGCAAACGAGGTCCTGATCCAGGTGGCATTTGCAGGCGTCAATCGTCCGGATGCCCTGCAGCGTCAGGGCGCGTATCCGCCTCCTCCGGGAGCCAGTGACGTCCCGGGGCTGGAAGTGTCCGGAACGGTGGTGGCGCTGGGTCCGGGGGCTCCGGAGGCGCTGCGGGGACAGTCGGTGTGTGCGCTGGTGCACAGTGGCGGTTACAGCGAATACTGTGTGGCTTCCGCGCCGCTGTGCCTTCCGGTTCCAGAGGGAATGAGCCTGGAGGAAGCCGCCGGTTTGCCCGAAACCTTTTTCACGGTCTGGACCAATGTCTTCGATCGGGGACGGCTTCAGGCCGGAGAGCGCTTTCTGGTGCATGGCGGCTCCAGTGGCATTGGGACCACCGCGATTCAGCTGGCAAAGGCGTTTGGAGCCACGGTTTACACCACGGTCGGCAACGAAGAGAAGCGCCAGGCCTGCCTGAAGCTGGGGGCTGATGAGGCCATCAACTACAAGACGGAGGACTTTGAGGAGCGAATCCTGGCCCTGACCGAAGGCGCTGGGGTGGACGTCATCCTCGACATGGTAGCGGGTCCGTACCTGCCGAAGAACATTCGCCTGCTGGCCCTGGAAGGACGGCTGGTGCTGATCGCGTTTTTGCAGGGCAGCCAGGCCGAGGTCGATTTTTCACCCCTGCTCCGGAAGCGAGTGACGCTGACCGGCTCCACGTTGCGCCCCCGAACGGTGGAGCAGAAGGCGGAAATCGCCGAGGCCCTGAAAGCGCACGTCTGGCCCCTGCTGGCTCAGGGCACCCTCCGCCCCATCATTCATGAGGTGTTTGCGCTTGAAGAGGCGGCCCGAGCGCACGAGGTGCTGGAATCCAGCCAGCACATCGGGAAGCTCCTGCTGCGCTCCTGAGGGGGCACCCCATCACCCTTTCCGGACGCTTGATCCGGGTTCGTCCTTTTTTTGAGCCTTTTGTATGCGCCCTGCGCGGTTGAACTTTCGGGCGAATCCGGACCTTTCCGGAATTGCCCTTTCCCTGTTGGCCTACCTGCTGTTCAGTTCCGGAGATGCCGCCCTCAAGTTTCTCACTCCGCACTACCCGGTCCACCAGATCATCTTCATCAATGCCAGCCTGATGGCCAGCTTCACCCTGCTGGTCTGTGGGGCCACACGTCGGTTTTCGGAGCTGCGGACGCGTCGGGTGGGACTGCACCTGGTTCGTGGGCTGGTGGGGCTTTCCGGAGCCTTTGGGGCCGTTTACGCGTTTTCAGAGCTGCCGCTGGCCCAGGCGTACACGCTGTTCTTCATTGCGCCTTTCATTACGGTGGCGCTGTCACGGATCTGGCTCAAGGAGACGTTTCCGCGGCAGGTGTGGGGCTGGGTGGCCCTGGGGTTTGTCGGCGTCATCCTGAGCCTGCGTCCCGGAGCCGATGGCCTGAGCCTGGCGGCGCTGGGAGCGGTGACGGTGGCCGTGGCCCACTCCACAAGCAACCTGCTGGTCCGGAGGATGTCTGGAGAGTCACCGTTTGTGCTGGTGCTGGGAAGTCTGGCCGTCGGGGTGGCGGTGACCGGAACCCTGACGGCCTACCAAAGTAACCCTTTCCTGCCAGAGCTGTTGCCGTGGAACCTCATTGCGGCCTTGCTTTCTATAGGCGCGATCTTTAGCATCACCTTTGCCTACCGCTTGGCCCAGGCCTCCTTGTTGGGAGGGTTTCAGTACAGCCAACTGCTCTGGGGAATGCTGCTGGGGTACCTGATTTGGGGAGATTGGCCCGACCCCATGACGTTGCTGGGGGCAGCGGTGATCATTTCGAGTGGCTTGGCGGTTCTGCGTTTGGTGACCCGACGTCCCCCTGGTGCTCCGCCTCCGGAGGTTCTGGAAAACGAAACCCGCCCCTCAACCTGAAAGAGTTGTCGTCATGGCACGTTCCGTTATCATCACAGGCCCTTTGCTGATTCTCAGCGAAGCCTTTCACGGCAAGCAGCCCATTCACATTGAAACCGAATGCCGCAACGCTTTTTTCCGATTCCCCATCCGCCAGCCGCAGGACCTGGAGCGCCTCCGGTCTCAGTACCAGAAGGGCGAAATCGACCTGCGGACGTTTGAGTTCCGGGAGGCCACCTGCGAAGATGGCGAAGCCGGGCTCTTTACCCTGGAGGGGCAACCGCTGACGGTGAAGCATCCGGAGCGGATCAAGGATGAGGAAGTGATCATGCTCGTCAATCTGGAACGAGCCGAATTGTTACTTGAAGACTGAGGAACTCATGTTCAATCCCACCGAGCTGGAAGAATTGCTCCAGGAAATGGAAACCCAGGAGGCAGAAGCGGAGCCGGAAGAGACCGACTCCGGAGCCGCCTGACTCACCACACGCCCACCTCAAGGCTTTCCAGCCAGTCCAGGAAGCGAGGGACGTCGTCTCCCTGAAAGATGGCCCCGTGCTGCGGGCAGATCATCTGCGGGTTGAGGGCCCGGACCCGGTCCACCCAGGCGCGCAGGGCAGAAGTGGAGGGCATCCAGCGCTTGTGGAAGCCTTCCATGAAGCGCACATGCTGCTGAAAGTCTTCCACCATCATGCCGGCCCCGGCATCTGGCAGCAGCGCCGCCCCAATGTCTCCGGAAAAGAGAATCCCCGACAGGTCATCGTAGAAGGAAAAGTTGCCAGAGGCGTGGCAGTAGTGGGCAGGAATGGCCTGAATGCTGGTGCTCCCCAGAGGAAGGCTTCCCCCTTCATCCGGAATGGGCAGCAGCTTGATGTCGGCATCCATTCCGAAGTGGGTGATGAACCCGGTCCAGAGCCACGAGCAGTACACCTCTGCGTCCGGACACAGGTCCAGCCACAGCGCCAGCGCGGAGCCGATATCCGGATCCTGGTGACTCAGGCCAATGGTCTGAATCGCCTGAGGCGGCAGGTACCGGGTCAGTTCAGCGAGCACCTTCGGGAAGATCTTGACGCCTCCCGGATCCAGCAGCAGTGCCGAGTCTCCGTGGGTGATGACAAACTCGTTGGTGTCAATGACGGAATCCGGCTTGCTGGGGTCTCGTCCCATCGCAATCCAGCGGTGGTCGCGCTCTTGAAAGATGACTTCGCTCTTCATGGATTTCTTGCGGGAAGGTTTAGGAGTGCGTCAACAGGTTGGGCAGAGAGGCCTCGGTTCGAGACGGTGACGGTTCATGGGGCTTGAGGCGAATGTGAACAGAGATTTCCTCAAGCAGCCCCCGCAGCATTGCGGCCTGGTCCTTGAGGACGGAGGCGGAGCCTGCAATCTCTTCGGCATTGGCGGCATTGCTTTGGGTGACCACATCCAGCTCATAAAGGGCCCGGCTGGCCTGAGTGGTGCCTTCTGCCTGCTCACCGGAGGCTCGGTTGATGTCGCCAATCATGGTCTCGATTTGCCGAACCGCCTCGCTTTGCTTCTGAGAGGAGTTGACGATGACATCGGCCAATTCGGCGGTGGTCTTCGCCTTGTTCAGAAACTCCTGGAGGGCCTGGTCTCCCTGACGGGAAAGGTCGCTTGCGACACTGGCCTGGTCGACATTTTCACTCACCAGCGCCGCGATTTCCTTGGCGGCCTGCCGAGAGGATTCCGCAAGCTTCGACACCTCATCCGCCACCACGGCAAATCCCTTCCCCGACTCTCCCGCCCGGGCGGCTTCAATCGCGGCATTGGTGGAGAGCATCTTGGTCTGGCTGCTGATTTCATTGATCAGCTCCAGGATTCCGGAAATCTTGTGACTGCTCGAAATGAGGACCGTCATGGCGGTCATCAGGTTTTGGGTGACCTGTGCGCCTCCGGCAGCGACTTCTTCGGAATCGTGGGCAATGTGCGTGGTGGTTTGTGCGTTGTGAGCCGCCTGCTTGGTGGTGGTGGCCACCAGTGCCATTGTGCTGACTGAGTCAGAGGCCCGCTGAGAGTTCAGCAACGCCTGGTCTGCCAGGAGCCGAACCCGATGCGAGATTTCCTCGAGGCTGGCCGACTGCTGAGTGGAGCTCTCTGCCAGTCGCTGGGAGCTGATGGTGAAGTGTTCAGCCGAATCGTTCAGCTCCTCGAAGGTGGTCTCAAGGTTGACCAGCAGGCGCCGCAGCAGGCGGTCGAGGGTCTGGTCCAGGACCCAGAACACGATCAGCAGCACCCCAATCAATCCGCCAAACACCGAAAGCACGAGCCCCAGTCGTTGCTGCTGGTTGCTCTTGAGGGTAACCGCGCGTTGCTCCTGATCCTGTTTCAGAAGCTGAGCGATGATGTCCAGGTTCCGCACCAGGGGAGTGGGGTCGAGGCGTGCAGGCAGAGGGGCATCCGGATTTTGCCAGGAGGCCCGAACCCGAGGAAGCGCCTCTCGGTACGGATTCAAGGCCTTTTCCAGGGCAAGCAGGGCATCGCGTTCCGGCCTTTCAAGAGGCAGCGTCAGGTACGCTTGCACCAGCTGTTGGACCTGCGCCTCCGTTTGCTGAAACCGGCGGGCGTCCTGGGCATCTCCCCAAATGCGGTAGCTCTTGTAGGCGTCCAGCAGACCGTTGGGCCCCAGCAGGGACTGGAGGTCTTGAAAGTGCTGCTGGCGCTTGAGGAGGTTCTGCTCCGACTCCAAAAAGGCGTGGGCGTTGTTCTGCACCTGAATGGAGAGGAAGATGCCGCTTCCTGCGAGCAGCCCGATCATGAGGGCCAGGATCAAGAGGAGCTTGGTACGAATGGTCAGTTGTTTCATGAGGCAGGATTCGTGGGCAGGAGTGCAAAAGAATCAGAGCAAAGTTAGCTTCTCTTGATGAAAGCTCAAGTAAAAGTCTCCTAATCGGAAGTCAAAGTGCGGCTCGGTTTAGTCGTCAGAGGCCGGAATGCGGTAAACGAGGAGGTTTCGGACCAGCCGCTCGTCACGGTACTGCACAATCTCGCCCCAGTACTCCAAAGACCGCCCCAGGGCTGCTTCCGCCTTCCGCAGCGTGTCTTCGCATTCCCAGAGGTCGCAGACAAAAATGCTCCGTTGCGTCAGCACGGCTTCCCGGGGGCTCCACTGGTTGCGCTCCTGCTTTTCCAGGCTGTGTGGCCAGGGACGAGGGTGCTGCGGGATCCAGTACGAGAGGGCGCTGCTGAGCTGGTATTCGCGGGACACAATGAAGTCGACCGAGTCCCAGCCATGCTGCTGCACCAGGGCCTGCAACTCGGCTCCGGTTTCTGGCCAGTCGAGGAAGCTGGTGAAGCGGTCTCCCACGCTGTCTTGAGCGACGCGGAGGATCAGGGCGCCCCACTGCTGGTAGGCGTCTGGGCTGAGCCACTCCTGCAGCTTGGCCTGGTAGGCGGGTTTGCTGTAAAAACGGCCTCGGTGGTCCCGCAGGATTTGCTGCACCGCCTCCGGAACCCCCTGCTGCTCCAGGTAGCGGAAGTTCTTGAGTTCAAATGGCGCCCAGTCGTAGAGGGGGTGCAGGGTGTGCCGAACCAGCAGCGTGACGCTGAGCAGGTTGAGGGCCAGCCCTGCCAGGATGAGCTTCTTGCGGTGCGCCTGCAGGCATCCGGATGCCAATTCCCGTCCGAGCAGTAGAGCCAAGCCGAGGTACGCCAGGTTGGCCCAGTGCGGGTCGGCGATGGAGCCCTTCAGGCTCATGAGCGTAAAGAAACCGAGAGGCACGAGCGACACCAGCGCAATGGCGCTTTCCGGAGCATGTCCATCACGTAGGCGGTTCCGGAGGCGCAGCAGCACCCAGACGCCGGCTGCAAACCAGATGGGCGAAAACAGCAGCCAGTGCCCCACCGTGAAGTCGATGGTGTTTTCACCGAAATCCGCTCCGGAAGTTCCCCGAGACAGCTGCCAGCGGAAGGAAATCCAGTCATTCTGGAAGTTCCACCACAGCACGGGGCTGAAGAGTAGCAGCGACAGCCCGCCCGCCGCATAAATCCGCCAGTTGAGCCACTGGGACCGCTGCTCTCGGTACACCAGGAAGTGCAGCATCATCCCCATGTAAAAGAGGATCATGATGTACTTGGAGAGCGCGCCCAGCCCAGCGGCAATGCCGATCCCCCAGAGCCAGCGAACCTCACGCGTCTGGTGCCACTGAATCCAGCAAAACAGGGCGGCGAGCCACGACAGCATGAACGGCTGTGTGATGTGGAGGAAGATGCTGCCCACGGTGAAGTAGGGCATGCCACAGAGCACCAGCAAGGAGCCCAGCGCGGCTTCCGGACCAAACGTTTTGTGGGCAATGCCATACACCCCGGCAAGGACCAACAGGTTCACCAACTGAGCACCGACCTCCATGCCCCACTCCGAGTCGCCCAGCACCAGCGTCAGGCCCCGGAAGAGGACGGCGATCATGGGCGGGTGTTCGTAGTAGGAGAAGGAAAGGTACTGCCCCCAGATCCAGTGATCGACCATGTCCGGATGGGGATTCAGGAGCTGGTTCACCCCAAGGAAGATGATGAAGTGGAGCGCAAAGAGGCCCCACGTCCAGAGTGAAAGGCGCGGCAAGGTCAAGGATGCGTCAGGAGGGAGTCGTCAGAAAAAATCAATCGATGTAGTAATTGAAGACGATCGGGGTCTCGTCGCGCTCCACCTTGAGCGCAATTTCCCGTTCCGCCTGCAAGGTTTCCATCAATTTTAATGCCTTGGGCAGGGAGTCGATGACAAAACCGTTCACTTCGAGGATGACATCGTTGGTTTTGAGCCCAAGCTGCTCGTAGAGGCTGCCTTTCTTGATGTACTTGAACATGAACCGCGGGGGCTCTGTTTCCGTGGCCACCACCCGTGCATCCATGAGGATCTGGTTGAAGTTGGCGAGTTGCTCATCGACCCAGGATCGGGTGAAGTTGAACGTGGTTTGCCCCTCTGCAGCCGGAGGCGGCGCTTGTGAGGAAGAGGAGGATTGAGGAGCCGGGGACGCCGGTTGGGGGGCCGGCTTGCTGGCAGGAGGCACCACCAGCGCTGCGGTCTGGGGCGCACGCTGTGCCGGGGGGCTGGCGGCACTGGGGGTGCCGGGCGCTTCCTCCATGAGCAGGCGTTGCTTCTGATCTCGGAAGACGAGGACGACCTCGCGGTCCATGACTTCCAGCACCTTGACGGTTCCGGGGGTGCAGTCGGTGGGCGTCACCGAGTTGGGGTCAAAGCACTCCCCCAGCTCATAGATGCGGTAGTTGGCGAGCTGATTCCGGGAGCTGATGAAGGCGAAGGCGTTCTTCGGCCCAAAGATCATGGTGCCGGTCAGAGCGACATTCAGGTTGGTCTGAGGGATGACCTGAGTGTCCGGAGTGGTGGGGTCACTGGTTGGGGGAGGCACCGGAGGCAGGGGCGCTTCCTGTTTCTGGGCCCGGAAGACGTTTTGGTCGAGGATGGGGGCAAACGCCTGCTGAGACTTCCCGGAGTCCTGAGGCGGTGGAGCGGGCTTCAGGTTCTGGGCCGGAGCCGGAGGGGGCAGTTGCAGCGTTTGCTGGCGGATCCATTCGGCTCCGAGCGTTCCCACGCCCACAGCAATGGCAAGAGCGAGCGCGCTGTTTCCAAGTTGAATCCAGATTCCGGCGTCCAGGCGCATGTTACTCTGCAGGGTAGGAGGTGGTCAGCCAGTCAACGGCAAACTGGGCGGCAAGGGAATACGCACGGGAGCCAAGTCCGGCGAGGCACCCCACTGCCTGCGGGAAAGCGGTCGGAGGAGGCCCTCCCGAGCTGGGGACAGCCCGATCCTGAATCTCAAAGACCGGGAATCCGAGGTCGGTCAACTCGGCACCCAGGCGCCCCTCCGGAGTGGCCAGTTGCCCAAGATTCGCAATCACAAACGATGCTGCACGCTGGGCGTGGAGCCAATCGATCAGGGGTTGCTCGGTTTCCGCATACATTCCTTCACACGTCAGGGCGTGCGGTTCCAACACGGTCCGGACCAGGGCCTCTTGGTGAGAGAAATCCACTTCGACCCCTGGAAGGGGAGGACCTTGGAGCAGGAGAAGGGTGTGGGCCATGGAACGCAAGCGGATGAGCAGAAACGCAAAACCATCAGTTTTCAGGAAAATGAGGCCAGGTACAAGCCGAACCCGCTGGGCGGGGGTTATACGGTTGGGTCCGGGAGGGCTTCGAGGTTACTCAGAGCCTGTGAGAGGGCCTGTTCCTGACCAGGGGGCAGCAGGATGATCTCCAGCCCGGCCTCCCAGGCGGTTTCATCTCGACGCCGAGCCCAGACCACCCGGCACATGGGTTGACAGGTGAGGTCGTCAAACGGGGCTCCCAGGTGGGCGTGTCTGAACTCGAAGGTGACGGAGAGGACGGCTTCCAGCTTCAGGGGCCGCTGCAGCTCAATCTTCATTCCGGAAAGCGACAGGTCAACCAACTGGGCCGAGAGAACACTGGCGCTGGCTGTCTGTTGAAGAGACAAGGGAACCGGCAGGGCGTAACGGGCATTCTGACGCCAAATGGTCCGGTCGACGAGCTGGTCGGATTCATAGACCACGCCATCCCACTTGGGATCACGTGGGGGGTACTTCTGAAAGTACCGGCACCGCTTGAGGTACTCCAGGGTGACCACATCCTCTGGGAAGACCTGCAGGCATTCGTAAATTTCATGCAGAGCTTCCTCAAAACGCCGCTGCTTGTAGAGGGCAATCGCTCGGCTGAGTGGTGCAAGCGCCTGAAGCTTTTGCTCGCGCAGCTCTTCCGGAGCCGTGTTGAAGACCTCGTAGATGGTCACGGGCACCTGCTTGCCACGGATGGGGACGGTGTCAATCTCCCGGATCAGGTAAGCAGAGGCGTCAATCTGAGCGTAAGTGGACTCGGAAATGAGGATGTCGGCCTGGTACTTCTTGGTCAGGCCCTGCAGGCGGGAAGCCAGGTTGACGTGGTCGCCAATGACCGTGGGGTTCATGCGGTGCTGTGAGCCCAGCATGCCTGCCATCACGGAGCCCGTGTTGAGGCCGATGCCAAAGCGTGTCTGCTTTTCGGGAGGAAGGTCCTGGTTGGCCTGCTGAATCGTCTGCTGCATCTGAATGGCGGCTTGCAGGGCACCGTTTGGATGAGAGTCTTCCTCGTCAAACACCGCCATGATCTCGTCCCCGATGAATTTGTCAATGTAGCCCTGGTTGTCGAGGATGGGGGGCTCCATCAGGTTGAAGAAGTGGTTGAGGAAGGAAAAGTTTTCATGGGGGTTCATCTGCTCGCTCCGGGCGGTGTACGAGCGGATGTCGGCAAACATGACGGTCGCCTGAAGCTCGGTGAAGTCATCGGGATTCGAGTCTCCGGGAGACGGGATGACCATGCGGTTGAGCAACGGCAGGTGCACAAAGAGCTTGAGGGTCCGGTTCAGGCGTTCCAGTTCACCGGAGGCCATTTCCATCTGCCACTTGGCCAGACGCAGCTCCTCAGACACATCATTGGCCCGCTCCGAAAGCTCCTGACGCTGCTGATCAATTTCCTGCAGTTCCTTGGTGCTTTGCTCACTGAGCTGCTGGTAGTAGATCAGGTTGAGCAGGACCTCAATGCGCTTCGTGAGCAGGTCGGCCTGCACCGGGTGGGTGGCGTAGTCGCAGTCCCGAAGCATTGGGTGCCGGATGAGGTCCGGGTAGTCGCTTTCTTCAATGAGGAGCAAAAGCGGAGGGCGCAGCAGCTGGCGTTCCAGAACTTCGATCAGTTCCAGAGAGGTGCCACCAAAGGAATTGAGATCAATGACCGTGAGGTCGGGGACGGGCGCAGCGGTCAGTTGATGGAGGTCTGGAAGCGAGTTGACCTGGACCAGGTTGAGGTCCTGGTTCTGCCTCAGCAGCGTCTGCACCTCGTCCCAGGTGTCCGTTTCTCCGAGCAGGAGCAGGCGGAGGTGGTCAGGAAGTTTGAGAAGCGTGGACGGGTCACTCATTCCAGAAGCCCTCTTTTCAGCAGGTGACGGGTAAGGGGGTCAGGGGCAGGGCGCTGGGGGAGGTGGCTTGTGCCAGTACCGAAGCTCCTGCTCAATCTCTTCATCATCCCCCAGGTTGGCCTCCAGTAAACTTCTCAGGTGGGTAAAGGCTTCGAGTTCCATCTCGACAAACTCAAAGCTCCAGGAGCCCTCTTGCTCGCGGATGGCCTGAGCCTGCAGCTCCAGGGTGATCTGTTCATTCAGCGGCAGGCACAAGCGGACCCGCAGTCCGGGAGTGAGGGCGACGGGTTGGTACGGACGGATCCGGACTCCCTTGAGGGACAAGTTGAGGATCTCGGCCTCCACCTGTTCCTCCAGCAAGAGGAGCATGGGATTCGCAAACTGAATGCGCCTGAAGTAGCGTTTTTCCGGCATGAGCGGCAACTCCTGTTCCTGCATCGGTGAGCAACAGTGACCGAGGAAGGCGGGAAGGGTTCAGGCTCAAGCGCCTGCGCCGCTCCCTCGGAGCACAAACCTTTTCCATGGCTCTCAGTCTGATTCATCGTTTCCGAAAGTGCGAGGGCCCATCGAGCCTCCGGAGGGGGGCCGGAAGCAAGCGGGCTCGAGCGCCAGCCACCCGGGGCCTCCCATGAAGCCCTGACGGCTTCTGGAAACGCCACCCGATTCCTACTGAATGACTTTCCTGGAGAGGCCGTCACTCGCGCCAGCGTGTTTCGGAATAAATGAGTCAACTTGAAAGAAGAGGTCTGCTGAAGCGGAGGAGCTTTTTCAAGGACCGACTCAGAATGAATTTTGTCCTGATCACACCAGCAGTGCGTTCAAATTACAAGTGGGGAGTGAGGCGCTGGGTCATTTCAAACCAGGAAGGCGCGCCCGGATGATGGACCGGGTAGGACGGAATGTACTGCAGCGAGACTTCCAGAAACCGGAGGATCAGCATGGCGGTCATGCCCCAGATGTCGTAGGGGCCAAAGTGAAAGTGGTGGGAGTAGAACGGAACGTCCCGGTGGGTGATTTCCTGGCTGGTGTGGTGTTCCGGATTCATGAAGAAGTCGAGCGGCACCGAGAACACGGACTCGATCTCCTCCGGATTCGGACGTGGGACAAAAGAGGAGGGGATGACTCCCACAAATGGGGTTACAAGGTACTGATGCAGCGAGGTGATCTGGTCGATCTGGCCAATGATTTCAACCTGCTGAGGCAAGAGCCCCACCTCTTCTTCAGACTCCCGGAGCGCTGTTGCCTGAGCGGAGCCATCCTCCGGGTCCTGCTTGCCTCCCGGAAAGGAGACCTGTCCGGAGTGGGAGCGCAGGTGCGAAGCGCGACGGGTCAGCAGCAGATGCGGAACCGTGCCTTGCTCAAAGAGCGGAATCAGCACCGAGGCGCGCTTCACCGGGTGGGGGTTGCAGGGGGGAGCGTAAGTGGCCAGCTGGGTGCGGATGGTGGCGAGCATGCCGCTCCTAGGGCGCAAAGTAGGCCGTGGCGTTGGCCTTGAAGAAGCTCCTCAGCCCATCCAGCACCGCCTCGGCCGCCTGATGGCAGGTACGGGCGTAGGCGGAGGTGAAGCGGATGTTCTTTTGCTGGGCATTGCCCATGACGTCGCGCTCCAGCAGCCCGTCCAGGACGTAGCAGGAGTTCCGGAGCGCCTCCAGCTCCGGAGCATACTGGAGGCAGACATCCAGCATCTCCACCGAGGAATAGGTGGGAAGCTGAAAGCGGCCCTGGGCCTCTGGAATGGAGGACAGGGCGTTGATGGCACACTGCATGGACAGGAGGCAACTGGCGTCCGGAGCCTCCTTGATGCGCTGTTTCGATTCCTGAAGGTCTTCCTGCGCCTGGGCCCACGAGACGGAGGCACGGCGTCGGGTTCGGTCGGAAGGATGGGCTTGCTGCATTTATTCGTCTACTCCATATTCTGAAAGGTAAGCCTCAATGCGTGCCTGAACCTCGGGAGGCAGAACCCGCTGGCCGTCGATTTCGACGGATTCCAGCGCTGCACAGATTTCCCGGATGGTGGCAATGGACCGAACGGGAATGCCGGTTCGGGCTTCGAGGTCGGCAGAGGCACTGCGCTGCTGAGCATTGCGCTCCAGGCGGTCCACTGCCACCAGAATCCCGCCGATTTCGGCCCCGCACTCGGCCCGGACGGCTTCAATGGCCTCCACCTTGGTCTGACCGTCGGTAATGACGTCATCAACCATGACCACAAAGTCCTCTTTTTGTGGAACCTGTCCCACAAGGAGGCCCCCGTCTCCATGCGGCTTTTTCTCTTTTCGGTTGAAAAAATATCCGATACCCTTTTGGGTAGTTTCAGAAAGCGCTTCAGCGGTGGAAACACAGAGGGGAATGCCCTTGTAGGCCGGTCCGAACACAACCGTGCATTGAGGAGCAAAGGCCTGAATGCCATGGGCGTAAAAGCGTCCCAGTTCCTGGATCAAGGCGCCCGTGTTGAAGCGGGAGGAGTTGAAAAAGTAAGGAGAGACCCGGCCGCTCTTGAGGGTGAATTCACCAAACTGCAGGGCTCCCGCCTTCACCAGAAAACGAGCAAACTCGCGCTGATACGCTTCCATTCAGACTCCTTGAGTTGAGAAAAGATTCGAATGACTAGAATAACAGCACCTCTCCTGAAATGGCAATGACTCGAAACGCCTCAGTCGACCCGAGGGAGATCCGTCGCGAGCAGCGTTTGCGAGAGGCCGTGAGCCAACTGATGCAGTCGTATGACCAGCATCCGGAAATTGAACGCATCGGCACCGTTTCGCTCCCGGCCAAGGAAAGCATCATCGCGCTTGCAGAAGACATCCTGGTGCTCCTGTTTCCGGGACTGATCCGGCAGGAAGCCTTCGACCGCCTCAACCTGCCCTACGCGATGGGGCAGAAGACGGTGTCGATCTTCTACCGGATGCGTGAAGCGCTGGAGCTGGTGCTGTGCTGGGCGGCCTCTCAGGAAGGACGAGACTGCGCGGAGCGGAGTGACTTCAGCGAGCGGGTGGAGGCCATTGTTTTCGAGTTCCTGGAGTTCCTCCCGGAGCTGCGGGACATTCTTGCCGAGGACGTCGACGCGATCATGGAAGGAGACCCTGCCGCCACCAGCAAGCGCGAGGTGGTGCTGGCGTATCCGGGCCTGCAGGCCCTGAGCGTGTTCCGGATTGCGCACTTCCTCCATCGGCGGCAGATTCCACTCATCCCCCGGATCCTCACCGAGTACGTTCATTCGCGCTTTGGCATCGACATTCACCCCAACGCGGAGCTGGGACGGGGCCTGATGATCGACCATGGCACGGGGGTGGTGATCGGTGGCACCGCGGTGCTGGGCAACCATGTCCGCATCTACCAGGGCGTCACCCTGGGGGCCCTCAGTCCTCGGCATGCGGAGCACTCTCAAACGAAGCGGCACCCGACGATTGAAGACGATGTGACGATCTACGCAGGAGCCACCATTTTGGGAGGAGATACGGTGATTGGGCGAGGTTCCGTGATTGGCGGAAACGTCTGGCTGACCCACAGTGTCCCTCCGAATAGCCGGGTCTATCTGAAGGATCCATCGTCCTATCAGAAGCTCCAGGCACCGGGACTGGAAATGCAGGAAATGGGTTGACAATCAGCGGTCACTTCACTCATCATTCACTGAGTTCCAAACGCGTCCCCCGTAGTCCACATCGCTTTGCAGTTGGGAACCCGCAATGAGCCAATCCAAACCGGACGAAGCGGTCGTCAGTCAGACCCGCCCCAAGCTGAAGCGCCCCAAACAGTATAAAGTGCTGTTGCACAACGACGACTACACCACCATGGAGTTCGTTGTCTACGTGGTCCAGACGGTGTTTCACAAGAGTCCTGCAGAAGCCACTCAGATCATGCTCCGGGTTCACGAAAACGGGGTGGGGGTCTGTGGCGTGTACACCCACGAAGTTGCTGAAACCAAGGTCGAGGCAGTACACGAGTTGGCCGAGCAGTACGAATTTCCCCTCAAAGCCAGCATGGAAGAGGTCTGAGCGAGCATGTTTACACGAGATTTGGAAATGTGCCTGATGGCGGCACAGAGCGAAGCGAAGGAGCGCAAGCACGAGTACCTTTGCGTGGAACACATTCTCTATGCCCTGCTGCACCATGATGCCGGCATCCGGATCATCCGGAGCTGTGGTGGCAACGTGGAGCGGATCAAGGCCGACCTCGAGGAGTTCTTCTCGCAGCAGGAAACGGTGACCGATGACGCGGGGAACAGTCCGCAGCAAACCCGAGCGGTCCAGCGGGTGCTGCACCTTGCGATCATGCACGTCAACAGCTCCGGAAAGGCTTCGGCAGACGTGGGAGACATTCTGGTGGCCATCCACCGGGAGTCTCAGTCGTACGCCTCCTACTTCCTGCAGAAGGAAGGCATCACGCGCCTGGATCTGCTCAACTACATCTCCCACGGCATTGCCAAGGTTCCGGTGGAAGACGAGGAGGAAAACCTCAACTACGAGAACAACGACGAAGACGAGCCGTCTCAGCCACGTTCCGAGCAGGACCCCCTCAAGCTCTACACCCAGAACCTCTCCCGCCTGGCAGAGGAAGGACGCCTGGACCCGCTCATTGGCCGAAACCATGAGCTGGAGCGGACGGTCCAGATCCTGTGCCGCCGGCGCAAGAACAACCCGATCTATGTCGGTGACCCCGGAGTGGGGAAGACGGCGATTGCAGAAGGCCTGGCCCTGCGCATCCATGAAGGCAGCACCCCCGATCTGCTGCAGCACGCGGAGGTCTTCTCACTCGATATTGGCGCCCTGCTCGCCGGAACCAAGTTCCGGGGGGACTTTGAACAGCGCATCAAGGCGGTCCTCAAGGCCCTGCGCCAGAAGCCCGGATCGGTGCTCTTCATCGACGAGATCCACACCATCATTGGAGCAGGGGCCACAAGTGGAGGCTCCATGGACGTCTCAAACCTCCTCAAGCCCGCCTTGGCCAAGGGGGAGATCCGCTGCATCGGCTCCACCACTTATGAGGAGTACAAGAAGATCTTCGAGAAGGACCGGGCCCTCTCCCGTCGCTTCCAGAAGATTGACATCACCGAGCCCTCGGTGGAAGAAACCTTCCTCATCCTGAAGGGCCTCAAGCCTCAGTACGAGAAGCACCACGAGTTGCGCTACACCGTCAGCGCGTTGCGCATGGCGGCCGACCTGGCAGCCAAGCACATCAACGACCGCTTCCTTCCGGACAAGGCCATTGACGTCATTGACGAAGCCGGCTCAATGGTCCGGCTTCAGGGCGGTTCCAAGCGCAAGACCGTCACGCCACAGGACATCGAGCGAGTGGTCGCGAGCATTGCGCGGGTGCCGATTGAGCGCATGAACAGCACCGACAAGGAAAAGCTCCAGGAGCTGGAGAAGGAGCTGAAACTCCAGGTCTTTGGACAGGATGACGCCATTGATGTGCTGACCAAGGCCATCAAGCGGTCCAAGGCCGGCCTGCGGGATCCGGACAAGCCCATCGGCTCGTTCCTCTTCACGGGGCCCACCGGTGTCGGAAAGACGGAGCTGGCCAAGCAACTCGCCTTCATCATGGGCATCCACTTCCACCGCTTTGACATGTCCGAGTACATGGAGAAGCACACCGTCTCTCGCCTCATCGGGGCACCTCCCGGATACGTCGGGTTTGACCAGGGGGGGCTGCTGACGGATGCGATCCGCAAGAACCCGCACAGCGTGGTGCTGCTGGATGAAATCGAGAAGGCGCATCCGGACATCTTCAACATCCTCCTGCAGGTCATGGATCATGCGACCCTGACCGACAACAATGGACGCGAGGCGGACTTCCGGAATGTCGTACTGATCATGACCTCGAACGTGGGGGCCAAGGAGATGGCCTCAAACGCCATTGGTTTTGCGGGCTCCAATGCGCCCAAGTCGCCTTCCAAGCAGGCGCTGGAACGGGCCTTCAGTCCGGAGTTCCGGAACCGGCTGGACAGCATCATCCCGTTTGCTCAGCTTCCGGAGCAGGTGGTCCGGATGGTCGTGGACAAGCTCTTGGTCGCCCTGGAGGTCAAGCTGCAGGCTCAGAAGGTGATCATCAACGTTTCCGATGAAGCCAAGGGCTGGATGGCTCGCAAGGGCTACGATCCTTCGTTCGGAGCCCGGCCAATGGCCCGCCTCATTCAGCAGGAAGTGGAAACCGTGCTGGCAGATGAGGTGCTCTTTGGGAAGCTCGCCAACGGCGGAGAGGTGTCCATTGACCTGGAAGGGGACCAGCTGACCTTTCAGTATTCCTGACCCCTTCGGTTCAGGTGCCTTACTTTCTCCATCAAGGCCACCTGCGCCTCGGAGTTGCGGCTCCGCTGGCCGGGGATGAAGGGCACCACGCCCGGAACGCCCGGCGCCTCCGCCTGGGCGAGACGCTGACGGTGCAGGATGCCTCCGGAACCCGGTTCCAGGCTCAGGTCGTTGAGCTTCGACGCAAGGAAGTGGTCGTGCTTCCGGAGGCGGAGCAGCTGCCCCCGCCGCCTTCCCCACTTCACCTCGAACTCCTCCTGGCGGCGCCCAAGGAAAAAGCGCTGGACTGGAGCCTCCAGAAGGCGACCGAGCTGGGCGTGTCCCGGTTTCACGTCTTTGCGAGTCGGCACTCTCCCAAGCTTCCGGAACATCCCACGCAACGTTTGGAACGCTGGAGCCGCATCGCCTGGGAGGCCTGCAAGCAGTGCGAGCGTCACACACCTCCGGAGCTGCACTGGTCCGACGACCTGAAGACGGCTTTGGCGACTGCTCCACCGTGCCGCACCTGGAGCCTGGAACCCGGTTCCGGAGCGGGTCCTGCCCAAACCGACCTGCTTCCGGAACGTCAGGCCCGGCTCATCATCGGTCCTGAAGGCGGGCTGGCTCCTGACGAGCAAGCGCTGCTCCGGGAGGCAGGCATTCCGACCTGGACGCTGGGACCCCGGATCCTGCGAACGGAAACGGCGGTGGTTGCAGGCGCTACCTTGCTCCAATTTCTGGCAGGCGATCTTGCCTCCCCGACTGCTTAACCTCTTGATGATCAACGGAGTTTTTATGATCCCTCGGCTGCTTGCTGTTTTGCTGCTCTCTCTTTCACTGGTCGGTTTCGCACAGGCTGCGGACATTCGAGGTCACTACGAGCTGGTGGGCGAGGCCCCGGCGGCTCACAGCGTCCAGAAGGTTCGTTTTGAAGAATTCCTGAATTTTGGGTGCCCGCACTGCAACAACCTGCGCAACCTCTCTCAGGACTTCCGGAAGAAGTATGCGGAGCAGATCGAGTTCATCGACATCCCCATTGCCTTCCGGGGCCAAGACGATGCGCCGTTGCGGCTCTACCACATTGCCAAGAAGCAGGGCAAGGGCGACCTGGTCAAGACCGCTCTGTTTGACGCGAGCTTCAAGCACAGCGTGAATGTGTTTGATCCCGGAATCGTCAACTACCTCGCCCGCTCGCTGGGCATGGGCCCTCAGTACAAGGAACAGAAGGATCAGGCGTGGGTGACCGCGTTGATTGAAGAGGGCATGCAGAAGGCGACCGCCTATGGCGTCACGGGAACCCCGACCGTGGTGCTGGAGAACAGCATGAAGATGGACGTGGGACAGTATGGCGACATGGCCGCCTTTGTGGAGAAGCTTCCGGAGACCATCGACGACCTCCTCGCCGAGTAACCCCCGGATCTTCGTGTCTCCCTCCTCCTGCCCATGAGCCCCGCCCCCATCGTTGAGAAGCTGGTGACCCTCCCGGAGCTTCCGGGGGTGTACCTGTACAAGAACCTCAACGGCGACATCCTCTACATCGGCAAGGCCAAGTCGTTGCGCCAACGGGTGCGCTCGTACTTCCAGCCCTCTGCCAACCACACCCTCCGCATCCAGATCATGGTCTCGCTGGTCCATGACGTGTCGTTGGTCATCACCGACACCGAGGCGGAGGCGCTGATTCTGGAGGAGCAGCTCATCAAGACCCACCGGCCGCGCTACAATGTGCTGCTCAAGGACGACAAGTCCTATCCCTTCTGCAAGCTCACCACTCAGGAGCTCTTCCCTCGCCTGCGTCTGGTCCGGGAGAAGCAGGACAAGCACTCGGAGTACTTTGGGCCGTTTCCTTCGGTGCAAGACGCCAAGCAGATGCTCCGGGTGGTCAACCGCTACTTCCCCCTGCGGACCAGCAAAATGGAGCTGGATGGGAAGAAGACCTACCGCCCGTGCCTCAACTTTCAGATGAAGCGTTGCCTGGCTCCGTGCCGGGGAGATGTGCCCGTTGAGGAGTATCAGGAGGTGGTGCGGCAGGTCCGGCTCTTCCTCAAGGGCAAGGATGATGAGCTGATGAAGGACCTGGAGCGGCTGATGAAGGAGGCCGCCGCCCGGCTCGACTTTGAAAAGGCAGCACAGATCCGAGACCAGATTCAGGCGGTCCGGAGGGTGTTTGCCAAGCAGGCGGTCCTCAGCACAAACGGTGAAGACCAGGACGTCTTCAACCTCTACCGGGAAGCCGATTCCGCGGGCATTCAGGTCCTGTTCATCCGGAATGGGCGGCTGCTTGGGACCGACTTCTTCTTTTATGATGCGAGCGAGCAGGCTTCTGATGACAACCTGCTGGGACAGGTGCTGAACCGCATTTACATGGCCGAGGCGGCGCAGATTCCACGCGAGGTGCTCCTGCCCTTTGAGTACTCCGACCAGGTGTCTCTGGAGCAGGTCCTCTCCGAACGGGCTGAACGCAGGGTGCAGGTGATGGTTCCGAAAAAGGGCCGGAAGCGGGAACTGGTCGCCATGGCCCACCAGAATGCAAAGGTGCACCTGGAAGAGCAGCGGCAGCGAACCGTCCAGGATGAAGCAGTGCTGGAGCAGGTGCAGCGGCACTTGCTCCTCAAGCGACCTCCGGCAACGGTGGAGGCCTTTGACATCTCGCACCTGTCCGGGACCATGACCGTGGCCTCAATGGTCGCGTGGAAGGACAACCACCCGTTCAAGGCCGGGTACCGCAAGTTCAAGATCAAGAGCCTCGAGGGGCCCGATGACTTTGCCAGCATGGAAGAGGTGCTGACGCGTCGGTACAAGCGCGCGCTGGAGCAGGGCGATGCCCTTCCGGACCTGATCCTCATTGATGGGGGCAAGGGGCAGGTTTCAGCGGCAGCAGAGGCCCTGAGGCGCCTTGGAATGGACCTCAGCCAGGTGGACCTGATTGGGCTGGCGAAGGGACGGTCGGAGCAGCGACGCAAGTACCGACGCGGGAACAATGAGGATTTTGAGTACGTCGTCAAACCGAACCAGAAGAACGAAATCCGCCTGCACCGCAATACGGCTGTTCTCTACTTTCTGCAAAACATCCGGGACGAATCCCACCGGTTTGCCATCGAGTTTCAGCGTCAACTGAAGCGCAAGGACAACCTGAAGTCCCTGCTTGATGAAATTCCCGGTGTGGGGCCGACCCGCAAGAAGACCCTGCTGAAGCACTTTGGGAGCCTCAAGTCGCTCCGGCAGGCCACCCTCAAGGAGCTGGAGGAGGCGCCGGGGGTTTCAACCAGCCTGGCAGCGACGATCTTCGAGTTCTTCCATGAGGCCCAGCGGCAGCTGGAACAAAAAATTGAAGAAAATGCAGACCCCTCTTAAAAAGAAGTTGACTCGGCAGCCAATTTCACTAACATAAGTTGTTTACGAGTGACACGGGTCCCCATCGTCTAGAGGCCTAGGACATCGCCCTTTCACGGCGAGAACAGGGGTTCGAATCCCCTTGGGGACGCCATCCTTTCGGAAGCTCCCTTCCACCCCGTGTCCATCGTGTATCCCGCTCCTGGGGACGTAGCTCAGCTGGGAGAGCGCATCGCTGGCAGCGATGAGGTCAGGGGTTCGATCCCCCTCGTCTCCACCATAAAATCATTCCTACTCAATCATCCCTTACTATCTCAGTGAGTTATCTCATCCACTGAGATTCGGCTCAGTACCATAAATGCCTATCCTTGGCTTTTACGGGCTGTCTTACAGGCTGTTTTACAGGCTCTTCGCTTAGATCTAAAGGTCACCCAACCAGAGGACCTTTATATGTCTCGGCACTATCTCCTTCAAGAATCCTCCTCGTTCTTCTTCCGCTCATACATTCCTATAGAGCTACAACACCAGCTTGGAGGCAGGAAAGTCTTCAAGTTAGCTCTTCCGTGTGCGAAAAGAGTCGAAGCCAAGAGACTCGGAAACCTCATGAATCAGATCACTCAAGCCTTATACGAGCAGGCTAGAACGGGAAAGAGCATCACCGTAGAGGAAATGAAGGAGCTTTTACGGAAAGAACTCAGGAAGCATAGTAATCTCTTCGTCTATAGGAGCGAGGGTATCAGGAAGCTTGAAGGTGAGGAGGAGCAACTCAGGAAGGAGTACGATGAGGAGGTTGTAGCATACCTCAAGAAGGAAGGAATCGATGGAATC
>JAYOTF010000033.1:0-576 GCA_038150265.1 Deltaproteobacteria bacterium | reverse complement strand
CATCCTAGGTTCAAGGGCATTGACTTCTCGCATACGAAATACTATGTAGAGAACAAGGCAAGAGTGAGGAGGGAGATCTCAGAGGAGATAGGAGCATCAGTAGAGCAAGTAAAGAAAGGAATCACGGCAGGCACCTATGGAGCACCTCTACGAGTAAATTCTTACCCGCATAATGGAGTGATGGTAAATACCTCAATCCTTGATATTTTCGGGGATAGGGCGGCAAGGGCCTTTGCTCATAATGAGTTGATAGTAGGACTATTCAAAGAGCAGGGAGAGGCAAGAAAAAGACTCGAGAAAGAGGAGAGGAAGACTTTTTTCCTGAGAGAGGAGGCGAGAATCATTACCGAACCACTATCTCGCCTAGCAGAGTTTATTGTACTAAAGCACGATGCCTTGATCTTCTCGGGTGATGTTGACACGAACTACCTGGCCCATCAAATCAAGAAGGAGACAGGATTTCAGATTCAGTTTGATAAGGCAATCTATGCCTAGGATCTTCTTAGGCTGAAATCCTTGGAAAAGAACTCGCTGCTTCTTGCTGATCAATTACAAACCATATCTTGGTAATTTATT
>JAYOTF010000032.1:0-38917 GCA_038150265.1 Deltaproteobacteria bacterium | reverse complement strand
CGGTCATCTCTCCGAGGTCGTTCGTCACGTCTGGGGCGTTCGTCCCTTTGAAACCGGTCATCTCTCCGAGGCCTGTCGTCTCTCCGGGGGCGATCTTCCCAACGAGAGCGATCCTCACGGTTACGAGGCGGGCGTGGTGAGTCGGAGCGCCGTCCTCTTTCTGAGCCTTCTTCCCGAGAGCGTCCTCCTCCGGGCCGGCGGCGTTCATGGAGGCGATCCTGTTGGCGGTCCCGGTCCTGCCAGCGGTCCTGGTAGCTGCGCGGCTTGCTGCGGTCGTAGAGCTGGTCGCTGGAGGCGAGTTCCCGGAAGCGCTGGTGATCCTGGCGATGGCGTCGTTCCTCAGCCTTCTGGGGCCAGACGTCGTCTTGGGGAGCCTTCGCTGCGGGTCGACGTGAAGGAGCGGGTCGTGACTCCTGACGCTTCCGGATGCGAAGGGGGCGACTGTCTTCGATGGGCTCGAGTTTCGGCTCGTCGGAGTCGCGGGGCGGGTTGGGATCTGCAGGCATGAGCGTGATGAACAAGAAGGATTAGTCCCCGGGGGGATGAACGGTAATGTAAAGCGTGGAGGCGATGATCAAGACACCGCCCAACAGGGCCTGAGTGGCGGGAACCTCTCCCAGCAGCAGCAGCGCCAGGAGGATTCCGTAAACGGGTTCAAGGCCGGCAACCAGCAGGTTGGCCACTTGGGCCTGAACGAATTTCAGAACATGGATGAGCAGTCCGTGTGCCCCAGCCGTGAAGACCGTACCAAGGAGCAGAATCAGCAGCCAGTCGTTTCCGGACAGGGCCGCAAAGGAGTGAAGGGCAAAGGGCAACAAAATGAGGGCCGCCACGCCATCTTGAATGAAGCCCACTCGCAGCGCTGAGTGAGCACGAACGTGAAGGCGGTTGAGGATGCCGAGAAACCCATGCAGCATTCCGGCAACCAGCCCCCATGCGACCCCCTGCAGGGTTTGAGACTCCCAGCTGAGGGACTCTCCGGAGGTCGCAATGAGAACCAGTCCGACCACCACGACCCCAACGGCGGCTAGCACGATGGGACGCAGCCGTTCCCGGAAGACCCAGGGCTCCACCAGCACCGTGAAGACCGGAGAGCTGGAAAAGGCCATCAGGCCAATGGCAACTGAAGACACCTGGATGCTGTGGAAGAAGGTCATCCAGTGTCCCGCCAGGATGACCCCCGTGAGGGCCAGCCAGGCTGCATCGCGCCGGGGCACCCAAAGAGACTCTCGGCGCCACAGCAGGAGGCCGAGCAGGGTCAGGGCGCCGAACCCGGCTCGTCCAGCAGTGATGACGACCGGCGAGTGAGGCAGCCACTTGCCAAAGAGCCCGGTCAGGCCAAATCCCAAAATGGCCAGGTGCAGGCTCCACATGGGTTGGAGCAACCGGGCACGGAAGGTCGTTTTCAGACGATCCCCTTAGCTATTCCGCCCCACCAGGGCAAAGGCCGACCAGTAGAAGGGGGAACTCCACCGCGGATCATTGACCATCTCCAACCGGGCTTCCCGGAGGGCGTCTCGAGGAGACGTGCCCTCTAGGTAGCGGTCATAAAACTCCGTCATCAGGTGCTGGGTTCCGTCATCGCTCACCTCCCAGAAGGAGTTGACGACGGCACGGACACCGGCTTCCTGGAAGGACCGTCGCAGGCCATAGACGCCTTCGCCGTCATGAATTTCTCCCAATCCGGTTTCACACGCAGAAAGCACCACGAGTTGAGTGCCCACGAGGTCGAGCGACAGCACTTCCATTGCGGTCAAGACGCCGTCGTTGTCGGTGTCAATCTCTCCGAGCAGAGGCGCATTGGCGTTCAAGCCGGCAAAGGCCAGCCCCGCCCGGAGCAGCGGGTTGTCGCCCGGAGGAGGGACCCGGTTGGTGCTTCCGCGGTTGAGCCCGGCGATGCGTTGGGCGAGCCGCTCTTCCTCCTTGAGGAAGAAGCCGTGAGTGGCAATGTGCAGAACCTCGGGCACTTCCGGCAGCGACCGGAGCTGCTCTTCCTCGCCATCTCGCTTGGAGAAGATCTGAGTGGCGCGCTCCTTGTCCCTGGAGACGGCTTCGATGATGGAGCCTTCCTTTTCGGCACCGGGGAGCGGATCAAAGCTCAGGCCTCGGAGTCCAGAGCCCATGCGGGCTCCCTGGGCCACACTTCCGGAACGCTTTCCGGTGACGGCACGGGCCTGGGGAGACTGCAGGATCTGGTCGGTGTCATAGTCCGGACCCGCGACAATGACCACCTCGCCTGTTGCAGGAGCAAGCGGATCCAGCACGAGGTCGCGAGCCGAGCTGATGAGCCGGAGGTCGAGGGACTGAATGAGGTACTCGTCGTTGTCATCAACCAGGGCATCAAACGGAAGCACGTTGAGGGACCCGTCCGGGATCAGGTAGAGGGCCTCACTTTCGCCCAGGGCCTCCGTCAGGGGAGACCACAGGACATCCCACATGTCGTAGCCCGCCAGCTTGACGTCTTCATCGGCCATTCCGAAGTCCTGGATGACCTCGCGGTACTCCATGATCATGTCGGTGATGTAGTCCGACGTCCCATAATCGTGATACTGAACGGAGCCTCCGGAGGCCACAATGGCCACCAGTGAAGCGTCGCCCATGTCATCCTGGTAGGTCAGGAAGTCCACCAGGGCGACGTCCCCCAGGGCCTCCAGCACCTGATCCGCGGACACGGTTTGACGGGACTCCCGGAAGCGCAGGCTCTGCTCCCCAATCTTCAGCTGAAGGCTGTTGACCTGTTCCTCAAGGTTATGAACCAGCTGGAGGAAGATGTCCTTGTTCTCCGGAGTCGGGCCCGCCAGAGTGAGGGCCGCGAGCTCCTTGCGGGCGGTCAGCAGCCCGGCTGCCGTTTCGGCCAGCTTCGGGTCGTTCGACAGCTTGGCAATTTGCTGGGTCTCGCTGGTGATCTTGAGCAGCAACCCCTTGCGCTGGAGGCTGACGTTCAGGAGTTCCCTTGCGGCCAGCTCGGTGTCTTCGAGTTGCAGGAGGTTCCGGATGTAGGCGTCCTGTTCTGGCTTGTGGAGGCTGATGTAGCCCTTGCGGGTGTTGTCTCCAGCGACCCAAAGGACGCGGTCGAAGAAGGTGTTGCGCTGGGCAAATCCGTCTCGGCGAATTTCGAAGGCATCATTGAGCTGACCCAGTTGTTCCAGCAGATCGGCCAGGGCATTTCGGGTTTCAAAGGTGTAGGGGTGGGCCTCGCCCAGGACTTCCTTTTCCAGCTCCAGGGTCTTCCGGAGCAGGTCCACGCCTTCGTCGGTGCGTTCCTGCTTGCCGAGCAGGACCCCCATGTCGTTCATGCTTCGCAGCGTATCCGGGTGCCGCTCCCCAAACACTTCCTGGCGGCCTTCCAGCGCAGCCTGGAGGTTCAGCTCAGCATTTTCGTAGTCTTCGAGTTGCATCTGCACCCGGCCGAGGTTGTTGAGGGCCTTGAGGGTGTTCTGGTGCTTTTCTCCGAGGCTGTCTGACCAGAGGCGGTAGGCATTTTGGAACAGCGGCAAGGCCTCAGCGGGACGTTCCATCCGCAGGTAGAGGTAGCCCAGGTTGTTGAGCCCAGCCAGGGTGCTGGGGTGCTCGGGGCCCAGCACTGCGGCATTGCGCTCGTTGACCTGCTTGTACGCCAGTTCCGCCCGACTGAAGTCCCCCTGAGACTCATAAAGCATGGCCAGGTTGTTGGCCAGAGCAAGGGTGGTCGGATGATCCGGGCCCAAAACGACGTCGGCGCTGGCATGCGCTTTTTGGTAGAGCGGCTCAGCTTCATCGTAGATGCCCTGATTTTCGAGCAGCAGCGCCAGGTTGTTGGAGACCGAGATGGCTTGTGGCGAGTCGTCTCCCAGGGTTTCCGACATCACCTGAAGGGACCTCCGGAAGTTCTGTTCGGCCTCTGCGAGCTTGCCGATGCGCCGTTGGACGCTGGCGATGTTGTTGAGGTCGGTGGCAACATTCGGGTGGTCCGGACCCAGCAGGGCCACTTCCACATCATAGACCTGCTGGTGCAGGAGGAGCGCCTGATCGAGGCGTCCGGTGTCTTCATAAAGCTGAGCCAGGTGGCTCTTGCCTTGAATCGTCAGGGGGTCTTCCGGTCCCAGCTCGGCTTGAGCCAATTGAAGCATTTCCTGGAAGCGTGCTTCTGCGGCTTCGTACTCTCCTTGCTGCCGGAGGATCTCAGCCAGATTTTCCTGAGACTCGAGGGTCGGAATGGCGGAGTCGCCGTAGTTGAACTGCTGTTGCTGCAGAAGCGGCTCCACGAGCTCTCGGGCTTGAGGCAGCTGGCCGGTTTGCATCAGCAGCCGCACCCGGTGAGACTGGGTTTCCAGCACCTCCGGATCTTCCGGGCCGAGGACCGCCTGCAGCTGGGTGGCGGTTTGGGTGAGCAACTCGTCCGCCTCCTGAAAGCGTCCCTGGCTTTGAAGGTTCAGCGCAAGTGCCCGTTGCCGCAGCAGGGTTTGTGGCGCCTCAGCCCCCAAGGCCGTGGCTGAGAGGTCAATGACCTGTCGCTGCAGCGCTTCAGCGTTTTCGAAGTCGCCCACCCACGAAAGAAAATCGGCGTAGCGGTCCACCACGTTGAGCGTCAGGGGGTCTTCCAGTCCCGGACCCTGTTGGGCGAGTTCAATCGTGTGCTGGTAGGTTTGATTGGCTTCTTCATAGAGCCCGAGGTCACTTTCAATCTGTGCTTGCAGCAGGAAGCTTTCCAGGGTGCGGGCGTCAGCGGGGCCGAAGACTTCGTCGGCAATGGCAACGGTTTCCTTGGCTGAGTTGAGCGCCTCTTCGAGGTTGCCCTCGCTGTACTGCTGCTCGGTTTGGGTTCGGGACTGATCCCATCGTTCCGCCTCTTCGGAGGCTTCAACATTGGCTGTGGCCGGAGCCGGTTCGGTCTGAGCGCTCACGGCAGCGGGAAGGCTCCAGAGGAATAAGAAGAGGAAGGGATAAATCAGAGATAAAGATAAGGGCTTCATAGGTCCTTTGATGGAAAAGCGTTTGAAAACTCAAAGGGCTCGGCACGGGTCAGGCACCAACGAGGTCTTTGACCTTTTCTAATTGTTCAGCAACATTCTCCCACTGTTTCAGGTCATCATTGAGGCGGTTGGTCAGGCGTTGCTTGTATTTCTCAAGCTCTCTGACTTTCTCAGGCGGGGTGTTCTGATAAAAGTCTTCAGCGCCGAAGCGAGCATCAATGGATTCGATCTCCTGCTCCTTTTCGGCAATCTTGCGTTCCAGTTTTTCGGCGTCTCGCTCCAGGCGCGTCAGCTGCTTGCGGGCCTCGCGCCGTTCCGCTCCGGAGGGTCCGGACTTTGCGGGAGCGCTGTCTCGGGTTTGGGAAAGGGCCTGGTCGCGGCTGAGGTAGTCATCGCCAAAGCGTTCCAGGAACTCATCGTAGCTGCCCTTGAAGTTCCGGGCGCCCTCGGGAGTCAGCTCGAGGATGTGGGTGGCAATGTGCCGGACGAAGTGCCGGTCGTGGCTGACCACCAGAACGGTTCCGGGGTACTGCGCAACGGCTTCCGCCAGCGCGTCCACGCCTTCCAGGTCCAGGTGGTTGGTGGGCTCATCGAGCACCAGCACGTTGCGTTTTTCCAGCATCATCCGCGCAAAGAGCAGGCGTGCAGACTCGCCTCCGCTCAGAGACTTGACCTGCTTCATGGCCTCATCGCCCGAGAGCAGGACCCGTCCCAGCAGGCCGCGGATGAAGCTGACGGTTTCCTGAGGGGCATACTGATAGAGCCACTCGTAGGCGCTGGTTTTGCCCTGAAGCTGCTCGTGGTGATCCTGAGCAAAGTAGGAAATGCTGACCTCGTGGCCCCACTCCCAGTTGCCCGCATCGGCGGGAATCTGTTCCAGGAGCAACTTGAGGAGCGTGGACTTGCCAATGCCGTTTGGGCCAATGAGAGCGACCCGTTCCCCCCGTTCAATTTCGAGGGAGATGTTTTCCAGCACCGAGACCGGACCATAGGACTTGGAGAGGCCTTCTGCCTGCAGCACGACCTTCCCGGAGGGGCGGGTTTGCTCAAACCGAAGCTGCGGTGCAATCCGGGAGGAACGCTTGATTTCCGGGATCTCCATCTTGTCGATCATCTTGGCCCGGGACTGCGCCTGGCGAGCCTTGGTGGCCTTGTAGCGGAACCGGTCCACAAACGCCTGCATTTCTGCGACCTTGCGTTCCTGGCTTTCAATGAGCTTCTTCTTCTGCTCTTCATTGAGCGCCTTGGCATCCAGAAACTGCTCGTAGTTTCCGGGGTAGAGGCGCAGCTCCTGGTAGTCGATGTCCACGATGTGCGTGGCCACGGAGTTGAGGAACTGGCGGTCGTGGGAGATGAAGATCAGCGTGCCATTGAACTGGTCACGGAGGAAGGCTTCCAGCCACTTGATGGAAACGATGTCCAGGTGGTTGGTGGGCTCGTCGAGCATCAGCACATCCGGACGTCGGAAGAGCAACTGCGCCAGCAGCACCCGGAGCTTGAAGCCTCCGGAGAGGGCGCTCATGGGGCCCGGATGGTACGCATTCCCAATGCCCAGCCCGGCCAGCAGCTCAGCGGCAAAGGACTCGGCGACGTAGCCGTCCTGCTCGGCGATGATGCCCTCCAGCTCGGCAAGGCGGTGCCCGGTTTCAGCATCCTGCTGCCCACTTTCCAGGAGGTGCTCCTTTTCATGCATCGCGTCCCAGAGCTCCTGACGTCCCCGCAGGACGACATTCAGCACCGACTCCTTCTCATACTGGAAGTGATCCTGCTTGAGGACACCGACCTGGGCCTGCCGAGGAACCGAGACGACTCCTGCCGTCGGGGTCTCCTCGTTGGAGAGGATCCGCAGGAGGGTGGTCTTCCCCACGCCGTTGGCGCCCACCAGCCCGTAACGCTTGCCGGGGTCAAAGCTGAGGGAGACATCCTCGAACAGGACCTTCTGTCCATAATTCATTGTAAGGCCAGCCAGGCTGATCATTCGCGGTTCTTTCTGGGAAGAGACGTTATTGAAGTTGAGCCGAACAGATGGGCAGGAGATGGGCGACCCAGCCAGAAAAACAGGCCAGGAGCCCCTGTGCGTGGCAGTGTTGTCACAAAATTAAAAAAAATCCTTGCCAACCACAATGCGATTTTCCCATAATCGCAGAGTTTTTTTGAGGATAACTCAGCAAGTTGGGGTGCCCCAGTTTGTTTTTGACTTCCCTTCTTGGCGGACCATGCACCGAAGTACGGTTTCACGGGGGGCTCCCCCACGGCTTGACCCGACGTTGCCGGATGATGAATCACTCCTGGTGCAACTGCTGGAACACCTGCACTATTCCGGATTTGTCCTCGACTCTCCCACCCCGGAAGAAGTGGTGGCCGGAGAGGGCGTCCTGGAGAGCTTCTTTGAGCAGGAAGGCGAGGTCCTGAGGGGGCAGCTGGATCCAACGAAGCGGCAAAACTTCCTGGCCTACCTGCAGCAGCATCACGGCCCTGAGCTGAGAGCCCGCCTTCGGCAACGCATTCAGCGCGCCTTCAATCAGGCGGCCCGTGGGCGGCACCACCCGGTGAGCCTCAAACGCAGTGTGGCGCTGGGGCTTCAGCAGCCCGGCCACCCGCTTCGGGACCTGCTGCTGCTGCTTGAGGGGTACTGGGCGCTGTTTCTGGCTTCACCAGAGGCGCGGGCGGCTTCGGCTCCGGAGGCGTCCGAGCCGGAACAGCACTACACGCCAGAGAGCCTCCTCCAGCTCCGCAAGCAGGTGCAGGAGCGTTTGGAGGGCCGTCAGTTTGTGCAAAGCGTCCTTGGGATGATTGCCAAGCAGCGAGGCGTCTCAGTGGAGACGCTCACCCAGGAGCCGACCTCGGAGGCACGTCCTTCAAAGCCGAGGAGCCACGAGCCGATTCGTTTTGTGCGCCCCTCGAACTACGTTCCGGAGCGCCCGCTTCCTGCGTCTTCCGAATCCGGGACTGGTGTTTCTCAGGAGCCCTTGCTAGCATCGGCATCAGAAGCGCCGGTTGTGGATGCTTCTGAAGCCTCAAGCCCTCCCGAGTTGCTCCTGGAGCCCGATCTGGACCTGGGGGTTCCAGTGGCAGACCCTCCGCTTCCCGACCTGCTTTCAGATCAGGCGGAGGTCCTTGAAGAAGACGCGGTTCCTGCTCCTCAGCCTGAAGTGGTGCAAAGCGTTGGCGCCTTGCTGGACTTTGAGGACGACGACTATGGAGAGGATCCGGAAATTGAAAACCTTGGACTGGTACAGGTAGTGGAAGACGACGCAGATGTAGTTTTTGGAAATGGCCCGATTACCGCAGAATCAATGGCCCGTTTTGTTCAGCAGTATCCGGATTCCGCCCTCAAGTTCCTGCTGCGGCGGGACATTGACGGCCGCCCGCTTCCGCGCGAGCACGAGGAAGTGCACTACATGTGGGAAGGGCGAGACCTCAAGCGTCCTCGCCTCAAGCGCTACATCCTCAACCTCATGGGCTGGGAAGACTTCCCGGATCTGCCCATTCATGAAATCCTCTCTGAGGTCCGGAGCAAGCTCTTCGAGATGCAGCACCGCTGATCTCCCGGCGGGTCTTCAGATCCGCCATCTCCCCTTCCGTACACGTCCCTTGCCTGACCCGTTTCCTGGCCTCCCTGACTCAAGCTCTTTGATGGGCTGGCAAGACCTCGTGCGTCCTTTCTCTTTGTCCGATTAAAATTTGATTACTGACAATTTTGACTGGCGGGTGGGCCCGTTGTTCCTCATCTGGCGACGTGTGTGGCCAGCGGCCTTTGCTGAGGAGGAGGTTCCGCTCTTGCCAAGCGATCTCCCTTCGGTTAGTAATAGACCCTGCCGAGCCGAAGCGAGACGGGTTGGGCGCCTCTTTTGTCATAAAAAGGAAAGGGAGGGAGCGGTTGGTTTAACTCTTGCTCATTTGCTCTGGCGGAGGCCTCAGCCGTGGTTTAAGTGGCTGAACTGTTTTCAGAAAGTGAACCGATGGCGGTTTCCGTTGTCAGCGCGTCCCCCCTTGACCGATCGCTTTTTCAAGCGATTGAAGCGATTTTAAATTTGGAATTAACCTGATGTCCTTAACAAAGAAACATACCCTTTCTGAAAGGTTCCGTTACCGCCTGGATAACTTCATGTCCAAGGGCGGAGCCTCTGTTTTTCTAGCACTTCTGTTCCTCTTCTTCATTGCGTTTGTCGTGATGGGAGCGGTGCGTTTAGGGACATTTTTCATCTTTCCGGATGAGGCCATTGAGGACCAGGGATTTTTGCTCTGGCATGCTTTTTTCCAGATCATTGACTCTGGGGCCCTGGCGGAGTTGGATGCACAGTCCAACTTTGCCGGGAAGCTGGTGGCGATCCTGACGATCTTTGTGGGGCTGGTGCTGTTTTCCAGCATGGTGGCCTTCATCACTCAGGAGTTCGAGCGCCGCCTGTCCATCCTCCGCAAGGGCAAGAGCCTGGTGCTGGAATCGGATCACATCCTCATCGTGGGCTTCAGCGGCCGCGTGATTGAGATCATCCGGGAGTTGATTGTGGCCAATGAGTCGGACTCCGGAGTGGTGGTGATTCTGGCAGATCAGGACAAGGAGAAGATGGATGACTACATCCGGGAGAACATTCACGGGTTTCTGACGACTCGCGTGATCACCCGGAGTGGGTCGCCGACCAGTTTGAAGAATCTGCAAAGCGCTGGCATCGAGTTTGCGCACTCCGTGGTGATCCTCAATGACGCCAAGTCTTCAGATGATGACCTGACCAAGGAGTCCGCAGACGCGCGCGTGCTGAAGACCATCATGGCCGTGGTCTCGGCGAAGGGAGAAGAGGGGGTGCCGCCTGTGGTGGCAGAGGTGCACATCGACCGCTACCGCATCCTGGCTCAGAGCATTGTTGAGGGCAAGATCACGACACTGAACGAAGCCGAAATCCTGGCCCGGATGCTGGTGCAGACCTCTCGGAATGAAGGACTGGCGATGGTGTACTCCGACCTCGTGGGCTTCCAGGGCAACGAGTTTTACTTCTACCGACCAGAAGGCGGGTGGGGGGCCCTGACGTTTGGAGCGCTGCAGTACCACTTCATGGAGAGCGTGCCGCTTGGGATCCGGACGCCGGAGGGACGGATCATCCTCAACCCGCCTCAGGATCGGGTGCTGCAGGAGGAGGATGACATTGTGGTGCTCGCCGATGACGACTCGACCATCGACTTTTCAAAGACGCCCGCAGTGACTCCGGAGCCCCGGCCTTACTCCACCTTGCGTCACACGCTTCTTCCGGAAAATCACCTGGTGGTGGGCTGGAACAACAAGGCGCCCATTGTTCTGCGGGAGTACGCGGCGTACATGACCGAAGGCTCATCGGTGAACCTGCTCATTGAGCAAGGCAACAACCAAGTGATCCGGAAGACCTTTGAGGAGATTGCCGCTCACTTCCCCCGCATCCAGATGACGCTCAACGAGATCGATTTTCACTCGCAAGAGGAGCTGACGGCGCTGAACTTGCCGATCTACACCACGGTTTCCATCTTGGCCGGGAGCGGTGAAGAGGCGGAAGAAATTGATGCCAAGACCATCATGCGCCTGTTGCAGATCCGCCACCTCTTCCAGGAGCATGAGCGGGCGACGGGTGAGGAGATCACAACCAAGCTGATCACGGAAATTGTGAACTCGGAAAACACGGAGTTGGTGGTTCAGGTTGGGGTCAAGGACTTCCTCATTTCCAACCAGTTTGTGTCGCGCATCTTTGCTCAGATTGCCGTGGAAGCAGACGTGATGCGCGTTTATGAAGACCTCTTCTCCGAGGAAGGCAGCGAGGTGTATGTGAAGCACGCCGAGCTGTATTTCGATTTTGCCGATCAGGAGGAAATCGAGGTCAGCTTTGGCGAGTGTGTGCTTGCGGCTCAGCAGCGCCGGGAAGTCTGCTTCGGCATCAAGCTGGTGCGCGAGCAGCGCGATGCCGCCCAGCTGTTTGGCATCCACGTCATCCCTCGGAAGGACCGTTCCTTCCGGCTGTGCCGTAAGGACGCGCTGATTGTGCTCGCAGAAGATGAATCGTAAACTGGCTCCTTTTGGGGTGTCTCCCAGCAGGTGAAACCACTGGGCCAGTCCTGTTTCTGAAGCGTCTCGTCGCTTTTACGTTTAACGAACCCTACCTCCAACCATTCGCATGCGTGGTCCTCGAAAAGTTGCTGAATACGACGGTCACTCCATTGAAGAAGTCATCCTGGAAAGCGGGGATGTCTCAGTGGCTCTCCTCAATTATGGGGCGATCACCCGCGACTGGCGGATCCCGCTGGGAAGTCAGCGAATTCCGGTCGTCGTGGGATACGAAGACGCCCAGCGTTACGTCACAGACACGGCCAGCCTGGGAGTGATCGCCGGGCGGGTGGCCAACCGGACGGCACAAGGGCGCTTCACCTTTCAGGGAACCGAGTACCAGCTGCCCCTGAACCAGCCTCCGCATCACCTGCATGGGGGATTCCGCGGGTTGGGCAAGCGTCTGTGGACCCTGGAGGCGGACGCCTCGCAGGAACAGGTGCAACTGACCTATCACTCTCCGGATCAGGAAGAAGGCTACCCTGGCGCCGTTGAGTTTCGCCTGCAGGTCCGCCTGCAAGGCAACCGCCTGATCTACGAAATGGAAGGGCTCCCGGACCGACCGACTCCGATCAACCTCGCTCAGCACTCCTACTACAACCTGATGGGCGCCGGAGAAGTCTGGACGCATCAGCTTCAGGTGGCAGCGACTCAGTACACGCCCACTGACGCAACACTGATTCCGACCGGAGAACGGGTGGAGTTGTCGGGAACCCACTTCGACTTCACCGAAGCCCGGACCCTGGCCGAGGCGGATCCGGAACAGCAGGGCACCGACATCAACCTGGTGCTGCATCCGGAACGCAACCTGGAGGAGCCCGCAGCCGTGCTTGCGGCACCCAATGGCGTGACCCTGCGGTTGTGGACCGATCAACCCGGTCTGCAGCTTTACAATGCCATGCACCTGCAGCCCTTTACCGGAGGCCTGGACGGGCAGGCGCATGGACGTTTTGGCGGCGTGTGCCTGGAGCCTCAGCACTTTCCCGACAGCCTCAATCACCCGCACTTCCCTTCGATTGGTGTGACTCCGGAGCAGCCCTACCGGCAGCGCCTGGAGGTCGAAATTACCGGTTCCTGAGAGAAACACCGTGAACTTCGCCGGCTCCCTCTGAGAGCTAGCAAAGTATTTGCATCCCTCTCCAACCATAGATCCCGTGCTCGCCTTCTGCCTTCAGAGGCGGGCCTGTTCGTTCTCCTTCTGCAACTCGTCTCATGCCTCGCTTCAACCTCGAAACGGCACTCAAGGTCCGGGAACGCCTGGAGAAGCTCTACCAGAAAGCACTGGCGGAGGAGCTTCAGATTGAGCAGCGCATTCAGCGTCAGCAGGACCTGGTGCAAGAGGCCCTGGCTGACAACCTGGACAAGACCAACCAGTCCAAGCAAACCGGCTTCACCGTGGCAGACCTGCAGATGAGCCAGCAGTTCCAGAGCCGCTTGGAACGCATCTTGGAAGTCACGGATGAGCACCTCCGTCGCCAGCAGCAGGTGGTGCAACTGAAGCGTCAGGAACTGACCCGGGCTTCTCAGAAGAAGCGGGTGTTGGAAATTTTGAAAGAAAAGCAGGAGCGGGAGCATCGTGCCGAGATGGAGCGTCGCGAACGCATGGAGGCGGATGAAATTGCCCAGAACTTGCGACGTTACCGAGAAAGGACATGAGTTTTTTGCTGCAACCTTCTTCCTCTGCCGGAGGGCCGGACTCTGCCCCTTTGACCTCTTTCCCGATTTGCGTGTGAAAAATTCGTTTTTAATCAGTTTAGTAGCCTTGACGACTCTGATTCTTTTTCAGCCAAGGCCCGCTTATAGCATACCGACCAGCGTAGACGAAGCCACGCAGGCGTTCGGGGATCTGTGTCGGGAATATGGGCTGGACTTCTGTGCCTCGCCTCCTCCGGAAGCGGCAGATGGCGCCCAAAAGCCTCGTGAGTTTACGGCTACTGAAAAGGAGATTCTGACGCGCCTTGCCGATCAGCAGGAGCGGATGCGTCTTCGGGAAACCGACCTGGATCGTCGGGAAACTCAGCTAAAGGCCCTGCAGGAAGACATTCAGCGCCAGATCACGCAGCTGGAGACCCTGCAACAAGAGATTGAGCAAGGCATTGAAGCCAAAAAGGCTCAGGACAACGAGATGCTGGACAAAGCGGTCGCCTTCTATTCGAAGATGGATGCCGCCACCGCTGCCCAGTCGATCTCGAACCTGGATCGCAAAGTTGCCGTAAACATCCTGATGCGGATGAAGGACAAGCAGGCCTCAGAAGTACTGTCGAACATGGGCGCTGCTCAATCCGCTGAGTTGATTGCCGAAATTGCCAGCAAGAAATGAACTATGATTGGACTCGTAAACACCGCCACTCCCGGAAGTGACTCCGGTGGCAAGTCAGCAAAAGGCGCCTCGGAGAAAGGGGCGGGCAATGGGTTTGACAGCTTGTTGGGAAGCGAGCTGACCCCAGAAGGCGCTGCAGGCCAGGCGGTCCCGATGGCAGAAGGCGCCCTTTCCGAAGAAATGGCTGCTGAGCTGACCGCCAACTTGACTGAAGAGGAACTCGCGCTTCTGGAGGAACAGGCCCAGCAGGCCGATGGCGAGATGGACCTGCTCGATGAAGAGATGATGGCTGCCATCTTGGGGCACCTGCCTCCTTCTGTCGCCCAGGAACTTCCCAAGGGCGAGCTTTCTGCCGAAGAGCTGAACACGCTGCGCCAGCAAATCCTGAAGCAGGCTTCGGCTCTGAACAACCAGGAAATTGTGCTGGAAGGGGCGGACCCGCGAGTGGATCCACAGGCGGAAGTGGAGCGCGCCGTTCCGGGGACCGACGAGCAGCTGTTTTCCAACCTGGTGAGTGAAGAGACCGCTGACTCAGAACTCCAGCCCGATGTTTCTGCCGTGATCCGCCAGATGGCGCTCAAGCGTGGAAAATCCGAGGGCGAGTCTGCAGACAACCTCCACGAATTCCGGTCTCAGAACCAACGCATCCAGGACCTGATCAGTGACAAGGTGAAGACCGATTTTCAGCAAGCCGATGCCTCCGAGCAGGCCAACCTTGAGCTGAAGATGGACCTGAAGGCAGCCGAGATGAAGCCCCAGATGAACTCGGCCGCAACGACCGGACTGGAAACCACCCTGTCTTCAGCTTCCAATGCGCAGTTTGCAGGGGTCGCCTCGCAGGCACTGGACGACCTGGCATCTCCGGAGACGGAAATCCGTTCCCAGCAGGTTCAGCAGCACCATGCCTTTGGCACCAATTCGACAGAAGCCCGGGCCGATCAGGTCTCTCAGACACAGGCTCCTACGCGTCCACAGGCACTCGAACTGCCCTTCGATTTCAATCAGGTGATGACGCGGGTCCGGACCATGCGGGACGGGGATTCGCAGGAAATGACGGTTCAACTGGAGCCGGAACACCTGGGCAAGATGATCATGAAGGTCCGGCAGCAAGGCGGAGAGCTGTTTCTGGACATGAAGGTCGACAACCCCATGGCCAAGCAGATCCTGGAATCGGGCCTGGATGTCCTCCGGAACCGGGTCACTCAACAGGACCTGAACTACCGGGACCTGAGCATGAACGTCAACGTTGGCCAGCAGAACTCCGGAGGCTTTGAACAGCATCAGGAACGCCAGGAACAACTGGAGCGGATGACGGCCGCCGCCAGCCGAGGGGCTGAGCGCAGTGCCGCTGTCAACAGTTCTGTCGCTTCCACCGCGCGAACGCGGGGAGGTGGCTCCGGGCTCAACCTCTATATCTGAGTAACGCCATGAACATGAACAATGTCAACCAAGCCATTCAGCAGGCTGCGACCTCTCAGCGCGCTGCCGCTGCCAGCAGCAGTGGCGATGGCAAGCAGCTGGGCAAACAGGACTTCCTGAACCTGCTCATGACCCAAATGTCTCATCAGGATCCGATGAATCCGATGGACACGGAAAACATGATGCAGCAGATGTCCTCCTTGTCGACAGTCGAACAGCTGCAGAACCTGAATGCTCAAGTTGGCGACCTGATGAAGCTGCAGCGCCAGAGCGCCTGGGCGGGAGCCAGCAGCCTCGTGGGGCAGGATGTGGAGGTGGGCACCCGCTCCCTTGCCCTGCAAAACGGTCAGGCGACCCCGCTTTCCTACAGCCTGGAAGGAGACGCGGATCAGGTGGTGGTTCATGTGATGGATGGCAATGGCGAACTGGTCCGCCGCGTTGACCTGGAAGCACGTTCTCAGGGCTCCCACCAGTTCACCTGGGACGGTCTGGACGCCGAGGGCGACCCGATGCCGGATGGCAGCTACCGCTTTGACATTGTGGCCCGAACCGACAGCGGCGAAGGCATCAACGTGAAGATGTCGAAGTCCGGACAGGTCTCCATGATCAAGCTCGATGACAGCAACCCGCTGGTGCAGATCAACGGCGAATGGCTCCCGGCCAACAGCATCATGGGGGTGAGCAACCGTTCCAGCAAACGCTTCGATGCGCTGCAGCCACTTCCGCTGAGGGAAGACCTGCAACCCAAGTCTCTGAACTCCATGCCAGGGACCCTCCGCCTGGATGAAGAACAAAACTGATTTTTTGAATTCCGCACCTGTGCGGCTCTGAACCCTGAACTCAATAAGGAGATTCCATGGCTTTATTAGGATCGCTGCAAACTGGCGCCAGTGGGGTGAAAACCCACGGCAAGGCGATGCAGGTGATTGGTAACAACATTGCGAACGTCAATACCTACGGCTTCAAGCGCAACATCGTGGCCTTTGAAGACCTGATGGGAAACAACTACCCGCAAGGGGGTTCGTTCACTCAGGTGTCCAACGGGGTGAAGATCGGCAGCGTGGAACAGGAGTTCACGCAAGGGGCATTTGAGACCACCTCCATGGCGACCGACATGGCCATCGGAGGCGGAGGGTACTTCACGGTCGTCGACCCGGCGACCGGAAAAGAAATGTACACCCGGAATGGACAGTTTTCCTACGACAAGGAAGGCTTCCTCTCCACTCCGCGCGGACACCGCGTGCAGGCGCTGGAAGTGGACCGGAACACCGGCGAAAGCAAGGGCCTGCCCGGCTCCTTGAAGGTGCTGGGATTGGTGGATCCGCCTCAGCCGACCGGTGACGGACGAAACGGAACCGGCATCCGGGTGGCCGTCAACCTGGACGCCAACGCCGTGGTCAAGGACATGCCGCTGGACCCGACCAACGTTCGGGACTCCATGTACAACTTTGCCACCTCGACCACGGTGTATGACCAATACGGAAACAGCCACACGGCCACAGTGGCCTTCCGGAAGCGTCCGGATCTGCCTGAGCAGGTCGATGCGGCCACCGGCCTCCCGATCCCGGGAACCGGAGTCCGGAACCAGTGGGAGTACTACCTGATGCTGGATGGCGCTTCTCTGGGACAGATGCCTGGCACCCAGGTCGCTGTGGGCGGAGGCTTCCTGCAGTTCACGGATGACGGCAAGCTCATTGCGGCCACCAGTGGCTCCTTTGAAGCCACCCCGGGGGGCGTCGATCCGGCTACCGGACAGGCGCTTCCGGGGGGACCGCCTCGTCTGGTGCCTCAACCGGTGGATCCGGAAACCGGGGTCCCGCAGTTTGCTGTACCGTTTAACGGAGAGGATCCCGTGGTGCTGGGACTGCACCTGGGCGATGGCTTCAATCCGGATGATCCGACAGATCCGCGGACCGGTCTGGACGGACTGACCCAGTTTGCTGGCAAGTACAACGTCATCCGCGCCAGTGCAGACGGGAACGCCTCCGGAACTCTGGAGAACATCTCTGTGAAGAGTGACGGCACGGTGGAAGGGGTGTTTGACTCCGGCTACACCCGACCGATTGGACGGGTGGTGCTGACCAAGTTTGACAACCCCGGCAAGCTCGCCCAGATCGGAGACAACCTCCTCCGTGAAACGCAGGGGGCGGGCAAGAAGGTGACCGGTCAGGCGGGCACCGCCGGCTTTGGAGAAATCCGGAGCATGAGCCTGGAGCAGTCCACTGTGGACCTCTCCAACGAGTTTGTGAAGATGATTGAGTCGCAGCGGGCCTTCCAGGCCAACGCCAAGACCGTGACGACTTCTGACGAGATGATCACCGACCTCGTCAACATGAAGCGCTAAGTCTTCTCTCCCAATGGCTTGAGGAGCCTGCAGAGGCTCCTCAGGTTTCTCCTGCTCCCCCGCTTATTCGGATCCGGAACGCTCACCGGACTTCCGCTTGCGAATCGACTCCCCCAGCTGAAAACGCCGCCGGCCCTCGAGGTACTTCAGGCCTTCTTCATAGGTATGAGGCTGAACGGCTGGAATCAGCAGCGGACCGTCTCCGTCTTCCCGTGCCGTGAAGGTAAAGAAGCAGTCATTGGTGACCCGGGTCTCTCCGGTTGCCGGCTGAATGACTTCTGTCACGACCTCCACCATCAGCGCCTCCTCACTGGTGTAAATCACCCGTCCGGTGAAGGACAGGATTGCTCCGATTTCCACCGGCTCAAAGAAGTACATGTGATCGACACTGAGGAAGTGCGGGCGCTGACGGCAGTGCAGGTACGTGATGTTCCAGGCCAACTCGAAGGCTTCTCGCATGAGGTAGCCCCCGAAGATCTTGTTGTGGATGTTTTTCGACTGCGGGTGCATGAGCAAGGTGGACTGCCTCCCTGTTTCGCTCATGGGCACTCCCACGGCTCCGGAGCTGCGGGCCAGGAAGAGGTCGTGCAGCACCTGACTTTCTTCGGCAGAAGGGGGTTGCCGGTGAATGCTCTGGCTGGCGAGGTCGCGACGCTGCTGCTGCCGGACCTCCCCTTCTTCAAAGCGACGGACCTCCTCAGCGGATTCCGTCAGCAGCGGGTTGACCGGAGCCGCGGCTTCTCCTCGGCGGGACACCATGATGAAGTAGGCGCGAGCCACCGGACGCCACTCGTCAGACTCCTGAGCTGAAATCCGGAACCCGACCTCCATGGAACTGCGCCCCACCCAGTTGACGCTGCCCTGAATCCGTAAGTCCTGATTGCTCCGGAGGGGGCCCGTCAGGTCAATGCGGTCGCATGCTGCGGTGACAATGGTGAGCCCCCGCTCCCAGCCTTCGGCATGAGTGTAGGCGACCATGCCTGCGCTGAGGTCCAGCTCTTCCAACAGCTTCCCAACTCGCAGGCCCCCGAAAAAATTGATGTAGCGGTCCCGGAGGGCTTCATTGGTGGAGAGCGGAATGATTTTCTCAAAACGACTTTCCTCCACCTGACGGCGTTGCAGGGGACGCTCAGCGGCCTCAGGCTGGAGGGGCCCCTGCAAGCGGGACCGGGTTCGGGCCAACTCGGCGGCTTCCAGGAACTCATGCTGTTCGGACATGATATCGTTTCGTCTTGAGGCAGTGTGCGGAAATCAAGCTCCTTGGGAAAGAAGCAAGGGAAGGGGGCTGGCTTGGTGGCGCTACATGCTCACTGAAACCTTGAAGGCTAAACCAATGTTATAGTTTTTGACGTCATACTCTTGATCGGCAATCTTGAGGGAGCCCTTGGAAAGCTCCTTGAAGATGTCCAGGTGGTAGCGCATGAGAGCATTTTGTCCCCGTGACTCGATAAAGAACGACCCTCCAAAGGCATAGGTGTTTCCGGAGTAGATGGCATTCTCCCGTGTCACCCGGTAGAGGTTGTCGCCATTTTCACCCGTCATGATCAGTGAAAATTCAGGCGTGACCACACTGGTCATTTTGGCAAACGGATAGAATCCCACCACTTGGAGGATTCCTTTCTCGAGTGCCACTTCAAGCTCTCCGCCATAAAGGAAGGAGCTGCCATCCAGGTCGGTCTTATCATTTTCGCCCCTCAGGTTGAGCGCCCCCAGGTTGAGGCCATACCGCAAGGCAATGTAGTCGCTGAAGAGTTCGGCCTGCCCACCAAAACCGACCCGAACCATTCCAATCACTGGGCTGACATTCTGGTAGTACTGGTCAGACGTTTGGTTGTCGTAGCGGTCGGAGATGGTGGTGGTGGACTGACAGGTCTCTGGAGTTTTGACCTTGTCGAAGGCGCAAATATCGATTTCATCAGCGGCCACACCAAAGTTCGTGAGCTCGACCAAAGATCCGGTGCTGGCAGTATAACTGAGTGAAAAATACTGCGCCTGAGCAGGCGAAACGGTAACTAGGAGCAGTAGGAGCCCTCGGACCAGATTCCTCATAATCAACCCTGATGATTCAATTTAAAGGAGTGTAATGGCGGCCGGCAATGATCGGCTTCCTCTCCTTTTCGGCAAATTCTCTGAAAACTTTAGAAAATTCAGGGTTGAGCCGAGGTCTTACGAAGAAGGCTGCAAGTGCTCCCAGGCCTGGAGGAACTCCAGGAGGTGGGGGCGTTGGGACTCCTGCAGGAGGCGCCGGAGCTGGTCCTGCTCCTGCTCATAGGCTTCAGCGGTCAGGAAACCACCAAAGTGAGCCAGCCGGAGCCAGATCAGGTAGGTGGTCAGGGCGTCGGTTTCATTATAGGCGACAATCTGATCCCAGTGCCCGTCCAGCCACATGGCTGCGACGTTATCGCCACTGGTGCTGAGTTTTCCGGGAATGCGGCAGGCGAGGGCCATTTCATGGAGCGACGGGGTGGACTTCCCAAAGCTGCCAAGGATGCTCATCAGGTCCACGTTGTGGTCGTTTCCGGAAGCCCAGTAGTCCACACCTTCCCAGGGCTTGTTGGGCCGCTGGGCAAACTGCCTGGCCTGCAGCCCATTGGCCACCGCCCGTTGGACCAGGATCTTCAGGTCGGCTCGCTGGGAGTTGAAGCCCACGAGCTGCGGCTGGTGCTGTCCCACCGCCTGCAGAAAGCGGCTGAGGATTTCAGACTCCTGCGTTTGCTCAGGTTGGGTCACATCGTGAGGAAGCGAGGTCAGGTTCAGCGAGACCTCCCCAGTGGGCTGGACCTTCCGGGTCACGGCCGCCACCGAGACCACGCGGCACAGAATGGTTTTGAGGTAGGGCTGGGGGTCGTCTTCAGAGGCGCCCCCCTGCCGCCACATTGCTTCCAGCACTTCTTGCGCAGGAGCGTCTTCCGGAAGGCCGTAGAGCCGTCGTCCCAGTTCCGGGTCTGGAACCCACTCCACATCAAAGGCCCACACGGTGGGAGCGATCGATTTAAACATGAGCCATCAGAGAAAAGGGCTTGCTGGCGGGCAGCAAGTTCGGTGCAACGGCCCTTACTGTAGGGCACTTCCTGCCGTTAGGTCAACTGCGACTTCATCGCGTCCGCACGAGCTGTTTGTGCATTTCCAGCAGGTGTGGCATGGTGCAGGAGCTTCTTGACCTGGTCCCGCAGCCATCGCCTTAACTCCTTACGACTCAGTTGTTTCATGAAAAAGCTTTTTAATCGTCCAGAATTGTGGATGGTCGGCCTGCTCTTTTTGCTCATGGTTCCAGCCGAGCGCCTGGAACTCTTTCCGATGGTCGAAAACCAGCTCCTCGGGTTCCGGCACATCTGGCGCAACAGCACCCTGCCTCCGGAGCAGACCCAATTTCCTTACGATGAGATCCTGATTGTTGACACGGAGGAGGAGTTTTTTGACGAATACGGCAGCTGGCCCCTCAAGCGAGCCGACATTGCCAAAATCGTCACCTACCTCCACAAACTGGGCGCCAAGGTGGTGGCGCTCGACATGCTGATGGACTTCCCCAATGGCTATGGCGAAGACCCGCTGCTTGCCGAAGCCCTGCACGCGGCTGGGAACACGATGGTCGTGTCGCAGCTCCAGCTCAAGAATCAGCAGCTGATTGGCATCAACGGGCCCACTGAGGTGCTGGCGGAAGCGACGCAGAATGGCTACACGAACCACACGCTCATCGGCAGCAACCTTTCCCGTGTCCGCTTCTACCCCGAAATTCATCAGGAACACAACATCTGGCCGTTTGCCGTGAAGGCCCTTTCAATGGCAGTAGGCGAAGAGCCCCGCCTCGAAGGGCAAACCCTGGTCGTGGGTCCCTACCGGGCTCCGCTGGATCACAACAACGACCTCTGGATCGATTTTCCGAGCTTGCCTCCGCACACCAACTTCCTCAGCAAGGACACGCCGGCAGCGATTACGGCAGCGATGATCCTGATGGACCTCGAAGACATTCCGGAGGAGGAGTTTGATTACGAAACGGAAGACCTGCGCCCGCTCGTGGAGGGGAAGATTGTCTTGGTGGGAGACACGTCAGAGGTGTCACACGATATCTTTGAGACTCCCATTGGAGAGGTGTACGGAATTGAGATCCTGGCTGACACGATCAAGACCATCATGGCCAATGGCCCGATCCGTCCGGCTCCGGAGCTGGCGGAGCTGGCGGTGCTGCTGGCGCTGTTCCTGCTGTTTGTGGCCGCGTCCCATGCCGGACACTTCGCCACTCCCCTGTACCTGCTGATCACCCTGGCGTACACCGTGGCCGCCTTTTACGCCTACGTCTACCACGGTGTCGCGTTTTCCATGACCTACGCGTTGCTGGCGTGTGTCCTCAGCTTTGTCCTCATCAACCTCTTCCTCTACCTCAAGGAGCGCAAGCAGAAGACCTTCATCAAGGGGGCCTTCTCGCAGTACCTCTCTCCAGCGGTGATTGATGTCATTGTCGAGGATCCGAGCAAACTGAAGCTGGGAGGCGAGCGCCGAGAGATGACGGCCTACTTCTCAGACGTCCAGAAGTTTTCCACCATTTCGGAAAAACTGACTCCGGAGGAGCTGGTGCAGCTGCTCAATGAGTACCTCACCGAGATGTGCAACATCATCTCTTCTCACAACGGAACCATCGACAAGTTCGAGGGCGATGCCATCATTGCCTTCTGGGGGGCGCCTCTGGATCAGCCCAACCATGCCACCCTCAGCTGCCTGGCTGCGATCGACATGCAGGAGCGCCTCGCCGAGATGCGCCAGGTCTGGAAGCAACAGGGCCGCGACCAGCTTTACGCCCGGCAGGGCATCAACAGTGGTCCGATTGTCGTTGGCAACATGGGGTCGGCTCAGCGCATGGACTACACGATGATGGGGGATACGGTCAATCTGGCCGCTCGCCTGGAAGGCGCCAACAAGTTTTACAAGAACTACACGATGGTCTCCGGAGACACCTACCAGCAGGCTCAGGAGGCTGTGGATGCACGCTTGCTGGATGTCATCCGGGTCGTGGGGCGCAACGATCCGGTTCATGTCTATGAACTGCTTGCCAAGAAGAACCAGACCTCCGGAACCATCGCTGGAGCGGTGGAGGAGTATGCCAGGGGCCTGCAGGTCTACCAGGAAGCCGACTTCCAGGCGGCGGTTCAGCACTTTGAGAAGGCGCTCTCGATTCACCCCGGAGATGGCCCCTCAGAGGTCATGCTGGAACGCTGCCGGCAGTACCTGATTGACCCCAGTGGCTGGAACGTGGTCTTCACGCATACCGAAAAGGGGTAAGCGTGAGTCGGCCTCCGCGCAAGCGCCTGGATGTGCTGCTCGTCGAGAAGGGGCTGGCGCCTTCTCGGGAAAAAGCACAGGCCTACGTTTTGGCCCATCAGGTTCGGGTCAACGGCGAGCCTGCTGACAAGCCCGGACGGGCGGTTCCGGAAGATGCCGAGCTGGAGGTCCTTGGGCGCGATCACCCTTATGTGAGCCGTGGAGGCCTGAAGCTGGAAGGCGCGCTGCGTGAGTTTGCCCTGGCTCCAGAAGGCTGGGTGGCGCTGGACATTGGTGCGTCGACCGGAGGCTTTACCCATTGCCTCCTCCTGCACGGCGCAGCCAAGGTCTTTGCGGTGGATGTCGGGTACGGGCAATTGGCGTGGGAGCTGCGTCAGGACCCACGTGTGATCTCGCTCGAGCGCACAAACATCCGGCACCTGGCGCCGGAGACCCTGGGAGAAGCTGTGGACCTCGTGGTGATTGATGCCTCCTTCATCTCGCTGAGGCTGATTCTGCCCAAGGCCGCAGAATTCATGAAGCCGGAGGCGTATGTCCTGGCCCTCGTCAAGCCGCAGTTTGAAGCAGGAGCCGAGGAAATTGGGCGGCGTGGGAAGGTTTCCAGTGAAGCCACCCACCGCCGGGTGCTGGATGAGGTCCGGGAAGAAGCCGAATCGTGCGGCTTTGCGGTCCGTGGCGAGAGCGACTCTGCCATCATCGGGAAAAAGAGCGGGAACCGGGAATTTTTTCTTTGGCTGCAAAAATGAGTGCCATGCTCCGGGAGGTGCCGCTGAAGCAGGTGGTTCCGAACCCGAACCAACCCCGCCGGCGTTTTAATGAGCGCTCCCTGAAGGAGCTGGCGCAATCGATCCGGAGTCAGGGGATTTTGCAGCCTCTGGTGGTCCGGGAGCTTGAAGACGGACGCTACGAACTGGTGGCCGGAGAGCGACGCTGGCGGGCGCTGAACCTGCTGGAGGCCGAGACGGTTCCGGTGGTGGTCCGGGCCGTTTCCGATCAGGAACTGCTGGAGGTGGCGCTCCTGGAAAACATTCAGCGTGAAGACCTCAGTCCGATTGAAGAGGCGCAGGCGTATCAGGACCTGCTCCGGATGTATGCCTGCACCCAAAATGAGCTCGCCCGTCGCTTGGGCAAGGACCGCTCGACGATTGCCAACCAGCTGCGGCTTCTGCAGCTTCCGGAAGCCATCCAGCAGGACGTGGAATCGGGACGCCTCTCCTCCGGACACGCCCGGGCGCTGCTGGGACTGCCGGGAACCGCCTCGCAGCTCAACCTCCGGGAGCAGATCCTGCGCCAGGCCTGGAGCGTCCGGCAGACGGAAAAAGCCGTCAAGGCGGAGCAGGCGCGCTGGGCCAGCCTCTTCCGGACGCCCGGTTCCTCAGCACCTGCCGCTCCCACCCCTGAAGCCGCTCAAATCCACCTGCGTGCCCTGGAAGAGGAATTCAGTCGTCACCTCCGGACCAAGGTCTCCATCCACTTCCACTCCGGACAGGGACGGATCGAACTCCACTACTCCTCCCTCGAAGAATTTGAGCGCCTTCAGGAAAGGTTACTCTCCTCGTAACCTCCCCCTGCGCCTCCCGAAATCTGCTGAAACGGTTTACTAAATCAGTTTAGTGAAGGAAATCACCACTAGAGTTACAATTTTTTACTGGACTTGGATACGGGAGGTCGGTATGCTGATTCTCAACTTAAGAATTCCGTTGCTTCTTCTACGAGTACCTCAGAAGAAGCGGCAAAACGGCACCGATTTTTAGGGAAATCCTGGTTTCGACACCTCCTAAAACAAAGTCGAAGCTTCATGTACCAGGAAAATCGATGCAGGCCTCAGGCTGGAAGATGTCTTGAGATCGGTGCCGGGCTTCCCCTCCAAAGCACTCCCTTTCGTTTCCCCCAAGCACCCCCTTTTGATGTTCCGAGCGGCAACCTGGCCGGACCGGTGAGGCTCCCCTGAGGTTTAGGGCTTATCCGGCAGTGCGACGCTTCACAAACTCCTGAAACGAGACACGGTTCCACTCGCGTGGACCCAGCGCCCGGCCAAGAATGACGCCCTTGGGGCTGATGAGGTAGGTGATGGGGATGTTCTTGACCCCGTACAGCTGGACGATCTCCATCTCGGTGTCGGCCACAATGGGGAAGGTGAACCCGTGCATCTTGAGGAACTTCTGGACACGCTCCTCGGTTTCTCCCATGGAAACGGCGAGCACCGTGAGGTTTTCGGACCCCACGGCCTCCTGAAGGGCTTCCATGTCTGGCATCTCCCGCAAGCACGGGGCACACCAGGTGGCCCAGAAGTTCAGCAGCACAAATTTTCCCTGCAGGTCTCGCAGCGGAAGCTCTCGACCGTCCAGCAGCTTCATCTCAAAGTCGTGTGCCTCAATGAGCATGGTCGGCATCTCGACCTTCATTTCCTTGAGAAGCTCCCGCTCGCTGTCATTCAGGGGAACACGCTGCGCCCATCCGGAGGTCGTGAGGCTCAGGCACATCAGGCTCAATAAAACGAGGAATCGCATCAGTTGGCACCAGCAGGTTCAGGGAACGAGGTGCGCAGCAGGTGGCGCATCACGGCGTTCCGGTAGTTTTTGGTCTGTTCCAGCATCACCACAAAGTACCGGTTTTCCACATCGGGAAAGTATCCGGCAATGTTGTAGATGCCCTTGAGGGTTCCGGTTTTGAGGCGGACGCCCTTCTCCAGAGGCAGCAGCGACTGGTAGGGCTCAAAGGCCCGAAGGAGGTCGAGGATCATTTCTGGCGTCATCCGGTTCTGGCGGGAGATCCCGGAGCCTTCAGCAAGCTGAAAGGACTCCGGAGCCCAGCCCATGCGGGTTTCCAGAAACTGGTGGAGCGTCCGGACCCCCTTGCCGAGGGTCGTGGGGCTTCCCGCCTGCTGCCGTCCCATTGCCAGGAGCAGCTCGTTGGCAATAAAGTTATTGGAATATTGAAGCATGCCAGCGAGGACTTCCGGAAGCTTTTTCGGATTTTGGTAGCGCAGCACCTGCTGATCCCCCGGGCTCACCTCACGCGTTTGGTAGGCTGCCTCTGCGAACTGAAACCCCTGCTGCTCCAGAAAGAGGCGGGCCAATTCGGCGCTGTAGTCCAGCGAACGTCCGGCCTCCAGCGTGATGTTGATGCGGTGCTTTCCGGGCTTGAGGCCCTGGGCGAGTGTCCGGGCCACCTGCGTCAGCGGGGTCTGAGGCTCAGCGGAGCGGACCGTTCCGTTGGGCAGAACCTCCACATAAACCGTGTTGAAGTTCGAAGACAGCGACCCGATCTTGGCGTTGTATGGATCAAGCGAGGCCTCCAGTCCGGGAATGGCCAACTCCGGATCAAAGGTGCTGGTGTCGAGGAAGAGGCCCTTCCACTGACGCGACACGCCGGGCACCGCCGCCAGTGCCTGGGCCAGATCCGCCCAGGTTTCCGAAGTCAGGTAGGGGTCCCCAAAGCCCTTGATGCCCAAACGCTGGTCTGCTCCGGAATAGACTTCGGTCGGGAACCGGTAGGTGTCTCCCAGTACCGAAAGCGCGGCATAGGCGTTGGCAATCTTGAGCAGCGAGGCAGGGACCAGGGTGGGGTTGCACCCCCGAGGGTAGCGGTAGAGCACCTGCGTCTGTGAGCCAACCAGCACGCAGCCCTTTTGCACGAGCTTCGTGAGCCGGGCGTCCAGCGCCTCGTAGCCGGGCGTTTGCGCAAAGGTGACTCCGGCAAGCAGCAGGAGCAGGGGAAGCAGCAGGCGTTTCACGATTGCCGGAACAGCAGGGTGCTGGCCCAGGAAAGCCCCACTCCAAAACCCGCGACCAACAGGGTCTGGAGGTCTGGATTGTGGAACTCTTCTGCCAGCATGAAGGGAACCGTGGAGGAGACGGTGTTGCCGTATCCTTCCGCGTAAAAGGGGCACTTCTCGCGTGAGACGCCCAGCTCGTCGGCAATGGAGTTGACGATGTGGCGGCTGCCTTGATGCAGCAGCAGGCGGTCGACCTCGGCGAGGGTCCGGTCGTTCTTCTGCAGCATCGCCCGGATGCTGTCGGGAATCATTCGGACGGAGAAGGTAAACACCGCCCGTCCGTTCATGTGCAGGGTCTGGTCCCGGACGACAATGCTGTCCCACTTGGTGCCATCGGAGCCAAACTCGAAGGCCCCGCTCTTCCAGACGGGCTGGTCGGTGATCAGCGTCGCTGCCGCGCCGTCTCCAAAAAGCGTGCTGGTCTTCTTGTCGTTGGCGTCGATGACCTTCGAATACGGGTCTGCGGTGAAGAGGACTCCGGTTTTCATGCCCTGCGCCTGCATGAAGGCCTGGATGATGGAGAGGGAGTAGACGAATCCGGAGCAGCCGAGGGAGATGTCAAAGGCGGCACAGGTTTGGGACAGCCCCAGCTTGCGGTGGACGATCGCCGAGGTGTGTGGGAGGCCGTAGCCATCGGGATTCTGGGTGCAGACGACAACGCATTCCACTTCTTCCGAGCGGATGGGGCGCTGCTGCTTGAGCGCCTGCCAGGCCCGGACGCAGAGGTCCGAGGTCTCCATCTCGGGCTCCTTTTGACTGACGGACAGGAACCCGACCTTCTCCCGGACGGTCTGCTCCGTCATGCTGAACGCCTCCATCCGGTCGAGGTTGGAGAGGCGACCCTCCGGCAAAAAGGTTCCGATGGCTTCAATTCCCAGTGCTGCACTCATTTACGTTCCTTGACGAAGGGCTCTCCAATGGCCTGGGGCGCAACTGCTTTTCCCACAAACCCGGCTAACAGGACGACTGTAAGCACATAAGGTAAGGCTTGGATTAGGGCGACCGGAACGCCCGGGGTTCCCTGCAGCCGGTTCCCCCAGGCGTCCAGAAACGCGAACAGGAGGCAGGCGAGCAAGGCGGTGGACGGCCGCCACTTGCCGAAGATCATGGCGGCAAGAGCAAAGTAGCCCTTTCCGGCAGACATGTCCTTGGCAAAGAAGGCAATCTGGGCAGTGGAAAGGTAGGCGCCCGAGAGGCCTCCCAGCACGCCGTTGATGATCAGGGCCCGGTACCGCATCGACTGCACCGAGATGCCGGCCGTATCCACGGCAAGGGGGTTCTCTCCGGTCGCCCGAAGGCGCAGGCCAAATCGGGTCTGGTACAGCACCCACGCGGTGAGCGGCACACAGAGAAAGGCGAGGTAGACGAGGATGTTGTGGCCGCTGAGCAGCTCCGCGTAAATTTCCCCGACGATCGGAATGGAGCCGATTTCCTCCACAAAGGGAAGCTCGAGCGCCATGAAGCGGGCTTCCTTGGGCAACTGAGGCGTCTTGCCGCCTTGCGCAAACCACCACACGGCCAGCACCACGGTCAGGCCCCGGGCGACTTCGTTGATGGCCACACACGAGACCACCTGGTTTCCGGCTTTGGTGACACTCACCAACCCATGCACCAGCGAGAGCAGGACGCCGATGCTGATGGCACCGAGGATGCCCATCCAGGCCGATTGGGTCACATGCGCCACTGCGGCAGCAACAAAGGCGCCGGCGAGCATCTTGCCTTCCAGTCCAAAGTCAATCACTCCGGAACGTTCCGCAAAGATCCCGCCCATGGCCGCAAAGATGAGGGGAACCGAAACCCGGAGGGTCGCGTCCATGACGAGGAGGAATTCATGCCACATCATGCCTCCGGCGAATGAGTCAGCCGCTTCACAAAGGCCTCGAGCTGCGGCTTGAAGAGGTTTTCCAGGGCACCGGCAAACAGGATCACCAGCGCTTGAATGAGGATCACCATGTGGTTGTCGATCTTGTCCATTTCAAATGCCAGCTCGGCGCCGCCCTGGTAGAGGGCTCCGAAGAGGATCGCGGCCAGCAGGACCCCCAGGGGGTGGTTGCGGCCGATCAGGGCAACGGCAATGCCGGTGAAGCCATATCCGAGCTGGAAGTTGAGGAGGATGCGGTGCTGCACGCCCATGATCTCGTTCAGGCCGACAAAGCCCGCGAGGGCTCCGGAGACAGCCATGGCGAGGATGACGTTTCGGGACACGCTGATGCCCCCATACACCGCGGCTGTTTCGTTGGCGCCCACGGTCCGGAGTTCGTAGCCCCAGCGCGTGTGCCAGATGAAGCGCCAGACCAGGACGCAGCACAGCAGGGCCCAGAAGAAGCTCGCATTGAGGGGCGAACGGCTCATGCCCCAGTCGCCAAACCACTCATGCAGCTGCGGAATCCAGGCGTTGGGCAGCACCTCTCGGGTTTCCGGAGACATCTGCCCCGGCTTGATGAGCACCTCGCTGAGGAGCCAGATCATCAGGGAACTGGCAATGAAGTTGAACATGATCGTCGTGATCACGACGTGGCTCCCGCGCCGCGCCTGCAGCCACCCGGGGATCGCCCCCCAGAGGCCTCCAAAGACGACGGCTGCCAGAGTCGCCAGCGGCAGGATCACCCAAAACGGCAGCGTGTCCGTTGCCAGGCAGACCAGTCCCACGCCCAGCCCCCCAATGTAAGCCTGCCCCTCCGCACCGATGTTGAACAGGCGGGTGTGGAAGGCGACCGCAAAGGCCAGGCCCGTGAAGATGTAGTTCGTTGTGTAATAAAGGGTGTACCCCACGCCTCCGGAGTACCCAAAGGCTCCGTAAAGCAGCACCTCCAGCGCCCTCAGCGGGCTCTCACCGACCGACCAGACGATGACCCCGGAGACAAAGAACGCCAGGAACAGGTTCCCCAGGGTGATCAGTGTGACCAGCAGGACCTTGGCGGATCGCTCACTCATGTCGCCTCTCCTTCCTGAATGCCGGCCATGAGCAGGCCAATGCGGCGCTCATCTGCTTCAGCAGCCCGCATTTCGCCCATCAGGCGCCCATCAAACATGACGAGGATGCGGTCACTGAGGGACAGGATTTCATCAAGCTCCACCGACACCAGCAGTACGGCCTTTCCGGCATCACGCATGGCGAGGATGCGCTTGTGGATGAACTCGATGGCCCCGATGTCTACCCCTCGCGTCGGTTGCCCCACCACCAGCAACGCCGGATCTCGGTCCATCTCCCGAGCCACCACCAGCTTCTGCTGGTTCCCTCCGGACATGAGGCTGACCTTCAGGTTCGGATCTCGGGGACGGACGTCATAGGCGTCCATCTGCCGCTGGCACTCCTCAACCAACTGGTCGTGGTGCATCTCGATCGTGCCGTTGAACTTCGGGTCGTGGTGGTACCCGAGGACCGCGTTTTCGTAAGCGGGAAAGGACGTCACCAGCCCCATGCGGTGCCGGTCTTCCGGAACGTGCGCCATGCCAAGCTGACGCATGTCGGCCGGTGTGAGGCCGTGGGAGGCGTCAATGACCTGTCCGGACAGCTCAAGGCTTCCGGACTGGATCGGCTGGATGCCGGTAATGGCTTCCAGCAACTCCGACTGCCCGTTTCCGGAAACGCCAGCGATGCCGACGATTTCCCCGGACCGGACCTCAAAGCTCACATCCTTGACGCGCTTGACGCCGTCTTCTCCGGTGACAGACAGGTTGTCCACGCGCAAAACGGTGGAGCGGGGCTGGGCCGGCTGTTTGTCGAGCTCCATGAGGACCTTGCGGCCAACCATCAGCTCCGCCAGCTCCTCGCGATGCGTCTCGGCAGTCTTGCGGTGCGCCACCATCTGTCCCTGACGCATCACCGAGACCGCGTCGGTGATGGCCATGATCTCCCGGAGCTTGTGCGTGATCAGGACGATGGTCTTCCCCTGCTTGCGAAGCTCGGCCAAGATGCGAAACAGCTCATCGGCTTCCTGAGGCGTCAGCACTCCGGTGGGCTCATCCAGAATCAGGATGTCGGCTCCACGGTAGAGCGCCTTGAGGATCTCCACACGTTGCTGCAACCCGACGGGCAGCTTGTCTACCTGCGCGTTGAGGTCCACCTCAAGCCCATACTCCTGCTCCAGCTTCAGCAGCGCCGTGCGGGCGGTCCGGAGGGAGTGGTCGAGTGAAAAACCGGATTCGGCGCCCAGGACGACATTTTCCAGCACGGTGAAGGGGTCAACGAGCATGAAGTGCTGGTGGACCATGCCAATGCCAGCGCGGATCGCATCTTGTGAGGAAGCAATGCGGGTGGGGGTGCCATTGACCTGAATCTCTCCGGAATCGGCCTGATAGAACCCGTAGAGGATGCTCATCAGCGTGGACTTGCCGGCGCCGTTTTCACCGATGATGCCGTGAATGGTTCCGGCTTCCACCACCAGATTGACGTCCTGGTTGGCCTGGACGGCGCCAAAGCGCTTGTGGATGTGACGGAGTTCAATGGCAGGCATGGCAATCAGAGGCGGGCCAGCCGCTCAAGGAGGAGGGTGAAGAAGCCGTCGGCGTCAATCTGATTCATCACCTGCGCATTGGCCGGACGATCCGTGACGCCCCACCAGTCGACCACCGTCATGCCCAGGGTCAGCTCCGATCCGGTTTCCACCGTGACATTGACGGATTTCCCGGAGAACAGCTCGGGCTGCAGCAGGTAGGCGATCACCGTTGGGTCATGCAACGGCCCGCCGGAACTGTTGTACTTGTCAACGTCAAAGCGCTCGTAAAACGTCAGCATGCCGTTGGTGGCACGTCCGACAGCGGAGTCGAGTTCCTTCAAGGCCTGCAGCCACGGCTTGGGCATAAGGGCCTTGTGAGTGACGTCGAGGGGCATCACCGTGAGGGGGCGCCCACAGGCAAACACCGTCTGCGCAGCGTGAGGGTCGACGTAGATGTTGAATTCTGCAACTGGCGTGATGTTCCCCCCCTCAAAGAAGCCGCCTCCCATCATGACGATTTCCCGAATCTTCGGAAGGATCTCCGGGGCCTTCGCGATGGCCATGCCGATGTTGGTCAGCGGCGCGAGGGTGCAGAGGGTGATGGCGTTGTCTTCAGCGGCCAGCAGCGTCTCAATGAGCCAGTCCACGCCATGCTGCGGCTGCAGCGGGAGGGTGGGCTCGGGAACGTCCCAGCCGTCCAGCCCCGTTTTGCCATGCACGTATTCGGCCGTCACCAGTGGGCGCATGAGGGGGCGAGGGCAGCCGGCAAACACCGGAACCTCTGGGCGTCCGGCCAGCTCCACCAGCGCGCGCGCGTTCCGGGACGTCAGCGGCAGCGGAACGTTTCCCGCAACCGTGACGATGCCCAGGACGTCCAGCTCAGCAGGGCTGGCCAGAGCCAACAAGATGGCCAGGGCGTCGTCCTGTCCCGGGTCGGTATCAATGATGATTTGACGAGGCATGAAGCTGCCGGCAGGAGTTGGGGGAGGGCCGGGAAGGGTCCCGGCCTCACTGGAGGTTACTCGGTGGCGACGGGGCAGTTGTTGTCTGCCATGTAGTCATGCACCGCAATTTTTCCGGTAATGATGTCCCGGCGGATCTGCTCCACCTGGTCACGCATGCCGTCACTGACGAGGCCGGCGTTGTTTTCGTCCAGCGCCCAGCCCACGCCATCTTCGGCAAGGCCAAGGACCTTGATGCCTGGCTTCCAGGTGCCCTCGTTGGCGGTCCGGAAGACTTCATAGGCGGCGACGTCAACGCGCTTGAGCATGGACGTCAGGACGAAGCCTGGCTGCAGGTGGTTCTGGTTGCTGTCCACCCCAATGGCGAGCTTGTTGTTGTCAGCGGCAGCTTGCAGCACTCCGAGTCCGGTTCCGCCGGCGGCAGCATAGACCACATCGGCGCCGCTGTCGTACATGCTCTTGGCCAGCTCGCCTCCGCGGGTGGGGTCATTCCAGGCCGCCGGAGTGGTGCCGGTCATTTTTGAGTACACGGTTGCGCCGCCGTTGATGTGCTTCACCCCCTGTGCGTAGCCGCAGGCAAACCGGCGGATCAGCGGAATGTCCATGCCCCCAACGAAGCCCACCTTGCCGGAGCCACTCTTCAGGGCGGCCAGGGCGCCCACGAGGAAGGAGCCCTCGTGCTCCTTGAAGACAATGGATTGCACATTCGGCAGGTCGACGACCATGTCAATGATGCTGAACTTGACGTTCGGGAATTCCGGAGCCACTTTTTCCAGAGCGGGCGCCTGGCCAAAGCCAACGGCAATCACCACATCAGAGCGCTCCGCGAGCTTGCGCAGGAACTGCTCGCGTTGGGCTTCCTGCTGCACCTCGAATTCGCGGTACTTGATGCCGGTTTCCTTCCGGAACTGCTCCACGCCGTTCCAGATTCCCTCGTTGAAGGACTTGTCAAACTTACCACCCATGTCAAACAGCACAGCGGGCTTCATGGCCATGGCCGATGTGGCAGAAAGCGCCAGCGCCCCAGCACAGAGCAAGCCTGAGAGGATTTTTTTCATTAGATCTCTCCTAGTGATCAGTGAGCCCGAACTGGGGGCAGTTCGGAAGGAAAATTGGGTCAACTCAACACAAAGACTGCATCAAGCAAGCACAAAGATTTACTCAAATGCAGAAAAAGGTTCAATTGAAATCCTTGGATCCGGACAAAAGAGGAGCCTCCGGGCCGGGAGTCATTTCTGCAATTCGGGTTTCCACAAGCCGACTTGTGCCCGCTGTGCCTGCTTTTCAGCGGCCAGGAAGTCGCCATGCTCCGGAGGGGGCTCATCAGAGAGCAGGTAGAAGGACCAGCCGTTCTTCACCAGCCACAGGTTCAGGCTGTCACGTCCGGACCACACCATGCCGGTCAGGCGGTACGTGACTTCAGAGTAGTCGTATTCTACCCGGACGTGGCGGTTGTAGAAGGTCTTGCCCAGCTCAAAGGCCGCCTTCTTCTTGAACCACTCGTTGTACTCCTTGCCCTGGCTGATCGAGCGATCGGGCGAGACGTGCTGGAGCCAGATCCGGATTTCCTGACGAGGCAGGCTGAGGCTGCTCTTCGAGAGCTTGTAGGTCCACTTCCGGAACTCGCCCCGGTCGTCAATGCGGACCCAGACGCTTTCCGAGTCGGTCACGCGTCCGAGGGTGCCTTCCAGCATCTCCGGAACCACAGACTGCGAGTCACGGTTCCCAATTCGGTCAAAGAGGCGCTGGCGGATGGACTCCGTCTCCAAAATTCCCTGCGCCCACACCGTGGTGGGGAGGAGCAACAGCACAAGCAAACGCATCAGCATGGATTCTCCTAAAGCCGATTGGTTCAGACAGCACACCGCTTGGGTGACACGGGCAGGATACACAAGCCCATGCGAAAAACCAAGCAGCCTCACTGGGGGTCAACGCCGGGAAGCGTCCCGAAATCGTGGGGTCGCTGACCCCGTCACGCCCGGCTTCACCGCAAAGATCCCCCCAATGGTGGGGTGCGCCTCCAGCACCGCCGCCGGGGTCGCCTGCCGAGCCGTCGTGATGTACAGCGTGTCGAGATCCGGACCCCCAAAGGTGGCACAGGTCACGTTTTGGGCCGGAAGGGGGACGGCGGCGCTTTCGGCTCCAGAGGCATCAAAGCGCAGCACCTGCCCACCGCCCCAGCGGCAGCTCCACACGCCTCCGTCAGAGTCTGTGGTGGCGCCGTCTGGAAAGCCCTTCCCTTCAGCAGAGGCGAACCGTCGGCGCCCGGAAACGGCTCCGGAAGCCAGGTCAAAGTCGAAGGCCTCAATCCAGCCGCTGACGGTGTCACTGAGGTACATCGTGGTGCCGTCCGGACTCCAGCACAGCGAGTTGGAAATGGCGATGCCTGAGACAACCGGATGCACCCTGAGGTCGCTCTCAGTGCGGTAGAGGGTTCCGGAGTGCTCCGTGAGCGGAATGTCTTCGCCACGGGGGCCGATGTTGTTTTGCATGGTTCCAAACCAGAACCGCCCAAGTGGGTCGCACTTGCCATCGTTGGCACGATTCTGTGGCCGGTGGGCTTCCGGGGTGCTGAGGCGTTCCAGCTTGCCCGGGTCGGGATGAAAACGGTTCAAACCGAAGTGCGAGGCGACGAGCAGGGAGCCATCTTCGCAGACGGCAAGCGAGCCCACCATTTCCGGAACATCCCAGCACTGGTGTTCGCCAGAAGCCGGGTCCCAGCAGTGAATCCGGGGCTGCGGCAAGGGAATGTCCACCCACCACAGCCGTTGACTTTCAGCATCCCAGATGATGCCCTCGCCGAGCATGCACCGGCAATCCACCACGCATTCTGCTTGCATTGTCTCTCTCCCTGATTGGGGCCTGATGCGGTTGCGAAGCCCGGAGGTCAGTGGGCGTCCAGCCAGTTGGCGCCGGTGCCGACCTCAGCGACCAGCGGGACTTCCAGCAGGAGCACGTGCTCCATTTCGGCTTTGACGAGTTGCTGAACAGCCTCCGCCTCGTCTGCAAAGGCGTCCAGGACGATTTCGTCATGAACCGAGAGGACCATCTTCGACCGGAGCCCTTCTTCCCGGAGGCGCCGATCAATCGCCAGCATGGCCAGTTTGATGATCTCGGCAGCAGAGCCCTGGATCGGTGTGTTGACCGCTCCGCCTTCTGCAAGGCTCTTGGCCAGGCCACGCCCATTGATTTCCGGAAGCGGGCGTCGGCGCCCCAGCAAGGTCTGGGCGTAGCCTTCCTTGCGGGCGGTTTCCAGAAAGTGCTCCTGCAGGGCGTGGATGGTGCTGTAGCGCTGAAAGTAGCGCTCAATGAAGGCCTTGGCCTCGGCCTTGGAACGCCCGGTCACCAGGGCCAACCGGTCTGCGCCCATGCGGTAGATGAGCCCGAAGTTGACCTCCTTGGCGGCAGAGCGCATTTCTCGCGTGACCTCAGCTTCCGGGACTTCAAAAATGGCTGCCGCGGTGAGGGCATGGATGTCCAGGCCGTCTCGGTAGGCTGCCAGAAAGGTGGGGTCTTTGGAGTAATGGGCGACCACGCGCAACTCAATCTGGCTGTAATCGGCAGAGATCAGCACCCGTCCGGGGCCAGATGCCACAAAGGCCCGCCGAACGCGCCGGCCTTCTTCAGTCCGGATGGGGATGTTTTGCAGGTTGGGACTGTCGGAGGAAAGGCGTCCGGTCGCTGTGGCTGCCTGATTGAAGGTGGTGTGGAGGTGTCCGGAGCGCCCGTGGACGTAAGTCGGGAGCTGATCCACGTAGGTGCTCTTGAGCTTGTTGATGCCCCGGTATTCCAGCAGGGTCCGGGGCAGTTCATGCTCTGCGAGCTTCTCGAGCGTTTCCTCATCAGTGGAGAGGCCGAGGCCAATCTTGATCTTCTTGGGTTTGACCTTGAACTGCTCATGGAGCCGCAGCTTTTCATAAAGCACGGTCTGCAGTTCCGGAACCGAGTTGACGTTGAAAGTCGTTCCTGCGAGTTCATGGATGCGGGTCCGGAAGGCTTCCAGGCGAGAGTCAAACTCCTGAGACACTTCCTGAAGTCCAGGGACATCGAGTGCCACACCTTCCCACTCCATCTCGGCGAGCACCTGAGCGAGGGGGAGTTCAATCTGCTCAAAGAGGGCGAGCTGTCCCGTCTGCTGCAGCTGGGGCGTGAGGGCCTGTTGCAGCTCCCAGATCGCCACCGCGTCTTCAGCGAGTCGCCGGGTGAGGGTTGGGTCCACGGTGGGGAGCAGTTCCAGCTGCTGGTCTGCCGGAGCCTCCTCGGCAGGCGTCCGGGTTTTGTGAAGACGCCGTCCAATCAGACGGTCGAGGTCAAACTTCCGCTCCAGTGGGTCCACCAGGTGGGCGGCGATCAGGGCATCAAACTGGACGCCTGCCAGTTCATACCCAGAGGCCCGGAGGCCATGCCGGAGGCGTTTGCTGTCGTGAACGCTTTTGGGACGCGCGCTGGAGAAAAACGCCTGCAGTGCCGGCTTCCAGCCCGGGTTTTCAGGGGTACGGACGACGCCGGCGGTTCCGGCTTGGGCGCTGATCGCCAGCCCCGTCAGCACGCCATCGAGCCGGTGCTCGTCTGAAAAAAGCGCAGCGAGCCCCACTGGCCCATCCGGAGGCAGAGCCGCCAGCCACTCCTGAAAGGCCTCCGGAGTCTCAAGCAGCACCGCTTCCGCTTGCAGGGGCTCCTGCGGTGCTTCAACAGGCTCGGGAGGCGGAGCGGGCTTCTTGGGCCGGGGGGTTGGGGCGGAGCTGGACTGCTTCTGAAATCGCTTGAGGAGGGTGTGGAACTCCAGCTCTTCCAGCAAGGCGTGGAAGTCCGGGTTGTCGTACAGATTCGTCTGACCCAGGTGCAGGTCTTCCAGTGTTGAGGAAAGCGGCACCTCCTGATGAATGGTCACCAGCTCCCGAGACAGCCAGGCGTCCGCTTCACCGTCCCGGAGCTTCTCCTGAAGCTTCCCCTTGATGGCGGCGACATTTTCATAAACGCCTGCAATGCTTCCGTACTCCTGAATGAGCTTCACGGCGGTCTTTTCACCAACGCCCCGGACGCCGGGAATGTTGTCAGACGTGTCTCCCATCAGGCCAAGGACCTCAATGACCTGCTCCGGAGTGCCCCCAAAGCGGTCCTGAACCGCAGCCAGGCCGAGGCGGTCCCCCTTGTGGTCGAGGACTTCCGTGGTCTTGGAAACGAGCTGCAGGTAGTCCTTGTCGCTGGTGACCATCACACCGTGGAGGTTGGCTTCGCGACACCAGCGCATCAGGGTGCCGATGATGTCATCCGCTTCGTATCCGGGAAGGATCAGGTACGGCAGCTGGAGGGCTTCGACCAGGCGAGGCAGGTAGGGCAACTGGGCAACGAGGTCCTCGGGCATTTTCTCGCGGGTGGCCTTGTAGGCGGGAAAGCGCTCATGCCGGAACGTGGGCTCGCTGGAATCGGAGGCAACGGCAAGGTACTCGGGCCGGTCCTCTTCAATGATCTTGATGATCTGCATCAAGACTGCCCGGATGCCGCTGGTGTTGAGCCCCCTGGAGTTGATCAGCGGGTTGCGGATCATGGCAAAGTAACCGCGGTACAGCACCGCCATGGAATCAATGGCAAACAGCGTGGGCATGGACGTCATCTTGCGAGGAAAGGAAGTCCGGGCGCGAACGTCCGGAGAGACCGAGGTTCAAGCTACCGGTCCGGAAGAGGAGTGCAAGGCGGGAATGGCTGCCTGGACCTGCAGGCGCTCCAGCTCGGCTTCAGAGAACCCGGCTTTTCGCCGACCTTCCAGGTGAAAGGGACCCCGCAGGCCTCCGGGCATGTGCTGCTCGACCAGCGCATAGAAGGTGGATTCGGGGTCGAGGGCGCGTTCCTGACAGAGGTGGTGGAACCAGCGGTTGCCAATTTCCACGTGGGTGACCTCATCCTGCCAGATGATCCGGAGGACGTCGGCGGTTTCGGCATCGCCCAGGGCGTCAAAGCGCGTGATCATTCCCGGGGTCACATCGAGCCCGCGGGCTTCCATGACCCGAGGCACCAGCGCCATGCGTTCCAGCGGGTCGTGAGCCGTCTTGCAGGCCATGGACCAGAGGCCGTTGTGGGCCGGGAAGTCGCCGTAGTCAAAGCCGTGCGCCTGAAGTCGCTGCCGCAGGAGCCCGAAGTGCCGGGCCTCGTCTGCTGCCACCTGAAGCCAGTCTGAGAGGTAGGCATCCGGCAGCTGCTGAAAGCGATAGGCGGCATCCAGCGCAAGGTTGATGGCATTGAACTCAATGTGCGCCAGGGCATGAATCAGCACGGCGCGGCCTTCCGGGGTGCTGAGTTTGCGCTTCTTGAGGTTCCGGGGCAGCACCAGCTCCGGACGTTCCGGACGTCCCGGAACCGGAAGGGCTTCCACGGGAGTCGGGTCTCGGTTCAGCTGGCCCGCTTCCCAGGCGGTGCGTAGTTGAGTCGTGAGGGTGACTTTGGTGGTGGGGTCCGGATGCGTCAGGGCTTCCCACGTCCGGCTGTAAACGTTTGCAACAACAAAAGGGATCACGATTGCTTTTTAGCGGAAAACAGGTAATTTGAAACGCGTTACATCAAAACGAAACCGCTGATGCGGTTGAATGGGCAGGCAAGGCTCTGGCATGGTTTCCGCGAAATGTGGTTGGAGGAAAAAAGTTGCGCACGTTTTATGCAGCCAGTGTCCTCACGAAAACCGGGCAAACGCAGTCCGGATTCATGGAACAGTTTAGCCGCCTGCGTTGCTCGCCGTCAAACTTGCGAGGGCGGCGGAGGTTTGTTCAACCTTTTGTGTGAGACTCATGAGCGAAGACCCCACTGCAACTTCACCAGAGCAAGAGGCCGAAAAACCTGCTGAGAACCAGAGTGAGGAGGATCAGTGGGAAGCTGCCATGAAGGAGCTTCCCTTTTTGATCTTCCTGAAGGTGGCAGAAGCCGATGGGACGATGGACGACGACGAGTTCAGCGTCTTCTTTCAATGGATTGAGCAGCGAAAGTACTGCAAAACCCCATACAGCCGCTGGTTGTTCCGGCAAACCTTTGAGTCCAAGGACGCGCTCCTGGCGCGCCTGCGAGGAGGCACCCTCAACCGTGAAGACGACTGGATGCGTGGCATCATGAAGTACATCAACCGTCGCCTTCCCCACCAGAGTGCCGTTGAGTTTAACGAAGACCTGGAGCGCCTGGCCACTGCGATTGCAGACGCGTCCGGGAGCTTCTTCTACTCCTCTGGAGTGAGCAAGGTTGAATCAAAGGTTCTTGAGGAATTTCACGAAATGGCCAAACAGGAGCTTGCTGCCGCAAAGCAGGAGCTCGAAGACGAACTCAAGGATCCACCCAAACATGACTCAAAACAATGAGGAATCAGTGACCAATGAAACGGAGTCT
>JAYOTF010000031.1:34879-39750 GCA_038150265.1 Deltaproteobacteria bacterium | reverse complement strand
AGTCCTTGAATGGAGTGCCTTCGCTTCCTTGACTGGATTCTCGCCTTCGCGAGAAGGACGGACCTTTCAGTCCACTCATGACTCCAGCGAGGGAATCCATCCAGCGAGTCACGACTATTTTTTCAAGATGAGCCGGTTGCCTCCCTTCAGGCGATGGCCCGGAACCAGGCAGCAAGCCGGTTCGATGAGAATCAGCGAGAAGGCTTGATGCTGAAGCTCCGGACCTCGGACATGGACTGGCGTCCGCTGGCCTGGCGCCCGATGACGCGCCAGTAGAGCTTGTTGTTGCCCGTTGACTGCATCAGGCCCATGGCCATGCCCGGGAGCTCTCCAGAGAGCGGAACCAGCTCCTTGTCGGCAATCCAGCGGTCTCCCTGGGGCAGGTCGAAGTACAGGCCGGCGTCCTCAAACTTCGGATCCACCCCAATCTGCACCTTGAACTCACCAAAGGCCAGGCTGTCCCACTGCAACAGGAAGAGGCCGGCTTCGTCAAACACGTGATCTTCCGGAGGCAGGAGGAGCTTGATATCGCTCAGGCGCAGGATGTTGGACTCAATGACATTGTTCTCCTCATTGAGCTCCTCAATGGTCTTGTCGGGGTCGGCTTCCGCAATGATCTTGTACTCCCCGAGCAGCTGGTCATCTGGCAGGATGTACTCCAACTCATAGGTAATCACTTCTCCCGGAGCCGCCACAGAGGTCTCGGGAAAGGCAATGGCGCTGCGACGCAGAGGCTGACGGGTGTTGAAGAACTCAACCTTCGACTTGATGCCCCGGACGATGTCTCCGCCCACGTTGATGAGGTTCAGGCGGATGCGCATCACTTCGCCCCGGAGCATGTGCTGCGGAATGACCTGCGCGGATTCCCAACGGAGGTCCGGAGGGTCAAACTTGAGGGGAATGGGCCGACGGTTCCCCTTGCTGCCGCCTCCGGACATCACGCTTCGGGCGTCTTCGAGGTCCTGTTCGGTTGCAATGTAAAAGCGGCGCTCCTCTCCTGCACGGGTCTGGTCGTAGAGGCGCTTGAAGTCCGTGTCCCACACCCGGGCCGAGATCTTGTAGAGTCCCGGAGCGTCCAGCTTGATGTCATGAAGCAGGCGGGCCAGGTCGAAGGACGGGATCGTGAAGACCTTGCGGTAGGACTTCTTCGGCTGAGGCTTGTCGTCAATCGTCACCAGCACTTCCAGCCCGATGCTCCGGGTCCGTGCCCCCAGGTTGGTCAGCGTGACCTGAATGAGCTGCAGGTCGTTGTACTTCGGGCACTCCGGGTTTTCATTCGCCTGCAGGATCGCCTCAGGAGACCGGAGCGTCAGGTCTGGCCCATCCGGAAGCGGACAGTTGCGCGAGAGGATGATGGAGTTGATCTCAAAATCACCTCCAGAGGACTGAGCGAAGGCCAGGGAGCTTCCCCAACTGAGGAGGACGATCAAAAACAGGGACAAGAAGCGGGGCATGAGAAGCCGGGACATACGAGGTTCAACAAAGCAGTTCATTCCATGGGATGCCGAAAGCAAGAAGCGTACAATCATTTCTCGTCTTTTGCGATCCGGATCTGATTCCCCACTCTTTCCACCGGCACCGGGATCAGGCTCTGCCCCGCACAGGGGCCATCTACGCAAAACCCGTCTTCCACCTCAAACAGCGCGTGGTGCACCGCACAGAGGATGTGCTCCTGGTCGTAGGTCAGGAAGCGATCTGGACGAAAATTCAGGGGCGCCCGCAGGTGCGGGCAGGAGTTGAGGTAGCCCCAAACCTGTTCCTGGCGACGGATCACAAACATCCGGAAGGGGAAGCGTCCGGTGCCAAAGCGGAATTCCTTGCCTTCTCCATCCGGAATTTCCTCCAGGTCGCAGAGGACGGTTCCTGCCGCCGGTGCCTCACGTTCCTCCTGCCACTCCATTGCTGCTCCTCCTGCTGCCTCCGAGTCAGTCTGCATGGGGCGCCTGACGCCCGGTTCCCCCATTGTTCGGGCCTGGGCACAAGACGCAAGCCGCCGACCTGGGAACCCACCTGAAAATTCCGTAAATTTACTATTGATAAATTATAATATTCAAATATACTGATTTTCAAATGTTGATGCACCGCTCAACCACGGCGTCAGCATGGTTCACCTCATCTTTCACTTTTCAGTCGACCTTAGCAAAGGAAACCGAATGGACTTTATGATCATACTTGGATGGCTGGGCGCCATCGTCATGGGCATCACCCTGGGACTCATCGGAGGAGGAGGGTCGATCCTGACCGTGCCGATCCTGGTGTACTTCCTCGACATTCCCCCGGTGCTGGCGACCGCCTACTCGCTGTTTGTGGTGGGCCTGACGGCGCTCGTGGGCTCGTTTAGCTACATGAAGCAGCAGCTGGTGGACTTCCGGACCGGGTTTGTCTTTGCCGTCCCGGCCTTCTTCGGAGTGTTCCTGATGCGTCGCTTTGGGGTGCCCCTGCTGCCCGACATCATTTTCACCGTCGGTGAGTTTGAGGTCACGAAGGCGCTCCTGGTGATGGCGGTGTTTGCGATTGTAATGATCCTTGCGTCTGTTTCCATGATCCGCGATAACAAACAGCAGGAAGCCGACGGCCCCCTGCAGTACAACTATCCGCTGATTGGCGCAGAAGGCCTGCTGGTCGGTGGCGTGACCGGATTTGTCGGAGCCGGGGGAGGATTCTTGATCATCCCGGCCCTGGTGGTCCTGGCCAAGCTCCCGATGAAACAGGCGGTGGGGACCTCGTTGATGATCATCGCCTTCAAGTCCCTGTTCGGCTTCCTTGGAGACCTGGGCTCGCGAGAGATTGACTGGACCTTCCTGCTCATCTTCTCCGCGCTGGCCACGGTGGGCATTCTGGGGGGATCCTACCTTGGGCGCTACATTTCCGGAAACAAGCTGAAGCCGATCTTTGGTTGGTTTGTCCTGGTCATGGGCCTCTTCATTCTCCTCAAAGAAACCGTTTTGTAAACTCACCTCAGGAGGAATATGACTCAGACAGGAACCCCGAACTCTCATCAGATCCTCATTGTGGGCGGGGGCACCGCCGGCATCAGCGTGGCGTCACGCCTGAAGATGCTCATGGATTCGGCAGACATCGCCATTGTCGAGCCCGCCGAGTGGCACTACTACCAGCCCATGTGGACCCTGAGCGGCGGGGGCGTCACCCCCAAGGAAACCACGCGCCGGTCCATGTCCAGCGTGATCCCCAGTGGCGTCCAGTGGATCCGGGATGCAGTCAGTACCTTTGATCCGGACAACAACCAGCTGACCACCGCCAGCGGCAGCACCCTGAGCTACGAGATGCTCATCGTCTGCCCCGGCATCCAGATTGACTGGGATCACATCCCCGGCCTCAAGCAGGCGATCGGCAACGGCAAGGTCTGCTGCAACTACGACTACAACACCGTCGATTCCACCTGGGAAGCCCTGCGACGCTTCCCCAAGGGCGGAACCGCCATCTTCACCATGCCCACGGCCCCGGTGAAGTGTCCGGGCGCCCCCCAGAAGGCCCTCTACCTTTCAGAGGACTACCTCCGCAAGCACGGCATGCGTGACGGCAGTCGTGTCATCTTTGCGACCGCCAAGCCGAACCTGTTTGGCATCCAGAAGTACCGTGAAGGCCTGGAGCGTGTTGCTGCCCGGAAAAACATCGAATGCGCCTATGAGCATGAGCTCGTGGAAGTCCGGGGAGAGGCCGATGAAGCCGTCTTCAAGAACCTGAAAACCGGCGAAGAGGAGGTCATGCGCTACGACATGCTCCATGCCGTTCCTCCCATGAGCGCTCCGGACTTCATCAAGAAGAGCCCGCTTGCCGACTCCAGCCCCTTCGGCTGGGTCGATGTGGACCCCTTTACGCTGCAGCACCGCAAGTACAAGAACATCTTTGCCCTGGGAGATGCCGCCAGTTCCCCCAACTCCAAAACCGGAGCGGCCATCCGCAAGCAGTACCCCGTGGTTGCCAAAAACGTGGTCGCAGTCATGAACAACCACATCGTCATGGACCACTACAACGGCTATGCCTCGTGCCCCCTGGTCACCGACTACGGGAAGGTGCTGATGGCAGAGTTCGACTACGATGGCGTCCCGCAGGAAACCTTTGGCGCCGTGGTGGATCAGGGCCATGAGCAGGCCTCCATGTGGATGGTCAAGCGCTGGGTGCTTCCGTGGCTCTACTGGAACATCATGCTGCCCGGAAAAGGCTAACCGGATCACGGGTCGGGCGTCTCGGCGGGAACTTGGTCCTTCGGGACGAAGTGAGGCCTCCGACCCGTTTTCCTCAGGAGATTCTGTCCATGACTACTTCATCCGCTCCTCCAGTCCCGTTTGACTGCGATGACCTGGAACACTTCCTCACCAGCGACCCCGGCGATGCGATCCGGGCGGCAGAAGGACTCCGGGCCCTCAGTCACCCAGATCGCCTGCGCATGCTCTGCCTGCTCGCTGATGCCGAAATGAGCGTCGGAGAGATCGAGAAGAGCACCGGACTCAGCCAGTCCACGGTCTCTCAGCACCTCGCCCAGCTCCGGCAACAGGGCTTCGTTCAGGGACGCAAGGAACGGAATTTCGTTTTTTATCGCGTTGCAAACCATGAGGTTCTGCAACTTTTTTCCTCCATCAAATCGCTATATTGCACCAAAGAGGACCTATGAGCACAGCCCCCCAACCGATCGGCTTCCGCCAGCTGTTCGACTACAGCACCTGGACCTACACCTACCTCCTCTGGGACCTGGAGACCAAGGAGGGAGTTCTCATTGATCCGGTCCGTGAGCAGTTTGAACGCGACCACCGCGTCATCAGTGAGCTTGGCGTGCACCTCAAGTACGCCCTGGACACGCACGTTCACGCCGACCACGTGACCTCCCTCGGCCTGTTCCGAGAGGCCATGGA
>JAYOTF010000031.1:30227-34869 GCA_038150265.1 Deltaproteobacteria bacterium | reverse complement strand
CTCCGGGACACACCGATGCCTGCACAAGCTTCCACTGCGAAAACATGCTCTTCACTGGCGACACCCTCTTCATCCGTGGGTGCGGCCGAACCGACTTCCAGCAGGGCAGCCCGTCCAAGCTCTACAGCAGCATCCAGCGCCTCTATGAGTACCCGGACGACACCCTCATCTATCCCGGACACGACTACAAGGGCGAGTCCGTCTCCACCGTCGGCGAAGAGAAGCAGCACAACCCGCGCATCACGGCCAACCAGACGGAAGCGGGCTTTACCGATGTCATGAACGCCCTGCGGCTGCCAAAGCCCAAGTTCATTGATGAAGCCGTCCCGGCAAACCTCGGTTGCGGCATCTCCAAGGACCTCGGCCACCACACCGAAGAGTTGTACTCCATGCACAGCCTCAACCGGCACTTTGAGCACATCCCGGAAAACGAGATGATCATCGACTGCCGGACCCCGGAAGAGTACATGGCTGGACACGTTCCCGGTGCCGTCAACATCCCCATGGGTGAGGAGCTCAATCACCTCACGGCCATCAAGGATGCCCAGAAGGCCTACCTTTACTGCCGCTCCGGACGCCGCGCCCAGTCGGTCTTCTCCACCCTTGCCGCCAAGGGCCTTGAGAACCTCGTCTGCATCAACAGCTCCGGCATGATGGACTGGGAGCAGGCGAAGTACCCCATCGAGCGCTAAGCGTCTTGGCTTGAGAGATGAGTGGATTCCGGCCTAAACTCATTGGTCGGAATTCACCCCTTTCCACCTGCGCATGGCCTCGCTCAAAAAACTGTCGTCCCTCATCCGGGACACCCTCCTTCAGCCCAGGGTTCAGGCCGACGAGCTGGAAGCGACCCTCCGGGACCTGCAAACCCAACTGCCCACCCCTGTCCTCTGGTTGCTGGGCAAGACGCAGTCTGGCAAGACTTCCCTCATCCGGACCCTGACTGGCGCAGAAGATGCGGAAATTGGCGACGGTTTCCGCCCCTGCACCCGCACCTCCCGTCTGTATCCGTTTCCGAATGAAGCATCGTGCCTGCTGCGTTTTCTCGATACCCGTGGCCTCGGTGAGCACGACTATGACCCGCAAGAGGACCTCCAGCAGTTTGCCACCCAGGCCCACCTGATCGTGGTCGTGGTCCGCGCCATGGATCTCGCTCTGGAGCCGGTGCTGACGCCCCTGCAGAAGATCCATCGGGAGCATCCGGAGTGGCCGGTGCTGGTGGTTCAAACCACTCTGCACGATGGCTACCCCTCGCCGTTTACCAACCATGTGCAGCCCTATCCCTATGCCACCGACTCCTGGCCCGACTTTCCGGAGCTGAACCAGTCCCTCCGGAAGCAACGGGCGCTCTTCCAGAAACTGCCCGCTCGTTTTGTCGCTGTGGACCTGACGCTTCCGGAAGATGGCTACGTTCCGGAACACTACGGTGAAGACGCGCTGTGGCAAGCTCTTGAAGAGCTGGTTCCGGGAGGCTTCCTGGCGCTGCTGCGTCAGGATCGCACCTCGGGGCAACCCCTCGATCAGCTCTACCAGCGCAAGGCACACCCGCACATCATTGCCTATGCCCTGCTGGCCGGAGGGGCAGGGGCCGTTCCCCTCCCCCTGGTCGGTGTGCCGCTCGTCGCCTCCTTGCAGGCCAAACTGCTCCAGACCATTGCCTCCATCTACGGGCAGCCGCTCAATCGAAAACTCCTGCTGGAACTGACGAGCGGACTTGGCGCCGGGGTCGCCCTCAGTACCGGAGGCCGGGAGCTTGCCAAGCTGATTCCAGGATTCGGTTCAGTGGTGGGAGGGATTTCTGCAGCAGCATCGACCTATGCGCTGGGGAAAACGCTGGGGCTCTGGTTCAAGCTTCGGGGGCAGAATCAGGAGGTGGGACAGTCCGTGTTGCGCCAGATCTACCGCGAACAGCTTGCTGCCGGAAGAGCGTTGCTGGAGGAACAGCTGCAGCGCTCCCGCTAAGGGTGCAGCACGCCCTCCGGCCACTCGACCAGCCCCTCCGGGTAGCGCGTCCGGAGCATGTACAGCCCATGCGGCGGAGCCGTCTGACCGCTCTGGGTGCGGTCCCGGCTTTCCAGGCAACGCGAAATGGCTGCTGGCTCCAGCTTGCCCAATCCGACGTCCACAAGCGTCCCAGTCAAGATCCGGACCATGTGCTGCAAGAAGGAATTGGCCTCAAACTCCAGCCGCAGCAACCCCGGCACCTGAGGATCCCACCGCAGAGCCACTTCGCGCATTTCCTTGACGGGGTGCGGTGACGAGCAGTGGATGGAGCGAAACGCGGTGAAGTCGTGGGTGCCCACCAGCCCCTGTGCCGCTTCGTGCATCGGCACCAGGTCCAGCGTCCGGCGTAGCCACCACGCTCGCTGCGGACCAAACGGGTCGGGATAGGGACGATTGTGAATGAGGTAACGGTACCGCTTGCCACAGGCACTGTGCCGCGCATGAAAGGTCGGTGGCACGGACTGCAGGTGCTTGACCGCAATGTCATCCGGAAGCACGGCGTTGAGGGCGACCTTTAGCTTGTCGGCTGGAAGTGAGGTGTTCAGCTCAAAGCTGGCGGGGTAGTTGAGGGCATGCACACCGGAGTCGGTGCGTCCGGCTCCCTGAACCTTGACCGTCTGCTGGGTGATCCGCAACAGGGCTTGCTCCAGCGTCCCCTCCACCGTCGGGGCATCCGGTTGAATCTGCCAGCCATGATAGCGCGTCCCCTCGTAGGCAAGGAGCATCAACCAGTTGGACACAGCAGGAAATTGGGAAAGAGGGGGAGGAACCGGGGAGGGAACATTCCGGAGGCGAACCTCCGGAAGACAAGAAGCCTTACGCCGCTTGCTGAGCCAGCGCCATGATGCGTCCCGGATCTGCGCCAACCACGTTTCCAACGGGCTGACCGTCTTTCAGCAGCACCACAAACGGAATCCCGCGCACCCCAAAGCGCATGGCCGCTTCCTGATGATGGTCCACGTCCACTTTGCAGACCTTCAGCTTGCCCTCCATGTCATCGGCAATTTTGTCAATGGTCGGGGCAATCATCCGGCACGGACCGCACCACTCGGCCCAAAAGTCGACGAGGGCATAGCCCGACTTGGTTTGCTCTTCGAAGTTGGAATCGGTCAAATGGACCACCTTTTCACTTGCCATAATTCTCCTTTGAGGCAGAAGGTATCAAAACAGTAATTTTCTCAGAAACCGGCTGCGCTGACAAGCCAATTTCCTGCTCAGCCGGTCCCGACGCTGGGGGCGTGGTCCCGCTGTTTCTCAGGGCTTCCGTCCGGATCCCTCAGATGAAAATTGATCTTCCCCAAGGGGCCTGCTAAGTTTGATCCGTTCCGCCTCCCTGAAGGTTCCAGCCCTGCCTTGACCGGTGCTCGGGAGTTGGCCCCTCGTGACCCTACACCCCTGAAAAAGGACCCTTGGCTGCTCCTTCCTTTGCCCTGGATGGTGCCCCGTCGTGGCGGCGCCTGGCGATTGGTTTGCTCATTGCGATGAGTGGAAACGCCTGCATGTGGTCCGTCATTGTCGTCCTTCCGGCCGTGCAGCAAGAATTCGGGGTCGACCGCGCCGGAGCCTCGTTTCCCTACAGCATGACCATGGTGGGCTTTGCGCTGGGCAACGTCTTTGTTGGACGAGTCGTGGACCGCATGGGGCTGGCGCGTCCCATGGCCCTTTCCGGAGGAGTGCTGGCGGCCAGTTACCTGCTGGCCAGCCAAGTGGAGACGATCACGCTCTTTGCCGTCCTGCAGCTTTGCATTGGCGCAGGAGGTGCGGTGTGCTTTGGCCCCTTCCTCGCTGATATTTCCCACTACTTCCAGCGCTTCCGCGGGCTGGCAGTTGGGCTGGCGGCCAGCAGCAACTACCTCGCCGGAACCCTCTGGCCGTTTTTCATTGAGTCGTTTCTGCGGGAAGAAAGCTGGCGGGAAGCCTACATGGGCATTGGCCTCATCTGCCTGGGGGTGATGACGCCGCTCGCGTGGTTCCTGCGGCGTCCCGATGCCCCCGGAGCCTCTCCGGCGTCGTCCGGGAGCGGAGCGCCGCTGTTACACTCGCCCCTGTCCTCCGGACAGATCCAGGTGCTGCTCATCTTTGCCGGCATCGGATGCTGCGTCGCGATGTCCATGCCGCAGGTGCACATTGTGGCCCTCTGCTCCGATCTGGGGTACGGTGTGGCGGTCGGAGCCGAGATGCTTTCGCTGATGCTCGCCTGTGGGATCTTCAGTCGCCTGGCGTCCGGACTGCTGGCCGACCGCGTTGGTGGCGTCCGCGCGCTGCTGCTCGGTTCCTTCCTGCAGTGCCTGGCGCTGATCCTGTACCTTCCGACTGACGGGCTGACGTCGCTGTATGTCGTCTCTGCGGTCTTTGGCCTTTCGCAGGGCGGCATCGTTCCGTCGTACACGATCATCATCCGCGAGTACCTCCCAGCGAGGGAAGCGGGGGCTCGGGTCGGAATTGTCATCATGGCCACCGTGTTCGGCATGGCCCTCGGCGGGTGGCTTTCCGGGAAGATCTTCGACTGGACGGGCTCTTACCAGGCGGCCTTCCTCAACGGCATCGGCTGGAACCTGATGAACCTGATTCTGATTGGTACCCTGCTGATCCGCTCCGAAGGCTTCCGGAACCTGCGGCTCATCCCGGCGCGCTGACTCCC
>JAYOTF010000031.1:0-30127 GCA_038150265.1 Deltaproteobacteria bacterium | reverse complement strand
TCCCTCGCTGGAGCCCCGCCTGCGCTGGGATGACCACAACGCGGCAGTCCACGGCCCTGCCAATCAACTTGACTCCCAGACCCCACCTTCACTATCGTGCTGCTCTTTTAGGAGGTATGACATGTTTGACTCGTTGGAAACCGATGCCCCGATCTTTGATCCGGACTCGTGGCAACTCACCGAAAAGCAGCAGGCCCTGACGGCGCGGGCCCGGACCCTGGCCCAGCACCAGTTTGCCCCTCGAGCCGCCCAGTGGGACCGTGAGGCCCGCTTTCCCACTGAAAACTATCACGATCTTTACGAGGCGGGGTTCTTTGGGCTCTGCATTCCGGAAGCAGACGGTGGACTGGACGCCGACCTGAAGACCTACATGCTGACGGCTGCTGAAATTGGACGTTACTGCGGAGCCACCGCCCTGACCTTCAACATGCACATCTGCTCCACCCTCTGGAGCGGATCGCTCACCGACGCGCTGGACCTCACTCCGGCACAGCGTGAGCAGCACCACCGCAACCGCTCCCTGCACTACGACCGCATCCTCCATCACGGAAAGATCTACGCCCAGCCCTTTTCCGAAGGCAACGCCGCAGCTTCCGGAAAGATCCCCTTTGGCACCTCCGCGAAACGCGTGGAAGGCGGCTGGCGGGTCAACGGCAAAAAGGTCTTCGCCTCCCTCTCTGGGCATGCCGACTTTTACGGCGTCCTTGCCACCGAAGACAAGGCGGATGCCAGTCGACGCGATACGCTTTACCTGGCCATTCCTGCAGATGCTGACGGATTTGAGGTCACGGGAGACTGGGACCCTTTGGGAATGCGCGGCACCGTTTCCCGGACGCTGCTGTTCCACGATGTCTTTGTCCCGGAAGAGGCTCAGCTGATGCCGCCAGGGGTGTACCACCAGGCCGCAGTCCGCTGGCCCCACATGTTCATGACGCTCACTCCGGCATACATGGGACTGATGCAGGGCGCCTTTGACTTCACCGTCAAGTACCTGCGTGGCGAGATCCCGGAAACCCGAGGCATCAAGCGCCGGATGCATGCGGTCAAGCAACTGACGATTGCCCAGATGAAGATCATGCTGGAGCAAACGAAGTCACTGTGGTACCAGGTCATCAGCGAAGCCAAGGTGGACCCCACCAAGGAAGAACGCCTCCGAGCCTATGCCGCCCAGTACACGGTCATGGAAAATGCCAACCAGCTTTGCCAGCTCGCCATCCGGACCTGCGGGGGCCATTCGATGCTCAAGACGCTGCCGCTGGAACGCATGTACCGCGACAGCCGTTGCGGCTCCCTGATGCTGCCCTGGAGCGCTGAAATTGCCCTGGAGCGCCTGGGCCTGGAGACGCTTTATGAGCGTGGGGAAAAGGACGAGTAATGCTCCGGGACCGCATTGAGGCAAAGTGGATTGCCGCCTTTGAGAGGACCTTCCAGGGCTGTGGCGTTGGTCCGGACGACACCGTGGCGCTCCTTTCGGAAACGCAGTCCCGCGAACTGAACGTGCACCTCGCTGAACTGGCGCTGCAGCGTCTGGGCGCCCGGATGTTTCACCTCGTCTGCCCCACGCCGCCGCAAACGGCACCGGTGCCCATTCGTTCCACAGGCGCTTCGGCGGCGCTTCAGGGGCTGGGTCCCGTTGTGCAGGCGCTGGCTTCCAGCACCCTGGTGGTCGATTGCACCGTGGAAGGCCTGCTGCATGCTCCGGAGCTTCCTGCCATTCTGAAAGGAGGCGCGCGGGTGCTGATGATCAGCAATGAACATCCGGACGCCCTGGAACGCACGGTGCCAACTCCGGAACTGGAGCAGCGGGTGAAGCAAGCCGCCAGGCAGGCGAAGGCCGCTCAGCACCTGCAGGTCACTTCCGCTGCCGGCACCAACCTTTCCATCAACCTCAACGGCGCACCGGCTTCAGGGGTCTGGGGCACCACCACTCGTCCGGGAACTATCACCCACTGGCCAGCCGGGCTCGTGGTCATCTTCCCCAAATCCGGAAGCGTCTCTGGCACGCTTGTTCTTGATGCCGGAGATGCGAACCTGACCTTCAAGCGGTACCTGGAGCGTCCTGTCACCTTGACGCTGGAGGAAGACTACGTGACCCGAATTGAGGGGGAAGGCACGGATGCGGAGTTGATGCGCCGGTACTTTGCCGCCTGGAAGGATCCGGAGGCCTATGCCGTTTCGCATGTGGGCTGGGGCCTGAACCCCCATGCGCGCTACGAGGCCCTTGCGATGTATGACCAGCGCGACACCAATGGCACCGAGTTGCGGGCCTTTGCCGGCAATTTCCTCTTCTCGACCGGCGCCAATGAGTTTGCCGGGCGCCACACCCTGGGGCACTTCGACCTGCCGCTCCGGGGCTGCACCCTCACCCTCGACGACACCGTCATCATCCGTGACGGCGTGCTGCAAGGCGATGCCGCATGACAGCAACCGTCCACTTCCGACCGGCCACTCCAGACGACTTCCCCACCATCCTTGACCTCAATGAAACCTTTGTTCACTGGCTCAGCCCCCTGGATGAGGCCCGTCTGCAGTGGCTCAGCGAGCAGGCGGTTGTGCACGAGGTGGCGGTGCAAGCGCAGCAAGTCGTTGGCTTCCTCCTGGCTTTTCAGGAAGGTGCCGCCTATGACAGCCCCAACTACCGCTGGTTTGCCTCTCACTACCCACGGTTTTACTACGTGGATCGCGTGGTGGTTGCCCCCGAAGCTCATGGGAGCCGCATCGGCCAGCACTTCTATCAGGCCTTGACCCGAGCGGCATTAGCCGACCAGGTGCCTCTGCTCGCCTGCGAAATTGATGCGGAGCCCCCCAATCCGGGGTCCGCTGCCTTTCATGAGAAGATGGGATTTACTGAGGTGGGCACGCAGGAGGTCTACGGAAAGCGGGTGTCGCTTCAGGTCAAGCACCTGACGGCTTCCGGACTCAGTTGAGCTGCGTCACCCGGAGCAGCTCCTCCGACTCAGCCAGAGGCAGCGTGAGGTCCTGCATGGCCTCCTGAAGGGCTTCGTGCAGCAGCTGACCCTCTTCAGGCCGCAGGGAAAGCTCCTGCTGAAACGACTGCGTCCGGAGCGGCTCACACGGTCCTGCTGACGCTTCACAGAGGAAGTCCTGCAGGCGCATGCGGAAGAACCGCTCGCCTTCTCGGGTGACCACGTTTTGAAGTTCGGGAGCGCGACTGACGTGCAGGGAGAGGGCTGCGAGGGTTTCCTCGCCACCCAGCCGTTCGTAGAGGGGGGTTTGAGGGGCCGGGGCCGTGGTAGTACAGGCGGCCAGTAACCAGATGCCAAGTCCCCAGCTGAGCAGGGACCGCAATCGGGTTGAATGGACTCCGATCATGGGGGAATTTCCTCTTGATGCCGATTTGCATAAGCCCGGGAGAGGGCATGGGCATAATTCTCCAATTTTTTGAGACGATATTCCAGCCCGTACTTTGGATTCTCCAGAAGAGGGGTCTCGATCTGGTGGAGAAAGAAGCGCAAAATCGGCAGTGGCTGCAGGGTCAGGCGACGCAGAAGCGGCAACCCGTGTTCTGGTGCAGACGCCGTTTCCGGATAGAGCGCCTTGAGCAACAGCAGCACGCCGTGGAAGTGATTGACGCTCAGGCGAGCACGCCGCTCGGCTTCCTGCAGCACCCACTGGCGGTAGCGGTCTGAATTGAAGCGCTGGTTGCCCACAATCTTCTGCTCCGGATGCGCTTCATGGTAGTCCAGGATGAGCGCCACGGAAAGCACGTAGCTCCACGCCTTCCCAAACGCCTCCAGCGAGAACCGCTGGCCTCGTGGCTCATCAACCAGCCCCTCACAGACGTCCACAACGGCGCCTAGCGCACTCCGCAGCTCCCGGAACTGTGGGATGCGGTACCGAAGGGAGTGCCCCAGCTTTTCCAGCTCCGGGAGCTTCTGACTGGGGTCCGGTTGCTGTGCCAGCTGATCGAGTCGATGGAGCGCCTCAAACAGCTTCTGAGTCACCCCCTGTTCATAGGCCTGACGGGTTTTGGGAATCCACTTGCGCCACCGCGGTCCTGGCACCTGCTGTTCCCTGGCCAGCTTGAGGAGCCGGAGCGTCCACTGCTGCTCCTCCGCTTGACGTGCCTCGGGCCCAAGCACCTCTGGAATGAAGAGCGTGGCCACGCCTTCAGTTTGGCGCAGCTCCCGAGACTTCAGCCGGAAGGCCTGCCGCCACTCCTCCACCGCCTCTCCCGCACCCGCCTCCAGGAAGGCCTTGGCCTCCAGGACAAATTCCGCCAGCGCCACACGCTCTTCCAAACGAATGCCAACGGACCGGAGGAAGTGCTCCGGACGCTGCTCCTGCAGGAGCCGGAACCCGGGGACTTCGTGAGGAAGGAGGAAGTGGGCCTGGGCATTCAGTCGCCACACAGCCTCGCTGGCTTGCTGCAGGAAGGCGCTTCGGTCGTGCTGAAAGGCGGTCAGGAATTCCGAGAAGATCTGCTGCAGGGCCTCTCGTGAAGGCTCGGGCAGCGCGTCTTCCTGAAACTGACGGTGCCAGGCCTGCAGGTGCTGCTTGCGCTGAGAGCCCACCCAGTCCGGAACCTTTTTCCGGGCAGGAGGTTCCGGGAGCAGGCTTTCCAGGGTGGGAGACGGAAACTCCAGAACTCCAAGCAGCGCCAGCTGTTCCTCGACTCCCACACTGACGGCGCTTTCCGTCACTTGCCCCGAGTCGCGATAAAACTCCAGCGGCCAGACCGACTCTTCGAGAAACTGTTCGCCCAGCAAGCGAGCCAGGAGCAGGCGCAGCCCCTCCAGAAGCGGTTCGCTGCTCTTCATCACCGCCGGCAGCAGCAACGTGTACAGGCGCTGTTGCGGCGTCACACGGAGTTGAACCGCAGGGAGCTTGAGCCTGGAGGGAACGGGACGTCCCTGTTCGTGAAAGAGGGCTTCCGGGGTGGAAACGCGGACGGTGTTTTGGGGATTCCGGAGGGGAAAGCCCTGCTGGGCGGCAAAGCGGACGAGCTCAGCGAGCAGGCGCTGGATGTGCGCCTGAACCGGGTTGGGGAGGTCGGGAGAACACACCAGCGGCGGCACCGGCACAGCGTCTGTGCGTTCCTGGTCGTGTTGCGCCAGGTGGGCCTCCTGAATCGTCCGTTGCCGGAACCGGTTCTCTAACTCGCGCTCAACGGCTTCTCCTCTCATCGCCTTCCGATGGCGGGGGGTCAGTGCTTGCGCACCGAAGCAATGTCTCCGGTGTACTCACGGAGGTTCCGGGGGCCTTCCAGGTGAATCTTCAGGTGAATCAAGTCACGGAAGCTCTTGGACTCCAGATCCATGTCTGGGTAGCGACGGCGAATGTAGCTCCAGAGCACCAAGTAGTTTTCTTCTTTCTCGAACTCGATTTCCTTGTTGCGGCTGTTGAGGACTTCGACGTTCCGACCTTGATTTTGCATACAGGGGACCATTCAGGACAAGACATTCAGAAGAACACGCTTCACTCTTCCAGAACGAAACGGCGGCGGCTCGATGGGGGCGCTTTCTTCTGCGAGATCGCGACGGCACCGGGTCGATCCATTGAGTTCCGTGTCGCGCTTTCGCAAATTCCCTACCTCCCCAACCTTTCCAACTTTTGTGCCAACTCCTGAAGCCGCGCTCACTGAGGAGGAGCGCTCCACGCTTCCGGGGCCAGCTGCCCTTCGCCAATGCGCGTGACGCCGCCGCGCATGCGAATTCGATAATCCGCATCAATTTCAATGTGAATCTCTCCTCCGGGCATCTCAACGGTGAGCGTTGAATCGCACAGCCCCAGTCGGTGGGCAACCGCGGCGGCGGCGCTGCTGCTGCTTCCGGAAGCCAGGGTGTAGCCTGCGCCCCGCTCCCAGATTTCAATCCGGATGCGGTCTCGGTCTCGCACTTCAAGGAACTGCACATTGGTGCGGTTGGGAAAGCGAGGCGCGGTCTCCAGCAGCGGTCCCAGGCGTTGGGCCTCATCGGCGCGGGAAGGCCGCAAGACGACACAGTGCGGGTTGCCAATGGTCGCGGCGCAGTAGGTCAATTCCTCTCCACCCACCTCAATTGTTTCCTCCAGCACTTCTCGGGGCGGTCCTGCTACCGGAATCACCTCGCTGGAAAAAGACACCTGACCCATCTCGACCGTCACCTCCCGGCCATCTTCTCGAACCTGAGCCTGCACCACGCCCCCAGGAGTTTGGATGGAAAAGGGGGCACTTTGCACCACTCCCTCATCCCAGAGGAAGCGAGCGAAGATGCGCAACCCGTTTCCGCTCTTTTCCGCCTCGCTCCCATCCGGGTTCAAAATCTTGAGCACAAAATGTCCCTCCTCGGCCTCCGGAGCCCCCAGCAGGATGCCGTCGGAACCGATGCCGTAGTGGCGGTGGCAGATCGTCTGGACCTGGTGAGACGTCAACGGCTCCGAGACGTCTCGGGCGTCTAACACCAAGTAATCATTACCCAAGGCGTGGTATTTCAGGAAACGCATGTGGTCACTGGCGAAGAAGGGTGGAGTCAGAGAGATCGAGTCATTCTCGCATGCTCGAAAAAAGTTGCAAACCATGGTCAAAAAAAGCAACTCTCTCCGAGAAATTTTGTCCGAAAAACGCTATCCGGATAAGAATAGATAAATTAAGTATTTTTACGTATAGCCACGCTTTTTCAACTCTGTCAGAGTAATCCCCGTCGGATGGTTGCGAACCCATTCACCTGCGATCTCCAAGTCGTGGATGTTCGACAAAAGCAAAGGTTCAGTCTCTGGGGCTGCTGCATGGTTTGACGGAGTGGTTCTGTTGGATCAATGGCGGGACGGCAGCCCCAGTCTGAACCTGAGCACCCCCAAGATTCCTGACAGAGAATGCTTGGATCTGGGGCTACTGCATGGTTTGACAGAGTGGTTCTGTTGGATCAATGGCGGGACGGTAGCCCCAGCCTGAGCGCTTCGCTCGCTGAGCAATTCCTGGCTTCCCCGTTTGTCTGGGGCTACTGATATGGTTTGTGGAATGGTTCCATCAAGCCAATGGCGGGACAGTAGCTCCAGCACCCTTTCTGCTTCCTCACTCGACTTCCTCAGCATTCCGAACCAGAAGAGCTTGCGGCTCCCGGAGAACATGGTTTTCTGTTGCAACCCCTTTCTCCTTGTTTGCAGGTCTTCATGGTTGTCTCTTCCTTTCCGTTTCAGACTGAAACCGGTGCCATTCTGCTCGCCGGAGGGCGTTCCACCCGCATGGGAGCCGACAAGGCCTTCCTTGAGCTTGACGGGAAGCTCCTCCTCGAGCACCTCCTGGACGTGCTGCATCCGCTGGTTGCTGAAGTCGTGATCATGCGGGCGAGGGATCAGCCACAGGCCTCCTTTCCCCAGTTTCCTCAGGCCTTCCTCAGGTGGGGGCAGGATTCTCAGGCCGACCAGGGCCCCCTGCAGGGCCTTGCCGATGCGGTTCCGTTGCTGAGTCCGTCACTCCGTCAGGTCTTTGTCCTGAGCTGTGACCTGCCACGCCTCCGGACCGATTGGCTGCTGCGCCTGCAGCAGGCCGGACAGGGAGCAGATGGCGCCTGCACCAAGAACGGTGGCATTGCCAATCCGCTGCTCGCCTGGTACCGCCGCGACGTGCTGGAACACGCCCCTCGCTTGCGAGCAGAGGGCAAGCGCCGTCCGATTGCCTTGTGGGAAGGGTGGGAGATCGTTCCGGTGACTCCGGAACCCCAGGAGCAGCTTCAGGTGCAGGATGCCAACACTCCGGAAGCCTTTGCCGCCCTCCGGTTTGCAGGAGAGCCAGCAAGCGGGTGAAGGGAAGGGGTTACTCGGAGGCGACGACCACTTCGCAGGAAACGGAGTTGGCAATGAAGCACCCCCGGTGCGCCTTCTCGTGCATCAGCTCCAGCTCTTCAGCCGTCGGTTGCTTGCCGGAAAACTGAATCTTCGGCCTGAGCTCCACGCGCGTCATGGCCATCCGGCCTGCCTCATTTTTCTCCAGCCACCCCACGGCCGCATCTTCATAGTGATCCACAACAAACTTGCGGAGCGACGCCACCGCCAGGAAGGTCAGCATGTGACAGCTCGACAACGCGGCGACAAAGGTTTCCTCCGGACACACCTTGGCGGGGTCTCCCGAATACTCGGGAGCCGATGACCCCGGAAGCAGAGCGCCTCCCTGAAAGGTCATCTCATGATCGCGGACAAAGGTCTTGATTTCGAAATCCTCTGTGGTTCGGGTCCATCGAGTCGTGGCTTGATGCTCAGACATGCAGTTCCTCTGGCAAGAGTGAGAAGGTCATGGAGCCGGCCCCTTTCGCCAGCTCCATGAAGGAGGGAGTCATGGCTGCTTCCGGACGTACACGGGGCACTCCGTGTGGTGCAGCACGTAATCGGTGTTGCTTCCCAGGAAGAGCCGTCCGACGCTGGAATGCTCATGTCCGGCCATCATCACCAGCTTCGGGTGCACCTCGTTGCAGTGCTCCAGAATCGGGTGGTAGGTGGAGTTTCCAAACTTGATGATCGCCTTCCACGGAGACTGCAGCTCCAGCGGTTCCACAAAGTCTTCCAGGGCCTGCTTGGCCTGATCCGCTGTGATCTCGACTCCCGTTACCCAGTGGACTTCGCCTCCGAAGTAGGAGTAATCCACCGTTTGCACCACGTGCAGCAGCTGCAGCTCCCAGTTTTCGCGCTGTGCCACAGCGTCCGCCTGCTTCAGCAGCTCCTTGCTCGCTTCACTCAGGTCCACAGGAACCACCAGGCGGTTCTCCGCATGGTCCTTGAGCTGCCGGTACACGTACACCGGGACCTGAACGTGGTGGAGCACGTAGTCCGTGTTGCTTCCGAGGAAGAGGCGTCCCAGCAGCGTATGGGAGTGCGCAGCCATCACCACCAGGTCCGCCTCGGTCGAGCGAACCGCATCCAGAATCTTCAGGTAGGGGGTGCCGTGCAGGTGAAGCAGGTCGTGCTCGGCCTGGAGGTTCAGCTCCTTGACAAAGTCACTCAGCCGCACCACCTCCCGGGCATCCTCGCGTTCCGAGGTGTGCTCAAACGTGCCCGGGTAGTAGTCCACATCCAGGATGGGAGAAGCATGAAGGATGTGCAGCTTGGCCCCGACTCGATGGGCCCAGGCATCGGCAAATTCGACCACGTCCCGGCTGATCTTACTGTAGTCAACGGGGACCAGAATGTTGGTTGCTTGTTCCATATCACCTCCTTCAGTCAAGGGATCCGAGAGCGCAGCAGGGTTCCATCACACGCTCCACTCAAGAGCAGTATGACGGCTTTCCCTCCGTGTGGTATCCGCAAGTTCCCTTAGGCCCCACTCTCCACCCCACTCCTCCTCAAGCCAGCCTCCCGCTGAGGCAGCAGCCCTGAGGCAGGATCGTGCTTGATTGATTGAGTCGGTTTCCGTTAAGCTAACCGCCGTAAACTTCTTCATCGTTTGGCACTTGCTGCTCCTGCTGGTCGCACCTGAGGCAGGTCGGGTGCCCCCTCACTTCAGGGAACCTCATGTCTGCAAAACAGTCTCTCAATCAGGCCCATTTTTATAAATTCAATGATTGGGAAAAGGGCTTGGACAGCCTCTTCATCAGCTGCATTCACCAGTCCCGCTTTGGCCTTGCCATCTTCTCCGATACCGCCCGTCGCGAGTCCAGCGACGCCAACGGGCACCCCATCAAGGAACTGAGCCGGCGCCTCAAGCAGGGGCTTGATCATGAGCTCAACCACCTGCTCAAGAACATCAACCGAGACAACTTCAATGAGCTGCTGCGGCTCGAGAAGCGGAATGAGCCAGAAGTTTACGACTTCTTCCGGGTCCAAAAGACCGCGCTTCCGAACAATGCGCTCATCAACTTCATTCACGGCGAAGGCCGCAACGCGATCCTTGTCTTCTCTCCCATCTCCATCAACAAGGAGATGATCCGGATCATCAATGCCATCAACGCGGTGGTGGATCCGAAAGAACGGTCCATCTAATCTCATGACCGTACATTTCATTGGCGCAGGTCCCGGTGCGCCCGACCTCATCACGGTCCGGGGACGAGACCTCATCGCCGCCTGTCCGGTGTGCCTCTACGCCGGCTCGCTGGTGCCCCCGGAAATCCTCGCCTACGCTCCAGCAGACGCCCAGATTCGTGACACCGCGCCCATGCACCTTGATGAAATCATCGCCGAGATGGTCAAGGCGCACGAGTCCGGACAGAACGTCGCACGAGTCCACTCGGGAGACCCCTCGCTTTATGGAGCCATTGCCGAGCAAATGCGACGCCTGGACGCTCTTGGCATCGACTACGACGTCACGCCCGGCGTGCCTGCCTACGCGGCCGCGGCCGCAGCCCTGAAGCAGGAGCTGACCCTCCCGGAAATCAGCCAGACCGTCATCGCCACCCGCACCAGTCGCCATGCCTCGGCCATGCCGGAAGGCGAGGACCTTGACAGCCTCGGACGCACCCGAGCCACCTTGGCCATTCACCTCTCCATCGGAAACCTCAAGCACGTTCAGGACACCCTGATTCCGCACTACGGCGCCGACTGCCCGGTGGTGGTAGCTTACCGCGTCGGGTGGCCGGATGAGCAGTTTCTGCACGGAACCCTCGCCACCATCCGCGAGCAGGTCCGAGAGGCCAGGATCAGCCGCACCGCCCTGATCTTCGTCGGACGGGTGCTCGGAGCTCAGGAATTCCGGGACAGCGCGCTCTACCACGTTGAACACGCCCACATCCTCCGGCCCAAAAAATCAGCCCCGCCGCAGCCAGAGTAACGCCGCTTCCACCGTCTCCACGGTCGGAACGTCTGGCAGCTCTGGGCGCTCAATCATCAGCACCGGAAGCTGAAGCTGCCGGGCGGCCTCCAGCTTCGCCCGGGTCGCCGAGCCACCGCTGTTTTTGCTGACGAGCACCGAAATCTGCTGCGCCTCCAGCCACGCCCGCTCTGCTTCCACAGAAAACGGCCCCCGTTGCTGGACAAAAACGGCTTCCGGCCACGCCTCCGGGTCTGGCGCCTTCAGGGTTCGCACCCAAAAGTGTGAGCCGTTGCACTTCCGGAACCCCTCCCAGCCCCGCTCCCCGGTTGTCAGGAAGACACGTCCGGGGTGCGCCTCCAGCCAGTCACTTGCGGCCTCAAGATCAGGAACCCTCAGCCAGCGCTCCCCCGGCTCCGGAACCCACGCCGGGCGTTCCAGGCGCAGCAGGGGCACGCCCAGGGACGTAGTGGCCTGCTGGGCGTGCTGAGAAATTTGTGCTGCAAAGGGATGCGTCGCATCCACCACCCTCGATATGGGCTCGCTCCGGAGAAACGCCTTCAGGCCCGCCACGCCTCCGAACCCACCCACGCGCAGGGAGCCCGCCGGCTGGCGCGGGTGTACCGTCACTCCGGCAAGAGACGTCAGGACCTGCGGCAGGCCGGGAACCGGTGCGTCCGCCAATGCCTGGGCCAGCTGATACGCCTCCTGGGTGCCTCCCAAAATCAGCAGCGTGTTCATGCGGATTCCTCAGCGGATTCTTCAAAAGGAGCCCGCCCCACGAGGGTTCCGGAACGGTCCAGGATCATCACCTCCACTTGCGTCTGCCGGTGCCGGAGCACGGCGTAGGCCTGCGCCTGTGCGAGCCGGGCAATGTGATCGGCCAAGGGGACTCCGGAAGCTTCTGCCTGCAGCAGCACCTCGTTGGCCGTATTGGCCTCGGTTACCCGTGCCAGCTCCGGAAGTGCAGCGCCGGTTGCCCCCCACTGATCGGCAAGCCAGTGAAAATCGACTTGGCTCCGTCCGGAATGCAGATCAAGATGCCCGTGGGCCAGTTTGCACAGCTTCCCAAAACCGCCCCCAATCGTCAGGCGTGGCACCGGGTGCTTCCGGAGGTACTTCAGCATGCCTCCAGCAAAGTCCCCCATGTCCAGCATCGCCTCATCCGGAAGCTGGTACCAGGCCTGAACGGCCTTCTCACTGACGGAGCCCGTGCAGCCAGCCACATGCGGAAGCGCATTGGCTCGGGCGAGGTTGATGCCACTGTGAATGGAGTGAATCCACGCGGAGCAGGAATATGGCACCACCACCCCGGTTGTGCCAAGAATCGAGAGGCCGCCCACGATGCCGAGCCGCGGGTTCCAGGTCTGCTTGGCCAGCTCGGCACCATTTGGAACCGAAACCGTGATCACCAGGTCCGGAGCCTCCTGGTACTGCTCCGCCACTTCGGTCAGCGCGGCTCGCATCAACTCGCGCGGAACCGGATTGATCGCAGGCTCCCCCGGCGGAATCGGCAGCCCCGGTTTGGTGACGCGTCCCACACCCGGACCCGCCTGAAACTGAATGGAGGTTCCGGGGAGGCCCCGCTCCACCGTCGCACAGATCAAGGCGCCATGCGTCACATCCGGATCATCACCGGCATCCTTGATCACTCCGGCGGTGGCCTTTCCTTCAGTCAGCACCTGGTGCGTGATTTCAAACTCGGGACAGCGTCCCTTCGGGAGGTGGATGGTCACCGCCTCTGGAAAGGTTCCGGAGAACAGGGCAATGCCCGCAGCCTTGGACGCCGCGGTGGCACAGGCTCCGGTGGTCCACCCGCGGCGGAGTGGACCCGACGGTTTACGGGCCATGGGAGGAACTCGGATTCATCAGCATTCTTGGCAAGCACGTCTCGGGGTCGTGGAACACGCTTGCATTGTGAGGGATTCTCCTCAGAAACTCAAAACCCTCTCTGGTCTCAGCCATGTACGTCCCTGCGCATTTTCGCGAACCCGACCTTGCCCAGTGTCACCAACTGGTCCGGGCCTTCCCCTTTGGTCTGCTCCTGAGCAACGGGGAGCCGGTTCCGGAAGTGACCCACCTGCCGCTGCTCCTGGAAGCCGCTGCAGACGGAGATCGCTTGCTCGGGCACTTGGCTCGAGCGAATCCTCATGCCAGACTGCTGAAGACCGGAGCCCCGGCCCTGGCCGTCTTTTCGGGTGCCCATGGCTACATTTCGCCCCGCTGGTATCAGAGCCCGGATCAGGTTCCCACCTGGAACTACCGGGCCGTTCATGCTCAGGGCACCCTGCGGATCCTGGAAGACGAGGCGGAGCTGATGGCGCTGGTGGATGCGCTCACTGCTGCCCACGAGGAACCTCGCCCGGACCCGTGGCAGGCCGACTGGAAGAACCCCCGGATCACCCGGATGCTCGCGGCCATTGTCGGCTTCGAGCTCCAGGTCACGCGCTGGGAGGGCAAGGCCAAGCTCAGCCAAAACCGCACCCCGGACGACCAGCAGTCCCTCCGGGAGCACCTCTTGAAACACAACGGCTCAGACGAGTTGGTACAAATCACCTGATTGCATGGTTCGGATCACCAAAGTTTACACCCGCACCGGCGACGCTGGCACCACCGGACTGGTCGGCGGACGTCGCATTGCCAAGGACCACCTGCGCCTGGAGGGCTACGGCACAGTAGATGAGCTCAACAGCCTCGTGGGCCTCTGCCGCACCTTCCTTGCCCAAAAAGAGACCTCGGTCCGCCGAGACAAGCTGGACCTGATCCTCGAGGCCATTCAGCAGAAGCTCTTTGACATGGGCTCGGAGCTGGCGACGCTTCCGGGGGACGAGTACGAGGGACAGGTCACGCTGGAGGCTGCGGATGCCGACTGGCTGGAGGAAGTCATTGACGCCATGAACGAAGACCTGGAGCCGCTCCGGAGCTTCATTCTTCCCGGGGGCACGCCGCTCAATGCCTTTCTGCATCAGGCCCGCACCGTCTGCCGTCGTGCTGAGCGGGCGGTCATTCGCCTGAGCCGTGAAGACACCGTGAGTCCGGAGGTCATCAAGTACCTCAACCGGCTTTCCGATTTCCTCTTTGTCGCCGGACGCTGGGTGACCGTTGCGCTGGGCGAAGAAGAAACCCTCTGGGTTCCCGGAAAAGCCCGGCCTGACTGGAGGTGGAGCTAGCCCGCTGCGGGACCCGGGAGGTCCATGGCCTCCGGATTCAGCAGGGGCGCGGGTCAACACGATCAAAACGTGCATTCCCCGCCCAAACCCGTTATTCTTATCGCGTTAACCGCCCGCAAGGAGTTTCCCATGCAGTACCTTCACACAATGATCCGTGTCAAAGACCTTGATGCCGCCCTGGATTTTTGGTGCAACCAGCTCGGACTCAAGGAGATCCGCCGCAAGGAGAGTGAAAACGGACGCTTCACCCTTGTCTTTCTTGCTGTCAGTGAGAACGATCCGCCTCTGGAACTGACCTACAACTGGGACCAGGACGAGCCCTACTCCGTGGGCCGGAACTTCGGACACGTGGCCTACTCTGTGGAAAACATCTACGAGACCTGCGAGCGCCTGCAAAGCGGAGGCGTCACCATCCTGCGTCCGCCTCGAGATGGTCGGATGGCCTTTGTCCGGAGCCCTGATCAGGTTTCGGTGGAGCTGCTTCAAGAAGGCGAGGCGCTCCCGATTCAGGAGCCGTGGGCCTCCATGCCCAGCCAGGGTGAGTGGTAAGATGCTGGAACGCCTGCGGGACCTGTTTCGCCAACGCATCGTTGCGCCCATCTTTTCCAGCGAAGCGCCAGCCTCAGAGGTCGCGTGGGCCGTTGCCATTGGTCTTTTCATCGGACTGACCCCCACCATGGGGGTGCAGATGTACCTTGCTGCCGGCGTGTGGCTGCTCTGCCGTCCCTTTGGATTCCGGTTCAACCTTCCGGTTTCTGTCGCCATGGTCTGGATCACCAACCCCCTCACCGTGATCCCGATCTACTACGCCTTCCTCATGGTGGGAGGCCTGGTGCTTCAGGTGTCTGAAAACCTCAATTACGACTACTTTCGCGACACCCTCACCCAGATCAGCACCCAGGGCAACGCCTGGGAAGCCATGATCAACGGGACCAAGTTCTTGCTGGTGGACCTCGGGTGGCCGATGGTCATCGGCAGTCAGTTCTTTGCCATTCCCGGAGCCCTCCTCGGCTACATCCTGACGCTCCGGGCGCTCAACCGCCGCAAGGCCCGCGGGCTGGGTCCGCAGCATGTGGCTCATCCGGTCAAGCCTGCCCCATGAAGGTCCCGACGCTTCGCCCTGCCTGGAAGGAATCCGTTCGCCTGTACCGTCAGGGCAATCAAGCCCTCGCTCAGGGCAAGCCGGAAGACGCCCAGCGCCTGTGGCAAGCGTCAGAAGCGGCTCGCACGGAGCCGCCCCCACCTGAGGCGCCCCCTTCGGTCCTGAACATGCGCGCCGTCCGCTTCATTGCCATCCGGGCGCTGGCGGTCATCGGTTGCTTCTACCTCATCCTCTTTGCCGCCTTTCCCCGCCAGGACGACCCCTTCCTGATGATGCTCGGAGGAGGCCAACCCGGCGAGGAGCGCTCCGCCTGGGATCAGTTCTGGGACAGCGGACGGCCTTCGCACGACATGGGACGCTACCTGGGAACCCGCGACCTCTGGCCCTCGCTCCGGCAAAGCCTGGAGCAGTTGCTTGGGCAAGAAGACGGCGGCAAGCAAGGCGGCAACATTGCCCAGCAGTTGCTGGAGCGCTGGCTCCGGCAAAGCCGCGATCTTCCGGCAGGCGTCCCCCTCCGGGAGGTGGACTACTACGCCCTTGCCGGACGTGGACTTTCGACCGCCCGGCAGTTTGACGAAGCCATTGAGACCTTCCGAGAAGGGCTCATGCACGCGGAAAACGCCCGGCAGATCGGGAACCTCCAACAGGAAATCGGCACCAGCTACTATTACCAGGGCTATCACCTCCAACCCGATGGGCTGGCCGATTACGACCTCAGCCTGGTCCGGAAGTCTGCCGAGGCCTACGAGGAGGCTGCGGCGTACACCTCCAGCCCCTACCTGTTTGGCAACCTCGGCTGGAGCTACTACCTCCTCGGCGAGTACGAAAAGTCCATTGAAAGCAGCCAGCGGGCCCTTGCGATTGACCCCTCTCTGAATTACGTCCGGATGAACCTCGGCATCACGTACCTGCGGATGCACGACTACGAAGCGACCTACCGCGCCTATGAAGGCATCCTCCGCTTCAATCCGGACGGGCTGGAGTACGAAGGTGGCATTCGGGACCTGAAGGAGCTGGAACGCGAGTTTCCCGGGCGCTACCCGTTTCTGGAGTTTGTCCTCGGCTTCATCTACCTCAAGCAGGAACGCTACGCCCTGGCGCGCGAGCACCTGCAGACCTTCGCCAGCCAGCCCTTTCCGGAGCGCTACTGGCAGGACTACGCCCGGCACCTGATTGCGACCATGGGTTCCCAACACAAAAAAGGTTGAGCTGACTTCCTCCCGCCGCCCATGAGTCAGCCTCCCTCTTCTGCCCTGCCCCTGCGGCTCCGGCTCGGATACGCTACTGCTGAAACCGGCCTCAACGCCGTTGAGGTGCTGGTGCGGCTCTACCTGCTGTCGTTTTACACAGACGCCGTGGGGCTGGACCCGTTCTGGGCTGGGCTGGCTGGGCTCATCGGGCTGCTCTGGGACGCAGTGACCGACCCGGTCATGGGGCAACTCTCCGACCGGACCTACGCTCGCTTCCGGGGGCGGCACCCCTACCTGGTCCTTGGCTCCGGACTCCTGGCCGGGGCGTTGCTGCTGCTCTTCTCGCCACCGCCTCTGGAAAGCGAGCTGGCCGCGTTCTTCTACCTGCTGGGCTCCTACCTGCTGCTCAACACGGCCCTGACTGTCCTGGCCGTTCCCTACAACGCGATGGTCGGCGACCTCACTCAGGATCGCGATGAACGGTCGGTGCTCTTTGCGTTCCGGTTTGCGTTTGGCAACATCGGAGGCATCCTGGCAGCAGGCATTCCCGGGGTCTTCCTGACCCGAACCGCCGAGGGAGAGTTGGCCGGAGGGGGCATGAGCAGCGTTGCGGCCATCCTTGCGGCCCTCACCCTGCTTTCAGCGCTGCTGACCTGGCAGCAAACCCGGCACCACTCTGCTCCTCCGGAGGTCCAGGCCCCGGATTCTCTCAAGCACTCCCTGCAGACCGTCCGGAGCAACCAGGCCTTCCTTGTCCTCATTGCCGCCTACTTTGTCGCGAATGCCGGCATTGCCCTCAACTCGACGCTGGCGCGTTACTACTACCTGTATCGGCTCCGGCTGACGGAGAGCGAAGTCGGTTTGCTGCTGATGACCTTCATGATCATCCTCACGCTTTCCCTTGTCCTCTGGGTCAAGCTCTCGGAACGCTTCGGGAAGCTGACGCCGCTCCGTTGGGGCGCCGGGCTGCTCGGGCTCGGGACCTGCATCGTCTACCCTCTGTTGCCGGCAGAGGCCTTCGGCATCACCTTGTTCTTTGCCGGGGGCGTCCTGGGCGGGTTGGTCGGGTCGGTGGTGCTGCTGGACTCCATGCTGACGGATGTCATCAACCTCGACCACCTCCGGTCCGGACGCTACCGGGGCGGCATCTACTTTGGGCTCTGGCGCTTTGCGGCCAAGGTTTCCCGGGGCCTTGCCTTCTTTGGCACCGGCGCCTTGTTGGGGGCCATTGGATTTGAGGCCAATCAGGAACAGGCTCCGGAGACCCTGCAGTGGCTCGGGCTGCTGTTTGGTCCGGGAGTGGGGATCTTCCTGCTGCTGGCCATTGCCATGATGCTGCCGTACCGCTACACCGACGCCAAGCAGCGCCAGGTCCAGCGCCTCCTGCAAATCCGAGGCACCCAAGCCTGAGCAACCCTCAGCTTGCACCCGCTGGCGACTGCCGCTAAAGTATGCGGTTCCCCGACCCCATTTTTGAAAAAACACACCCAACCCGACGGCACCCCACTGTGTTACCTGTTCCACACCTGAATCGTCTCGTCCGCCTGCTAACGCTCTTCCTCCTCGTTGTTCTGCTCGGGTGGGCCACGGCTTCTCCGACCCTGGCGCAGAAGCGCAGCTCCAAGGCCACGATCAACCTGCCCCAGACGCTGGTCCTCAAGGAGTTCATCAAGATCATCTCCAAGGCCACAGACACCGTCTTCCTCTATCAGGAGCAGAACCTCCGGGGGCAGATGTCGATCACGGCGCCGCAGAACCTGACCATTTCGCTGGAAGACGCGATGTTCTTCTTCGAGCAGATTCTGGCGTCCCAGGGCCTGACGATGGTGGACCACCAGGGCGGCAAGGTTGTTGAGATCCTCCCTGCCGGAGATGCCCGGTTCCGGAAGCTCCCGCTGTCTCAAGATGAAGAGGGGTTGCTCAATGGCGAGGGGTACGCCATGCGCCTCATTCGGGTCAAGCACGCCGACCTGAAACGCATTCAGGGGACCATTCAGCCCATCTTCTCCAAAACAGGCGTGATGCTGGTGTACGAGCCGCTGGAGATGCTGATCGTCATTGACGAGGTCTCCAACGTCAACCGGATTGTGGAGTTGGTTGATGCCCTCGACATCCCGGACCCGCAAGGAATCGCGCAACTGGTGACGCTCTATCCCGTCAAGCACAACGACGCCGCCGAGATTCACAAGACGGTCACCGAGCTGTTTACGAACCTGGTCCGCAGTGGCAAGCCTCCGAAGTTCAAACTCTTCATTGAAGCCCGGCTCAACAGCCTGTTCATTGTTGCTGACCAAAACACCACCAACGACCTGCTGGCCCTGCTGGAGCAGGTCGACGTGCCGGTGAAGGGCGCGGACCGCACGATTTATGAGCTGAAGTACTCGGAGGCCAGCCAACTGGTTCCGCTGATCACCCAGATTTTCCCCAAGACGGCCTCGTTGCAGATGGTGCCGTTTGCTCCCCTGAACGCCCTCATCATCATCGCGAACCCGACCACGACTCAGGAGGTCATCACCCTCCTCAAGGAGCTCGACATCCCTCGGGGGAACCGCCAGATTCAGCTCCACCGCCTGCAGTACGCCTCGGCCAAAACACTGGCCCCCCTGCTGTCTAGCATCTTTGCCGATAAGGTTGTTGCAGGAAAAGGCGAAGGCCAGACCGCGTCCGGAAGCCCGGTCAAGGTCATTGCCGAGCCACGGCTCAACGCCCTGATCGTCATTGCCGACCGACTGGATGCCGACCGCGTCCTGAGCCTCGCCAAGGAGCTGGACGTCTCTTCAACAGGCTCCGGAGAGGTGCAGATTCGCCTGCATCCGCTGCAGTACACCTCTGCCAAGGTCATTGCTCCGCTGCTGTCCAAGGTCTTCTCCGATCGCGTGGTGGCTGGAAAGGATGAAGGCCAGACGGCTTCCAGCAGCCCCATCAAGATCATTGAAGAAAACCGCCTCAACGCCCTGATCATCATTGCGGACCGCACCGAAATCAACCGCATCCTCAACCTTGTGGAGCAGCTGGACGTCTTTCAGGACACCGGGAAGGTGCAGAGCAACTTCAAGCTGTACCCCCTCAAGTACGCTGTTGCCTCCGACCTGGCAGGTCTCCTGCGGGAGCTGACCGGTCAGATCACTCAGGTGGCCCGTCAGGTGACCCCGGAAAGCCCTCAGGCCCAGATCGCTGCCGACGCCGCGGCCGCTCCGGCTCAGGACATTTCCATCACGGCTGACACCGCCACCAACGCCCTGCTTGTTTTTGCTCCGGCTGACACCTTCCTGACCTTTGATCAGCTTGTGGACCAGCTCGATGTCCCGCGCCTGCAGGTGTACGTCGAGGCCCTCATCATGGAGGTCTCGCTGACCAAGAGCCTCAACCTGGGCATCAACTGGAAGGCCGCCGGCATGACGGACAACAACCGGATTGTCACCGGAGGCTTTCCCGGAGGCGGCGCCTTCACCAGCGCGGCCACGGGCGACTCTTCTGCCGTGTCCAATGCCGCCGGTGCGACCCTTGGCGTCCTCAATAGCAACACCATTTCCATTGGTGACCAGGAATTCTTCAGCTTTGGGGCCTTCATCACGGCCACCAAGACGGATCAGGATGTGAACGTGCTGGCCAATCCGCAGCTGCTGATGCTCAACAACGAGGAGGCCAACATCAACGTCTCCACCAATGTTCCGATTGGCACCAAGACGGTCACCGATTCCAACGGAGCCCAGACGACGCAGTACGAATTCAAGGACATCGGGATTCAGCTGACCATCAAGCCCCAGATCAGTGGCGAGGACAGCATCCGGCTCGAGATCAAGCAGGAGTCCAGCAACGTCTCCTCCCAGCAGTTCCTCAGCGCCGATCAGGCGATCACGACCTTCAAGCGGGAGCTCAACACCTCCGTGGTCACCGGCAACGATGAAATCGTCGTCCTCGGGGGACTGATCAACGAACGCTCCAACCGCGTCACCTCCAAAATTCCGGCCTTTGGGGACCTGCCGTTGATTGGCTGGCTCTTCCGGAACAACTCAGACGGCGTGGACAAAACGAACCTCCTGCTCTTCATCCGCCCAACCATTGTCCGGAACCAGCAGGACCTCGTCCGCATCACCGAGCGAGCCCGGAACCGTTACGACCAGACCAACGAGACACCCAACCTCGGCGATCAGGTCCGGAAGGACCTCGGCCTGCAGCGCATCACGCCTCAGGACCTGCTGAGCCCGGCTCCAGACGCACCGGCAGAAGCAGCGCCCACTTCAGACGCGGAACTCGAGCTGGAAGCAATGCCCGAGGCCCCAGCTGCAGAGCCCACTCCAGACGCACCGGCAGAAGCGGAGCCCCTCAGCAACGACGCCTCCTGAGCGCCACTTCTGAACCTCAGAAGAGCGGACCGGAGAACCTGGTTGAATTCGAAAACAGAAGGAAAGAAGCGAGGGGGGGTGAGGAGGCCGAAGCCTCCTCGGGGCGCAGGGATTCAGGACTTGTGGGAGCCTTCAGCAGAAGCCTCCGGAGCCGGAGTCGATTCCGTTACAGACGCCGAACCTCGGCGTGGCTGAGGAACCATTCAGGTCGAAACGCCCATCTTGGGCAAGAGCCAGCGCTGGAGCGCAAACCAAACGACGTAAAATCCAATCAGATAGAGCCAGTCCAAGAATTCCCCTTATGCTGCCGGAGAAGGCCGGAACATCAACGCCTTGACGTGATCAGAGACGTACATGCCGACGATCATGGTGACCACGAAGACCAGGGCATTCGGGTTCAAGGAGCCGAGTGACGTCAGCGCCGGTCCCGGACAAAAGCCTCCGAGCCCCCAGCCAATGCCAAACAGGGCCGATCCCACAATCAGCGGACCATCCATGTCTCGACGAGTCGGCACCATGAACTTCGGCGCAAACAGAGGCGCAGGAGCCTTCATGATGAACTGGAAGAGGACCGCATAGGTCACCACGCCTCCGCCCATCACAAAGATCAGGCTCGGGTCCCAGTTGCCAAAGAGGTCAAGGAAGCCAATCACCTTCCCGGGTTGCGTCATCGTGCTCACGCCCAGCCCCACCGCAAAGAGCAGTCCGGACAGAAAACTGGCGATGCTGAAGTTTCGTGCCTGATTCATTGTGCGACGCCTCCCACGAGGTAAACGGTGATGATTCCAGTGAGCATGAAGGTCAGGGTGGCCACAATGGAACGGGGCGCCAGCCGGCTGATGCCGCAGATGCCATGTCCACTGGTGCAACCGCTTCCGATACGGGTGCCTACCCCAACGAGCAGTCCGGCAATGCCCGCGACGTAAGCGGGACGTCCCGAAATGTCCACAAACATCTCCGGGCTGAGCAGGTACAGCACCACGCCGCCGCCCACCAAACCGCCGACAAACGCCGCACGCCAGGCAAACTCACTTCCGTTCGGGCGGATGACGCCTTCCAGAATTCCGGAGATTCCGGAGATTCGTCCATTCAGAAACATCAGCATCGCTGAGGCGGTTCCAATCAGGATCCCTCCAATCAGCGGGCCCCAGATACTCATTTCTTGCATGACACTCTTTCACAAAGGGTTGAAGAAAAGAAAACAACAGCCTCTTCAGGCGCCCATCAACTGCAGTAGATGCTCTTGACCAACTCAAACAGCTCCACCATCCGCTCGTCGGCAAAGCTGTAGATCGAGTAGTTCGACTCCCGGCGGCAGGTCACAATGCCCTGGTTCCGCAACTGTGCCAGGTGCTGCGAGAGCGTCGTCTGCAGCAACCCGGTGTAGTACTCAAGATTCTGAACCGTTTGCTCTCCGGTCCGGAGGGCACAAAGAATCTTCAAACGGGCCGGGTGCGCCATGACTCTTAACCCCTGAGCGGCTCGGCCGAGGTTCTGCTCCTGCTGGCCGAACATCCGACTCAGGTCTTCATGGAGTGCTTCGCATTGAGGAATGGGCGCGTTCACAGGCATCTCCTAGTTTGTATATTTGAATAGTTAAATGTTCTCATGTCAAGTCGAACTCATGCGGTCCCCCACGACCACTGGTGTTTGTGCTCATTTTCACGCACACTGGAGTTCTACTACGTTTTTTCCAGAAAAGCGACCGTTCCACTTGGGAGGCCCCTTCTTGATTTTGTCAGCTCTGATCAGAACTTCAATTTTATCCCGGAGTCCTCATGATTTTGTCCTGCGGTGAAGCGCTCATTGACTTTGTCCCCCGTCAGCTTCCGGAGGGAGAAGCCGCTTACCGCCCCTGTCCCGGGGGCTCACCCTTGAATACCGCCGTCGCCATGGCTCGCCTTGGCGTCCCGGTTGGTTTTTATACCCAAGTCTCTGAAGATTTTTTCGGGCAGATGCTTCTGGACCACCTGCAGGCAAGTGGGGTGGACACGTCCCTGATCCCTCGGGTGGACCGCCCCACCACGCTGGCCTTTGTCAACACCGACCAGGAAGACGTCCGCTACGCCTTCTACTCCCGGCACACCGCAGACTTCTCCCTCTCGACGGAGCAGCTTCCCGTGCTTCCGGACTCGGTCACCGCGCTTCAGTTTGGCTCCGTTTCCTTGACCGGTGAGCCGGTGGCAACCGCGCTGGAGAACCTGATGTTCCGCGAATCCGTCACCCGCCTCATTGCCCTGGATCCCAACATTCGCCCCAGCCTGATTCCGGATCATGCCGCGTATACGCAGCGGCTGGAGCGCTGGATCACCCACTGTGGCCTGGTGAAGGCCAGCGTGGAGGACCTCAACTGGCTCTACCCCGGGCGCTCGTTGGAGCAGGTGGTGAACGAGTGGCAGTCTCTGGGGACCGAATTGGTGCTCATCACCGATGGGAGCCGCGCCTCTCACGCCTTCGGAGCCTCCGGAAGTGCCACCGTCGCCGTGGAGCCGGTGGAAGTGGTCGATGCCGTTGGGGCCGGAGACACCTTTCACGCCGGTGTACTCAGTTGGCTTCATGAGCATCACCGCCTCTCCCGGGCGGGGCTCCGGACGCTGACCCACACCGAGTTGACCGAATGCCTGCAGTTCGGAAACCGCGTGGCCCGGATGGTCTGTGAACGCGAAGGCGCCAACCCACCCTGGAAACACGAGCTGACCTGACCCCATGCCTGCCGTGTTGCGCTCCGGATCCCGCACCCTTGACCTGAACCGGCCTCGTGTCATGGGGGTCCTCAATGTGACGCCCGACTCCTTTTCCGACGGCGGGCGCTTCTCCAGCGTTGAGCAGGCCTGCGCCACCGCCCTCTCCATGGTGGAAGCCGGTGCCGACCTCATTGACATTGGCGGCGAGTCCTCCGGGCCCGGAAGCACAGGAGTCTCTCAACAGGAAGAGCTGGACCGGGTCCTCCCCGTGCTTGAGCGGCTCCGTTCTCAAACCGATGCCTGGATTTCGATCGACACCTGGCGGGCCGAAGTGGCGCAGCAGGCGATCCTTCGTGGAGCCGACCTCATCAACGACGTCACCGCGTTGCGGGGCGATCCGGAGTTGCTCCACGTGGTCGCCCAGCATCAGGTGCCGGTGGTGCTGATGTTCTCAAAAGATGACTCGGCCCGGACGCAGGTGGCGTTTCCGGATTATGAAGACGTCGTCGCCGAGGTGCGGGCCTTCCTCAACGAACGCCTACAGGTCGCGGAGGCCGCTGGGCTTTCCCGGACGCAGCTGGTGCTGGATCCCGGGCTGGGATTCTTTGTCAGCGGACACCCCGCGTACAGCTTTGAGTTGGTGAGGCGATTGGAGGAGTTGGTCGCGCTGGGCCCGCCCGTGCTGGTAGGGCCCTCCCGAAAGTCATTCCTCGCCCGTGTTTCTCCGGGTCGGGAGTTGGGCGTTCAGGAACGTTTGATTCCGAGCTTGGGGACTGCGATGGCGGCGTTGGAGCGGGGCGCATCCGTGCTGCGGATGCATGATGTCGCGGAAGCGGTGCTCCTCCGCGACACGTGGGAGGCCATTCAGGCGGGAGGCGTTAGATGAAGCTACGCTGATTGCGGCGACGCTGCCACTCTTCCATGCGCCACTCCAAATCATTCAAATCCAGGGCGTGGCTGTAAAACTCCTCTTCCGGAGTCAGAGTCGGGTGATCCAATCCGCCTCGAAACTGCTGCCACCATTTATCAAACAGCTGCATTTCCTTCCTTCACGTCCTTCTAAAACGTTGTCAAAACGGAGTTGCTTCCGGGTCATGGGTCGCCGCTCAGCGGAAACCCAGCATCAGCTCGCAGACATCTTCGGCGTTCGCCTCATCGATTTTTCTGGTACATGAAGCTTCGACTTTGTTTTAAGGAGGTGTCGAAACCAGAATTGCCCTGAAAGCCGATGCTGTGGAAGCGCTAGCCACGGAGGCTAGCTGAGTCTGCTAAAACGATAATGCATCCCCTCCGAGCCGTCAAGTTATTTTGCAATTAAAATTGTTAAAAGATATTAAAGATATTATTTAAAATGAAATGAGTTCATGGACTTCGGACTTTCCGCCGAGGTGCCTGAGCCATGAGCATGATTTGTGCATGAGTTCCGGGTCCTGAAAACTGGCCCTTATCCACTGCTCACCATGAAGCGCGACCCTTCTACCGCCAAGTCCTTCACTCCGGAGTCTCCGGCTCAAGACGAGCTGCTCCGTGGGTTTGAGGTGTTCAACCAGACCGCCCTGCAGCTCCAGGAGACCTACCGTGGGTTTGAGCAGCGGGTGCAGGAACTCAGCGAAGAGTTGGCCGAGAAGAACAGGGAGCTGGAGCGCAACCTGGCCGAGCGGGAGCAGATGCAGCGCTACCTCTCCAGCGTGTTTGAAAGCACCACCGTGGGGTTGCTGGTTGCCAATGCTGAAGGCGAGGTCACCTCACTCAATCAATCGGGCTCTCAGCTGCTGGGAGTCACCGAGGTCGCCGTCCAGCGACAACCGCTGCACCACGTGCTTCGGGGAGGCGTTCACCCCTGGGAGTGCGAGCCTCAGGGGCTGGAGGAGCTGACCCGCATCCACGAGCGAGAAGCCGAGCTGACGCGTCCGGATGGCACCACGCGCCGGGTTCGCCTTTCCGCATCGGCCATGCGTTCCCCGCAGGGCACCCTCACGGGGGTCATTGTCAACCTGCAGGATGTGACGGAACTGAAGCGCCTGGAAGCCGAGGCGGAGCGTCGCAACCGCATGGCTGGCATGGGAGAGGTTGCCGCCAGCGTGGCCCACACCATCCGGAATCCGCTGGGCAGCATTGAGCTGTTTACCGGACTGTTGAAGAAGGAAATCACCTCGGAGCGTGGGCGGGAGTTGCTTCAACACCTCTCCTCAGCGACACAGGGCATCAACCTCGTCATCTCCAACCTCATTGAATACAGCCAGCCCAAACCGCTGGAGTCCGGCAGGGTGCTCGATCTGCATGAGCTGCTGAAGCAGAATTTGAGATTTTCTCATCAACTGGTAGATTACGGACATGTTCAAGTGCGTTTGGATCTGCAAGCGGAGCAACCCTGGGTGTTTGGCGACGAGGAACAGCTCAAGCAGGTCTGCTCCAACTTGTTGCTCAACGCGTTGCAGGCCACGCTGGAGCCCGGGGAGCTGCACATTGCCACCCGCAGCCTCGTGAGCGAAAACCGCAAGATCCTGGACCGCTTTGCTTCCGGAGGCGAACGGGTCGACCGCCTGCAGCTGCTGGAGCTCAGTTTTGAAGACACGGGCAGCGGCATTCCTGCAGATGTGCTGCCCCGCATCTTTGACCCGTTTTTCACCACCAAGGAGCATGGCGCCGGACTTGGGCTGGCCATTGTTCGCCGCATCCTGGATGCCCACGGCGCGGTCTTGGAGGCACACAGTCAGGAAGGCGCAGGCACCCGCCTCACCCTCCTGTTCCCGGTTCAACCCCCATCGGCATAACGCCGGTCCACTGCAATAGGCTCATTAGGAAGATTCATGCATCCAATCCTGATCGTGGATGACGAAGTCGAAATGCGAATCGCCATGTCGGAGACGCTCAAGCACTGCGGCTACCCTGTGGAGTTGTCGCACAACGCCCTGGACGCCTTGAAGAAGGTCAAGGAAAACGAGTACTCGCTCGTCATCACCGACATGACCATGCCCAAACGGTCCGGGCTGGAGTTGCTCAAGGACATCAAGAACCTTGATGCCTCCAAACCGGTGATCATGGTCACCGCCTATGCCACGGTGGACACGGCTGTGGAAGCCATGAAGGAGGGGGCGTTCGATTACGTCACCAAGCCCTTCAACTTTGACCAGTTCACCTTCGTGGTCGAACGCGCCCTCGCGTACAAGGACCACAAGGGCTCCACCACCCAGCCGGCAGCACCCGCCACCAAGAAGGCCTCGGGCACCTCCGAGACCTACAAGGACATTGTCACTCAGAATCAGGACATGCTGAACCTGCTCAAGGTCGCCCAGAATGTGGCCAACAGCAAAGCGACCATCCTGATTCAAAGCGAGAGTGGCACCGGAAAGGAACTGCTCGCCCACTACATTCACCGCAGCTCCGACCGAGCCGCCAAGCCCTTTGTTGCCATCAACTGCGCCGCTCTTCCGGAGACCCTGCTGGAGAGCGAGCTGTTCGGCTACAAGAAAGGCGCCTTCACCGGAGCCAACACGGACCACCGTGGTAAGTTCGAGCAGGCCCACACCGGAACCATTCTGCTGGACGAGATCAGCGAAATGGCCCTTCCGCTCCAGGCCAAGCTGCTCCGCGTGCTTCAGGAGCAGGAGGTCGACAAGGTCGGCGGCAAGGAACCCATCAGCGTCGACGTCCGGGTGATCGCCACCACCAACCGAGGCATGCTGGAAATGGTCGAATCCGGAAAGTTCCGGGAAGACCTCTACTTCCGCCTCAACGTCATCCCCCTCGCCCTTCCGCCTCTGCGGGAACGCAAGGACGACATTCCGGTGCTCGCCGACTACTTCCTCAGCAAGCACGCCCGCCTCAACCAGCGAGACCGCCCGGAGATCAGCCAGGAGGCTCTGGATGTGCTCATGCACTACAACTGGCGCGGCAACGTCCGGGAGCTGGAAAACGTGGTGGAACGCGCGCTGCTGCTCTGCGATGGCAAGGAGGTGCAGCCCCACAACCTGCTCATGCACTCCCAGGCCGGCACCCGCAGCATCAACGAAGACCTCGCTGCTGCCGCTGGTGGAGGCGCCGCTGCTGCCGCTCGGCCGTCCAGCCCAGCCGCCTCGAGCACCCGCTCCTCGCTCGGCATTGAAGTGGGCATGTCCATGCGAGAGGCCGAGAAGAAGCTCATCTTTGAAACCCTCCGGCAAACGCAGGGCAACCGGACCCACGCTGCCCAGATCCTCGGCATCAGCATCCGGACCCTCCGGAACAAGCTGAACGAGTACAAGGCCGAGGGAGAAACCTTCGAGCCCGAAGCCTGACGGCTCATGGCCTCTTCCACAGGCGTGGTCCTCAGACGAACCCGAAGCTTCTACTACGTGGATGTCGGAGAGGCCGAACCTCGCCTGTGTCGCATCCGCGGCAACCTCTTTGAAACGAGTCGCTACGACCAGAAGGTGGCCGTCGGCGATCACGTTCGCCTCGACCTCTCGGCCGCCGAGGACGCCGGCTGGATCCTCGAAATCCTTCCCCGACACAGCAAACTCGCCCGGACTTCCCGCGAAGGCAGCACCGAGCAGATCCTGGTGGCAAACGCCGACACCCTCCTCATCGTTGCGGCTGTTCGCAAGCCCGACTTCCGCCAGGGGCTGACGGATCGCCTCCTCGTCGCCGGACTGGCCGGGAACCTGACGCCAGTGATCGTGCTCAACAAAACCGACCTCGCCTCTCCAGAGCAAATCGCCCCCCTGCAGGCCCTCTACGAGGGACTCGGCTATGAAGTCCTCCTCACCAGTGCCACCGAATCACAGGGGCTCGACGCCCTCCGCAAACGTTTGCAGCGCCAATCCACCGTCCTCAGCGGACACTCCGGAGTCGGAAAGTCCTCGCTCGTCAAAGCCCTCTTTCCAGACTGGAACATCCGCATCGGACACGTCAACCAGAAGGTGGGCAAGGGCCGGCACACCACGGTGCTCGCTGAGATGTACCGGCTTCCGGACGGTGGCTACCTCGTGGACACTCCGGGCATCCGGGAGCTGGAGCCTGCAGGGGTGACCCGGGCCAACCTCGACACCTTCTTTGTGGAACTCACCCCCTTCCGGACTCAATGCCGCTTTGTGGGCTGCAGTCATCAGCATGAACCCGACTGTGCCGTCAAGGACGCTCTGGCAGAGGGCCTGATCACGACCTCACGCTACGAGAGTTTTGTCGCCTTCTGGCAGTCCCTTCCTCGTGCTTCCGACGGGAGGCCCCCCGGCCGATGAGGCCCCTCCGGATTTTTCAGGCGTTGGTTGCAAATTCACATTGACAAGTCCGGGCAAAGAACGGAGAATAGTCAGTTCTGGATTTTTCCAGACCAACCCCTTCAAGGTGTGGAGGAGTGGGTGAGTGGCTGAAACCAGCACATTGCTAATGTGCCGTATGGGAAACTGTACCGAGGGTTCGAATCCCTCCTCCTCCGCCACTTGATTAGCACCCGTAGCTCAGCTGGATAGAGCGTCTGATTGCGGTTCAGAAGGTCGATGGTTCGAATCCATCCGGGTGCGCCACTTTCCCCCTGGTCTCTTGCTTTCCCCTCAACAGCAGCAAGCCTTTCTGGTTCCTGGAATGGAAGCCGGTCTTCCGTTTGCGGACTACCAGGCACGTCCCGGACTCAACCAGAGCACGTTGCGCCAGCGCCTGGCCTCCTCGGCTCCTGGGGCCTCAGGGCATCGTCTGGCGATGGAAGCCGGCAACGCGGGCCACTGCCTGTTGCTGGAGCCCGAACGCTTTTACGCCGAGTACCACCGCGCTCCCGATGGCCTGCGTCCTCGAGGCACCCAGGGGCAGCGGCGCTGGCGTGAGCTGGAGCAGCAAACCGGAAAAACCCTGCTGCGGGCCAACCTCTGGGACGGCCTGCACCGCGCTCAGCAAGCGATTGAGGCCCACCCGCATGCCCGGCACCTGCTGGAGACCGCCATCACCGAGCTGTCGCTGTTCTGGGAGCAGGACGGACTCGCCTGCAAGGCCCGGCTGGACGGCTGGGCTCCCGAAGCGCAGGTGGTCTTTGACCTCAAGTTCACCGGAAGCGTCACCGCTCAGGACCTCCCCCACCTCTTCGCAGGACGGCACCTCGACCTCCAGGCCGCGTGGTACGGCGCCGGAATCCAGCACCTGACCGGGCACCGGCCCCAATTTGTGCTCATCGTGGTGGAGCGCTTTGCCCCCCACCGCCTCCTGGTCCACTCCCTCACCCCCGCTGAACTCGCCTCCGGATTAAAAAAAATCAACTCGGCTCTTGCACTTTAGACCCAAGTTCCATACGGTACTACGCTGTTTATGGACGAATCTGCTGACCTTTTCCGATTAAAGTTACATTAGTTACTTGACTCTGAAGAGGGAAACCCGTCTCATGAACTCGGATCCTTGAGACCCTCCGGGGGCTCGGAACCTGAACGAAACTCCTTGACGACCGACGGGTCGTCGCAAAGGGGGAAGCAACTTCCGCACTCCGTAAGCCTGAACCTCAGGTTCCACCGGGGTCGCTTCGAGGGATTTCGTTCAGGCTTCCACTAGGATCATGCCTGTGGGGACAACCACGGACCAGCTGTCGGCCAGGGCACTGGACTCCGTTACTGGCAAGGAGAGGTACTTATTTATAAGCGCCTTCTCCTACACCGCCTCTTGCGCGGTCTCTTGGTCTAGAAGCTGCACCTACGGAGCTTCTAGAACGGTTTCTGAAGCAGAGAAACCACGAGGGCAGTTGCACCTGTGCCTGCATCTGCACCATGCTTTTGATCCGTTGTCGTGAATGACCACGACAGCAACATCCTTCATGAATCAAGGAGATTTCCTTATGAAGAAGCTCAGCAATCTGATGCTCGCCGCAGTGGCAACCGCTGCACTCGCCACCCCAGCCATGGCTTGGGACTTTGGTGTGACGGGTTCGGCCTCCGCCACCTTCAACCAGACCACCACCAAGACAAGCGATACCGGCGATGCCGTCTCCAAGATGGAAGTCGGTAGTGA
>JAYOTF010000030.1:0-40708 GCA_038150265.1 Deltaproteobacteria bacterium | reverse complement strand
GTGCTGCATACGCTGGGCCTGATCGCGCATGACCGGCAGGAACTGGTTAAGCGCCTGGAGCAATCTGGTTGTATCCTCCTTCGTCATGGAGCCAAGCACGACATCTACTACAGTCCCAGCAAAGGTCTCAGTCAGCCAGTGCCCCGCCACCGTCACATCAATGAAATTCTAGCCCAGAAAATTCTTCGCGATTTAACATGACCACCTCAATTAGCGAGTTCCTTCGGGAGCAACAAGAAAAAGAAACCCTGCGCTTCATCACCTGCGGGAGTGTGGATGACGGGAAGAGCACCCTCATTGGGTGCCTGCTCCATGAGTCGAAGAACCTGTTTGATGACCAACTGCAGGCTCTGGAGAGTGACTCCAGGCAGTATGGAACTCAGGGAGAGAAGCTGGACTTTGCGCTGCTCGTGGATGGCCTCCAGGCTGAGCGGGAGCAGGGCATCACCATTGACGTGGCGTATCGTTTTTTTGCAACCGATCGACGCCGCTACATGGTCGCCGACACGCCGGGGCACGAGCAGTACACCCGGAACATGGCAACCGGCGCTTCGACCGCCCAGTTGGCCATTTTGCTCATTGATGCCCGCAAAGGGGTCCTCACGCAGACGCGACGGCACCACCGCATCGTCACCCTGATGGGCATCCGGCACATCGTCCTTGCCATCAACAAGATGGACCTGGTCGGGTACGACGAGGCAACCTTTCAAGGCATTGTCCAGGACTACCAGGCCTTTGCCGCAGACTCCGAGTTGGCAACGCTCCAGGCCATTCCCCTGTCTGCCGTCTACGGGGAAAACGTCATGCGCCCCAGCGACCAGATGCCGTGGTACCACGGTCCAACCCTGTTTGATCACCTGGACACCCTGGATGTTCATGCTGCGGAAACCGATGCCCCCTTCCGGATGCCGGTCCAGTGGGTCAATCGCCCCAACCTGGACTACCGAGGCTTCTGCGGACGCGTGGCGTCCGGAACCGTCCGTCAGGGAGATGCGATTCGGGTGCTTCCTTCCGGGCAGACCTCCCGGGTCAAGAGCATTGATCTCTGGACAGAGCCCCATGCTGAAGCCTCTCAGGGACAGTCCGTCACCCTCACGCTTGAGGACGAGGTCGATGTCAGCCGAGGCAACGTTCTGGTCGCGGCTGACCAGCCCTGTGAGGTTGCGGATCAGTTTCAGGCGCATCTGCTGTGGATGAGTGAGGCACCACTGGTTCCGGGACGCCCCTACCTGTTCAAGCTCCACACCCAGGAAGTCACCGCGACCCTGACCGACCTGAAGTTCCGGGAGGACATCAACACCGGAGCGCACCTGGCCGCCAAACAGCTCGGGCTCAACGACATTGCGGTTGTGACCCTTTCCACCAGCCAGCCGGTGGTCTTCGAGCCGTACCTGAAGAATCGGACGCTGGGTGGCTTCATCCTGATCGACAAGCTCACCCACGCCACCGTGGGGGCGGGTTTGCTGGAATTTGCCCTGCGACGCTCCACCAACATTCATTGGCAGGCCGTGGAGGTGGGGAAGGCTCAGCGGGCGATCCTCAAGCATCAAACTCCGAAGTGCCTCTGGTTCACGGGGCTTTCCGGCTCCGGGAAGTCCACCATTGCCACGATGCTGGAAAAGAAGCTCCACGGCGAAGGCAGGCACACCTACCTGCTGGATGGCGATAACGTCCGGCATGGCCTGAACCGAGACCTCGGCTTTACGGAAGCCGACCGAGTCGAAAACCTGCGGCGGATCAGTGAGGTGGCCAAGCTGATGGTGGACGCCGGGCTGATCGTGCTCGTCAGCTTCATCTCTCCCTACCGCTCGGAGCGTCAGTGGACCCGGGAGTTGTTTGAAGAGGGGGAGTTCCTGGAGATCTTTGTGGATACTCCGCTGGAGGAGTGTGAACGCCGGGACGTCAAGGGCCTCTATGCCAAAGCCCGGCGCGGCGAGCTGCCCCACTTTACCGGGATCGACAGCCCCTATGAGCCTTCGGAGCAGGCTGAGCTGCGGCTTTCCACACACAACCTGACGGTGGAAGCCTGTGTGGAGCAGGTGCAGGCGTTATTGGCCCCAACCGCTTGATGGGCTCCAGGGGCAGGGGCTCACGCTGCAGCCCACGGCCCTGGTTTTCATGCGTGGAGGTGCAACCGAGGTGGCGGCTCAGTCAAAGCGGGAAGAGCTGGGGAGGTGCTCAATGGGGAGGATATTGAGGGGGACTGAATTCCGTTAAGAGGATCAGGGCCTTAACGGAGCTGGTGGCGGAGAGAGAGGGATTCGAACCCCCGAGGAGCTTGCACCCCTAATAGATTTCGAGTCTACCGCCTTCGACCACTCGGCCATCTCTCCGCGGTATGAGAGCCAACGCTCCCCCTTAGCATGCTAGAAGGGTTTGACAGAGGCCAGATAAATCATCACGGCCGAGGTCAAGAAGATGCCCACATGCACAAACATCGCCAGAGGCTTGGGCAACTCCAGGTTCCGGATCTGCCGACCGTTCATGAAACCGAAGGCGATCAGCACGATCAGCAGCGTCAGCTTCCAGTGCAGCCACTTGCCGTTGGAAAATGCCTCCGTCATCATGGCCAGGTACAGGCCCGTTGCCACCGTCACCCCCAGGATCGGGTGGTAGATGAAGCGGTGGATGCGAAGCTGCAGCCACTGGGCGCCTTCCAGCTGAATCGGATTGTCCATGCGGTACCGGAAGACCACCGCCAGTGATTGGACAAACAAGGTCCCCACCACAACGCAAACCGAGACGACGTGCAGGGCCAGTAAGTACGGGTAGTAATCCATCCTGATTCCTTGGGTAGTGGGGTAAAGCCAACAAGATAGCGGGAAGGTTCCCCGGTTTTCAAGCCCGATTTCGCCAAAATCGTGAATTTCGTCTTTGAACTTCCCCCCCACCACTTATCCTGAAAGCTCGCTGAATGCAGCGCCTCTCCCCAAAATCAGACACTCCGAGAAAAAAGGGTTTATGGACTTTAAGCCAAAAAAACGCTTTCCGAAAAAAGAACTCAACAGCTGGCTCCGGGCCAACAAGGACTGGAGCGATCAACAATGGAATCAGCTCCTGGGCGACCTGACGGACCAGGGGTTTCAGGAATGGACCACCACCCAGCAGGGCAAGGACGCTCTGGGGCTCTACCTCGAAACCAACCGGAAGTAATGCTCGACCACGCCGAGGCGAAGCGTCGCATTCTCGAAGAAGTCACCCCACTTCCTGCCGAGGAGCGGCCCTTTTCCGAGTGCCTGGGCGCAGTGCTGGCCACTGCACTGGTCGCCCCGCACCCCATGCCTCGCTTTGACAACTCGGCTGTAGACGGGTTTGCCGTCCGTGCCGTTGAGGTGACCTCGGCGTCTGCCACCTCCCCGGTTTCCCTGCAGTCCCTGGGGTACGTTCCTGCGGGCAATCCGGGAGACTGGGAGCTGCAGCCGGGGCAGTGCGTGCAGGTGGCCACAGGTGCCCCCACGCCCCGAGGCGCAGATGCGGTGGTGATGAAGGAAGATGCGACCCTGCATGAGGATGGGCGGGTGTCCATCCGGGAAGCCGTGCGCCCCCGCGAAAACATGCGCTACCAGGGGGAAGACATCAACACCGGAGAGGAACTCTTTCCGGAAGGAACCCGCATCGGGGCCGCCCAGCTTTCGGTGCTGGCGACCATGGGCTTCACGCAGGCGCCTGTTACCCAGACCGTCCGGGTTGGCATTGTCTCCACCGGAAGCGAACTCCTGGAGGTCCACGAAACCCCCGGGCCCGGACAGATCCGCGAGTCCAACCGCTTCATGCTGGAAGCGCTGATCCGCGAGGAAGGGGCCCTTCCGGAAGTGGTGGCAAAGGCTCCGGATGAAGAAGCGGCCCTGCGGACGCTCTTTCTGCAGGCTCTGGAGGCCGACATCGCTCTCATTTCCGGAGGCGTCTCCGTGGGAGAAAAAGACCTCACCAAGCGTGTACTGGAGGAGCTGGGCGTGGAACCGATCTTCTGGAAGGTCCGGGTGAAGCCCGGGAAGCCGCTGTTTTTTGGCCGACGTGGCCGCACCCTGGTGTTTGGGCTGCCTGGCAATCCGGCTTCGAGCTTTGTCCTCTTCGAGGAGTTTGTCCGTCCGGCGCTCCGGAAGCTGCAGGGACGTCGTCGTTTGGAAGAGCCAATGGTTTCGGCCACCCTGGATGCCGACGTGGTGGAGCAGGCGAGCCGGCTGCAATTCCTCCGGGGGCAACTCCGGTTTGCTGACGGACGTTACTGGGTCCAGCCCCTACCGGTTCAGGGCTCTCACAGCATCAGCTCGCTGGTCCGAGGCAACTGCCTCATCCGCATTGAGCCCGACTCCGGAGTGGTTCCTGCAGGAACCGAAGTTCCGATCCGCCTGTTACGCAACGAGATTTAAGCATGCCCACCTTGCAAGAAGCCGCAGAGTTCCTTGGCGCCGAATGGTCCGGACAGGGCGATTTGAAGCTCAACCGGGCCTGCGGTCTGGACGACTTTCCGGAAGGAGGGATCGCGTATGTGATCAACCCCGCAGGGTTGGCCAGCGTCCCGGTTTCAGCAGGACTGGCCAAGCGGGGCCTTCCCCAGCTGAAGGACCTGTCGCTGGAGGGAAGGGCCCTCGTGGTCCCACCACAGATGCGGGATGAGTCTCAAAATCTGATTTATGCCGACGACCCCCTTGCCGCTCATGTGGCCCTGACGGCCTGGCTGCATCCGGAACCGTCTCCTCGCTGGAACCGGCACCCCACCGCCGTGATTGCAGAAGGCGTCCAACTCGGCGAAGGCGTCACGGTGGGACCACATGCGGTGCTGTACGAAGGGGTCACGGTGGGAGCCCGGACCTGCATTCATGCGGGCGTGGTGCTCATGACCGGTGCTTCCGTGGGGGCAGACTGCACGCTCTACCCCAACGCGGTGGTGCAGACGCGGTGCGTCCTGGGAGACCGGGTGATCCTGCAGTCAAATGCCGTGATTGGTGCCGATGGGCACGGGTACTTTCAGCGAGAGGGCGTCAACCGGAAGATCCCGCAGGTGGGAATCGTGGTGGTCGAGGATGATGTGGAAATCGGCGCCGGCACAACCATTGACCGGGCCCGCTTCTCGGTGACCCGCATTGGCCAGGGCAGCAAGATCGACAACCAGGTCCAGATTGCTCATAATGTGGACCTGGGCCCTCAGGCGCTCATCTCGGCACAAACGGCTGTGGGCGGAAGCGTCAAGGCGGGCCGTCACCTCATTCTGGGCGGACAGACGGGGGTCCGGGACAATGTGGTCATTGGAGATCGGGTGGCCGTGATGGCCCGGGGCGTGGTGACCAGCAACACCGCCTCTGAAACCATGATTGCGGGCATGCCGGGGCGTCCGGCGTCTGAGTGGCGGCAGATGCAGTCGAACATCGGACGCCTGGAGGAACTCTTTGAGCGTGTCCGGAAACTCGAACAGCAAAGTGGATAATGTTTGCCGGCCCTTCTTTTGTCGGAACCCTGCTTCAGGTCGTGGACATGATGCTCGGCCTGCTGAGCATGATGATTGTGGTCTATGCCATGCTCACGTGGTTCCTTCCTCATAATCAGCACCCCATTCAGCGCTTCCTGCAGGGCATGGTGGAGCCCTTCCTGGCTCCAATCCGCCGAGTCGTTCCACCGATGGGGGGCATGGATCTCTCCGTGATGGTGGCGTTGTTTGTGATCTACCTCATCCGCTCCATCCTGCTTCCCGTCTAGCGCGCCAGCCGCTTCAACTCCATGTTTGCCTGATCGGCTCCGGTGGTGCCGGGGTAGAGCTTCATGGCCGCCTGCCAGTAACGTTTGGCGAGCGGAAGGTCGTTGCGTTCCTGAGCAATCCGCCCGAGCAAAAAGATTCCCTCTGACGTCTTGTAACCCTGGGTGTCTGGACGGTGTTCATAGGTCCGGAGCATCTTGCGGACCGCCGCCTCTGCCTCTTCAAATTGCCCCAGCTGAAAATGAGAGAACCCTGCCCAGTACTGAGCCTTGGGCGCATTCATCTCGTTGGGGAAGCGCTTGAGGAAGTCTTCAAAGACCCGGATGGCCTCATCGTGCCGACGCTGCACCAGGGCAATGGAGCCCTTGTTGTAGAAGTTGATGGCGCCCGGAATGCGCTGCAGGACCGTTGGGTTGGCGGTTTCCACGAGGTCTGGGTCAAACGGCGCGGTGTCTGCTTCCTGGGCGGTGGTCCGAGCCGGCGGTTGGGGCTTCCGGACAGGCGGCGGCGGCGCAGGCTTCAGGTCGGCCTCTTCCACAACGGGCTCCAGGTCTCCCAGGTTGGTCTCTTGCCGGGCGGCAGGGGGCTGGGCCTGTTCCAGGTTGGGGGTGGGCTTGCGCTGGATCAGGGAGTACGTGATCACCGAGTCTTCTTCTGATGGACGCGAGGACGAAGCGGACGTGCTGGAGGCGCGAGAAACCGGAGGCGGCGCAGAGCCCGACCGGATGATCGTGAGTCCACTGGATGAGGAAGGCGCGGGGGGCTCTTGTCGGACGGTCGCTGCCACCCGTGTGGATCCGGAGGCGGAGCCTGACTGGCTGAGGCGCTTCTCGACCGCTTGCTCCATCAGCGAAAAATTGGTGTCCCACTGCTGCTGCGAGGTGTCCAGACGCGTCTGCTGATCCTGTACTTCCTGCCGCAGCTCGGCCACTTCCCGCTCCAGTCCCTGCATGTACTCCTGCAGCGCCACAAAGTCCTGCCGCAGTTGCACCAAGGCGTCGTCATCAGGAGAAGTGGCCGGAGAGGCCGAGAGCGTGGTTCCGGAGGAGGAGGAAGCCGAGGGAGCTGGGGCTGGTTCCCCAGGGTTGCCTTCCGGAAGCAGGGACCGACAGCCGACCAGCGTCAGCGTCAGCAGGAGGAGAGGAATCGTGCGGAACATCAAACCAGCCTGAGTCTTTTTTATTGAGGATGGGCGCGAACCCGTTTGAGGGAGTCTCGCAATTCCTGGGCCAACTCCGGCTGACGGTTCCGCTCGTAGGCGCGAATGAGTTGGTCGGCCACGGCTGCCGTTTCCGGATACTCGGGGTAGTTGAGGAGCAGGTAGCGGTACCGGGAGATGGCGGAGGGGTAGGCCTCCTGGTCAAAGTACCAGTTTCCCACGAGGCGTTCGTACTCAGCCAGGTCCGCCCGGGCCTTGACCTGGTACTCGCCGACATCCTGCAGGTAGGGGCTGTCGGGGTAGAGCATCGCAAAGCGCTGATACTCGAGGAGGATCTTCCGGTTGGGCTCCATGTTCCGGTCATATTCCCGGGCACGGAAGAAGAGGCCATACTTGTTGCGCTCGTAGTTGAGCGCAATGATGCGGTGGAGGACGTAGGGCGTGAGGTGGCTCTGGGGGCTGTTGAGGAGAAAGGCTCGGTAGTCGGATTCGGAGTCCGCCCACTTGCCCCGGTCGAAGTTGATGTCTCCGAGCTTCAGGTAGGCGAGGGCCGCCATGCGGGAGCCCGGATGCTCGGTGACCAGCTCTCGGAACTGACGCTCGGCCTCGGTGGCAAAGCCGTCTTCATAAGAAACATACGCCTGCTGATACATCTCCCGAGCAGGCACCCGGACCTGTTTGGGGGCCTCGCTGCAGGCACTGATCAGGAGCAGGCTACTCAATCCAAGAAGCAGAAGGCGGGTCATGACTTGCGGCGTCGGTAGCGAATCAGGGTCATCTCATTCCCCCGCTCATTCCAGAAGACCTCATCCATGAAATTGGAGATCAGCACGAGCCCCTTGCCGTTGGGCTTGAAGAGGTTGTCGGGGTCTGAAAAATCCGGGAGTTCCGCGTGGGAGAAGCCCTTGCCTTCATCCCGGATGACAAACTTGGTGGAGTTGCGGCTCAGGTCGTAGCTCACCGAGACACGGCGCTCGGCATAGACCTCCTGCTCGCGACGCCGGACCGCCTCTTCGTACATGGCCTGCGGGTCGTCTCGCCAGCTGCGATCCAGCTCCAGGTTGCCGTGGAAGATCGCGTTCTCCAGCGCCTCGGTGAGGAAGAGGTTCAGGAGGTAGGCATCTTCGGGGGTAATCACTCCATAAGCGTCAACATCGCGCGTCATGAAGGCTACCACCTCGGGGAGGTACTCAAACTCATTCCCAAACTCCAGGGTCCGGGACTCCTGAACCAGGTGCTCGAACGGAAAGTTGAGCAGCGTGGGGGTGCGCCTCAGGGTGTGGATCCGCTTGAGCGTCCGTTGAAACTCAAGGCTCTTGAGGGGACGGGTCAGGAAGTCACAGGCGCCCAGCCGGAGGGCATTGAGGATGCTCTCGGGCTCACTGGTCCGTCCAATCATCACAAACGGCACCCGCGGGTTGAGGCTCCGGACCTCCTTGAGCAGCTCCAGGCCTCCGAGCTTGGGCAGGGTCAGCGCGCTCAGGACGGCATCCGGCTGAAAGTCCCGGAAGTGCTTGAGGGCCTCTTCGCCATCAGACGCAAAGTAGGCCTCATGCTCCGAGCCACTCAGCAGGGCTCGGAGTTGATCCAGTGTGTCTGAGTTTTCGTCTGCAATCAGCAGCATCATTCGCCCTCCGGGTAAAATTGAACTTCGGAACGCGAAAGCGTACCAAATCCGCCCTTCAAACTCAAAGTCATTCAGCGTGTTGCAAGCGCTTGAGCCCTGCCTGAAGGTCGGCAATGAGGTCTTCCGGGTTCTCCAGACCAATGTGCAGCCGGAGCAGGGGGCCCTCAAAGACCCACGGAGACGCCGTCCGCATGCTCCGGGGATGGGTGGCCAGGATCAGGCTCTCGTAACCGCCCCAGGAAAAGCCCATGTGGAAGAGCTCCATGTGGTCCAGCAAGGCTGGCACCGCCTGTTCGGCAACCGGGTGCAGTTCCACGCCAAAGAGTCCGGAGGCGCCCAGGAAGTCGCGCTTCCACAGCTCATGCCCCGGAGCGCCGGGAAGAGCCGGATAAAGCACCTGCTTCACAGCCGGCTGCGCCTGGAGCCACTCGGCAACGGCGGTGGCATTGGCCTGGTGCTGCTTCAGCCGGACCGCCATGGTGCGCAGGCCCCGTTGGCCGAGGTAGAGGTCATCTGGCCCGGCACACTGTCCCCACTGCCAGGCGGTTTCCCGGAGCGTGCCCCAGGTTTCTTCGGTGGTGACCACGAGTCCGAGCATGGCATCGGAGTGTCCAACGATGTACTTGGTTCCGGCATGAATGGAAACATCGACCCCGTGCTCAAAGGACCGGAAGTAGAGAGGAGTGCCCCAGGTGTTGTCCATGAGGACCTTCAGGCCATGCGCATGCGCGACCTCGGCGAGGGCGGGGATGTCTTGGACCTCGAAGGTCTGAGAGCCGGGCGACTCGGTGAAGAGCACCGTGGTGTTGGGCTGAATGAGGGCCTTGAGGTCGGCAGCGCTGATTTGCGGATCGTAGTAGGTGGTGGTCACGCCAAAGCGCTGGAGAAAGCCGTCACACAGCTCGCGGGTGGGGCCATAGGTGCTGTCGGTCATCAGCAGGTGATCTCCTGCCTTGAGGAAGGCCGTCAGCGCAGCCGCAATGGCCGCGAGTCCGGAAGGAAACGCCATGGAGCGGTACCCCCCTTCCAGGTCCGCCACCGCATTTTCCAGGGCCCACGAGGTGGGGGTCCCCTTGCGTCCGTAGAACATCAGCTGCCGGTCCTCTGCCTTCGCCTGTCCCCGTTCCTTCAGCTCTGCCACAGTGTGTGACAAGATGGTAGAGGCGCGGTACACCGGCGGGTTGACGGTGCCGCCATAGGCCTTGGGGTCGCGTCCGGCCAGGACGGTTCGGGTTTCCGGATGAAGGGAAGGGTTGGTTTGGCTCATGAAACTCTCGGGGCTGAAACCGACATCTCTGGGACACGAGGCGCCGGAGGAAGTTGGGCCCTTCTCAGGAAGGGTGGTGCAAAAGACTTTATTCTACCGTCCGGGCTGGGGTAGAGTCCACGCGTTTGTGCTCTGTTGTTTTCCTGGAAAAAGTGATGACTCCGCAAGAATTGGAATTGGCCCTGGAGGCCGTTCTGTTTTCCGCCTCCCATCCGCTCTCAGTCCGGCAACTCAGCGTCCTGCTTCCGGAAACCAGTCCTGCGGACCTGCGAGGGGCGAGCAAGCGCTTGAATGCCGTTTATGAAGAAACAGGGCGGGCCTTCCGGATTGAAACGGTTGCAGAGGGGCTCCAGATGCGCACCCTTCCGGAACACCGGGGGTGGGTGCAGAAGCTGGACTCGATCAAGACGATCAAGCTCTCCATGGCCTTGCTGGAGACACTGGCAATTGTGGCTTACAAGCAGCCGATCACCCGGGCCGGGGTGGAGTTCGTCCGCGGGGTGGACTCGTCTCACACGCTGCGGACGCTCCTGCAGCGGCGCCTGATCCGGATCGTGGGCAAGGAGATGCTTCCGGGGCGTCCGAGCCTTTATGGCACCACCAAAACCTTCCTGGAAGTCTTTGGGCTGTCGCAGCTCAAGCACCTTCCGGACTTGGCGGAATTTGGCCTGGAAGACGTGATGACGCCTCAGCTGGAGCTTCCGCTGGAAGCGCCTTCGGATTCGGAGGAGCCCTCAACGGGAAATCCCAACGCCTGACCCCACTTGCGCCAGAGGGCGTACAGCCCGGCATACCACGCCACCAGCAATCCCAGGAACACCCACTCCCCGTTGGAGCGGCGGACCTGCCGTGCGACTACGCTGATCTGGGGGGCATACTCCGTAAAGGCGGCTTCCGGAAGCGCTGCCTTGGCGGCTTCCATGACCGCGTTCCGGGAAGAGAAGTCCCGGGTGCGGAGGGGCTGCAGCTCCGTGACCACCTCTTCGGGCATGCCACGTCGCTGCAGAGTCCAAAGCGCGTTGCCGTCGAGCTTCCAATCGCTCCAGAAAACCGGAAGCAGGAGCGTGAGTCCCACGGCAGGCAGGACAACAAGGCTGACGATCAAGGCGGTGTACTGAATGTCTCGCAGAGTGGGCATGGGGCGTCCTATGGGGGGTGAAATTCTGGGCTCTAGCTAACCACAGGTCCCGGGAACCTTCAATGCCGGAACCCGGACGGCGTGATTTTCTGCTGGTGTTGGGGGCCTCCTGCCTCTATATTTTGGGCAGGAACCATTCACTCTACCCATGCCCGCAATGTCTAAATCGAAACGCAATCAGGGCCCTTCGCGGTCTCAGCAACGGCGTCAGCAGGCTCAGCTCCTGGTGCTGGTCACCAGCCTTGTGATCCTGGCCGCCGGATTCTGGTTATGGATGGGCTTTGAGCCAGAAGACACCGACCTCTCTGCCGTGGGGCAGGGACAGAACGTGGTGGTGCAGATCCATGACCCTGGCTGAAGCCTCTGCCGTGAGCTCAAGCGAGTGGTCCACTCGCTCCAACCCGAATACGAAGGTCGCATCCGCTTCATTGTCGCCAGCCTCAACACGCCGGAAGGGCGAGCGTTTGCGCAACTGTACAACGTCAGTAACGTCACCCTGCTGTTCTTCAAGCCCGACGGCACCCGGATTGCGACCCTGACCGGGCCCCAAGAGCCGGATTACCTGCGCCGGGCGTTTGACCGGGCGTTCCGCCTGTAGGTCCCACGCCTTCTACAGCCCCGGATTGCCGAGCTCGAGGCTCCTCAACCCGGTCATCCTGTTCTGGCGGGGCCCGGACCCGGTGAGGAGCCGGCGGTGGTACCACCTGATCGGAAGGCCGGGTTGGCGTGACGTCCGGGAAGCAACAACGGCGATGCTCCTCCATCAGCTTCTGCGGCCGCCAGTCCGTTTCCTTGCGCTCACCCGCCCGTGTTCCTCAAGACTCCGCCAATTGCACACTTCAATCAGGAAAATCAAAATGATGCGTAGACGACGGCTTCGTGCCCTGTGGCCTCTGTTGGGGCTGCTGTTCCCGCTCGCGGCGAGTGCGAGTGAGCCCCCTCCGGTGGTGGAGTTCGGTTTCCTCAGTGGGCAGCTTTCCATGAAGCTGGCGATCACCGCCCTGGAGGCCTGTGAGGCGCAGGGGTATGCCGTTTCGGTTGCCGTGATGAACCGGGAAGGACGCCTCAGCAGCTTTGTGCGCTCGCCTTTGGCGTCCCCGATGACCGGAGAAATTGCGCAAGGGAAGGCCTACACGTCGGCACTGACGCAGGCAGCCACCCATCAGCTCGAAGGGGCTGAGGGCGTTTCTTACGCACAGGGAGTCGTTCCGGTACGGGGAGGCATGCCGATTCAGGCAGCCGGACGCTTTTACGGAGGAATTGGCGTCTCTGGAGCGCCCTCATCCGTTGACCTCGAATGCGCGCAGGCCGGCATGGAAGCGGTGCAGGAAGAGCTCGAATTTCTGGATTTTTAAGGAAGCAGGAAGGAGCAGCCACCAGACAGAGGGCCTGGTGGCTCAAGCAGGGAGTCCCTCAGCGAGTGGACTTGGCAATGGTGATCAGCCCCCCGTTCGGACCCGGGATGGCTCCCTTGATCAGGATCGCGTTGTGCTCCGGCATCACCCGAACCACTTGCAGGCCAATCTCCGTGACGGTGGTGTTGCCATACTGGCCGGCCATTTTCTTGCCCTTGAAGACGCGTGCCGGGAAGGCGCACTGGCCAATCGAACCCGTGGAGCGCTTGCCCCGTCGGTGTCCGTGAGAAGCCGGGTACCCGCCGAATCCGTGACGCTTGACCACGCCAGCGAAGCCACGACCCTTGGACTTTCCTGTGATCTTCACCTTCTCCCCTGCATTGAAGAGAGACACATCAAACACCTGACCGACTTCAACCTGGTTGATGTCTTCAACCTGGAATTCCTTGAGGAACCGCATGGCGGGCTGCCCCTTGAAGTGTCCCTTCATCGGCTTGTTGAGCTTGCGCTCCGGAATCGGCTCAAATCCAACCTGAGCGCGGTTGATGCCGTCTTTCTCTTCCGTGCGCTTCTGAATCACCGTTACGGGACCCGCTTCCAATACGGTGACGGGGATGACGGTGCCGTCCTCCTCAAAAATTTGGGTCATCCCGACCTTGCGGGCAAGCAATCCGTTGATCATGTCAGCCTGTTTCCACTAGAATAGTATAAAAGCAAACTCACTTTTATAGTGGAATTCAAACCCGAGAGCAAGCGCTTTCTCATCCGCTGCTCCCCGAATGTGCCCCTGACCTCTCTTGACTGCTGACGCGACTGCTCCCCAACCCTGGTCCTGGAACCAGACCACCCTGCTGCTGTACCTGCAGGTGCAGCCCCGCGCTGCCCGTACCGAGTGGGCCGGCTTGCATGAAAATCGCATCCGTCTCCGCCTGAATGCCCCCCCTGTTGAGGGCAAGGCGAACAAAGCCTGCATCGAGTGGGTGGCGAAGAGCTTTTCCGTTCCGAAATCCCGGGTTACTGTAATTCGGGGACAAAATGCACGCCTCAAGACCGTGGCCCTTGACCAACCGGATCCCGCTCACGCCGAGCAGATCCTGCAGCGCCTCCTCCACCCTGAAACCTGAACCGTAATGCGTCTTCCAAGCTTGCTGTGGGCCCTGTGCCTTCTTCCTCTGACGGCCGGGGCCGCGTGTCCCATCACAGGAGGGCTCCCGCCCGAGATGCAGGCGGAGCTGCTCAATGGGCTCTATGACGAAGGCATCCACCTGTCCGCCTTTGCCGAAGATGCCGCGTGCACACTCCGGGAAAATCCCGAGCACCCCAACCGGGAAATCCTCCAGTACCGCCTTGCCGATGCCTACCAGCAGATGGGGTATGCGGAAAAAGCCCTGGAAGCGTATCAGGCCTTCCTGCAAGGTCAGCCTCAGGACGCAGCGCTGCGGCATCAGGCTCGGATGCAGGTGATGGAGATGCAGATGGCCCGGAAGGACTACGACGCGGTTCTCGCATCCAGTGCCCAGCTGCTGAAGGATCAGCCCCCCTCCTCCTTGCGGGCACGGGCCTGGTTCCTGAGTGGAAAGTCGCGCTACCTGCAAGCCGCCCAGGCAGCAGACCTGGCGCAGTACCAAGACGCCATCCAGCGCCTGGAGCAGGCTCGCCCCCTTGAGGCGCCGGCGGAGCAGGAGCGGAAGACGCTGCTGGGGTGGTCGTGGTTTGCTCTTGATAACCCGACCTTTGCCGAGCAAGCGTGGCGGGCGGAATTCAATGAGGCGGAAAACGATTCAGCCGTTGCCGAGCGCCTGCAGGGGCTCGCGGTGAAGCAGGCTCAGCAGGAGCGTCCGCGAGAAGCCATCCGGCTCTACGACGAAATCACCACCCGGCATGCCGAGACTCCGGAAGCCACCAAGGCGATGTTCCGGAAGGCAGAGGCTCGGTACCGCCTGCTGCTGAGCCAAAACGGCAACCAGAGCCTGCCTCCGGAAGCAAGCGAGCCGCTGATCGCCGATTATGAAGCCTACCTGGCAACCGGCGACTCCGAATTTGCGGCAACAGCCCATCTCCGGCTCGGGACCCTCCGGGAGCTTCGCGAGGAGTGGGAACCGGCGTTGGCCGCGTACGAGGCCTACTTGGCATCTGAGCTTGGTGAAAACGACTCGGCCCTCCGGTTTCGAGTTGCTCACCTGTACCGGAAGAACCAGCAGCCGCAGCAGGCGCTGGAGCAGTTTCAGGCCTACCTGGCGAGTGGTGCGACAGAACACCGCGCCGATGCCTTTTATGCCGTTGGGGTGCTTCAGCAACAACAGGAGAATCCTGCTGCTGCCATCAAGGCCTATGAGCAGGCTCGTCAGGATCCGGCTTATCAGAACCGGGTGGATCTGCGGCAACTGCTGCTGGGGCTCTACATTCAGGTGGGGGATGCGGCAGGGCAGCAGCGCCTGCTCGAGGAGCAGGCTTCGGCAGACAATGCCACCGAGGCCGACCGCGAGCAAAGCCAGTATCAGCTGGCGGTTCTGCTCCATGAGCGGGACGACTGTGCCGGGGTGCAGCAGCGCCTCGCCGACATTCCGGAAGCACACCCACAGCGGGCCGAGCTGCTCTTCCTGCGAGGGGACTGTCGCTTCCGTCAGAAGCAGTGGGAGCCGGCGGTTCAGGACCTGCTGCCCATCCGGGGGCTGGCGCCTCATGCCCGCCAGTCGTTCCGGATGCGGCTGGTGGCGTTCCGGGAACTGGAACGCTGGGCCGATGTGGCGGAAGAGATGCGGCTGGCCCTTGAGCAGGAATCCGATGTGCTGTCCGGAGACGACTTCCGGCTCTGGATTGAGGCCCTGAAGCAAACCCGACAGTGGGAGCAGGCCGATGCGACCTATCAGTTCTGGCAGCGCCTGGCACCCGTGACCTTTTCAAACCCGCAGCTGCTGCTGGAGTGGGCCCAGGTGCTGGAGCAGCTCAACCAACCGGAACGCCTGGAGCGTCACTACAAGGACCTCCTGCGACTTGCTGAAGATCCGGAGGTCCAAAAGGACATCATCCGGCGGCTCGCTGACCTCTACTCCCAATCCGGACGGTACGACCTGCTGGCCCAGCTGTATGAGTACGAGCTGCTGCCGTTGCAGAAAACTCCGGAGGAACAGCGACAGACGCACTACACCCTGGCGGAACTCTGCCTGGAGCACCTCACGGCCTCGGGGTGTGCTGAGATCTGGCTGAAGAAGACGGACTCTGGAGGGATTTCCGAACTGGAGCTTTCTGCGGCCTGGACCCTGAGCCAGCTGCAGGAACGTGCTGGGCAGGATGAGGCAGCGCTCGAGCAACTGCAGAATCTGGCAGCCCGGGAGCTTCCGGAACTGTGGGTGGCTCGGGTTCAGTTCCGCATGGGCGCCTTGCATCAGAAGAAGATGCGCTGGGATGCTGCCAGTGCCGCGTATGAGCAGGTGGTCGCCACGCAGGTGGAAACCGCTCCTGCTCCAAACTTGCGCAGTGAGGCGGAGACACAACTGCAGGCGATCCGTCAGAATCAGTCGGATCAGGAACTTCAGGCCCTCATTGACCAGCAAGACTGGGTGGGGGTCGTCACACGGCTGCGTGAGGACTTCACGTCCGGCAAACGGGAGCGGACCCCGGCTTCCATCCGGCTGTTGCTGGATGCCGAGATTCAGAGTGAAAACTGGGCCGGGGTCAGCGAGACCATCCGGGCCGAGGTGGAGGCGGGGCGCATGAAGCTCGATGAGGCGCTTTTCCAGAACCTGCTGTTTGCCGAGCAGCAAAAAACCGGGAAGGCCCGCAGCGAAGGCGTGCTGGGGGCCTATGCGCTTTATGAGGCACAAAATCCGGAACAGGCCGGCACGGTGCCAATGCTGCTGGAGCAGGCGAAGGAGGTCGAAGCCGTCGGAGGACGCCGCAAGGCCAAGGCGCTCTATGAGCAGGCGCTTGCCAAAACAGGAGCGGACGACCTTCGGCTGAGCCTGTTCATTGCCAGCCAGCTGGAGCGTCTCTATGAGGACGAGGGCTACACCCAGGGCAAGGCGGAGCTGTACGACACGCTTTACACCCTTTTGGAAAAAGAACCGGCTCAGGCCAGTGTCCGGCGTCAGTATGGCCTCCAGTTGGCGCTGCTGCTGCAGAACAAACTCAACCGCAAGGACCTGGCACTGGCGTGGTACGAGAAGGTGGATGAGGGCGGAGTGAGCGATCAGGAGCTCTTTGCCGTGCTGTCGGCTTCTGTGCTGGAGTCTCAGGCGGAGAAGCTGGATGCCGCACGCTTGCGCCTGCAGGAGACGGTGCGTCGCGACATTCCGAAGAGCTCACGCTACTACGTTGAGCTGCACTTCCAGCTGGCTCAGGTGCTCCAGATGCAGGAGCAGTGGGAAGCGGCGCTGCAGCAGTATCAGGTGGTCGTGCAGGCTCCGGAATCGGCCAGCACCCAGGGCTTTCAGGCAAACGCCAGGCAGCGTGCCCAGGAGATTGAAAACTACCTCAATGAGCTGAAGAAGGCGGCGGCTCCGGAAAAGAGCTAGGCGCCTTCGCTGAAGAGAGGAGGCTGGCTGGAGTCCGGAGCGTTTGCCTCCGGAACAGGACGCGTGTAAGGCGCCACCTGGGTGTTGCTGAAGCGCTGGGCCTCGCGCTGGGCCAGTTCTTCGGAAGTGCAGAGGACCCGAGGTTCACGGGCGGGAGTTCCGTTGGGCAAGAGGTGGAACACCCCCCACAGTTCATGAGTCATGAGAAGGTATCCTGATAGCTGGTCCAGATGCCGGCGGAGGTGGCCTCATACACGCCCCGGGCAATTGCCCGGGCCACGCAGTCGGCGGCCATCAGCCCCAGACGTCCCACATCGAGCGCCGGAAACTCTCCCAGCGCCTGCTCCCCGGTCGCCAACACAAAGACGGTGTCTCCATCGAAAGGCGTATGGACCGGACGAATGGCTCGTGCAAAGCCGTCCTGAGCCATGATGGCCACCCGTTTGGCCTGCGCCCGGGTCAACCGGGCATTGGTGCCCACCACACACAGCGTCGTATTGGCGCCCTCCCGAAACGGGCTCTCGAAGTCGTAGTCCAACTCCAACTCTTCGGTTGGAGCCGGAGGACGTCGCCCGCCCAGTTCTCCCTGACGCTCAAAGGGCCAGGCCCAGAACTCCGGACGTCCGGGAAGCGTCACGGAGCCAAACGGGTTGGCTGCTGCGAGGGCCCCAACTACCCATCCGGAGTCGTGAACGAGGGAGGCGGTTCCCAGTCCCCCCTTGAGGGTTCCGGCTTTGGCCCCTGTTCCGGCCCCAGCGGTTCCCAGCTCAAAATCGAGCCCGGACGCGTGAGCCGCCTGACGCGCCAACTGAGCGTAAACCTGTTCCTGAAGGAGGGTTTTGTCGCCACCGTTGGTGAGGTCAAAGAGGATGGCGGACGGCACAATTGGCACCACCTGACCGGCGCCCACCGGGAAGCCACGTCCTTGCTCCCGGAGCCAGTGGGCGACTCCGTTGGCCGCTTCCAGCCCCAGCGCCGAGCCACCACTGAGAACAATGGCGTGGACGACTTCCACCAGGTTTTCCGGCTGAAGGGCGTCAGTTTCGCGGGTACCCGGCCCCCCTCCACGGCAGTCAACGGCCGCAACCGCTGGCTGTTCCGGAAGGACAACGGTGACCCCGCTGAGGAGGTCATGAGATTCGGCATTCCCGACCCGAAGGCCGGGAACATCGGTGAGGCTGTTGCGTGGGCCAGGGTGCATCATGTTCCCTCGCAACACGAAGAAGGGTTAGGCGGAAAGGCGCTCAAAGGCCTTCCCCTGCTGGTTGAAGAGGTGGCAGGAGGAGGTGGAGAGGCCAATCTGGATGCGCTCTCCCTGAGAAATCATCTGGTCCCCGGTTGCATGAACGGTCATTTCGCGCTCGCCGGCTTTGACATAGAGGTAGGTTTCCCCACCCAGCCGTTCCACAGCGAAGACCTCGCCTTCAATGCGGGCCTCGCCGTCGCCGGTGGGGCTGAGGTGTTCCGGACGAATGCCCAGGGTGACCGGAGCGCCCGCTTGGGCTCCGTTTTCCGGACGGCACTGCATCTCCACCTTCAGGCCACCTGCAACTTCCACTTCCACCTTGGAGTCAGACAGGCCGGTGATTTTGCCGTCCATGAAGTTCATGGAGGGAGAGCCGATGAAGCCCGCAACAAAGAGGTTGGCCGGGTTGCGGTACAGGTCGAGCGGGGCGCCGACTTGCTCCACGTATCCGTCTCGAAGCACCACGATCTTGTCGGCCATGGTCATGGCTTCCACCTGGTCGTGGGTCACGTAAATCATGGTCGCGTTCAGGCGCTGGTGGAGCTTGGTTAGCTCAATCCGCATCTGCACCCGAAGCTTGGCGTCGAGGTTGGAGAGGGGCTCGTCAAAGAGAAAGACCTTGGGCTCGCGGACAATGGCGCGTCCGATGGCCACCCGTTGGCGCTGCCCTCCGGAAAGCTCCTTGGGCTTGCGAAGCAGGTAGTCGTTGATCTGCAAAATGTCAGCGGCTTCCCGGACCCGGCGGTCGATTTCCTGCTGAGGCTCCTTCGCCAGCTTCAGGGCAAAGGACATGTTCTCATAGACCGTCATGTGGGGGTACAGCGCATACGACTGAAAGACCATCGCAATGCCCCGTTTGGCCGGAGGCAGGTGCTCCACGCGGTCGCCACCAATGGCAATTTCGCCGCCACTCACATCTTCGAGTCCTGCAATCAACCGCAGCAAGGTGGACTTTCCACACCCGGATGGACCCACGAACACCACAAATTCCCTGTCCTTGATGTCCAGGTCCACACCGTGGATCACCTCTACATTGCCAAAGCTTTTATAGACCTTACTTAGGTTGACGTCAGCCATGATCTCCTCGATTCAAGATAAAGTATGTGTCATGTTGGGGAAGGCTTGGGGGGAGGCCCTTCCCAAAAAACATGCGGGAAGCGGCGAAAAAAATCAACCTTTTATGGGCTCATGGTGGAATCCGGTTTGGAGGAAGAAGGGGAGGCCGGAAGGTTGAACGAGCGCTGGCGTGGACCGACTCCTGTGGATTGCCGAAAGGTCAGGTGGGCCTCCCGGATTTCCTGGAAATTTTCCGGGAGTCCGCCGCCAATGAGGGAAATGAGGATTTCAATCAGCCGTCGTCCGATTTCCCGGACAGGAGGGCGCAAGGTGGTGAGGGGCGGAGCGCTGTAGCGTGCGAGCTCAAGGTCATCGTACCCGATCACCGAGACATCCTGGCCCGCCTGCAGGTTGAGTTGGCTGAGCGCTCGGAACACGCCCGGTGCGGCTTCCGTGAAGCACAGCAGGCCGGTGGGAGGATCCGGAAGCCGCATCAGCTCAAGGGTGTGGAGGTAGCCGCCGTTGTCAGGAGAGGTGCCCTGAGTGCTGCACACCAGGGAGTCGTCCCATTCGATCTGAGCCGCCTGGAGGGCCTGACGGTACCCTGCTGCGCAGCACTTGGGAAAGTAGAAAACGCTGGGGCCGTTGATGAGCGCAATGCGGCGGTGCCCGAGTTCAATGAGGAAGTCTGTGGCCTCCCGGAAGGCGCGGGTGCCATTGACGTCAATGAACGCATAGGGGGTCTCGCTTTCTGTCCGCCCGTACACGACAAAGGGAAACTGCTGCTCCTGCAGGTAGCGGATGCGAGGGTCGTCCAACCGAGACTGCACCAGGATGACACCGTCCACCCGCTTGCCTTCGACCATGCGTCGCATGGCCTGGCTTTCGTTCTCCATGTCAGAGGCAACCGTTAGCACGAGGTCATGCTCCTTGATCGCCATGGTCTCGCTGATGCCGCCCAGCAGCTCTGTGAAGAAGGTGTCGCTGAAGTAGTTCTGACCAGGAGGCAGGATGATGCCAATGGCCTCGGTGCGCCCCTTCTGAAGCCTCCGGGCAACGGGGTTGGGCTGGTAGCCATGCGCCTTGGCTTCCGCACGGACCCGCCGTCGTGTGACCTCACTCACATCCGGATACCCCGCCAGGGCGCGAGACACGGTGGTGGTGGAAAGGCCCAGCAATTTGGCCAACTGCTTGAGATTCGTGGACATCTGAGGTGGTATAAGAGAGGGCCCGTGCCAACCGAGGACACAGCGGGTGTCCAAAACGTTTTGGGGTCCAAGAAATAGCACCAGCTCTTTGGGATGTCAAGAAAGGGCGAGGCCTCGCCTTGGAAACGTCTTGCTTTGGGAGGACGCTTCCCCTATTTTGACTAGGTTTTTTCACTGAATGAGCCGCGGCGCCTTCAACGCTTCTGAGACAAGCCTTCTATGGAAACTATGTCCTTTCCCGTTCTGTCCCTGATCATCTTCTCTCCCCTATTGGGAATCGCACTGGCCGCCCTGTTCCGCGATTCGGGCAATGGGACTCCTGCCAAGGTGGGGGCGTTGTTGAGCAGCGTTCTGACTTTTGGGATCAGCCTGTTTGTCTGGTTTGGCTACGATGCGGGAAGCATTGAGCTGCAATTTGTGGAGCAGGTGCCCTGGATCCCTTCGTTTGGCATTGAGTACTTCCTGGGAGTGGATGGACTGAATTTCTTCTTCATCCTCATCGTCACGTTCATGACGCCACTGGCTCTGCTGGGTGCCTGGAACGTTTCGGACCGGCCCTGGCAGTTTCAGATCCAGATGCTCCTGCTGCAGATTGGCATGCTGGGGTGTTTTGCCGCGGTCGATGTGATCCTCTTCTACGTGTTCTTTGAGGTGACGCTGGTGCCGATGTACTTCCTGATTGGCATCTGGGGCGGACACAACCGGCTTTACGCCACCATGAAGTTCTTCATCTACACCATGGTGGGCTCGCTGATGATGCTGGCAGCCCTGCTGTACACTGCGGCGTTGCACCACGACCTCACCGGTCGGTGGTCCTTCAACATCTTCGACTGGTACGGCATGGGCATCTCGGCGCAGGAGCAGTACTGGCTGTTCCTGGGCTTTGCCGTTGCCTTTGCCGTGAAGGTGCCCCTCTTTCCACTGCACACCTGGCTTCCGGATGCGCACTACGAGGCGCCCACTGCCGGCTCCGTGCAACTGGCTGCTGTTCTGCTGAAGCTCGGCCCCTACGGCTTCCTGCGCTTTGCCATGCCGGTCTTCCCGACGGCGGTGTACGAGTTGGCTCCAGCCATCATGATCCTCTCCATTGCTGGCATCCTCTACGGGGGACTGGTCGCAATGGTGCAGGAGAAGATCAAGAAGCTGATCGCCTACTCCTCTGTGGCGCACATGGGCTACATCATGCTCGGGCTGTTTGCGCTCAATGAGCAGGGCATTTCGGGAAGCTGGATTCAGATGATCAACCACGCCATTGTCACCGGCGCGCTCTTCCTCACCGTCGGCATGATCTACGAGCGCACGCACACGCAAGAGATCGTCGACTACGGCGGAGTGGCGCACACGATGCCTCGTTTTGCCGTCTTCCTCGTCTTCTTCTCAATGGCGTCTGTGGGCGTTCCCGGACTGAACGGCTTCGTGGGAGAGGTGCTGACGATGATTGGAGCCGCACAGGTCAACATCTGGTACGGCATCCTGGCAGCGTCCGGAGTCGTGGTCGCGGCGATCTACATGCTGTGGATGGTGCAGCGGGTGGTCTTTGGTCCGCTGGTCAAGGACATGGTGAAGAACCTGCAGGACCTCAACCTCCGGGAGGTGGTGGTGTTGGTGCCGCTGGTGTTCTGGGCGATTTATCTGGGTGTGTACCCGCAGCCGTTCTTTGACCGCATTGAGCTGAGCGTGAATCACTACATCGAGCAGATCAAGTCTCAGGAGCCTCGCTTCGCAGAAGATGCGTCTCAGCAATCGGATGTCTGGTGGTTGAGCGCCAAGCGCTGAACCCGTTGAGCCTCTCTTCCGGGAGGCCCTCGCTTCCCGGATTCCCCTCCTTTCTTCCTCGTCCCCCTCTGTCCCCTTCTGAATCCGTCGCTTACTCGACGCCCGGAACCCGGTCGTAGTAGTCCGCGTATTCTTCCCGAACCTCCGGAAACGGGCGGTAGACCTCCAGGAAGAACTTGAAGGACGCCATCTTGACGTAGGAGTAAACAGGCGCTGAAGAGAGGCTGGCAATCAGAATCCGCAACACCGGATTTTCCAGGGTCAGCAGGGCGCCCAGCGGAATGATGATCACAAAGATGGCCGACAGCACCAGCCGTGCGAGGTAAAACAGCCACGACCACGTCCGGACCCGGCCATCGAGGAGCAGGCGCCAGAGCAGGAAGCGCTTCTGGGCAAAAGTCGGGTGCTGCAGCACCGCCAGCTTCGAGGAATACGAAAACCCGGCCATGCCCAGGGGCCAGTAGAGTCCGGCAAACGCCGCCGGCAGCAGCAACGCCATTGGGTTGGCTGCGCTCTGCCACCATCCCCACCCGGCGACGTAGCCAATTCCGGTCCACAGCCCCCCAATTCCCACCACCGTACTGATGGCCAGCGCATCCCACGCCACCTGTTCCCAGCGGATGCGCTGCAGGGCGCTCAGGAGGTGCCAGCGGCCTCCTTCTTCTCGGTGCATGAGCCGCATGTCGCTCGACGGCCACATCGACGTCAATTCCTTGAACGCAAACAGCACCGCCAGCACCGCCAGCGTTCGCCAATCCAGCAGCAAGTCGGTCAGGAGCCCCGGAAGCTCATCGAAGGTCCAGGAGGCAAGCGCCTGAAATTCACGGTTGGTTGGCTTGAGCCAATGGGGGGTGCCGCCGCCGAGGGACGCCTTGAGCAGGCGGTCGAGGATGATCAGAACCGCGACGAGCAGGAAAAAGGATTTGTAGCGGATCAACTCCCGAACGGAGTCAATCACGAGGATGTTGAGCAGGCGCTGCATGGGTCAGGGAAGCGGGCGTTGCGGAATGGGACCAAAGGTCCGGGAGGGAAGCGGCGTCTCCTTCAGGAGTCGGAGGATTTCCGCAATAGCGGCTTCCAGCTGGGGGTCCTCCTGCTGGACATACGCCTGAGGCGGGTCTTCCACCACCAGGTCGGGGTCCACGCCATAATTTTCAACCGACCACCCGAGGTGGTGGAACCAGATGGAGTACTGAGGCTGCGTGGTGGTGGTGCCATCAACGAGGGAGTAGCGGCTGTCAATGCCGATCACGCCGCCCCAGGTGCGCTTTCCCACCAGTGGCCCCAGCTGAAGGGCACGGAAACTGGCACTGAACATGTCTCCGTCCGAGCCTGTGAAGCCGTTGGCAAGCGCCAGCAGCGGTCCCCGGACCGTGTGGTAGGGGTAGGACTCCGGAACCCCCCAGCGCGGAACGTCGTAGCCAAGGTGCCGGTGCATGAGCTTCTCCAGAATGAGGGGCGACACCATTCCGCCCGCATTGTAGCGCGCATCAATGATGAGGCCGTCGCGGTCGACCTGTGCGAGGTACGCCCGGTGAAATTCCGCAATGCCCTCGGTGCTCATGTCCGGGAGGTGCAGGTAGCCGATGCGTCCATCAGTGGCGTCCTGCACCTGTTGGGTCTTGCGCCGGACCCATTCGCGGTAACGGACGGCTCGCTCGCTGGCAAGGGTTTCCACGCTGATGAGGCGGATCTCCTTGGGGTCTTCAACCGGCGCAATGGTGAGCAAGACCTCCTGCCCTGCGAGGTTCACCAGCAGCTCCTGCGGAACGGTCTCTTCGTCGACAGGAATGCCGCCAATGGCCAACAGGCGATCCCCCGGCTGCACTCGGTTTCCGGGTTCGGCAAGAGGCGAATGAGCGCCTTTTTTCCACAGGTCTCCCTGCAGGATCCGGTCAAAGAACCAGCCCTTTTCTTCGGCATGGTAGCCCAGGTCGGCTCCCAGCCAGCCCACCGGGTAGCGCGGGGCACGCCGGTAGTCACCGCCGTATTCGTAAGCATGCGAGGTCCCCAACTCTCCCTGCATTTCCCAAATGAGGTCCGAGAGTTCCGAGCGTGATCCCAGCCGGGGCAAGAGGCGGGCGTACCGCGCATAAACCTTTTCCCAGTCGACGCCCGAGAGGTCCTCATCCCAGAAAAATTCACGCTGCAGGCGCCAGGTCTCACGGAACATCTGCTTCCACTCCTCAGGGTAGCTGACCGAAAGGCGGAGGCGCGAGAGGTCGAGCCAGCCACTTTTTCGAGAAGGCGGACCATCCAGCTCTTCCGGAGGCTGAGCCCCGGCTTCAAGGACGCGGATGCGGGCTCCGGAGACATAGAGCAGGGTGCGTCCATTGGGGGTGACCTGAATTTCTCCAACCTCCGGAACCAGCACCTCGCGGTCCTGCTTCTCAAAGTCGTACATCCACAGCAGCCCCTCGTCTCCGGACTCTTCCGGATTCGGCTCATCAAGGTCGCCAGAGAGCGGGTACTCGGTGAACAGCACCTTTTGCTGGTGAAGCCCCAGGACCTGCCCGTAGATGCTTTCCGGAACCGGAAACTCGATGATGCGCTCGCGGATGCCCTCGAGGTCAATTTCCAGCGGAGGCGCCGCTTCGGCTTTTTTCCCACGCTCCTCTTTTTCCACCGGCTCCTCCGGCTCCTCCTTGGCTCCGGGGGCATGAGGCTGCGGGCGGAAGGGATTGGGCTGATGCTCCTGGAGGAGAATCAGGTACGGTTTGATGGAGCGACTGAAGGAGGTGGCGGTCTGCACGGTGTCCCAGACCGGGTTGTAGGTCCGAGAAGACAGGAAGTAGAGGTAGTGCCCTTCCGGATCAAACGCGGGGGTGAAGTCGTAGCGCACCGGATCACTGGCCTGGACCGGAGTCTGGGGCCGCAGGGTCTTTCCGGTTTTGGGGATGCCGAGGCGGACGAGGAAGATGGCGCTCAGCTCCGGAGTGATGTACTTGGTGTACGCGACCCAGTGGCCATCGGGAGAAAAGACGGGCTCGCTGATTTCCTTGAGCGGAGAGGAGTCGAGCAGGCGCAGCGAGCCGGTTTCAAGGTTGACGACCCACAGCTCCATGCGGCTGGTGGTCACCACCGCGTGGGCATGAGTGGGGGAAGTGACCATGTCCTGAACACGTCCCAGGGGCAGCCGGATGCTTTTTTCCGGAGTGGGAGCCGGTGCGGCTGGAAAGAGGTCGAGCCGCTCCTCTCCGGAGGCGTCAGAGACGGCGATCATGCGGCTGTCGCTGAGCCAGCGGGCCAGGCGGTAACGGACGCCGTTGCGCTCTCCCAGTTGCACCACGGCTTGTTCCCAAAGGGCCATGCCGCAGAGCTTTCCGCGTGCTGTGAGCGCAATGGCGTGCCCCTGTGGGTGCAGGGAAACCTCTTCCAGGTAGTCCGGACCTTCAATGAAGCGTCGCTGCAGCCGAGCCTTCTGGGTGGCCCAGGGCAGCTCGATGGGACGCTCGCGTCCGGGCTCGGCAGGCTCATTCACATCCAGCCGCCACAGGTCTCCGCCACAGTGGAAGACCACCTGCCGTCCGTCGGTGGCGGGCATGCGGACGTAGTAGTCGCGCTGAAAGGTCTCCGGGCGCAGGTCTTGGCCATCCGGGAGGCAGGAGTAGAGGTTGCCGATGCCTTCGTGGTCGGAGACGAACCAGACACGTCCCTGTAGCCAGAACGGAGCCACCGGGTTTCCTTCCAACTCTGCAAGGATGCGGGAAAACTGACCGGTTCCGGAGGCATCGACCCAGACTTCGCCGACCATGCCGCCCCGGTAGCGCTTCCACCGGGAGTTGGCCAGGGTGTTTCTGCCGATCACCACTGCGGTGCCCTGCTGGCTCAGGGTCAGGGCCGGGCCCACAGGCAATGGCACAATGGGGCCTCCGGAGGCGTGAACCTGAAACAAGGTGGCGTCTGCCCCTCGGTGGTGAACGGACTCATGGGTGCTCCGGAAGAGCACGGACTGCCCGTCGGGGCTCCAGCCAACGACGTGTGTGACCGAGTTGAGCCAGGTGATGCGCCGCAGCGGGCCTCCGGAGGCGGAGAGGACGTAGACGTCGTACTCCCCCTCTTCCATGGCACACACCGCCAGGGTTTGCCCGTCTGGAGAGAAGGCCGGAGACCGGATTTCACTGGAGGTGTTGGTCAGCCGCCGGGCCGGACCCCCGCTCAGGGGCGCGAGCCATAAGTCATCTTCACAGATAAAGGCGAGCTGCTCCCCCCGGACGGTGGGTTGGAGGAAGTAGCCGTGGCCAGAAGACGCAAAATCAGGTGCGGCGGTGCGGGTCATTCAGTGCCTTGATTGAGGGGAACGGGAGAGGGTTAGAGGTCGATGGAGATGCGGAAGACGATGCCCTCCGTGCTTTTGCGGTTGCTCTCAACCATGCGTTTTCCAGAGAAGGCCTCGAGTTCGGTGAGGCGGCTTTTCAACTCCTGAAGACGGTCGTAGCTGTCGATCAGTCCGTTGAGGGCAAAGCGTGAGGGAGTGTACTCCACACGGTCGATCTGGAACTGATCCGGACGGGCGCTGATGAGCTGAGAGAGGTGGGTGAGGAATTGGAGCATCGTGTATTCACGTTTCAGGTACGACTGCCCCACCTCGATCTCAATGCGGCGCTTGCTGATTTGTTCCCGCAAGGCGACCACGCCACTCCGGAGCGAGTTTTCCTGAATGCCAACCTGTTGCAGCAGGTTCTGGGCCGAGGCCTCGGTCCGCTGAAGTTCCTGCCGGAGCAGTTCCTGCCGGAGCATCAGCTTTCCCACCTGAAGCGTCAGCAGCACCCCGGCCAGCAGAGACGCCACCAGCAGGGACTTCTGGTGCCGCTTGACGAAGCGTTTCCACGGCGGTGTTTCACTGAGCAGGCCCAGTGGCTTGGGGTGACTGCCCGGAAGAACCTCACGCTTGAGGTCTTCCAGCACACTCCAGACCTGCCGGTTCTGGAGGTCCAGCAGGCTTCCCGACGCCAGGGCCACGCCACGTTCCTCAACATGCGGAACAAGTGCCGTGTGCGAGGCGTCCTGCTGCTCGGCCTGTTCCCGGGATTCGGCTTCATGAATCAGCTCCTCCAGGTTCTCCGGAGGCTGCGGAGGCGGTTTTGCCGGAAGGTGGGTGGGCGTGTCTGGGGCCAACTGCTCCGCCTCTGGAAGCGGGAATGAGCGGAGCCGGACGAGGACCCCATCCCAGTAAAAGAGTGGCGCGAAGATTCCGTAAAAGCGAACCTCGCTTTCGGAGAGGGCACTCTGCAGCCGGAGAAACCGCGTGAAGTCGCCAGCCAGCCGATTGAGCTCCTGCCGGAGCTCTGCCCACGCATCCGGGTCTTCGCCTCCAGACCGGCCGAGCCCGTGCAAGAAGGCTTGCAGTCCGCTGGCCGCATGCGGTTGCGTCAGGGGGCCCAACTGGTTGGAGAAGCTCTGAACCGCTTGCCAGAGCTGCCCATCTCGGGAGTTGGCAAAGACCTCATCGGGCCCCACGTAGATCTGAAAGGTGGCTTCATCCGGGATCATCTGGAGCGCACATGCGGTGGTCCGGACGTCCCGAAGCGTGAGGTCTCGCTCCTGGAAGAGGTGCTGAATGGGATCCAGCAGTTCCCGGGCAATCAGCTGCACTCGGACTTCCGTCGGCGCCTCGGGTTGTGGATGCGTGGAGAAGGAGTAGCGGTAGGAGTCCAGCTCATGCAGCACCTCACTGGAGAGGGCAAACGGGAGCGCTTGCCGAATCTTGGCCGGCTCCGAGAACGGAAAGTTGAGGTGCCGCAGCGCCGCCCAGCGTGTGGGAACCAGCAGGACCACGGATCCTTCCCGAATGGCCTGGGCCTCGAGGAAGGCGGCCAGGTGAGCCAAGGGAGCGGGCGCAGGAGCGTCCGGACCCGGAAGGTCGTTCCAGTGCGAGTGCCATTCCAGCAGACGCGGCCGCCCGCGCAGGTTCCAGCGGGCTCCCTCGACCAGCGAGTCACTGAGGGTCAGGAGATGAAGGAGGTCGTCCATTAACGCGGTCCTGTTCCAAGGCGAGATTCAATTTGCTGGACTGCCTCCCAGGAAGGGGGGGGGAAGAAGCACGAAGCTTGGGTGTCTGCCATGCCGCGCAGAAAAACGTAGAAGGCCCCCCCGTACAGTCGGTGGTACTGTTCCTCATTGCGAACGCCGAGCCAGCGCAGCGTTGCGACGAGGTAGATGTCCTTCTGAAGCTCATAGTGCGTCCGGACCGTCTCCTCCATGGTCGCGGGCGCGTAGTTGCTCAGGCGGTTGCTCTTCCAGTCCAGGAAGTAGGTTTTTCCCTGGTGCTGGAACACGAGGTCAATGCTCCCCTGCAAGAATCCATTTTGCACGAGCCAGGGGGCTCCTGATTCTTCAAGGGCCAGCGGCTCGGGCTGGAGGAAGTGAAAGCGCCCGCTCTGCGGTTCCGGAAGCGCAAAGTGAAAATCGACTTCATGCAGTCGCCTGGAACAGCGGCAGAGGATCAGCTCCGGATCCTCCCGGAGGGGCTTCTGCAGGGTATGCCAGAGCAGCTCAGCGGCGCGAGCGGCAGCCTCCGGACTCAACTGGAAGCGCTGGCGGGTTTCTTCAAACACGCGCTGCACCCGAGGCTGCTGCAGCCACGCCTCCGGAGACGGCGCCTCCGCCGTGGCATAGTCGAGGTCCTCCAGCAGCTTGTGGAGGAAGTTCCCGGTTTGTACGCCTCCGGGCAGAAGCCGATCCTGCTCACTCGCCGGGCTGAGTTCTGGCGTGGGCTCATCCGGCTCTCGGCCGTCTTGCAGCTGGTCGGAGTCCCGGAGGTGCCGAGCCTCTTCCGACTGCTTCTGCCAGCGTGAGAAGGACCCGATCTGGAAGCCCAGGTGGGCCTTCCGGAGCGTCTCAAAACGAGCCGCAGCAACCTGCTCGGGCTTCGGGTGGTCACCGAGCCACTCCGGTGCCTGGGGGAGGGAGCGCTCCACGGCCTGGAAGGTGGTTGGAAGGGCGGCGGAAGCCGTTGACTGCAGAGAGCCAGCCTGCGACATGGTGACCACTTGCCTGGAAGAGAGCGCAGGCGAGTGCTGAACCAGGTGCTCCAGGGGGACGAGCAGGGACGTGAACAGCGCTCCTTTTTTCAGGGGAACGGTGGTTTTTGCCCGACTCTTTCCACTCGCTGTTTCCGGAACCTCAGGCAGGTACGGCAGGTAAAGCCGTCCGGCGGCTCGGGTCAAGGCCACATAGAGGAGGCGCTGATTTTCCTCAGCGATTTCATCGTCGGCCAACTGTTTGGTGTTTTTGTCCGGAAGCAAGTCGTACACGCGTTGCCGATCGACGTGGTAACTCCAGGCGGTGTTCTTGTAGTTGCCCTGAACGCCACCGAGGTCGAGGAAGACGACGGGAAACTCCAGACCCTTGGAGGTGTGGATGGTCATCAGCTGCACCGCCTCTTGCTGCGAGTCCTGCCTGAGGATGTCGTCGCTCTCGTCGCTATCCTGCTTGGGGTCATCGACCATCCGCTTGAGCCAGGCTGCCAGCTCATCAAGGGAGTAATTCCGGGCCAGTGCCACGCTGCCGAGGCGTTCCAGAAGCTGCTGGTAGCTGAACACGCTCCGTGAGTCTGGATTGAGCAGCAACTCATGCTCCAGCACCTGCGTTTTTTTGAGAATGTCGTCAAAGAGCGAGATGTACTGCCTCTGTTCCGCTTGTTGGTGCCACTCCAGGAACCAACTCCGGAAGGAGGCCGTTTCCGGGGCTTCCCAAGCGGAAGCAAGCTGCGACAGAGGCAGGTTGAAGAAGCGGGTCAGCCACGCCTTCTGGACCCACGAGCGCTGATTGGGCAAGCGGATGGCGTTGAGGAGGTCGAGCCACTCCAGGGCTTCTCGGGTTTGAAACAGCCCCCCCTGGCGGTAGAAGGCGTAGGGAATTCCCAGCTGCTCCAGCTCCTTCCCGATCTTCAGAGAGGCCTTCTTGGTCCGTGTGAGGACACAGATGTCCCGGAGGCGAAGGGGACGCTTCGTGGCCGGTTTCTCTTTCCCGGTCCAGTCTGGAGGATGCTGGTGAAGGGCCTGAATCTCGCGGGCAATGGCCTGATGCAGCGCCTGGGTGGTGTCAGAGGCGTTGCTGCTCAGGCACGTGCGGATGAGCGGGCTCCGGAGTTTCTCAACACGGTCGGGAGGCAAGTGCTCCCGGAGGGCATGCTCAAATGACGAGATGCTGAAAAACGCTTGTCCCTTGAGGCGCTTCTGCAACAAAGCGGCTTCCTCTTCGGTGAGGTCACGCAACATGCCGGTCTTGGAAGGCTTCACGTTGCCATTGATCTCAAAACGAGGAGGGAGTTCCAGCAGGTGCAGGGCCGCTCGGTCAGGGGCTCCGGAAAGCGCAATTTGGCTATTGCCACACGTGACCGGACGATACGTGATGGCATCGGAGCCTGTGGCGGCACCGTTGTCAAACCACTCCTTGTCAGCGAAGAGCTGGTTGAAGGCAGCAATCAGGTGTTCGTTGGAGCGGAAGTTCTGGTCCAGCGTAAAGGGCTCCGGACGTCCGGTTTTTTCAAGAATGGCCTGGCGAGCGTCGAGGTAGGTATAGACGTCGGCGCTGCGGAAACTGTAGATGGCCTGCTTGGGATCGCCGATGACGACGAGCCGGTTGTGCTCTCCGTTGAGAAAGACCTCCCGGAAGATGCCCCACTGCAGGGGGTCGGTGTCTTGGAACTCGTCCACGATGGCACACTGGTACCGCGTCCGGAGGGCCTGTGTGAGCGAAGAAGGGGCGCCATCGTGAGGCTGAACGTTTTCATGCACCCGCTGGATCATGTCCTGATAGTCGAGGGTGCCCTGTTCGGCCTGAAGGCGCTGGACCTCGCGGCGGACATCCGGGAGCAGCATCCGGAGGAGCCAGGCGTACTGTTCCTTTTTATCTTTATCGTCGAAGGAGTCCGGAAGCGGGGGCTCCGGAAGGAGCAAACCGGTGTGCCCGAGCAGGGTTTCCAGGTCTTGAGTGAGTTGAGCCAGGCTAAACTGTTCCTCACTGGCCTGCTCGCGGAACAGCGGCGAGGTGACATGGTCACCGGGCAGCACCTCGCGACGGAGCAGGGCTCGAAGCGCTTCCGGAAGGAGCAGGCTCAGGCTTTGGACGTTGTGGTGAAACAGCTGCCGGTTTTCAAAGGCAAACTCGGTGAGCACCCGGTTGCAGAAGCCGTGGATCGTCAGCACCGGAAGCGATTCAAAGTCCAGGAGCGCCTGCTGCACCCGCTGCCGGGCGGTCCCATCGAGAACCCAGCACGGGCCTGCTTCCGGGTCGGAGGTTCCCTGCTCAGCTTGCTCAAGAACCGAGGTGAGGCGGCTCCGGATCCGTTCCCGCAATTCGGCGGTGGCCTTTTCCGTAAACGTCATCAGCAGCAGCTGCTTCACCTCCAGGCCGGCCACCAGGAGAAACTCCAGCACCAGTTCTTCAAGGGCAAAGGTCTTTCCTGTTCCGGCAGAGGCTTCAACCACGGCGTGCTGGTCACGCTGCACATCGAACGCATGCCGGGAAGCCCGAAACAGATTGGAGTGTTTACGGATCAAAACCGAATTCATTGGGAAACCAAAAGGGACATCTGAAGAATCAGATACTTTACGGTTTCAGGGGTCTACAGTCAAACTCAAGGCGCGTTGAGGGATTCACCAGAGGTCGATTGGGAAAGGCCGGGCGTGGAGAGGCGGAAAAAACGGCGGCTGGACAGAAGCCGAGGGAGGAGGCTCCTCTCCAGAGAGTGCTCGGCTGAAGAGGAGGAAGGGGGGCAAAAACCGGAGCTACTCCACCTTGCCCAGCTGAAGCGGGCGGTTTTCCTCGGCCTCGTACTTTTTGTGGACGTAGACGGGGCCATCGAAGTGATGGACCACGTAATCGGTGTTGCTGCCCATCAGCAGGCGTCCGAGCGTGGAGTGGTCATGCGCTGCCATGGCGATCAGGCTGGCATTGAGCTGCTCGGCGAGCCCGAGAATGCGCAGGTACGGTGTCCCAAAGTCCACATGGAGTTCCACCGGTGACTGGAGGCTGAGGCCGTCCAGCAGGTGTTCCATCTGTTCCTGGGCCTGCCTGGATTGCTCCTTGTGGTGGCTCCGGAGCAGTCCGGATTCGAGGGACATGCCATAAAAGGCGCCGCCGCTTCCGGTGAGGTAGACTTCCGGAATGTCCATGACAAAGAGCAGGTGCAGGGTGGCGCCATGGCGTTGCGCCAACTGGTCGGCTTCCCGAAGGACCTCTGCCGAGATCTCGCCCAAATCGACTGGCACCACGATCACCTTGGGGTCAAGGCGCCTGGAGGAACGCTTGTAGACGTAGACCGAGGTGTGCCCCTGATGCAGCACGGTGTCGGTGTTGCTCCCCAGAAACAGGCGTCCCAGCAACGTGTGGGCGTGGGCAGCCATGACCACCAGCTCGGGGTGCGTCTCTCGGGCGGCATCGAGGATGGCCTCCGCCGGCTTGCCAAAGCGGTGCATCACGTCATGCCGCTGGTGGAAGGAAAACCGCTCCATCCACGAGTCAATGGCATCTTTCGGATCGTTGAGCTCTCCACGGTCGATGAGGGACTGCACTTCCGGGGTGCGGCAGTGCAGCACCTGGAGGTCCCAGTCCTTTTCTTGTGCCCAACCGTCAGCAAACCGCAGGACCTCTTCGCTGATGGAAGTGTTGTCAACAGGAACCAGTATTTTCGGTTTCATCACTCCTCCTTACAGTTTGGGTTCAAGATGATTGAGAGGGGGGCTCGGTCTGCTGGAGCATGGCCTGGTAGCGATCTTCCTCTTCATCGTCCAGCAGAATCTTGTAGCGAACCCGTTCCGGGTCGTCAAAGAGTCCGTTTTTCCATCCCCAGAGGAAGGCTGCGAGCCCGACGCTTCCGAGCAGCAGGGAGACCCCTAGCATCAGTGGCAGTACATCCATCCGATTCTTCCTTTCATGCAGGTTTCAGCGTTCGTCGTGAACGCAGGGAGTTCAGCACTACTAACAAGGATGACAGAGACATGGACAGGGCGGCAATTAGGGGAATTACCCAGCCGCCAATGGCCAGGGGCAGCGCAATGAGGTTGTAGATCAGGGAAATCCCCAGGTTCTGCCGGATGAGGTGAAAGGCATGGTGGGAAATCTTGAGGGCACTGACCAGGGATTCCAGGCTGTTGCTCAGCAACACCAGGTCCGAGATCTCCAGCGCCTTGTCTGCCGAGGCGCCCATGGCAATCCCGAGGTCGGCCTGCGCCAGGGCAGGAGCATCATTGAGGCCGTCGCCAACCATGAGCACCGAGGCTCCCTTTGCCTGAAGGGTCCGGATGTGCGCCAGCTTGTCCTCGGGAGAGGCCGAGGCATGGACCTGCTCCGGATCAATCTGGCAGGCGTCGGCGACCGCCTGGGCGGCAGCCGGGTGGTCCCCGGTCAGAAGATGAACCTGCAGGCCCAACTCCTGGAAGTGCCGAATGGCGGCCTGGCTTCCGGAGCGGATCTGGTCGTGGATGATGAAGGTGCCACAGAGGGCCTGGTCGACTGCGAGAAAGAACAGGGACCCGACGGAGGTCATGGTTTCCTGAAGGTGGGCTTCTTCTTCAGCAGAAAAGACCACTCCGGAGGCTCGCAAGAATGGGAGGCTTCCTCCGAGCACGGTGCGCTCCCCCCATTGGGCCTGCAGGCCACGTCCGGCCACCTCCCGGAGCTGAGTGAGGGAAACCGGCTCCAGTGCTTGAGACTCGAAGTGCTTCCGGATGGTCCGGGAGACCGGGTGCCTGGACTGAGAGGCCAGGGCCAGGGCCAGGGCTTCCTGAGGCGCTCCTTGCCAGATGACCTCAGCGACCTCCGGAGTGCCGGCTGTGATGGTTCCGGTTTTGTCCAAAACGACATCCGTGATCTGCCTCAGGGTTTCAAACTGAGCGCCATCCCGGAAGAGGATCCGCTTGGAGGTGGCAACAGAAAGGCCGGTCAGCACGGCAATTGGAGTCGCCAGCGACAGCGCACAGGGGCAGGCAATGATCAGCACCGCCATGGCATTCATCAGGGCTTGCTCCGGACTGGATGTGGTCTGCCACACCCACACGAAGGTGGCAGCGGCGACCGCGGTGATGCCAAAGACGAAGTACCGGGCGAGGCGGTCGGCCAGCACCCGGATGCGTGGTTTGCTGGAAAGGGCGTCCTCGACCCTCCGGATGATCCGGGCGAGCGTGGATTCGGCAGCGGCCTTGTGCACACGATACTGGAGCACTCCGTCCTGGCAGATGCTCCCGCTGCTGAGGGGGGCGCCCGGTTGCTTGCTGACGGGCAGCGGTTCTCCGGTCAGGTGCGATTCATCCACCAATGCTTCTCCGCTGAGCACCTCACCGTCTGCGGCAACCCGCTCTCCCGGTTGTACTTCCAGGACCCAGCCGGGAGCAATGTCTTCCAGCGTGGCCTCGAGGCGCTGATCGCCGTCCACGCGCGTGACCGAGAAGGGCATCAGGTTCTGAAAGGCGCGTCCCTGGTTGAGGATCTTGCGGATGCCCAGTTGCTCCAGGTACTTCCCAATGGAGAGGAAGGCAATGAACATGGCCACAGCCTCAAAGTAGGTACTGCCGCTTTGGGCGAGGGCGGCATAGGTGCTGTAGAGGTAGATGACCGTGGTGCTGAAGGCGACCTGAAAGTCCATGCCGAGCGCCCCGAGCTTGAGGTCACGCCAGGCTCCTTGAAAGAAGGGGAGTCCGGAGTAGAACAGAACCGGGGTGGCGAGGGCAAAACTGGCGAGGTTGAGGAGGTCTTCATGCCGTTGCTCCATGCCGGAGAAGTAGCCGGCGTATTGGGCAATCGCAATCCACATCAGGTTCATGGCCCCGAAGATGGCCAGCATCAGCCGAGGAAAGCGTTCCCGGGTCTGCACCTCTTCCTGATCGAGTCCCGGGACGACCAGCGGCTGGGGGCGGGCGTCGTAGCCCGCGTCGCGGACGGCTTCAATGATGTGGTCCAGCCGGGTCTGGTCTTCGTCCCACACCAGCTTGGTGCGGTGGGTGCTGTAGTTGAGCTCCGCCTCGAGGACTCCGGGGTGGGACTGGAGGACCTTCTCAACCGTATGGGAGCAGCCAGCACAGCGGATGCCGTCGAGCAGCAGCGACACGGAGGCCTTGCCATCAGCACGGGGTTCCAGGTAGTTGCGCCGGAACGCCTCGGTGGTGAAGTCGGGAAGATTCGGGAGCGACGAGCGAGCTGCTGCATTCAGCAGCCCGGGCGCCGGACAGGCGGTGGCCTCCATGCGTCCTCAGTTGGGGGTGTTCTGGAGCTTGGCGATGCGGGTTCGGGAGTTGTAGTAGGCGGAAGGAACCCGTCCGTTTTCGTCAGCGACCTCAACGAGGTGCGTCCGGGTGACCTCAAGGTGGCCAACGGTGATGCCCATTCGGAGCAGCCAGACTCCCGGACCCGGAAGGGTGACATCGGCTTCGAAGAGGCCGTTGCTTCCGGACAACTCCCCCAGTGCCTGGTCTTCCTGATTGGTCGCCTCACGGGTCACGAGCAGGCTGACGGAGGCGTCCGAGACGGGCTCGCCCTGCTTGGTCAGCGCAAAGGTCCAGTGATTGGAGCCCAACTGTGCGGGAGTTTGCGGTGTCAGTTGGTAGCCCTCACGGTCGAAGGCTTCGGACATCTGGATCAGGTCGTTGATGTTTTCATCGACCCACTGGTAGCGGCCTTCGATGCGGTTGTCGAACTCCACGGGGTAATCGACGACCGCGATCTTGATGGTCAGGCCGATCAATCCGGTGAAGGCAACGAGGACAGCGGTGATGCCCCACCCCCACGCATTCTTGCGAAGGGCATGGGCGGGGGTGGGCGCTGGAGCAGGCATGGGGTAGGTATCGGGCATGATCTCCTTTGTCGGGAAAAAGAGGGACAGGTGTGCGAACAAGGCGTTGGCCCGCTGACGGAGCCAGGCCCATCCCTGACGAAGCAACACCAAGGCGCTGGAAACGGCGAGCCCGATCCCTCCCCAAAACTGGGGAGAGAGCAGTTCATCCGGGAGTCCTGCAAAGTGGTGCGCCCACGCGGCGGGAGCTCCTGCGAGCAGCACCAGCGTGGTCAGGGCCAGGTAGCTCATTCCGGTAGCTTCCGGGGCATGTTGACCTCCTTGTCCGGAGGAAAGATGAAGACCGAAGACTTCACAGTGGCCACCTCCTTGGGGGCATCAACGGCATAGGCCCGAAGCTGGATGGGCAGAGACGTGTTGCGGGTCGCGTTCTCGACCAGCATTTCATTGGTGCTGAGGATGACGACCTTGCGGCTCCGGCCTTCGGCAAGAATCCGGAAGGGCTTGTCTGGGCGGAGGATCTCCACGCCGTCGAGTCCTTCCACTTCGAGCATGAAGTCATGTGGCTGGTCGTCAATGTTGGTCACCAGGATGACGTAGTGATTCTCGACCCGGAGCCCTTCGTCCTTGATGCTGTACAGCTCCGTTGTGCGGTTGACGTTCAGCAGAAGCGTCTCCCGGTGACCCCCTCGGTACACCAGGAAGGACGCAATGGCCACCAGCACCAGCAGGTAGATCCACACCCGGGGACGGAAGAACTGGATCGTCTGTCCGGCGAGGGTCTTCTCACTGGCCCAGTGAACGAGGTTGGGCTTGTTCAGGCGGGCCATGACCGGCTCACAGGCGTCCACGCACTCCAGGCAGGAGATGCAGGCCAACTGCAGGCCGTCCCGGATATCAATGCCCGCCGGGCACACGCGGACACAGGCTTCACACCCGGTGCAGTCGCCAGAGGCGTCCTTTTGCTTCTGGAGGTTCTTCGCCCCCCGGGAGCCGTCCGAGTTGTCTCCGCGGTCCTTGTCGTAGATGGCCACCGGCGTATCTGCGTCAAACAAGACGGTCTGGATGCGTGCATAGGGGCAGGCGTAACGGCAGAAGCGTTCGGCAATCCAGGTGATGTCGAGCAGAAAGAAGCCGGCGAACCCCAGCCAGAAACCGATGAGCAGAACATGCTCCTGTGGGTGATGGAGGAGGATGTCAAAAAATTCGTAGGGGCTGACAAAGAACCACATCAGGTTGGCCGCAGCCAGGAGCATGAGGGGCGTCAGGAGGAGGATGCCGAGGACAAACTTGGCGCGATCCACGGACTTGGTCAGTTTGAGCGGGCGGTTCTTGATGTGCCACTTGCGCAGCCCGAGGATTTTGCCCTGGATGAGGTCGCGGTAGAGCGAGCGGAACATGGTTTGCGGGCACCCCCACCCGCACCAGACGCGTCCACCAAGCGCCGTGATCAGGAAGATCCCGACAAAGAAGAGGATCAGGACCAGGGGAATCAAGTAAAGTTCCTGCATGTCATAGACGACACCAAGGAGGTGAAACTCCAGGTGCAGGAAGGACATCATGAAGAGCTGGTTCCCATTGATCTGAACAAACGGCACCGCGAGGGTAAACAGCGCAATCGCGACAAATGCACGGTGGCGAATCTTGTGGAAGGGAATCCGGGAGAGGGAGGCTGGAGCGGAGACGTCAAAGCGAGACGTCCGCTCCGAAGATCGGAGCGGGGAGTTCATGCAATTACAGAGAGATTAGGCCGCTTCGGCATCAACCGTCAGCGTCCCACATTGTTGGTTGACAGGCACCGCAACATCGATGCGCTTGGGTTTCGGAAGGTTCAGGGAGTTCATGATGCCGACGAACTCCGCCTCGGTTTTACCCCCTCCGATGCGAGGATTCAACTGCTTCTCTTCACCAATGGTCGAGACGGTGAAGCCACGGTAGTCGTGTCCCGGGTAGACCTTGGTCTCATCCGGAAGGGTGAAGAGCTGCTCGGTGATGCTGCTGAACAGCTTCGACGGATCTCCCTGCTGGAAGTCGGTGCGGCCGCAGCTGCGGATGAAGAGCGAGTCTCCAGTGAAGACCATGTCCTCCGCCAGAAAGCTGGTGCAGGCGTCGGTGTGTCCCGGAGTCGAGAGGGCCTTGATCTCAAAGCGCCCCACCTTGACGGACTCGCCATCTCCAATGAGGACATCGGCACAGCCAATCCCGGCCGGACGTCCCACTACCGTTTGAGCACCCGTCTTGGCCCGGAGGTCTCCGGCACCCGTGACGTGGTCGGCATGGACGTGAGTATCCAGGATGTAGTTCAGCTTGAGGCCCTTGTCGGCAACCAGCTGCAGGTCTCGCTCGACTTGCTCCTTGACCGGATCGATCAGGGCGGCATCCTTCGTCTCCGGATCCCAGACCAGGTAGGTGTAGGTCCAGGTTTCGTAGTCGAAGAGTTGCTCAACAGCGAGTTTGGCTTGGCTCATAAGATTCTCCTGTGGTGGTCAGTGACCGAGTTAATATTTGAAAAACAAAATATGCGAATATTTTAATAATCCGTCACAGAAGAAACATCCGTAATTTTACTCAGTCACCCACGTCTTGATCTGAGGCTCCCAGTTTTGGGACGTCTCAAGAGGCCACGCTCCTTCCCAGGGGGTCCAGGTGTGCTGCTGCTGTTCCAGGACCGCGAGGGTGGCATCTGAGGCGTCTTGGGTGCGTTGCTGCAACCGCTCCCGTAACAGGGCCTCGGGCGCCTCACAGGTCAGCACACGGACAGGGAAGGGCTGGAGGGCCTCCAGGGCGGCCCGCTGTTCCGGGCGGAGAAAGGTGGCGTCGAGAACCACCGACTGCCCGGAGTCCAGAATGCCCCGAGCGTAGTCGATCAGCGCGGTATAGGTCCGTTGAGTGTGAGCCTCCGCATACAGCGCCGGTGTTCCGGGAGTCAGTGGCGACTGCCCTGCCAGGTGCTTGCGGATGGCATCGGAGCGCAGGTGAATGGCTCCGTGGTCCTGAGCCAGCCAGCGGCCAACCGTGCTCTTGCCAGACCCCGAGAGTCCGGAGACCACAAAGGCAACAGGCTCCGGAGGATCCGCCAGCGCCCCTGCGAGGTCAAGGAAGGCGCGGGTGTGCTTCCGGGCGCTTTGACGTTCCGAAGGGCTCAGGGTGTCGTTGTGAATGGAGTAGGAGTGGATCTTGGCCCGCACCCCCGCTCGCAGGCTGATGTAAAAGGTCAGCAGCGCTGCCCCCGTGAAGTCTCCGGAGTGCTCCAGCCAGGTGTTGTAAAAGGCAAAGGCAAGGTCGGTCCGGTTCCGGATCAGCAGGTCACAGACCATGAAGGCAGCATCGTACTGCACATCGGTGCTGCGGATGGAGCGACTGAACTCGATGCAGTCGAAGGGAACCGACTCGCCTTCCAGCCAGCAGACGTTATTGAGGTGAAGGTCACCGTGGCACTCCCGGATTCGTCCCTGTGTGCCGCGTTCCCTGAGGGTGGACTGGTGGGCATCGAGGAAGGAAAACTGATGGGCTTCAACCCGCTGGAGCAGGTCCACCGAAAAGACGTCTCCGGCGTGAGGGGCCAGGTCGGTGAAGTTGTCTTGAGCAAGTGAGCGCAGCGCAGAGGCCGATCCGTAGGAAGCGACTTCTTCGTCAGTGGGAGCGGTTTCTTGCCAGCGGGCCAGGCGCCTTCCGAGGTCTTCGAGGTGTCGGGCTTCCAGGGCCTGCTCTTCGAGCATCACCCGAAAGAGGCTGGACTGGGGAAACTCCGTCATCTGGACAACGTAGTCTTCCGGAAGGGCTTCCGAATCTTCGGTGAGGAGCCGCAGGGTGCCGGCTTCCCGTCCGACTGGAAGCACCGCCTGGTAAATGGATGGGGCGTAGTGCCGATTGAGCCGAAGTTCGTCGTCACACGCAACCTTGCGTTGCGCCAGAGTGGAAAAATCGAGGAAGCCGAAGTCGACAGGCTTCTTGAGCTTGTAGGCATGAGAGCCCGTCAGAAAGACCCACGCCACATGGGTTTGGATGAGGCGGATGGGAGACTGAACGGGGTGCGGGTACGCCCCCGGAGACATCAAGGCGTGAACCAGTTCCGAAGGAGGCATAGGCAAGTCGGTCGCCAGGGCGTTGCCGCCCTGGTTTCAGGAGGAGGCCCTCAGCGGGCGTTTTCCGGAGCTTCAACAGTGTAGTAGTTGGTGGCTTGTTCCTGCTGGACCACCAGTGCCTCGTACCCGATCACGACCAGGCAGGTGACGAGCACCACAACCAGGAGCAGGTATCCGAGCAGTCCTTGAATTCCAAACATGATGGTTTCTCAGTTAAGTTCTGTGGAAACAAAGGCCCCGAGCGCCTGATACTGAATTTCGCTGAGGGTGCCTTCCGAGGCAAAGCTGGGCATTTTCCCGATGTAGCCTTCCTTACCATGCTGGAGGATGCGGACGATGTCGTCGGCTGATCCGTAGGTGGTGAGGTCCTTGGCAAAATTGGGGATGTTGCCCGCAGGGCCCTTTCCGGTGCCATCGAGGCCATGGCAGGCCATGCAGGTGGCATTGAAGATGGCCTGTCCGGCTTGTGCATCACCGGTTTGTGGGGTCCGGCCCGTCAACTGAATGACATAGGCGGAGACGTTGGCAATGTTCTGCTCCAGGTTTTCCTGGCCAAACATGGCCGCAATGGTGGGCGCCTGTGGCGGCATCGCCGGGGTGAGGTACCCCAAGCCCTTGGAGCCGTTGTTGATGACGTAGGCGACGTGCTTTTCCGTCCCGAACTCCAGCAGGTTCGCCGCGACGCCGTTTTGTCCCTCACCCGTGTAGCCGTGACAGGCGACACACTTGGCATTGAAGAGCGATTCCCCCATGGCGACCAGGGTCGCGTGGTCGGCGTTGGCCCAGTTCTTGTCGAATTTGGCCTTGTAGGTGGTGACCTCCTGGTCGTACTGCTTTTCCTGCGTCCAGTCCC
>JAYOTF010000029.1:0-44174 GCA_038150265.1 Deltaproteobacteria bacterium | reverse complement strand
ACGTATGGATCACCCGTAGGCCAAACAGCTTCAAGCCCCGAGAGTACCATCCGGCTCCTCTTCCGTGAGAGTGAACCGTTGTGATTCCCTCCCGTTTGCAGAGAAAAGCCAGTTTCAAAAAGGCAAGCAGGGAAAAGCGACGGAAGGGGATTTCAATAAAGCAATCAGCATGCTCCTGAATCTGAGTGCCAAGTGGGTTCCTGAGAGGAGCAGCGACATAAAACTCAATCTCGCTTTGGTGATGAGTCAGAATTTGAAGAAGGTGCTTCGCCCCTCCTCCATCATCTCTTACGCTAATTAAGAGTACTTTCATTTTGGTTGAATCATGAAAAACCTCAGAGACACCCTCCCGCCGTCTTTTCTTCAGGAGGTGCCACCAGAGGTGCTGGCGGATGAAGAAGGCCTCCAGTTTGAAGCATTGGAAGCAATTCTGGAAGAGGGAAATCCCGTATTTCGCCGCTACTCCGGATCCTCAGCCCTCGAAGCGGAAATCGAGCTGGTGTGTGAGTGGGCGGGTCAGTACTGGTACACGTCAATGAGTGAGGAACTGGCAGGGCCCTTTGAGTCGCTGGATGCCGCGTTGGCAGCCAGGGATCTACTGGTTGTGGAGGCAGGGACTCAAGAGGTCGACTGTGAAGGGTGGAGCGCCGAGACCCTGAAGCAGAAACTCCAGGTCCGCGCTCCGGAAGGACAGGTGATCCAAATCGGAGGAGCCTCCTTTCAGATCACCTCTGCAGGAACGCTGGTCCCTGCAGAGTGACGACTAGCGACCAAACTGCGCAACGGAGCCCAACTCCTGCTCAATCTCCAGCAAGCGGTTGTATTTGGCAATCCGCTCCGACCGAGAAGCCGAGCCCGTCTTGATCTGCCCGCCGCCCATGGCCACAGCAAAATCCGCCATGAAGGTGTCTTCGGTTTCGCCACTTCGGTGGGAGATGATGTAGTTCCATCCCGCCTTTTGACACAGCTGAATAGTGGCGACCGTCTCGGAAACCGTGCCGATCTGGTTCAGCTTGATCAACACCGCGTTGGCTGCTTTTTTCTCAATACCCGTCTCAACAAACCGGGTGTTGGTCACAAACAGGTCATCACCGACAATCTGAACCGAGTCCCCCAGCTCCTGGGTCATGGCGCTGAAGCCCTCCCAGTCGTGCTCATCCATCGGGTCTTCAATGGAAATGATCGGGTACTGCTTGCACAGGTTCTGGTAGAATTCGAGCATCTCCGCCGAATTCCGGGTGCCACCTCCGGATTTCTTGAAGTGGTAGGTCGTCGTGTTTTCCGAGAAGGAGCTGGCCGCCGCATCCAGCGCCAGAGAAATGTCCTGGCCCGGCTTGTACCCCGCCGCCTCAATGGCTTCCAGGATCACCTCGCAGGCCTCTTCATTGCTCTTCAGGTTCGGCGCAAAGCCTCCCTCGTCGCCCACGCCGGTCGCGTAGCCCTTCTTCAGCAGAATCTTCTTCAGGGCATGGAAGGTCTCGGCGCCATACCGCAGCGCTTCCCGGAAATTCGGCGCGCCGGTGGGCATCACCATGAACTCCTGCAGGTCCACGCTGTTGTCGGCATGCTCGCCTCCGTTGATGATGTTCATCATCGGAACCGGCAGACGCACGCCCCCCACGCCCCCCAGGTACTGATACAGCGGCACATTCAAGGACTTTGCGGCAGCAGTCGCCACGGCCATCGAGACCCCCAGCAACGCGTTGGCGCCCAGCTTGCTCTTCGTCTCGGTCCCATCCAGACGGAGCAGCGTGTGGTCAATCGCCGCCTGCTCCATCGGGTTCGCCCCAATCAACTCCGGAGCAATCTCCGCATTCACATTCTCCACGGCGCGAAGGACTCCCTTCCCACCAAAACGCTTGGAGTCGCCATCTCGCAGCTCCAGAGCTTCATTCTCTCCAGTCGAGGCTCCGGAAGGCACCGACGCCGAGGCCGTCACACCATTTTCGAGTGAGACCTTCACCCGAACAGTCGGGTTGCCACGGGAATCCAGAATTTCGAGGGCCTGCACCCCAATGATACGGTTTTTCACAAGGCTCCATTGTTGACAGTTAACAGTTCAAGGAAACGCTTCATTTTAGGCGTTTGCTAAATCGATTCAACATAAAAAAACCAAACAAATCCGGTTTTTTGCCCATTTCTTGAGTGTCCTCTCATCCCAACGGTCCGCCTGGCGCCAGGCATTCTTCAGCAGAAGCCGCGCTCGCTTCCGGAGGCCAGCCGACTCCTGCTGCTGGAGTGTTTGACAATCCGGAAAAAATAAGGGACAACCTGTAGGGGAATTCGACACCGCATGCTCCCCTTCCAGATCTACTCACACAAGTAAGAACCGACCATGACCTTCACCCCTGCTCGCTGGCTCCCCTTCTTGTTCCTCGGACTTTCGCTCGGCACCCCTCACGCCCAGGAACGCTTCCGGACGCTTGACACGCAATCCGCCGATCCCATCCGTCCGGAAGCCTCCCTGCAACTGGCGCCGGTGCCCCAGCACACTCACAAACCCTTTGTTGACAGCAAGGGCGACATTTACTGGCCTCAGGACAAAGCCGTCTGGATCTGGCTCGGCACCTCTCCGGACAACAATGAGGACAACCTGCTCCTCAAAGGCATGCCCGGCAGCACTCCGGAGGAGTCGGAGCGCTACCGCACTCAGGGCATCCGTCTGGAAATTACCGGGAACCAGTACGTCCGCTGGCTCCACTACTTCACGAAGGAAGAGACCCTTTACCGCTTCTTCTCCGACGGCGTTCCCCCCACCGTTCAGCTCGACGTTGAGGGCAAGAACCGCTACGAGTCCGGGGGAAGGAGCTACTTCGCCCAGCGCATCCAAACCAGTCTTCAGGCCTCTGACGAGGGCTCCAGCGTGGAGCAGGTCTTCCAGTCCATCAACGGGCAGCCCTTCACGGCTGCAAGCAATCTCAACCTCACGAAAGAAGGCCGCTACCACCTCCGTTACTACGCTTTGGATCGCGTGGGCTGGGTCTCTGACGTGGGCATCAGCGATCTCATTCTCGACCAGACGCCTCCCGTCAGCGAGCCAGAAGTCGGGGGCGTGACCTCCTCCGGATTTGTCGGACCGCAGACCACGCTCATCATCCGCAGTGATGACGAACTCTCTGGAGTTCAGCGAACCTGGTACCAGTGGAATGAGGAGCCCCTCCGAGAGGTGGCCCTCAATAGCAGTGTGAACTTCACTGGGCTCGAGGAAGGCAACCACACCTTCCGGTTTCAGGCGGAAGACCGCGTGGGCAACCTGGAGCCGCTGCAGGAAGTCCAGTACTTCCTCGACAGCACGGGTCCGGAAGCGTCTCATGCGATTGAGGGCGACTTTTACGAAGAAGGCAGCCGCTCCTACGTCTCGGCCCGGAGCAAAATCCGCCTCATGGCAGAAGACGCCCACGTGGACATCCAACGCATCACCTACCGCATCAATGGGCTCTCTTACGGTGACTACAACGAGCCTTTCCTCATTCCCGCCAGTGAAGGAGCCTTCCGCCTGGAGTATGAAGCCGAGGATACACTCAACAACCGCTCTCTGATCCAGCGGGCCGACTTCATCCTCGATGGCACTCCCCCGGAGACCACGCTGCAGGCGATTGGTCCGAGCTACCGTCGAGGGATGAATGCCCTCTGGGTCCGTTCCGACACCTCGATCCAGCTCAAGTCTCAGGACCGCCTCTCGGGGGTCCGGGAAATCGGCTATGACCTGGGGCAGGGGAACTTCCAGCCCTACAACGAACCGATCAACATTGATGAAGAAGGACGCTACACCTTCCAGTACCGCGCAGTTGACCAGGTTGGCAATGAAGAGGTGCCCACCCCCGTGTTGCTGATTGTGGACAACACCCCTCCGTCCATTCAGGAGCGTTTCAGCATTGCACCGGTCCGGACCTATCAGGTTTCGGGGGAGCAGGTTCAGGCGTATCCACCTTATACGGTGCTCTTCCTCTCTGCGCTTGATGACTCTGCAAACCTCAAGGAAGTCCGTTACCGCAACGGCACACAGATGGTTCCGTACAAGCAGGCCCTGACCCTGCAGAAGCCCGGGGCCTATGAGCTGGAAATTGAGGCCGAAGACAACGTCGGCAACCTGGCCAGCAAGACCATCCGGTTCATCATCGAATCCGGAGAGTAAGCCCGGCGACGCGTCTCGTTTTTCGGGGGTGTTCGAGAAGAGGAAAGCGCCCCCGGAAGTCTGGCGGGAATGACCTCCGGGAGCAAAGCGGCAGGGGTTACAGGCGGTTCAGCGTCTGAGCATGAGCCAGCGCCATGAACTCTTCCCGCACCTTCGGGTCCTTGAGGAAGATGCCCTTGAGCGAACTGGTGGTCATCAGGCCACTGTGGTTGACGCCACGCATTTCCATGCACATGTGGGAGGCCTTCATGATGACTCCCACGCCCTGAGGCTTCAGCTGGTCAAACAGGTACTGCGCCACCTGTGAGGTCAACTCCTCCTGAACCTGGGGGCGACGCGCAAAGTAGTCCACGATCCGCGACAGCTTCGACAGCCCGCAGAGCAGCTGGTCCGGAATGTAGGCCACCGTCGCTTCTCCGACAAAGGGAAGCAAGTGGTGCGCACACATGGACTTCACCGGAATCCGCTGCAGCACAATCATGCTCGCCTCATAGTCCTCTTCCACCGGGAAGGTCGTCAGCGAAAAATCTTCTTCGCCCAGCCCCTTGCAGAGCTCCTCCACCCAAGCCTTGGAGGCCCGTTCCGGGGTCTCGGCAAAGTGCTTCCCCTGCAGGTCCACACCGAGCCCGTCCAGCAGCAGCTCAATCGCCTGATGCACTTTGGCGCGGTCCACGTTCTGTTTCCTCGGCTTGGCCATCATTTCTCCTGGTTCTCGATACATCAGACGTTCTCTTCATAGGTTGCGGAGTTCTTGTCGTTCTCCCACATGGTCACACGGTACACCCAGGCACGCCCCCTGGACTGACGACGAACCAGGTCGTTGGCATAGTCAAAGAAGTACTGGGCCATGCCCTCGGCGCCGCAGTGCTTCACGACCCGGAGCTGACACAGCCCCTTGCGGTCCATCTCCTTGAACAGGTCCAGGTGCGGGTCTTCTTCATTGATCAGCAACGTGTGGTCGCACATGTAATCCAGGTGCTGCTTCAGCTCCTTCAGGTCCCCAAAGTCAAACACAAACCCGTTGGCGTCCAGCTCTTTGCAGGCGAAGTAGAACTTGAAGCTCCGGGAGTAGCCATGAATTTTGGAGCAGTGCCCCTCGTGCTTATGCTGCCGGTGCGCGCAGGGTAGGTTGTAGTACTGCTTGGTGCAGGTGTAGGTCATTTCTCTCCTCAGGTGTTGAGATGTCCTCCCCCCTGCTTCAGAGAGCGTGCCAGAAGCGCCGAGCCCCGGAATCCGCCCTTTTACCGGGAACGCTCCCTTCCTCTGGGTGTTATCATGACAAAATTCTTTCTTTTTTTAAGCTTTTCCTGATGAAATTAGAAAACCCTTCACTCTTTCGTTCCAACTTTCTTACGGATTCCCAATAAATCGCAGCGTTGGCAAGCGGCACAGAACCTGAAGCGGGAAGGCGGTTTGCAGTCTTCGGCATTCACCTCATTCGGGAAATTCATCATGCGCTACCTCTGCTTGGGCCTCCTGCTCATGGCCTCAACGGCTTGGGCCGCTCCTTCGCTTTACGACCTCAAGGCTCCAGACATTGATGGAGAGGAACTCGCGCTCGACGCGTACCGAGGAACGGTCACCCTGGTCGTCAATACGGCGTCCATGTGTGGCTACACCCCGCAGTACAAGGATCTGGAGGCGCTCTACCGCCAGTACAAGGACCAGGGCTTCACGGTGTTGGCGTTTCCCAGCAACGATTTCAATCAGGAGTATCAGGATAATGAGGAGATCAAGGAATTCTGTGAAGGGTATCAGGTGACCTTCCCGCTTTTTGCTTCCACACGTGTTCGGGGCGGAAGCAAGCATCCCATTTACCGGTACCTGACGGAAGCCGCTCCCGCGGGCAAGCAGGGCGAGGTGCGCTGGAACTTTGAGAAGTTTCTGGTCGATCAGGACGGACGTCCCGTGGGCCGGTTCGACTCTTCCATGCGTCCCACTCACCCTCAAATCACCACGCAGCTGGAGAAGCTGCTCGACCACGATTCCTGAGCCGTGGGTCGGCTCTGAGGAACTCCGGAGGCGCCTAAAGCGGGTGGCACGTCAAAGGCGCTCTTCCGGAACACAGGTCCTCAAACTCTTCCGCCAAGCGTTCGCTTTCGGCAATGGCTTGCCCCCACGCCTTCACGCGCCCCGAGACATCCTCCCCATAGCGTTTGAAATCCTTGCGGTCCGGAAGCTTGCCGTTGGGCAGGGTGGCGACCCACTCCGGACGTGGGGCCAGCACGACCACATTTTCCAGAAACGACGTTGCCTGGTGCCTCAACCGCCAGGCCTTGTCCATCCATCCCGGAATCACAGCCTGCTGGAAGTGCGGGTAGAGCACCAGCGGCGGTGACTCCGGAACCCTCCGGAGCGAGGCATAGTTCCAGTGCAGGTGGTAATCGGTCACCCCGCCGTCCCAATACGCTCCAGCCGGTGCCCCCGGAATTCCGGAAACCGCTTCCAGCACAAAGGGAATGGAGCAGGACGCCAGCAGGGCCGGAAGGAAGTTGGCCTCTGTGAGCGCAACAGTCTGGGTTGGGAAGTCGCTCAGGTCCACGGGTGGCGGCGTTCCGTTGACTGAAAACAGCACCCGCTCCATCCAGGCTCCAAGAGCAGTCCGGGACAAGGCGTTGGTCGCATACGCTCCGAGGAATCCGAGCACGCTTCGAGGCCGGGTCTCCCTGGCCAACAGGTGCCGTCCTCGGGAGGTGACAAAGTGCAGGCGGTAACGCGGGTGGGCCAACGCGTCGGTTTGTGGCCCCGGAAACAACTCGGCCAGGGTTTGCTGAAAGCTCTGGCTGACCGAGCGTGGAGTCGGCATCCGGCGCCCCGGCTCCGGAGGGTAGTGCTGGTGGATGTACCGATCAGCGAGTTCCAGCAAGGCCGCCTCCGGATCTGGGCGAACCGCTGCAGCCATGCGCCATGCTCCGATGGAGCCGCCAACCAGGTCCACCGGTTGTGAGCTTTGCGGAAGCCAGCGCCCAAACAGGTACCGGTCCAGTGGTCCCAGAATGAGGCCCTTGGGGCCCCCGGCAGCTCCGGGAATGAGCGCAATGTCTTGCGGGCGGATTCCTTCGTGTTCCAGGTGCCTCTGTGCCGCAGGACCGGCATACAAACGGAGTGCTTTCATTCCCATTGAATCATCCAACCAGTTGCTGAAGAACCTGGGCTGGTTACCGGTACTTCTTTGAATCCTTGATGCTGAAGCAGGCGAGCCGCAGTGGTTGCGGCGGGAGGCAGTTCGGCCTGTACCGTCTGGAATCCGGATTGCTGGGCAAACTGCAGGGCGGCTTCCAGCAATTGCCGTCCCAGCCCCTTCCCGCGCTCGTCCAGGTGCAGGCCCCACCACTTGAGTGCCGCTTGCGCCTCAGCAACCTGCACCAGCCCCAGCGAGCCCCGGACTTGCCCTTCCTTCTCAGCCAGCCAGAGGCGTTCCCGTGGCTGCGATGCCTGAAGAAATCGGCCCAGCTCCAGGGCCAGCTCGGCTTCAAGGGTGGGGTCGGCGCCCAACTCGGTCACGAGAAGCCGGCTGTGCAGGTGCAGCAACCCTCCGAGGTCTCCGAGCTTTCCAACCGTCCGGACCTCGCACCCACCCGTTCCGGTGCCTCCCTGTGCCGCTGATGCCTCGGAGTCAAACTCCAGCCGTTTTCCAAAACTCAGGGCGGCATCCTCGGCGTACCCCAGTTTCCGGTAAAACGCCTGAGCCGCTTCGTTGGAGCAGCGAATCTGCAGGTTCACCTTCGGGCATCCGAGCGCCAGCAGCTTCTCTTCGGCAGCCTGTACCAGCAGGCGGCCAATGCCCTGCTTCTGAACATCCGGATGCACGGCAAGGTAGTTCAGCCAGCCTCGGTGTCCATCAAATCCTGCCATCACCGAGCCCACGAGCCGCGCTCCGTCCACCCCCACCAGAAACAGCTCGGGCTGGACCTGAAGCTTGCGCATGAGGTCGCGGGTGGGGTCATTCCAGGGACGTGTGAGCTGGCACTGGAGCCACAGGTCGGTCATCGCTGCAGCATCGTCCGGCTGATACGGACGGAGGGTAACGGGCATGAAGGGGTTCTGGTTTCAGGAGGTGCGGCGGGATGGTTGGCGGCATACCTGCTGGAAGAAGTCCTTGAGCAGAACCGGAGCAAGGTGGGCGTTGAACTTCACCCGCAGGTCGTTTTCTGCCAGTTGCCCCAGCCACTGCTCCAGGTCTTCTCGACGAAAGCCCCGGGCCTGAGCAACCAGCTGCTTGCCAAGAAACGGCGGCATGCCCAGCTTGCCCAGCAGGGCTCCTTCTGCCACCCCTTGGGCCTTGAGCAGGTGGATCAGCAGCAGCTTCCGGACCTGCTGGACAACCAGCATGTACAAGCGGACGTGCTCACGCGGGCTTTCCTCAAGCTGTTGCCCAAGCGTCTCCAGTGCTGCCTTCAGGTTCCGCTGGGCCAGCGATTCGGTCATGAAGAACACCGAGTGGTGCTTGTGTCCTGCAACCTGCTGCAGCAACGTCTCCGGGTGCAGGGCCATGCCGGGCGCGAGCAGAGACAGCTTTTCGAGCTCCTGATCAAGGTCAGAGAGGTCATTGCCCACCAGGTCGATCAACAGCTGTGCGGCCTCTTGTGAGCACTGAAGCCCCTTGGCGGCAGCGCGCTGCTGGGTCCAGCGGACGGGGTTGTTGTTGTCGTAAGCAACAAATTTCTGGGGGTTGCCGTGCTTGCGGATGAGGTTCAGGAGAGGTTTGCTGAAGTCGCCTTCCCGGGTGGCGGAGCTGGTGAAGATCAGGAACAGGTGCTCCGGAAGTGCCTCCAGCAAGCGCTGGAGCATCCGGAAGAGCTGGGCGGCAGGAGTGGCTTCTTCCTTGCGGGGCTGCTTCAGCACCTGCGCATTGTCCACGCGGATCAGCTTGCGATCTGCGAGCATCGAAGGCGATTCGCAGCTGTTTGCAAACGCTTCCAGACGAGACTCGGCTTCGATTCCGGGCTTGATCAGCTCTTCCGCATTGAAGCGCTCCAGCACCCACTCCGGATCCCGGTCTTCCAGGATTTGTGGAATCAGCTGCGCCAGGGTTTCATCAATCAGCAGCTGCTGGTTGCCGTACAGCAAGGACACACGGGCGGTCATACGCGCAGAGGCACCGAGGTGGGGCCCATGGCTTCAGCCAGCAGGTGCCGGACTTCCCGGGCGGAGCTGAGCTGGAGGGCTTCCTGCGCAAGAACCCGCGCCTTTTCCGTGGACACCTGGGCCAGCCGCTCCTTGACAACCGGAATCAGAGGCGGATTCATGCTGAGCTGCCGCATGCCGAGTCCGACCAGCAGGATGCAGCCGTCGGGATCCGATGCCATCTCGCCGCAAAGCTCAATGGGGGTCTGGAAGTGCGCACAGTTCCGGATCAGGTCGGCCAGCAGGCGCAGCACCGCCGGGTGGACCGGATCGTAGAGGTAGGCGGTGTGCGGGTTGTTGCGGTCGACGGCCAGCACATACTGCGTGAGGTCGTTGCTGCCCACCGAGCAGAAGTCGATTTCAGGCAGGAACTGTTCCGAAACCAGGGTGGCCGCCGGCACCTCAAACATCATCCCAATCGGCAATTCCGGAGGATCAATGCCCTGGGCTTCCAGCTCGGCCCGGCACTCCAGCACCAACTTCTTCGCGTCCCGCAGCTCCTGCAGCTCCGTGATCATCGGGAACATCAGCCGGACGTTGGTGTGCTCCCGAGCAGCGAGAAACAGCGCCTTGATCTGGTTCTTCAGCATCTCCGGCTGCCGGAGCTGCCGGCGCAGGGCCCGGTAGCCAAGGAACGGGTTTTCTTCTGGCTGGAAGCCCATGTACGGCGCAGCCTTGTCGGCCCCTACGTCCAGCGTCCGGAAGATCACGGGGTGCTGAGGGTTCACATTCTGGATGATCTTTCCATACACCTCGGCCTGTTCCGCAATCTCCGGGTAGCGGTTCAGGGACAGAAAGTAAATTTCCGTTCGGTAGAGCCCAATGCCTTCTGCGCCAAACTGTTCGAGCTGAAACGCGTCGCTCTCGAGCGCAATGTTGGCAAGAATCTCAATGCGCGTTCCGTCTTCCGTCTGGCAGAGCACGTCGCGGAAGCTGGCCAGGTGTTCCCGGTGACGCTCCTGCAAGACGAGCATGCGCTGGAACTCTTCCACCACCTCCGGGTTGGGCTTGCGGACCACAAAACCGGAGTGTCCGTCCAGGGCGAGCAGATCGCCTTCGTGGATGCGCTCCAGGTCGGCATCCGGAATGCAGATGGCGGGCACCAGCAGCGAGCGCGCCAGGATGGCGGCATGCGAGACCACACCACCGCTGCTGGTCACAATGCCCTGCACCTTCTGAGGATCCAGCCGGGCCAGGTCACCCGGAAGCAGCTGCTTGGCCACCAAAATTCCCTGCTTCTCACTGACTTCCTGGATCTCGTGCCCAAGGTAGTTGAGTAACCGGTAACCCACATCCTTCAGGTCTGCTCCCTTTTCCCGCAGGTACGGGTCGGCCAGCGCATCAAATGCCGCGAGGTACTCCTCGACCGTTCGGTAGACGGACCAGGCCGCCGTGGCGCCGCTCTGAATGTAGCGCTCAATTTTGTCCTGAAAGGTGTGGTCCTCCAAAAACATCAGGTGGGCGTGGAAAATCGATGCTTCCTCAGGCCCGACATAGCCGGCGACCTTGTCGGCCAGCTCCAGGGTGTCGTGCAGGGCGTGCTGAAGGGCATCTTGAAAGAACTTCACCTCTTCCGCCACCATCCGGGTGCTGCGATGCGTGGGCTCCTCCAGCGTCCGTTGCTTCAGCACCACCGCCTTGCCGACCGACACTCCGGGCGCAACAGCGGTTCCGTTGTGCCGCTGGCTGCAAACGTCTTCCAGCGGAAGCCCACTCTCGCTCCGGGCCTTTTCGTCGAGCCGTTGAATGAGGAGCGCCTTGGAGACCAGGCTGGAAATCTGCGCCGCGATGGTGGTGAGGACCTGGACTTCGGTATCCTGAAAGACCCGGGCTTCAATCGTGTGCAGCACCAGCACCCCAAACAGGTGCCGATGCTCAATGAGGGGAACGCCGAGGAACGACAGGTAGGCGTCTTCGTTGGTCTGGGGGAAGGCCTTGAAGCGTGGGTGGGTGTGCATCTCGGCAAACTGGATCGCCCGGCCTTCTTCGACGACGAGGCCGACGAGCCCTTCCTCTCGGTGCATCCGGACGCTGCCCACGGTTTCAGGGTTGAGCCCAAAGGTGGCAGTGAGGAGCAGCTCAGCGGTGTTGGCGTCGTAGCTGTAGATGGAGCAGACGTCCACTTGCATCTGCTCGGCAATCATCTGGGCGGTGCGGCCGAGGGTTTCGTCCGCATCGTGGGAGGAGGTGATGATCTGGCTGATCTCGGCGAACAGCTCCGCCGGGAGGAGGGCGCGGGGGAGGGGAGCCATCATTGCCCCCCTTTTTCGTCAAATCGCGGCTTCGTCCAACTCGCCCGTTCGAATGCGGATGACTTGATCCAGATCATAAATAAAAATTTTGCCATCCCCAATCTTTCCCGTCTTGGACTTCTCCTGCACAATGCTCACGACATCATCAAGCTTGTCGTCTGTTGTTACCACTTCTACCTTGATTTTGGGGAGAAAATCAATCTCATATTCGGCCCCCCGGTACAGCTCGGTGTGCCCCTTTTGGCGTCCGAACCCCTTAACCTCCGAGATCGTAATCCCCTTGATCCCCACTGCCGCCAGGCCTTCTTTGACCTCGTCGAGCTTGAACGGCTTGATGATCGCTTCAACTTTTTTCATGGCAACTCCTAACATTTTGGAAGTGAACGTACACTCCTCCTTCTTCAGCAAATGTGCCAGAAGCTTGAAATCGTCAAATCACTAAAATCATTGATTTTGTTGAGGCGGTCCGGGATTGGCAAAATTGACAACTGCCCAAGAATGCGACACATCCACAGGGGGATGTTGAAAATCGAAGCAACGCTCCCAGCCGACTCCTGCGGCTTCCACAAGCCGATGCAGAAAGCTTGCGATCCCCCAGCGGCCTCCCTACCATTGAGGCGCAGTCCCCTTTGGTTGGATGCCCTCGGCGGTGGTCCTGATTGTTGTCCCATGGTTTGTTGATGAAGACTCGCTTGTACGCCAAGAAAAAATGGGGCCAGCACTTCCTCATTCGCCCAGACGTGGTGGAGGAGATCGTCCGCACCTCCGGAGGGCAGGCAGGAGAGACCGTCTGGGAAATCGGCCCCGGCGAGGGCGTTCTGACGGCGATGCTGCTGGAGGCAGGGTGCCGGGTGGTGGCTTCAGAAGTGGATCCTCGGGCGTGTTCGTTGCTCCGGGCCCGTTTTGGCCACCGGTCGGAACTCATTTTGCACGAGGGAGATGTCATGGAGTGGTCGGATGCGGACATCGTCGATCGTGTTCCCTCCGGGGCCCGGGTGGTGGCCAACTTGCCCTACAACATCGCCACGCCTTTGCTCGGACGGCTCTTTCAGCACCGTCAACGCTGGCAGTCCCTCACCCTGATGGTGCAACTGGAGGTCGCCGAGCGACTCTGTGCCACGCCGCAAGACGGCAAGGCGTATGGACCGCTGTCGTTACTGGGCGCCCTGGGGTTTCAGGCGACCCTGGCGTTTCGGGTGCCGCCCTCGGCCTTTCGTCCTCCACCCAAGGTGGACTCGGCGGTCCTGCACCTCATCCCACGGGAGTCTGGACTGGAGCCTGCTGAAGAAGCCGCCTTCCTCAACTGGTCGCGCCGGCTGTTTCAGTCCCGTCGCAAAACCCTGTGGAACAACATTCAGTCCGCCTTTCCGGAGTGGCGGCAGCAACCAGGACTGCAGGAGCGGGTGGGACAGCAACGCCCGGAAAACCTGACCTTTGAAAACTGGCTGGAACTCTTTAAGGAATACCGGTGCTTTCAAAACACACCCTCCTCGTCATCGCCTTCTGCCTCTTCGGCACCCTGAACCGGTCCTCGGCGGCAGAGCCGTTTGACCTCAGTGGGAACGGCCCCCTGTTTCTCAATGCGGCTCAGATGCAAGAGGACCTGCAGCAGGCTCAGGAACTGCTCCGGGAGAATTACGTCCGCTACCCCGTCCTGGCCCAAAGTGGTGTGAAGTGGGATCAGGTCTTCCGGGGGCTGGAACTGCAGCTGACCTCGAAGCCCAATCCGGTGCTGACCCATCACTTTCAGGAGCAGTTCACGGATGCGCTGGCGGTCACCGAGGACATTCAGATCGAGACGGACCTGACGGTTCAGAAGCGGCACTATGCGTTTCAGGTCGAGCCACGGGTGCCGTTTGTGTCTGGCGTCTCACTGGTGCTGCAAGAGGGACGGCACCGCGTGCTGCCCAACCGTCCGGTACCGCAGGCGGCCAACAAGTGGCTCATCGGTTGCGAAGGCAACCGCCATGAGCTCTTTCCCACGCCTCCGGAGCGTGCAGGCGAGGAGCGCTTCATGCTGGGGGTCCGGGCGCAACACAACCCTCCTCCCCTGAAGTGTGCCCTGGAAGACGACCTGGGGCGTCCGGAAACCCTGGAGCTGCCGCTCAGCTTGCCTGCGATGCTGCGCAATGGTCCGGAGGTGCCCGTCTACACCTACCAAAAGGGACGTGTCGACTACATCCGCTGGTTCCGGGATGGGGCGCTGGATGAGCAGGCCACGTTCAACTTTCGGCGGCTGGCCAAGGAGCTGCGGTCCAGCAAAACCCTCATTCTGGACGTCCGGGGCAACCACTCGGGCTCGTTTGGCTTCATTGAGAAGTGGCTGCGGGAGTTGACGCAGGCGGACTGGCAAAATGTGGTGGTCCGCGAGTGGCAGTCTCCGGAGACCCTGCAGGGGCTGGTCAACCGCATCAGCTGGCTGGAGCAGCAAAATGACCGGAGCCCGCAGTCGGTCCGGCTGGCCTTGCAGCAGAAGCAGCAGCAGCTCCAGGCCCTGATCCGGCGAAACGCGGAAAACGATCTGCCTGCAAAGTGGGTGGAGACCAAGTTTCTCTTTTCGGGAAGTCCGGATGCGCCCACCTGGAACCGGCGGCTGATTGTGGTCGCCAACCGGCACTGTGGTGACGGCTGCCAGTTCCTCGTTGCGCTGGCCCGGCAGCTCAATCAGGCCTATTTCCTCGGGTCTGAGACCGGGCCGTTTCCCAACCGGTCGATTCTGCCGATGTATCAGCTCCGGAACTCAAAAATCCTGCTTTCCTTCAGTCACTACATGCACCTCGACCACCGGCTTCAGCCTGTTGCTCCCACCGGGCACCTTCCGGATTTCTGGATTTTTGAAGAGGATGTCGAACGCCAGGTCCAGCGTTTTGCTGCCAGCCTCCCCTAAGCCTTCTCGCTCCGGGCTTCTTTTTTGATTTTTATGAAGGGGGCCGGAAAAAACCGTTGCGGAAATAGTATTGAAATCGAGCAGGATTCCGTTATATTTAGCGAATGCTTTGTCACTCGGCCTCCTGACACGACCGGGGTTTCCTGAACCCGGGGGTGGCAAACCACACGGCACCTGAAACCATTGCCTCTCATTTTCTTCGTCTAAACACTCTCTACGACCTGATCCCCATGACCCTGCTGGCCCAACTGGACTGTCCCAAAGCGACTGTTTTGCGGAGCGGCCAATTTTATGCCGTCCAGGCGATCCACCGCTGCTACCGCATCAATGAGCCTGATCACTTTCTTCAGGATCAGCACACCCGGATCTATGCCTTTTTGGACCAGGAGGGGGTGCTGCACTACTTCAACCGTCCCTCCAGCCGACTCTCCGCCAGCTCCAGCCTTGAGGAAGTTCTCCACATTCAGGGCTTGAAGGAAGTGGATTTCTGGGAGGTGTCTGAGCCGGTGCAGCAGCAGCTCAAGGGCCTGTCGCTTCCCGGTGAGCAGGACCAGACGGAAGCCCAGTTGCTCTGGAAGGCCGTGGAAGCCTTCTCGCGTCAGCAGACAGAAGAAAAGGAGTTTGACGTGGAGGAGCTGAAGCAGACCCACATGGAAGACTACATCCGTCCTCCGGATCTGCCCGTCTGAGGAACCGGGGGCTACTGACCCGAGTAGTCAGGCCCCGGCTCTGGAAACACGCCGTACGTCCGGGAATAGGGCTGGCCGGAGTAGGAAACTCCGGTTCGGGACCGTGAGTAGTCGAGCTGCATCTGCATGCGCTGCAACTCCCGGATCCGTCCCTCGGAAAGCGGCGGACCCTCGGCTTCTGCTTGAGCCTGACGTTCGGCCACAATGGCTTCCCGCTCCTGCTGGACCTGCTTGCGGACGTCACCACGCTCCTGAGCGTAGTCGTAGAAGGACATGAAGCACTTGTAGCGATTTTCGGAGGAGCTGAAGCAAGCCTCCTTGCCCGCTGGAGCCTGGGCAAGTACCGTACTAGCGCAACCGTATGCCATGGATAGCAGCACGAGACGCAGCACACGAAACTGGAAGCGATGGGGAATCATAACCTTGCTGGGAATGGGTTGCCTACTTGCAACAGATGCTTGGGCTCAAAGCACCGATAATGCCACTGCCGCTCCGGCAACACAAGCAGGAGCTCCGACAACAGAGGCCCTGGCCCAGCAGATTCAAGCCGTTGCCAAAGCCCAGTCCAGCGGACAGTCGGCCCAGGCGGCGCAGATGTTTGGCGACCTCGCCACAGTCGCTCCACAAATTTTAGACATGGCCAAGCAACAACCGGCACCCCCTGTTGTTGACCTCGGCATAGTCGCCTGGCACGCACGGGCCCGGGCGTCTACCGATGTGATCTTTGATCAGGTCAACAAGAACCGCAATGCGGAGACCCAAAAGCGGTTTGATGCGTTTCAGGAAAAACGCTACGCCCCCATGGTGTCTTCCAGCCCGCGTCCCACGGATGTTGCCTCGTTTAATGACATTTACCAACCCATCAGCCGACGCTGAACGACAAGTGTCTGCTCATTACCCCCTGACGCCTTCCGCATGAGCCGCATTGCCATGGCCATGAGTGGAGGAGTTGATTCCTCAGTGGCCGCCGCACTCCTCAAGGAGCAGGGCCACGAGGTCATCGGCCTCCACATGAAGCTCTATCATGGCCCTGAGAACGACTCCCGTCCCAAGAGTTGCTGTTCCCTTGATGAAGCCATGGATGCCCGCTCGGTCTGCCACCGACTGGACATCCCCTTCTACGTCCTCGACTTCCAGGAAGAATTCCGGACCCAGGTGATCGACTACTTTGTCGACGAGTACGCCTCCGGACGGACGCCCAATCCCTGCGTGATGTGCAATCGCAAGATCAAGAGCCGCTTCTTGCTGGAAAAGGCCGACGAGTTGGAGTGTGACCTCTTGGCAACCGGGCACTACGCTCGCTTGCACCACAATCCCGATTCCGGACGCACCGAACTGCACCAGGCTGCAGACAAGCGCAAGGACCAGACCTACTTCCTCTTCGGGGTCCCGCAGGAAGAGCTGGCCCGGATGATCTTCCCGCTTGCCGATTGGATCAAACCCAAGGTCCGGACGGTTGCCGAACAGCTGGAGCTGGACTCGGCCCTCAAGCAGGAAAGTCAGGAAATCTGCTTTGTTCCCAAGGACTACCGGACCTTCCTCCAGGCGCAAAAGGAAGACCTCGTTCAGCCCGGAGTCTTTGTTGATGAGGCCGGGCAGGTTCTGGGCGAGCACCAGGGCGTGGCGTTCTTCACCATCGGTCAGCGACGCGGACTGGGCCTCACCAGCAGCGAGCCTCTTTACGTCATTCGGCTGCACCGCGAGACCAACCAGGTGGTGCTGGGTCCGGAGTCGAGCCTGTATCAGGCTCAGGTCCCGGTTCAGGCCGTGAACTGGGTATCCATCGACCCCATTCAGGAGCCCCTGCGGGCGCTGGTGCGCCTGCGCTACACCCATCAGGGCTGCTGGGGGTGGTTGCACCCGCAGGACGACCACACGCTGCAGGTGGAGCTTGATGAGCCAGAACGCGCCGTGACACCGGGGCAGGCGGCTGTTTTTTATGACCTCACCGGAAGGGTGCTGGGGGGCGGATGGATTGCGGAGGCGCCTCCCGCATGATGCTCTTCTTGACGGGGTTCATGGCGTGCGGAAAGAGCACGGTGGGCCGCCAACTGGCTCGACGGCTGGGGTACTTCTACCTCGACACCGATAGCATCATCGAAAAGGAACAGAACTGCACCATTGCCGAAATCTTCTCCTTCGGCGGGGAACAGTCGTTCCGAGACCTGGAAACGCAGCTGCTCAAGCGCCTTCGAGGCCGTCAGAACACGGTGGTCTCAACGGGAGGCGGCATGATCGTCCGCCCGGAAAACCGCGAGCTGATGCGGTCCATGGGCAAGGTCGTTTACCTCAAGGTCTCTGACGAAGAACTCATTCGGCGCCTCCACAAGGACTACAAGCGCCCCCTCATGCACGATGGAAAGACCCCGGAAGAACGAGTCAGTGAACTCATGCAGGTGCGCCGGCACCTCTATGATGAGGCAGAACTCATCATCCTCTCCCAGGGGCTGACTCCCTCACAAACCGCAACCGAAATCATCCGCAACCTCTGACCGGTTGCCACCGAAACCATGGAACAGAATACCTTCGAAACCGCCCTCAAGCAGCTGGAGCACAGCGTCAACCGCCTGGAAGCCGGAGAGCTTCCCCTCGAGGAGGCCCTTCAGGCCTTTGAGGAAGGGGTCCGCTGGAGCCGAGAGTGCCATCGCTTTCTGGAGCGAGCCGAGCAGCGCATCGAAGTGATTCTCAAGAACGAGCAAGGGGAGCCCATGCCTGAAGCATTGGGACTCGGCGTCGAAGAATAGCAGAGCCCGAACGTTCGCAGGATGCTCCCTTGGAGGCGTCCTTCCAACGCCCTCTGTCGATTTAACGGTACAAAATAGACCTGGATTGGCCCGTGAAGGGCAAGCGGGACCATCGCCCACTGGGCTCCCTGCTTGCGTCCTTGCCACCCCGCGTCTCTCTGTTGACACTCTCAGGAGCAAGATGCCTGAAGACACCATGAAGATGCTCATCAACGTCGAGGAAGATGAGACCCGAATCGCTCTGGTTCGGGGAAAGCAACTCGATAACCTGTTCATTGAACAAAACCAACGGACCCAAAACGTCGGAAACATCTACTGCGGCGTGGTCACCAAAGTCCAACCGTCGTTTCAGGCGGCCTTTGTCGATTATGGCGCCGACCGGAATGGCTTCCTGGCTGCTTCCGATCTCAATCCGAAGCTCTTCAAAGACTCCAAGGGCCTCAAGGGCCGCCCGAACATCACCCAACTCCTCCGCAATGGCGACAAGGTGCTGGTGCAGGTCCTCAAGGATGAAATCGGGCACAAAGGCGCCTCGCTGACCACCAACCTTTCCCTGCCGGGACGGTTCATGGTCTTTATGCCCGACAGCGACAAAGGGGGCGTCTCGAAGAAGATTGAAGACTCGGCCCACCGGGAGCGGCTCAAGCACCTGCTCAAGGGCCTCGACAGCGAAGACGCTGGCGTCATCATCCGGACCGCTGGCGTGGGGCGCAGCCTGGATGAACTCAAGCGCGACTACATGAACCTCCGTCGTGTCTGGAAGCGCATTGAGGAATCTTATGAGAAGCGCAGCAAACCCGGACTCCTCTACCAGGAGGAAGGCGCGGTGGTCCGCATGCTTCGCGACTACTTCAACGACAAGATCTCTGAGGTGATCATTGACGACCCCAACGCCTTTCAGCAGGCGCTGGAGTTCTTTCAGGCCAACATGCCCACGGATCAGAAACGCCTGCACCTCTACCTCGGGGAACACTCGCTCTTCAGTGCGCACAGCATTGAAAGCCAGATCGGCGCCCTCAACAGTCACAAGGTGCCGCTTCCTTCGGGCGGCAGCCTGGTGATCAGCCCCACGGAAGCCCTGGTGGCGATTGACGTCAACTCCGGACGCTCCACCCAGGAACGCAACATTGAGGAAACCGCCGTCCGCACCAACCTGGAAGCCGCCGATGAAGTGGCCCGGCAGCTTCGGCTCCGGAACCTGGGGGGCCTCGTGGTCATCGACTTCATCGACATGGACTCTGCCAAGAACCGGCAGCTGGTGGTGTCTCAAATGGAAGAGGCGCTGGTTGACGACAAGGCTCGCTGGGCGCTGGGCGAGATCTCCCGCTTTGGCCTTCTGGAGATGAGCCGGCAACGCATTGCCAGCAGCCTCTCCACCAACTCTCCGACGGTTTCCATTGCCAACCGCATTGTCCGGCGCATTCAGGACCTGTGTGCCGAGCACACGGTGCAGGAAATCCGCTGCTCGCTGGTTCCGGAACTGGCGGTACACTTGCTCAACGCCAAACGCCGGCGCTTGCACCAGCTTGAAGTCGACTTCGGAGTCCGCATTGTCATCATTCCAGATCCGCTGCAGGATCCGGATGAGGTCCCGGACATGGAAGTTCTGATTGAAAAGGATGGTGATCCGCAAACGTCCATCTACTCTGCGTGGGAAGTGGAAATTGAGGATGACCGCTCCCGTCGTCGCCGTCGCCGTCGCCGTCGCCCGGAAAATGAAACTGCGGCGGATGCCAACGATTCCGGATCGGCTTCTGACGTGGATGACGCCGATTCTGAAGACACCGAATCTCAAACCGAGGTCACCCCTGAGGCAGAAGGCTCGGATGAGGAGGAGTCCCGACCGACTCGCCGCCGCCGCCGTGGTCGCCGCCGCTCTTCTTCAGAAGAGAACCAGGAGGTGTCTGCCGAGGACGGGGATTCCAGTCGTTCGGAAGAGGCAGAAGACGCACCTGAAGAAGATGAAGCACCTGCAGCAGCTCCTGCTGCCGAAGCGGCCCCAGTTGCGGCACCGGCTCCGGTCCGTCCGAAGCGCAAGCCGTTTGAGGGAGCCCTCTTCAGCAGCATTCACGAGGGCGTCGTCGATGACGGTCTCCCCTGGGCGCCTCCTCCCATTCCGGAGTGGCGTCGGCGGAACCAGGATGCGCCCATCAATCGCATCATCTTCAGCAGCACCCACCTGCCCACCGGAGATCCTGCCATTGACGAAGCGCGACAGGCCGAGGCGTCGGCAGCGGAAAATGTGGCTCCGGTTGCTGAAGCCGCTCCAGAAAAACCGAAACGCGCCCCACGGTCACGCAAAAAGACCGCAAGTGCGTCCGAAACAGAGACGGCTGGCGCCGAAAGCGACGCAACCGTAACGGAAGCGTCTTCCAACGACGCCGAAAGCGAAGCACCTGCTGACGAGAAGCCCAAGAAAAAACCGGCTTCCCGGACGCGATCTCGGGCCCGGAAGGCAGAAACTGCCGAGGCTTCAGAAGGTGAGGCAAAAACTGCCGAAACCGAAGAGGCGGAAGCCCCTGCCAAGCCCAAAGCGACCCGAAAGCCCCGGGCCAAGAAGGCAGATGCTCCGGCGGACGAGGCTGCTGAAGCCACTGACGCCAAGCCCAAAGCGACCCGAAAGCCCCGGGCCCGGAAGGCGGATGCTCCGGCTGAAGCAACCGAAGGCGCCGACGCTGCCGAAGGCAGTGAGGTCAAACCCAAGCCTCGGCGACGCAGTACCGCCAAGAAGAAGGAGTCGGAAGCCGTGACTCCTGAGTCTTCAGAGGGCTGATGAGCGCGGGGCGCTTTCGTACCCTCCCTTCGGTTCAGGAGGTCGATCACTTCCTGGCCCAGCAGGGGCTGCCGCATGGGAAACCCGTCCGGCACTGGGTGCATCAGGCCCTGCAGCACTGCCGTGCCCGACTTCAGGAGGACCCGTCGCCTCCGGAGTCTCGTCAAGAGGCTCTGGAGTGGGTCGCCTCCGTTGTCCAGCACTCCCTTCCTCAACGCGCCGAGAAGGTCCTCAACCTGACCGGCGTGGTGGTCCACACGAACCTCGGACGCTCTCCTCTTCCCCGCGCCTTACTGGAACCCCTGCTGTCTCAGTGGAGCCACTACACCCCCCTTGAGTTTGACCTGGCAACCGGAAAACGGGGACACCGGGACACCGCCCTCCGGCAGTTGCTTCGGGGGCTCTCTGGTGCCGAATCCGCCCTGGCCGTCAACAACAACGCAGCGGCAGTCTTTCTCATGCTCCGGACCCTGGCAGCAGGGCGCGAGGTGATTGTGTCCCGCGGAGAACTGGTTGAGATCGGAGGCTCCTTCCGGATTCCAGACATCATGCGGGAAGCCGGATGCGAGCTGGTGGAAGTGGGGACCACCAACCGGACCCGGCTTTCAGACTACGAGTCTGCGATTACGGAGCGAACCGCTGCGCTCCTCAAGGTGCACCCTTCCAACTACAGCCTGGTGGGCTTCACGGAAGAAGTTGCGCTTCCGGAGCTGGCCCAGCTGGCTCGCCAGCGCAACCTGCACTCGCTCTACGACTGGGGAAGCGGCTCCTTTTACGCGTTTCAGCAGCAGGGCCTCCGGGAGTACCCGACCGCGCAGCAGGTTCTGGCCTCTGGCGTGGATGTGGTCGCCTTCAGTGGAGACAAGCTGCTCGGCGGAGTGCAGGCCGGCCTGATGCTGGGCAGGCAGCCGCTGCTGGATCAGATCCGGAAGCACCCGCTCTACCGGGCGTTTCGGCTCGACAAGCTGGCGCTCTCGACGCTGGAAGCCGTGCTGCAGACCTACTGGAATCCGGAGCAGGTTCCGGAACACCTGCTGACGCCTCACCTGCTGGAACGCACTCCGGAGGGAATCCGAGCAACGGTGGAAGGGGTGCGGGAGTCGCTTGTGCCCGGCCCAGCCTGGTCCCTTCAGTCGCAGCCCATGACGTCTCTGACGGGAGGCGGCGCGCTTCCGGAGCTTCAGCTGCCGTCCTGGGGGCTGGTGCTCCAGCATGAAACGGCTTCGGCCCACGACCTTCAGGAGCGCCTCCGGCGCGAGGGCCCCCTGCCCGTCATTGGGCGAATTGTGGATCACACGCTCTGGCTGGACTTCCGGACGCTGCTCCCTGATGAGGTTCCGGAGCTGTGTTCCTGCCTTGAGCACCTCTTGCAGAGCTAGCCCATGCGGTATGGATTCCTGCTGGGCTGCCTGTGCTGGTGGGCTCAACTGGCTGGCGCGGAGGGCATTCGTCCGGAACTGCAGGCGCAGGTGCTGCGGGAGACCGGAAAGCGCTACCTGCACATTGGGCGGCTGGACAAGGCCATCGACTTCCTGGGACGTTCCGTGGAGTTGGTCCCGGATGATCCGGAAGCCCTGCACCGCTTGGGGACGGCGTACTATCAGTCCCGAGATTACCCCCAGGCGTGCCAGTACTGGCAAAAGGCGTGTGAGGCCAATGCCTCCTGGTGCCGGGGCCGCGTCTTCATGGAAGCCCGGGAGGTGTGTTCGCGCTAAGGCAACACGGCATGCCTTTTGAAAAAGGCTATAGCAGTTCTGATCTGTCTGCTTGATCCTTATTCTGGAAGGTGTTCCCATGTCCAAAGTACGAATTCACATTGACCGCAACCAACGCGTCAGCGTTCAGGAAATTGTCTTGATGCTCCGGCAACTGCGGGAAGAGCGGGCGCAGGTGTCGCTGCAGGCGGCAGCAGAGCAGGCCCCGTTTGCCTTGGCTGCTCAGGAACCGGAGGCCACCGCGGTGCCAGAAGACTGGTTTGGGCTGAATCAGTTGGTGGAAGAGGAGCTGACCCGGCAGATTTCAGGAGAGGTGACGCAGCTGCTGAATGATCCGACGCTGCACCCGGGCCCCCCAGCAATCCGGAGTGGCCAGCCCCTTCCCTGGATCAGCGAATTGGATGAGATCAGCTCCCTGCTGGGAGAGGTCAACGCGCCGCAGCCCCTTCTGCATTGAGCGCGATCGGTCACCGGGTCCCCTCCTCACAAGGGGCCGGCGCACGCAAAACGGAATGGAATGTTGAAACTGGATGAGCGCGACCTGCAGATACTGGCGGTCCTTCAAAAGGAAGGGCGCATCTCCAAGACCGACCTGGCGGCCCGCATTCACCTTTCCGTCTCCCCGTGCTGGGAGCGCCTGAAACGCCTGGAGGACCACGGCATCATTGAAGGCTACGGAGCGCAGATCTCCATGAAGGCCTTCGGGTCCTTGACCTCGATCTTCATGCTGGCGGAGCTGAACCGGCACCAGGCGGAGGACTTTCGGCAGTTCGAAGCTGCAGTGGTGCAGCTTCCGGAAGTGGTTGAGTGCTGGGCCCTGGGAGGCGGATTTGACTACCTCCTCAAGTTCATCTGCCCCTCCATTGAGTCGTATCAGCAACTGGTGGAGGGGCTGTTGAGCCGGGAGATCGGGCTGAGCCGATACTACACCTACGTGGTCACCAAGCCCATCAAGCTGGCACCGTCTCCCCCCATGTCGTGCCTCACCGCGCTCCTGCACCAGGATTCCTCCGAGTCCTGAGCCGATTCCTGCTGCAGCTCCTTCTGCAGAGCCCTCCCCATCGGGTCCACTTCTGCTCGGTTGAGGTTTCCGTTTTTTCGGGAAAGGTGCTAGGTTAGCTGTTTTATTTGTTGTTCTCACAACCCCCATTTCCTTTGGACCCTCTGATTATGTCTGCGGCTCCTTTTGTCGTTCAAAAATTTGGTGGCACGAGTTTGGGAAACGCGGAGCGGTTGCTCAACGTCGCCCGGATCATCAAACAGTCTCAGCAAGCGGCCTGGCCCGTGGTGGTGGTCAGCGCCATGAGCAGTTACACCAAGGCTGAAGGCACCACGAGCCGCCTCCTGGAAGCCGGGCAGCAAGCGCTGTTGGGAGGTCCCTTCTTCCGCATTCTGGACCTGGTGGAGCAGACGCACCTTGAGGCGCTGGAGCAGGCGATTCCGGACTCGGACATCCGGGCGGAGATTCAAGAGGGCATTCAGCAGGAACTCCGGGGCCTCAAGTCCTTCCTGGAAGCCATCAACGTCATTCGCGAAATCTCGCCCCGTTCTCAGGACCTGATTGTGGGAACCGGCGAGCGTCTTTCTGCCCGGCTGCTGGCCGGTGTCCTCCGAGGCATGGGGGTGGACGCGGTGTATGTGAACCTTTCCGAGTGTGTGCAGACAGACAGCGAGGTGAACGACGACGCCTTCTACCTGAACCTGCAGCGTGATTTTGTGGACCTGCTTCCGCAGGAGCGGCGCATTCCGGTGGTCACGGGGTTCTTTGGCTTCGTCAATGGAGGCATCCTGGAGCGCATTGGCCGCGGCTACACGGACCTGACGGCCGCGTTGATTGCCGCGGAGCTGAAGGCGCAGGAGCTTCAGATCTGGAAGGAAGTGGACGGCATCTTTTCAGCGGACCCCCGGAAGGTGCCTCAGGCCCAGGTGCTGGATGAAATCTCGCCTGCCGAGGCGGCGGAGCTGACTTACTTTGGCTCCGAAGTGATTCACCCGTTTACCATGGAGCGCGCCATCAAGAACCAGGTGGCCATCCGCATCAAGAACACCTTTGCCCCGGAAAAACCCGGCACGGTGATTGTTCCGGAAGGGCTGGGAGAGGCGGAGCGCAACCTGCGTCGTGAACAGAACCGCGTCGCGGTGGCCGTGACGACCAAGAACCACGTCAACGTGCTCAACATTCACTCCAACCGCATGCTCCATGCCTCCGGATTCATTGCGCAGGTGTTTGATGCGTTTCGCCGGCACAATGTCGTCATTGACCTCATTTCCACTTCGGAAGTGAACATTTCCTGCACCGTTGAGGCGTCCGATCGGCTCACGGAGCTCCTGGTGGACCTGCGTGAATTGGGAGACGTGACCCTGGAAAAGGACCGGGCCATTCTGAGCCTGGTGGGTGAGGGCATGCACTCCACGGTTGGGGTCTCGGGGAAGATGTTTTCCACCCTTGCCAACGCGGGCATCAACCTCGAGTTGATTACCCAAGGTGCCTCTGAGATCAACATCTCCTGTGTGATTGGGCAAGCGGATGCCCAGAAGGCCCTGCAGGTGATCCACGAGGCCTTTCTCAGTTGAGCCCTGGGCTCTCATCATGACGAGGAGTCGATCATGAGCGGAATCAAATCCATCGGAATCTTGCTGTGCCTGGTCCTTCTGAGCGCCCACGGGTGGGCGCAGGATGAGCAAACCATCCGCACCACCGATCTTCGGTTGCGCCTGATCATGGGCCGGAACCTGCCCCAGAACCTGTCGCCTTATGAGCAGGAAGTGGTCCGCCAGCAGGCCGACCGGCTCCGCTCACTTCCGAAATCGAAGATCGACTTCAAGGAACAGAAGTTTGGGATCAAGGAGGCCAAGGCTCCGATCATCACCTCCATTGATGGTCGCAAGGAAGAGCACTACAAGACTCCCACCATTGAGGAAGCAGAGCCCCTGCCTGTGGTCAATGTGAAGGGCACCGCCAACCCCTTTGGGACCCTCCCAACGGCAGACAAGGCCTTGGTGGGCTCCAAGGAGTACCCCACCTCGACGGTTACCTCGGAGTCTCAGATTCAGCTTCGCCTGCGGGAAGTGATGACGAAGCAACGCAACCCCTTTCGCTAAGCCTGACCGCTTCGTCTCGACCCCATGAGCATTTCCCTGGAAAACTTCTCTCCGGATGCGGAGGCCTGGCTTCGCTTGAGCGTGGAACGGGCCACCCGCCTTGGACACGAGCTGGTCAAGCCGTCGCACCTCCTGCAGAGCCTGCTGGAGGACGCGAACAATGAAGTCCTGATTTCCCTGCGGACGGAGCTGGAAGAGGCTGAGGCCTTGCCCCAGCAGGTGGCCGGTCTGCTTCAGCACGAACCGCAACAGCCGGAATTGCAACAGGCCTACATCTCTCAGGAGCTGAAGGCCCTGCTCCTGGCAGCGGAACACACGGCGCTCCGGAACGCCGGCTTCCCGGTGGCGCCCGAACACCTGCTTCTGGCCCTGCGGCACGCCACTCCCCTTGGGGCCTGGTTCCCGGAGCTTCCGGAGCCAGAGCTTCCTCCGGATCCTCCTGAAGAGGTGGCCCTGGACGATCCTCCTGCAGAAGCGGCATCGGCCGATCCCTTGCCCCAAACGGCTCCGGAAGTGGCGGCTCCAACACCGCTTGCCCCCCTGGAGCATCAGCCCATTGGCCGAGACAGCGAGCTGCGCGAGCTCATTCAGGTGCTTTGCCGCCGGACGCATTCCAACGCGCTGCTGGTCGGAGAGCCGGGGGTGGGCAAGACGATGGTGGTTCACGGACTGGCGGCACGGATGGCGGCGGGCAGTGTCCCCGAGCGCCTCCAGGGCGTGACGCTGCAGCGTTTTCCAGCGCCCAAGCTTTTGGTCGGAGCCCGTGGGTACCTGGAACATGAGGCTCGCCTGAAGTCGTTTTTGCAGCAGCTTCCGTCGGAGCCTCCGTTTCTGCTGGTCATTGAGGACCTCCATCAACTGCCGGCCGAGACGGTGCGGTTCCTCTTCCAGTTGCTGCAGGAACACCAGGCCCCCTTCATTGCGACCTGTGTGCGGTCGTGGTTCCGAGAACACCTCGAAGCCGACACCACCCTGATGCGGCACGTCCAGGCGATTTTGCTGGAAGAGCCCGATGAAGCAACAGCCCTGGCGATCCTCCGGGGCGCCAAGCACCGCTACGAGGAGCATCATCAGGTCCGGATCCGAGACTCTGCCCTTTCAGCCGCCGTCCGTTGGTCCACTCGGTTCTTGCCGACCCGGTTTCTGCCCGACAAGGCGCTGGACCTGCTGGACGAGGCGGCGACCTCCGTCCGGATGCAGTTTGATTCGGTTCCGGACGGAGTGGAGGTGCTGGAGCGTCAGCTCCGTCAGCTGGAGCTCGAGCAGGAATCCTTGCGTTACGAACCCACCTCCAGCCAGCGGCTTCTGGAAGTGCAGCGGGAGCTGCCGCAGGTTCAGCAAAAGCTGCAGGACCTCAAGGAACGGTGGCAGGAAGAGCGGATGCTGCTGCAGCAACTGGATGAACTTCAGGGACGCATTGATGCCGCTCGGATGGAAGAACAGGAGGCCCAGGGGGCCGGAGACCTGGAACGTGCGGCTCAGCTTCACTTTGGAACCATTGTCCAGCTGGAGCAGGAACAGCAGTCGGCCCTTCAGCGATTCAAGGAGCGTCCGGGACGGCTTCTCAAGGAGGAGGTCGATGAGGAAGAGATTGCGCGGGTGATCAGTCACCGGTGTGGCGTGGACCTCAACCAATTGCTGGATCAGGGCAAAGACACCCTCTTGCAGCTCGAGGCCCAGCTGGGGCGCCGGGTGTTTGGTCAGGAAGGGGCCCTGGAGCGGTTGGCATCGACCCTGCGTCGCAACCGGGCCGGACTGCACGCTTCTGCACGTCCAGCCGGGGCATTTCTGCTGGCAGGCGGCTCCGGCGTGGGCAAGCACACCACGGCCAAGGCGCTGTCTCAGTTGCTCTTCCGGAGCATGCCCCTGCGCTTTGACCTCTCGGAGTACAGCGATGCCTCTGCAGGGCAGCGCCTCTTTGGAAGCAGCCCCAACTCGCTGGCCTCTCTGGTGCGACGTCAGCGGTATGGCGTCTTGCTGCTGGAAGACGCCCATCGTGCGCATCCGGAGGTCCTCCACCGGCTTGGGCAGATTCTGAGCGATGGGCGGCTTGGAGAACTCAACGGGGTGGATTTTCAGGACATGATCTTCTTCTTCACCCTGCACCTCCCTGTGCCCTGGGGCGAGGAAGAGGCTCCTGAGGCGGAGGAGTGCGCTGCCCAACTGAACGCTCAGGCGCACGCTCATTTTCCCAGTGAGCTGCGGGAGCGTCTGGACGAGGTGCTGATCTATCAGCCGCTGGAGGGGAACCAGATGCGGCAGGTGGTGGAGGCGCACCTGCTCCAGATCCGGCAGCAGCTGCAAGCCCGGCGGGTGGACTTTGGCTATGGTGAGGCGGTGCTGATGAACCTGGCGCAGCGTGGGCAGGACCCCCGAGCAGGGGCTCATCCGCTGGAACGGCTCATCCAGCGGGAAATTCAGGAGGTGGTGGCCACCAAGTTGCTTTCAGGAGAAATTCGGGAGGGAAGCCGCGTGCACGTGGATGCCGTGGGAAACGTGTTCCGCTTTGACATCCACTGAGGTCGATCAGGAGTAGACAGGGGGCACTTTGGAAAGGGCGTCGACCATCAGCTCCTTTTCCTTGTTGAGCTTCACCAGATCCGAGGCCCAGCGGAGCACCTCTTTGGCCGACCGAGGGGCAAACCCAAGCTTGCCGCAGATGGTCATCAGCAGGTTGACCTCCGAGGTCTTTACCTTTCCGTCGGCAGCGACCAGGGTGGCCAGGTAGTAAAAGAATTCCCCTGCGTACTCGCGGTCGGAAAGCAGATTTGGCATGTCCGGAGTCTCGCGCTGCTTGGCGCACTCCATGAGCTTGTTCAGCTCCTCTTCGTTGTCCTGCAACAGGTCGAAGGCTTCCTTCATGTAATGAAGCTCCGTGGCGTCGAGTTGCTTGTCCACAATCAGCACGGCAACCATGGCCTTGGCCAGCCACACCTTGCCTTCCATTGTCAGCTTCGACACAAACTCTTCATCCAGTTTGATCTGATACACGGGCCTTCCTGTTACCTAATTGAAGATGAAACTTTTAAGTAGGGTGCGTTGATTCTCGAAGATTATCGTGTTCCCGGGGATTGATCAAGTTTCAACGGCCTGATGTGATTTTTCCGGCAGGGTTTTCCCACCAGAGGGAAAGCGGCTCCTTCTCGGAAGGGTCAGGGCTCCCGGGAATAAAACTTGCGTTCCCTGACCACAAACTTGTTTTTGGCTGGAGCGCCCTCTGGGCGGGTCTGAACCCTCACTCCCCATCCTGATTCGATGAAACTGACCTCAACCTGGTGCCGGTGGCTGCTCACCGGAAGCGTGCTGCTGGTGGCCACTCAGGTTTCAGCAACTGGTAAACCGTCCAAGCAACCTACGCGCCACTTCAAGCATGGGACCTCCTTTAATGCCCGAGAAGTGGCGGAAATTCAGGCCACCGCCGAGAAAAAGCAGGATGAAGAGAACGAGACGCTTCCGTACTGGTGGCTGAAGCGGACGGTCAAGCAGTACAACGGACGCATTGCCCCGGATCGATTCACCCGTTACTTTGCGCCCACCCCCCGGGACCTGACCAGGCCTCCCGGTCGTTGACTTTGCCGGTCGTCAGGGCATAATAAAGAGTTACACTTCCACCGTGACTACGGTTGTAACCCCACCCCTCGAAGACGACCGGATATGCTTCCTGATTCCCTCCCCTTAGCCCTGACCTTCGATGACGTCTTGCTGGAGCCTGCCTTTTCGCAGGTGCTGCCCAAGGACGTCTCGGTCCGCACGCGCCTGACCCGCAACCTCGAGTGCAACATCCCCCTCCTCAGTGCCGCCATGGACACCGTGACCGAGTACCACACGGCCATTGCCATGGCTCAGGAAGGCGGCCTCGGTGTCATCCACAAGAACATGGCCATTGCCGATCAGGCCATGCAGGTGAACCTGGTCAAGCGCTCGGAAAGCGGGATGATCTCTGACCCCATCACCATTGAGCCGGACCAGAGCGTGCGGGAGGCCTTGAACCTGATGGAACACTACCGCATCTCCGGAGTCCCGGTCACACGCGGCAAGGAACTCGTCGGCATCCTCACGAACCGGGACCTGCGCTTTGAGACGAACTTCGACCAGCCGGTTTCCAATCTGATGACGGCCGGACGCGACCGCCTGGTCACGGTGGCCCCCGGCATCAGCATGGAAGAGGCCAAGGTTCTGCTCCACAAGCACCGGATTGAGAAGCTCCTCGTGGTCACCGAGGCCTACGAGCTCAATGGCCTGATCACCATCAAGGACATTGAGAAGGCCCGGAAGTATCCGGAGGCCAACAAGGACTCACACGGACGCCTGCGCGTGGGGGCCGCCCTGGGCACCTCCACCGATGCACTGGAACGGGCCACGGCACTGGTGGAAGCCGGGGTCGACGTGGTGGTGGTCGATACCGCTCATGGGCACTCGCAGGGGGTGCTGGACACGGTCAGCTTGCTCCGCCAGACCTTCCCGGAGCTGCAGATCATTGCGGGCAACATTGCCACGGGTGCTGCTGGTGAGGCGCTGGTCAAGGCGGGAGTGGACGCGGTCAAGGTGGGCATTGGCCCCGGCTCCATCTGCACGACCCGGATGGTCGCCGGCATTGGCGTCCCCCAGATTACGGCGATTGATCAGGTGGCCCGCAGCGTTCGGCCCCACGGAGTGCCTGTTATTGCCGATGGCGGCATCAAGTTTTCCGGAGACATCGTCAAGGCCCTGGCCGCTGGAGCCGACTCCGTCATGATTGGGAGCCTCTTTGCCGGCACTGCAGAAACTCCCGGGCAGGTGGTTCTTTATCAGGGACGCCGTTACAAGCTGTACCGGGGCATGGGCTCTCTGGGTGCCATGAAGGATGGCAGCAAGGACCGTTACTTCCAGTCGGAAGTCGATGACCTCAAGCTGGTTCCGGAAGGCATTGAGGGCCGCGTTCCCTACAAGGGGCCGCTTTCCGAAACGATCCACCAGTTCATTGGGGGGCTTCGCTCGGGCATGGGCTACACGGGCTCGCGGACCATTGCCGAGCTGCAGGAGCGCTCCCGCTTTGTCCGCATCTCGAACGCCGGTCTCCGGGAAAGCCACGTCCATGATGTCTACATCACGGAAGAAGCTCCCAACTACCCTGCAAATTCGGTGGAACGGTGAAGCACGCTTCATGGGGAGTGAGTGCTCTGATCGGAGCGCTGCTGGTTGGGTGCTCGTACCCCTATCGGCAGGGGCTCGAACTGGAGCAACAGCAGCGCTGGGAGGAGGCGGCTGTTGAGTTCCGGACGGCCTATGTGGATGCGCCCAACGACACCGACATCCAGGCGGCACTGGACCGGGTGACCCCGAAGGTGGCCGCCGAGTACTGGGAGCAGTATGCCGACTTCCTGGAGCGCCGGGAGTACTTCAAGGCCTTCCGGAGGCTGGAGGCGATTTCGTCGCTGACGCCTGAAGACACGAAGGTCCGGGCGGAGCTCAAGCTCTGGAGCAAGGTGCTGGTCACTGGACAGGTCGATCTGCAGGTGGAGGGCCTGCAACGCAATGTCCGGCTGGCGGACGAGATGCGGCTGCAGGTGCACCTCAACTCTCCTTCCGGCCAGACCCTGATCACCGACATGAACCGCGAGGGCTTCTTCTTTGCCGAAGACGTCCTGTATGACCTCCCGGTGGAAGCGGTGGCCACCTATACCCTCAATGCCATTGGCCTCAACCTCCGGCAGGGCACCAACCAGGGGTTCATCCGCAAGGAGTTTGATGCCTTCATTTCCTTCCGAGATCCTCAGCCCCTGCAGCTGACCGGACGCCTGGTGACCTCTGGAGCGGCCCCAACCTCCATTGCGACGCAGCCGCTTGACTCGGGAGTGATCCAGCTGGATCCGTGGGTGCCGCCCCGCGTCCTCAGCTACACCCTCACCTTTGAAGACGCTGACATCCGGGTGGGAGACACCGCGCGGCTCGAGTTTCTGCCTCAGCAGTTTTACTTCAACCAGGTCCAGAACCGGGCTTGTGTCGACTTTGGCGTCTACTCCGTCACTCAGGAAGACGGACGCTGGAGCATCGTCCGGCACAGCGGAGGCAACGTCCCCCTGCAGCGGGCGCTGGAGAACTACGCCCTGCTGCCCTATCTCTCGTACACCAACCACTACCCGTACCAACGCTGACGCCCACCGCAGCACCTGTTGTTTGCTTGGTTGTGGCGTCAACCGGTGCTAAGGTACTGGTTTGGTCTCTTTTCCCCTCCCTTTTTCCTGCATCAGCGCATGACCTCAGTAAAACCGGACATTCCCGACATCCTTGCCTCTCGTTATGCCAGCACAGCCATGGCTGCCCTTTGGTCGCCGGCCGGAAAGATTCGGCTGGAACGAGAATTCTGGATTGCGGTCATGAAGGCTCAGCGTGAGCTGGGGCTGGCGATTCCGGAAGATGCGATTGCCGCGTATGAGCGGGTGAAGGACGACGTGAACCTGGCACGCATTGCCGACCGAGAGAAGCAACTCCGGCATGACGTCAAGTCCCGGATTGAGGAGTTCTGCGACCTCGCCGGAGTGGAGCACCTGCACAAGGGCATGACCAGCCGAGACCTCACGGACAACGTGGAGCAGCTTCAGGTGCTCCGGTCGCTGCAGCTGGTTCAGCAGAAGACCCTTGCCGCGCTTGGCTTGCTCGCCGATTGGTCGGAGCGTACCCGAGACTGGATGCTGGTCGGCCGGACCCATAACGTTCCGGCGCAGCCCACCACCGTCGGGAAGCGGTTGGCCATGTTCGGACAGGAGGTCCTGATCGCCCTGCGTCGACTGGAAGACCTGATGGCGCACTACCCGATGCGGGGGCTGCAGGGCGCGATTGGCACCCGCCTCGACCAAAGCGTGCTCTTCGATGGCGATGAGGACCGGGTGCAGCAGCTGGGGGACCGCGTGGCGGCCCACCTCAACTGTCCGCAAACCCTCAATGCCGTTGGGCAGGTCTATCCCCGTGGGCTGGACACAGAGGCGGTCCATGCGCTCTTTGCCATCAGTTCCGGAGTCTCCAGCTTTGCCAAGACGCTGCGCCTGATGGCCGGACAGGGGCTGGCGACCGAAGGCTTTCAGAAGGGACAGGTCGGCTCCTCGGCCATGCCCCACAAGATGAATGCCCGGACCTGTGAACGCATCAATGGCTTCCACCACATCCTCAATGGACAGCTCAACATGCTCATGGGCCTCAGTGGCGACCAGTGGAACGAAGGGGATGTGGCGTGCTCCGTGGTCCGGCGGGTGGCGCTTCCGGGCGCCTTCTTTGCCCTGGATGGACAGCTGGAGGCGTGGATGACCGTCTTGCACGAGATGGGCTTCTATGAAGCGGCTCTGAACCAGGAGGTCCGCCAGGTGCTGCCCTTCCTGGCCACCACCACCTTGCTGATGGAAGCCGTCAAGCGTGGGGCCGGACGCGAGGGCACCCACGAGGTCATCAAGGAACACGCGGTGGCCGTTGCCGAAGCCCTCCGGAATGGAACACAGCCCCACAACGACCTTCCGGAACGGCTGGCAGCAGATGAGCGGTTTCCGCTGGAGGGCTCTGAAATCGAGGACATCCTCAAGGACCCGAGCCGCTTTGTTGCCTTTGCACCGGAGCAGGCCGACCGGTTTGTGGCGGAAGTGCGCGAGCGTTTGGCTCAGGCTCCAGAGGCCGCCGCCTTGCGTCCGGAACCCTTGCTTTAACCGCTGTGATCAGGTGTGAAATGGAGAAAACAGCCAGCTACGTTTGTGGCGCCTGGCATCAGGGAAGCGGCTCCGGTCAAGTGGTGCATCACGCGATTACGGGCGCCCCGGTGGCTGAAATTGACGGCTCCGGGATCGACCTCCCCCGGGTGCTGCAGTACGCTCGTGCCACCGGAGGCCCGGCTCTTCGGGCTCTGACGTTTCACCAGCGCGCACTCGCCCTGCGGTCCCTCGCACGGCTGTTGATGGAACACAAGGAAGCCTTTTACGAAATCTCCAAAGCGACCGGAGCCACCCGAGCCGACTCGTGGATTGACATCGAAGGAGGCATTGGCACCCTCTTTACGTATGCCAGCCTGGGGCGCCGCGAGTTTCCGGACCAGCCCTTTCATGTGGAAAGTGACCTGGCTCCGCTCTCGCGGAGCGGCACCTTCCTGGGGCGGCACCTCTGTGTGCCCCTTCAGGGCGCGGCGCTGCACCTCAACGCCTTCAACTTTCCCTGCTGGGGGATGCTGGAAAAGTTCGCCTGCACCTTCCTCGCCGGGGTGCCCTCCCTCATCAAGCCGGCTCCGCAGACCGCATACGTCACCGAGGCCATGGCCCGGGTGATGATCGACTCCGGCCTGCTGCCTGAAGGCTCCCTGCAGCTGCTCTGCCTCAGCAACACCGAGGTGGACCGCGTGTGCCACCCTTCGGGCTCGGGGGATCTCTTTCAGCACCTCACGGCGCAGGACGTGGTGACCTTTACCGGCTCGGCGGCCACAGGGCTGCGACTCAAGTCGCACCCGACGGTGTTGCAGGAGAATGTCCGCTTCAACCTCGAAGCCGACTCCCTCAACAGCATTGTCCTTGGGCCAGATGTGACCCCAACGATGCCGGAGTTTGCGATCTTCGTGAAGGAAGTGGTCCGGGAGATGACGGCGAAGGCGGGCCAGAAGTGTACGGCGATCCGCCGCGTCTTGGTTCCTGAGGCGCAGATGGACGCCGTAGTGGACGCGCTCAAGGAGCGGCTGAGTCGCCTCACGCTGGGAGATCCGGAGCAAGAGGGGGTGCGCATCGGCGCGCTGGTGGATGCCCAGCAGGTGGCGGTCACCCGAGCACGCATCTCGGAGCTTCAGGAGGAGGCCGAAGTGGTTTACCAGGCTCCGGCGGCTCCGCAAACGGGTGCCTTCTGTGAGCCCGTCTTGCTCCGCTGCGTCCAGCCGCTGGAGAGTGAGAAGGTTCATGAGGTGGAAGCCTTTGGCCCCGTCAGCACCCTCATGCCGTTCCAGACGCTGGAGGACGCCATTGAGATTGCCGCTCGTGGCAAGGGAAGCCTGGTGGCCACAGTGGTCACGGCAGAGGATGCCATTGCCGGGAAGCTGGTGCTGGGGCTCGCCCCCTACCACGGACGGCTGTTGGTGCTGAATCGGCACAGCGCTCCAGAGTCCACCGGACACGGTTCGCCGATGCCTCAGCTCGTGCATGGGGGACCCGGACGGGCCGGGGGCGGACAGGAGCTGGGAGGCGTCCGCGGGGTGCTGTTTTACATGCAGCGGGTGGCGCTGCAGGGGGCTCCGGAGACCCTCACCCGCATCACCGGAGAGTGGATCCGAGGCGCTGAGCAGCATGAAGACCGCATTCATCCTTTCCGGAAGTACTTTGACGAGCTGGTGGTTGGGGAAACCCTCTGGACGCACCGGCGGACGATCACGGAAGCAGATGTGGTCAACTTTGCAGGCCTGTCTGGAGACTGGTTTTATGCGCATGTTGATGAGCTGGCGGTGCAGGAGTCTCCGGTCTTTGAAAAGCGGGTGGCGCACGGTTACTTCATCCTCTCGGCGGCTGCAGGGCTTTTTGTGCACCCCGCCCCTGGTCCCGTACTGGCCAATTATGGACTCGACCACCTCCGCTTCATTCAACCGGTTTACCTGGGAGACACCATTCAGGTCCGCCTCACCTGCAAGCGCAAGGCGCCCAAGCCTCCTCGGGAAGGGGAGGTGCCGCAAGGGGTGGTGGCATGGGATGTCGAGGTCTTCAACCAGCACCAGGAGCCGGTGGCGGTGTACACGATCTTGACGCTGGTGGCTCAAAAACCGGAGCCGCGTTCTTCTCTCCCCCAACCGGAGCCGCTGGCATGACTGTTCCCTGCTGCCCTGAACCGGCGACTCCGGAGTTGCTGCCGCCGCCCGGGAATTTCTTTCAGCAGCGCTGGAAGCTCCTGAGTGACCGCCAGCGTGGGTACATCTTTGCGCTCATGGCCATGATGGGCGCAGCGCTGTTTTCCTTTCCCTACCAGCAGGCGGTGCATGAGGTGGGTGCGCTGCCCTCCGTGTTTGGCGTGTTTTGCTGGGCCATGCTGTTTTCGGCGCCAGGTGCCTGGCGGTTGCGACGCAACACGCGGTTCCGTCCCCGGATTCTGTACATCTCGGTCGTCATGGCCATTGTGGGGGTGGTGGGAAACTACGCGGTCTGTCAGGCTCTGGACGGCAATGCGCCGAGCCTGGTCATCATCATCACCCGCTCCGAGATCGTCATTGCGATGCTGCTGGGGTGGGTCTTCCTGAAGGAGTACGTCACGCGGCGGGTCTGGGTCGCGGTGGGGGTGATCCTCACCGGCATTGTGGTCATGCGCCTGGAAGGGCTTTCCCATGCGTCCGGAAGCTGGAGCCTGGTCCTCTGGGCGCTGCTGACCGCGTTCTCGTTTGCCTCCATGCAGGTGCTGTCGAAGGCGATTGTCCATGAGATCGATCCGCAGGCCCTGAACGTCATTCGGCTGGGGCTGGCACTGGTGATCATGGCCTTCTTTCCGGGGGTGCTGGAAACGGTGCAGACGATGTCGTGGCACACGTGGATGCTGCTGGGCATGGCGGCCTTCAGTGGACCGTTCATCGGGCGGGTCTCCTACACCTACGCCTTGCGGTCCCTCACCATTGCCCAGGCCATGACGATTGGCACCTGCGCGCCTGTGCTGACGCTGCTGATTGACGTCCTCGTCTTCCAACGGATTCCCGGACTGTGGGAACTGGGCGGAGGCACCCTGGTGCTGTTGGGGGTGCTGTCGTCGTTCTGGAAACCGTCCGCCTCCCGAGTTCCGGCTTAACCCCTTCGCTTGCCCCCGGGCTTTATGAGCACGCCGCCATCTCCCACGGCTGAAGAACTCCAGCAGCTCCGGTTGCTGCTGGACCAGGTTCTGACCAAGGACCGCTTCCCGCTTCGGTCCCGGATCCGCAAGCTGGACCAGCAGCCCCCGGGAGCCGCCCGGGAAGAAGCCTACCTGCAGCTCCTCCTGCAAGCCGAAGCCTCAGCGAAGCTCCGAGCGGAACGCACCGCGCAGACCCCTCAGGTGGACCTGCCCCTGGAGCTTCCGATTGCCGAGCATGCCGAGGAGATCATCGACCTCCTCCGGACGCAGCAGGTGATCGTGGTGGCTGGCGAAACCGGCTCTGGCAAAACCACTCAGCTGCCCAAGCTTTGCTGGCAGGCCGGCTTCGGACGGGCGGGAAAGATCGCCTGCACGCAGCCCCGTCGGGTGGCCGCCACCTCCATTGCCCGGCAGGTGGCGCAGGAGGTCGGCACTGAAGTGGGAGACCTCGTCGGGTACCGCATCCGCTTTGGAGAAAAGACGTCGCCGCAGACGCTGATCCAGTTCATGACTGACGGGATGCTGCTGGCCGAGACGCAGCACGACCGCTTCCTCAACGCCTACGAGGTCCTCATCCTGGATGAGGCCCATGAGCGTTCCCTCAACATCGACTTCCTCCTGGGGTACCTCAAGCAGCTTCTGCCGAAGCGTCCGGACCTGCGGGTGGTCATCACCTCGGCCAGCATTGACACCGAGCGCTTTTCCCAGGCGTTTGGCGGGGCGCCGGTTGTGGAAGTTTCCGGACGGACCTTCCCGGTGACGATCCAGTGGCAGCCGCTGGATCCGCGAGATGAGGAAACCGGGGACCGCACGGTGCTGGATGCGGCGGTGGAGGCCACCCGAGACGCCCTGGCACAGCCCCACGGCGGCGACCTGCTCGTGTTTTTGCCCGGAGAGCAGGAAATTCGAGAGGTCGTGGAGCGCCTGTCCGGGGGCGCCCGGAAGCAGGCGGTGGACATCCTTCCGCTGTTCGGACGCCTGACGGCCGCCGAGCAGAACCGCATCTTCCAGCGTACCGGACGCCGCAAGGTCGTTGTGGCGACCAACCTGGCGGAAACGTCCCTCACCATTCCCGGCATCACCACCGTCATTGACTCCGGACTCCAGCGGGTCGCACGCTACAGCCCCCGCCAGCGGATTCAGCGCCTGCCGGTGGAGCTGATTGCCCAGAGCAATGCCCTGCAGCGGGCGGGACGCGCGGGACGGGTGGCTCCGGGAACCTGCATCCGCCTCTACTCCGAGGACACCTTTCAGCAACTCCGGGAGTTTGCTGAGCCCGAAATCCTCCGCTCCAACCTGGCGGGGGTCATTCTGCAGATGCTCCACCTGCGGCTTGGGGACACCAAGGCCAGCGGCGTCGACCGCATCCGAAACTTCCCTTTCATTGACCCACCCGGCACCCCGGCCATCAAGGAAGGCTTCCGGCTGCTCCGGGAGCTGGGGGCAGTCGATGACGATCATCGCCTCACGGCGAAGGGTCGGCAGATGGCACGGCTTCCGATTGAGCCGACCACCGCCCGGATGCTCCTGCAGGCTCAGGAGGAGAACGCCATGCAGGAGGTCCTGGTGATCGCTGCCGGGCTTTCGGTGCAGGACCCCCGGGAGTTCCCTCAGGAGAAGCAGGCGGAAGCCCGGGCCATGCACAAGAACTTTGTGCATCCGGACTCGGACTTCCTGACCCTCCTCAACATCTGGAATGCCTACCACGACGAGTGGGACACCCTCCGCAGCGAAAACAAGCTCCGGAAGTTCTGCAAGGCGCACTTCCTTTCGTTTGTCCGCATGCGCGAGTGGCGCGACATCCACCGGCAGCTTGAGCGGTTGCTGAAGGATTCCGGCCTGCTGACGCTCAACGAACAGCCGGCGGACTACAAGGCGGTGCACTGCTCCATCCTCTCCGGGTTGCTCAGTCAGATTGGTCAGAAGCTGGAAAAGAACCAGTACCGGACTGGCGGAGGGAAAGAGGTGTTCATCTTTCCGGGGTCGGCGCTCAACGGGAAGGGCGGGCCGTGGGTGCTGGCTGCAGAGCAGGTGGAAACCTCCCGCTTGTTTGCCCGCAAGGTGGCCAACATTGACGTCCGCTGGCTGGAGGAGCTGGGGGGAGACCTGTGCAAGCGAAGTTACGCCGACCCGTTTTTCAATGAAGAGTCGGGCATTGTGCAGGCCTATGAGCGGGTGACGCTGCACGGGTTGCCGATTGTGACCCGGCGACGGGTTGCCTACGGACGCGTCAACCCCGGAGAAGCAACCCAGCTGTTCATCCGGGAGGCACTGGTGGAAGACCGCCTGCGCGCCCGGTTGCCCTTCTTGCGGCACAACCGAGCGTTGCGCCAGAAGCTGATGGACGAAGACGCCAAGCTGCGGCGCAACCGGCAGTATGCGATTGAGGCCGCCATTGAAGCCTTTTACACGGAGCAGCTTGCACAGGCCACCGTTCCGGCTCAGAAGGGAGACCGCCGCGGGGTCTCGTCGGTTCATGACCTCAACCGCCTGATCCGGCACCAACGGAGTCAGCAGCAGGCCCGCTTCCTCTTCATGGAGGAGTCCGACTTGCTGGAGCGGGCCGATGAAGAGCGTCCGGATCCGGAGGCGTTTCCCGATCACTGGGCCGTGGGCACCGAGCGGCTCTCACTGCGGTATGTCTACGCTCCCGGAAAGGAACACGACGGCGCGACCCTCCGGGTGAGTGACGTGATCGTCCCGCACCTCCGGGCGCCGCTGCTGGACTGGATGGTGCCGGGACAGTGGGAAGAGCGCATTCAGCACCTGCTCCGGAGTCTGCCCAAGGCGGAGCGTCGCCGGTTTGTGCCCATTCCGGAGGCCGCCAAGCGGCTGGTGGCCCTGATGAGTCCGGGGGAGGAGCGCTTTCTTCCGACCCTGAGCCGGGTCGTGCGGCAGGAGTATGGCGTCCACCTGCCTCCGGAACAGTGGGATTGGGAACGCCTGCCGGATCACCTCAAGCCACGGATGGAGCTGCGGGACAACAGCAATCAGGTGGTGGGGCAGGGACGCGACGTGGAGGCCCTGCTGGCGAAGCGTCGGGCCGAGCTGAAGGAGCTGGCCAAGCGTCAGGCGCAGGATCAGCAACTGGATGTGCTCAAGCTGGCCGAGCGCGAGTGGCACCTGGATCAGCTCTCGAGCTGGAGCTTTGAGGCGCTTCCGGACCGGGTGCAGCTTGACACCGTGGCCGGTGTTCCGATTTATGCCTACCCCGGACTCTTCAAGGATGCACATGGGGTGCACCGGCGGCTGTTTGCGAGTCGCGAGGAGGCGCGAGAGGCGACCCCGGAGGGGCTTCGGGAGTTGCTGGCGCTGGCGACTGGGCCAGACCTGGCGTGGCTGGAGAAGGACCTGGCCGAGCTTCGGGAGTTGCGGGATGCCCTTTCGCCGTTTGGGAAGGTTCCGGAGTTCAAGGCCGATGTGCGGGAGTGCGTGTACGCGTTCCTGTTTGACGGCCCCTGGATCTCCAATCGCGAGCAGTTCGAGCAACGGGCCAAGGAGGCGCGGATCAAGCTCCGGACCCTTTCGCCTCGGGTGATTGAGATGGTGGAGCGGCTGCTGGAGGCGCATCAGGAGACGCAGCAGGTGCTCCGGACCCTGGCGCTCAAGCGCGGAGCGCTCAGCAAGCCCCTTGACGCTCACCTGCGGGAGCTGATGCCGCCCCGTTTTCCGCAACAGGTGCCGTACCCTCGCTGGAACGACCTGCTGCGCTACCTCAAGGCCCTGCGCATTCGGGCCGAACGGCTGGAGCTGGACCCCCAAAAGGATGAAGCGAAGGCGGAACAGCTGGAGCCGTGGCCCAGCGTGGTCCAGCAGCTGCGGCACACCGAGCTGGAGCGGGACGCCCAGCGGGCGCTGGAGGAGCTGCGGTGGATGCTGGAAGAGCTGCGGATCTCGGTCTTTGCCCCAGAGGTCCGGACCGCGTTTCCCATCTCGGCCCGGCGGATGGAGAAGTTTGCCCGTCAGCACTTTGCCGCCTACCTGCTGATGAACTGAGCCGGGTCGTGCTAGGACGAACTTGATGCGGTGGGGGGCAGCTCAGGGAGGTGGATGCGAAAGAGCGTCCCCGGGTGCTCCGGCGTTTGGGTGAGGAGTTCCAGGGAGCCCTGGTGCTGGTCAACAATGTTCTGGATCATGCTCAGCCCATAACCCGTCCCCTCTGATTTGGTGGTGAAGCCCCGGTAGAGGATCAGGGGCTGCAGCTCCCTGGAAATGCCTGGGCCAAAATCTTCCACCTCAATCAGCAGCTCCTGCTCTCCACAGCGGAAGCGGACCTGAAGGGGCTTCTGGACCGAAACGGACTGCTGGGCCTCACAGCCATTTTCAATGAGGCAGAGCAGGGCTTGCAGCACCCCCAGTTCGCGGCCTCGGAAACACGGAAGGTTGGGCTCGATTTCCAGCTCCACAGCAGCACCACAGTGCCGGGCGAGTCCCCCGAGGAAGCTGGAAACGCGGGTGGCCATCTCCACCGTATTGATCTCGTAGAGTTCATCAAAACGGGTGGCCCGCATCAGCTTGCGGAGGTTGGAGAGGAGCAGGTGAATCTGATCCCTGGCGGCAAGGGCCTGCTGCAGCGGCTTCTCGACGCCTTCCGGACGCTTGCTCTGGAGGAACTCGAGGGCCATGGAGATGGAGGTGAGTGGGGTGGAAAGCTCATGCAGAAACTGCTGGCCAATCAACCACAGGGAGGTCTCCCGCTCCTGTCGCTCGAACTCATGCTGCAGCGCCACTTCTTCATCAATGTCCCGGATGAGGTAGAGGCGGTGCTCGCTGGCTCCGCCGGCTTCCACCTGCTGTGCCAGAAGCTCCAGCCAGTTCCAGTGCTGGTGGAGCCAGCAACGGAAGCGGACCTGATAGCCTTCTCCCCGGCTGGCCAGCTCTTCTTCATAACGAAGCAGCACCCCCTGATCTTCCGGATGAACCGAGTTTCGGAAGAAGCGCTGAAACTCCTCGGGGGTCAGGGTGGCGGTGGCGCCAAACAGCCCGGTCTCCAGCAGGTGAGGGGTGAGCTGATACCGTCGGGTTTTCGGGTCGTAGCGCATCACGGAAATGCCCATGGCCCCGAGCTGCTCCTGCAACGAGCTGAGGTGGTGCTGCTCCTCGTGCAGATCGGCCAGGGTCGTGATGTCCTGAACCTGTCCCGCCAGTTGCCTCCCGGAACGCCCTTCCAGCACCACGCCGGTCATCGCCAGGATCCGCCGGGTGCCAGAGGGAAGCTGCAGGGGCATCACGAGTTTGGGGAAGGCTTCTCCGCGGCGGATCCCCCTCAGCGCCTCCTGCATCCTCTTGAAGTCCTTGTGCCGGATGCGGGCGTGCAGGGTTTCTGGAAGCGGGGCGCCCTCCGGAACCTCAAACAGGTCCAGCAGCTCTTGAGACCACCAGCCTTCTTGCGTTTCCAGGTCCCAGTTCCACACCGCCACCGCCGCCTCCCGGAGGGCCGTCTGGAGGATCTGAACCTCCTGCCGCTGCTGCTCCCTCTCTTCCTGCACCTGCTCCGTCAGCAGGCGAGCAGCCTCGAAGAGCGCTGCATGCGGGGCCAACTCCGGATGCTGGAGGACCTGTTCGGGTTGCAGGGAGTCCTCCTGGAGCGCGTGAGTGAGGAACTCCAGATTCTGCTCAAGGCCTGGGGGGTGAGTCATGGAACGAGGTCTGAGGGGCCGATGCTGGAAAAAAGAGGAGCCTCCGGGCTCCCTGTCGGCAGAAGAGAAGGTCGCTCCATGAAGAGGAAGGGCAGCACGCATGTCATCCATGATCATTCTCTGGCTCAGGGGGAAAAACCAATTGAGCAACTGGAAGGATTAGCTCTATCGAATTTTTCTGTAAGAATCCATCATAAAAAAATATCTTTCTGAAGAAAGCAGGTCCCTCTGTTCACCTGGACAGGGGCCTGGGACAAAATTGGAGTCCACCTCTGCTGGTTGGGCCGCTCCTTGAACCGGGGCCTCCAGCAAGTCCATGATTTTTCTGGGAGAAGGCTCCGGAGTGTGTTCGGAAAAAAAGGGGGCGCCCCACACTGGCGTAAAATTCTTGCATCTGAAAGGATTCGTGAGAATCTGGTTAGGGGGCTTTTGAGCAGGAGGGGGAATCGTCTGTTTTCTGCTCCCCCTTCATTCCTGACACTTTGGAGAGAAAGTTCATGTTGGACGTGAATCAACCGGCGCCTGAGTTTACCTTGCCGGATCAAGACGGCACCGAGCGGGCGCTTGCCGATTACCGAGGCCAGTGGGTGCTCCTGTTCTTCTACCCCAAGGACGACACCCCTGGCTGAACGAAGGAAGCCAAGGCTTTTGGAGAAAGCCTCAAAGCGTTTGAAGCCATTCAGGCGGTGCCGCTGGGAATCAGCACGGATTCGGTTCAGAGCCACCGAAAGTTTGCGGACAAGTACCACCTGGCCGTGACCCTGCTTTCTGATGCTGAAAAGAAGGTGGTGCATCAGTACCGGGTCAAGAACCTCATTGGCTTTGCCAACCGCAAGTCCTTCCTGATTGATCCGGAAGGGATCTTGCGCAAGATCTATGACTCCGTCTCCCCTGCGACTCATGCCGAGGAGGTGCTGCAGGACCTGGCGTCTTTGCAAGCCGCCTCCTGACCTCAGGCGAGCCACCGTTACCGGGCCTGGCGTTGAGTCAGGCTCGGGTCTCCCACGCCCCTGCGGCGGCGGCTCCGGTCGGCTTCCGGCATTGAAGTCCCGCAGCACTTCCGCTAGCATGAAGCGTCCTTCCCAACTCAGAAGTGGTCGAAACCCGTGTCCCTTGCTGCCCCCTCCGCCTTCCCGAAATATGGCCTGCCGCCGGGAACCCTGATTCCAGAAGGGTGGGACGTGCCGCATCAGCAGGGCCAGCTTTCCGCCATCCTCTTTGACGCCAGCAGTTACACGGAGTACAGCACCCTGACCGCGTCCCAGGTCAAGGACCTGCTGGTGGAGCCAAAGGGGCTGTGGATTCAGCTGGAAGGCGTTCAGGATGCCGAGCTGGTGCAGGAGCTGGGAACCGTCCTCGACTTGCCACCGCTGCTGCTGGAAGACGTGGTGAGCGCCCGGCAACGTCCCAAGGCCGTGCAGCATGGCGAGTGGCTGATGGTGACGCTCAAGGAGATGCAGGTGGACGAGGCGGGTTCCGAGGTCCACTCGCAGCAGGTGAGCTTTGCCCTCCGGAATCAGGTGGTGGTGAGCTTTCAGCCTTCGGGGTGTGAGCCGTTTGAGCCCGTCCGGGAACGCCTCCGTCGCGGAAATGGACGGATCCGCAAACCCGTGGGCGACTACCTGCTTTATGCCCTGCTTGACCTGGTCGTGGACAAGGGGTTCCTGGTGCTGGAGGTGCTGCAGGAAGCGGTAGGCGAGCTGGAGGAAGAGGTGCTGGGGAAGCCGTCTGAGGAGGTCCTGGAACGCATTTACCGCTTCCACCAGCGGGTGCAGCGGCTGTACCGCGAGGCCCTGCCGGTTCAGGACATCTGTGACGACCTCCATCCGGAGTACTGCGAGTGGATCTCTGAAGACACCGTCCCCTTTCTGCGAGACCTCCGGGATCATGCCCAGCGGGTCACCGAGGCGCTCAGCAGCCTGCAGGAGGGCTTGATTGGGCTCATCAACCTCAATGTGTCGCTGATCGGGTTCCGGACCAATGAGCGCATGCGGGTGCTGGCGATCATCTCCACGATCTTCATGCCCCTGACGTTTCTCGCGGGAATCTATGGGATGAACTTCACCTTCATGCCTGAACTGACGTGGCGGTGGGGGTATCCGGCCGTCCTGATCGTGATGGGGCTGGTGGTCCTCGGCATCATTGCGCTCCTGCGTCGCAAGAACTGGTTCTGATCAGACCCGGAAGGGGCACCCGCCAGGGCTCAGCCTTCCTTGACTTCAGGCCGGGCTGGCTGCATCCGAACCCTCCAGACCGACGTTCCGGAGGCGCCTCCAGGGAGGGAGCCCCCCTTCGTTTTGACCGCAAATTGCCCCCT
>JAYOTF010000028.1:0-44179 GCA_038150265.1 Deltaproteobacteria bacterium | reverse complement strand
GTCTAAACGGAGGCGGTTGGCACATCCACAAACAAGGAGGAAAGCTCAATACACACCTGGACTACTCCATCCACCCCAAAATTCGCTTTCAGCGCAAAATCAACATCATCATTTATCTCAACTCAAGTTGGGACCCTCAATGGGGAGGCGGACTGGGTCTTTGGGGAAATGAAAGCTCTCAGGAGCCTGGAGCCCTAAAAAAAGTGATTGAGCCTCGGTTCAATCGTGCCGTTATTTTTGACACGACCTGCAACAGCTGGCATGGGCTTCCAGACCCCATTCAGTGCCCTGATGACCAGCTTCGGAAAAGTTTGGCCGTGTACTACCTCACCATCCCTCCCGAAAACGTTGATGAACGTGGAAAGGCCCTGTTTGCTCCTGCTGAAGATCAAAAAGGCGACTTGGATGTGTTAGAGCTGATTCGGAAGCGGGCACAAATTGAAACCGCCTCTAGTGTCTGGCAGCACCCTAAACCATAACCGCCTTATTTCCTGAGTCTCAGACCCGGCGACCCCATCGCCATTACTCATTCAAAGCAAATCACGTCATGAAAATCGTTGGGGCAATTGATGTCGGTTCCAATGCCATCCGGATGGTGTGCGCCCGGTTGACCGCCGACCGACGCATTGAACTGATTGAAAAAAACCGAACCCCCGTTCGCCTCGGAGAAGATGTCTTCGGGCAGGGCTACCTTTCAGAAGAAACCATTCAGCGACTCGTGGACGCGCTCACGGTCTACCAGCGCACCCTGGAGCAGAACGGAGCTTCCGAAATCTGTGCCTACTGCACCAGCGCGGTCCGGGAAACCGCCAACCAGGAAGAAGTCATTGAGCTCCTTGAGCATGAAACCGGCATCCGCCTCGAGACCATCTCTGGCGGAAAGGAGGCCTCGCTGCTGCAGCGAGCAGTTGGGCGCATGGTCGAGGTGTCTGAAGGCAACGTGCTGATGGCCGACCTGGGGGGAGGAAGCCTCGAAATTTCTCTGCTGACCAACGGAGAGATCCAGTTTGCCGAGTCCTTCCGCGTGGGCACCGTCCGGATGCTGAAGATGTTCCCCTACTCCGCCGAGCAGGAAAAGGCCTTCCTCCGTTGGGCCAAGTCCTACCTCGCCGAGTTCATGACCTACATCAAGTCCCGGACCCGCTTCCGGAGCCTCAACCGCCTCATCATCACAGGTGGAAACGCCACAGCGCTTGGCAAGCTCTCTGCCGAGCAGCTCCAGGGGCCAGCGTTTCACGAAGGCGTCTGCGTCCTCGACCGGGCCGCGTTCCAGAAGGTCAAGAAGCACATCTTCAAGCACGACCTCAAGGGACGGCAGGAGGTCCTGGGCATGAACCCGGACCGCGCCGATGTCATTCTGCCCGCCATCCTGGTCTTTGAAAACCTGCTCCGCGTCTCCGGGTGCCCGGCGCTCCACATTCCCACCGCAGGCCTCCGTGATGGCATTCTCGATGAAATGCTGGAGCGCGTGGTGGGGGCCGAGCCCACCAACGCCCATGAGCAGATCCTCCACTCGGCCCTGTACTATGCTCGCAAGTACAATGCCGACATGAACCACGCCGAAACGGTCCGGCGCCTGGGCCTGCAGCTCTACGATGGCACCCAGAGCCTGCATCAGCTGACTCCTCGGTACCGCACCCTGTTTGAGGTTGCCGCGATCCTGCATGACGTGGGGCGCTTCATCCGCCCCTCGGACCACCCGCACCACTCCATGTACCTGATCCAGAACTCGGAACTGGTCGGATTGACCAACACCGAGCGGCAGATGGTGGCCCTCATTTCCCGCTTCCACGCCTCTGGCACGCCGTCCACCAAGCTGCGTGAGTACGCACGCCTCGACCTTCAGCAGCGGCAGAGCATCAAGTCCCTCACCGCCCTCCTCCGGGTGGCCGATGCCCTTGACCGAGGTCACGACTCCCACGTCCAGGCCCTGAGTGCCTCGGTCAGCAACACGGAGGCAAACCTGTTCCTTTCCGGACACAGTGACCTCATGCTGGCCGAGTGGGCCCTGCAGCGCAAGAAGAAGCTCTTCGAGAAGCACTTCCGACGCACCGTGACCCTTCAGCCCGCGACCTCGACCAACTGATCCTCAAGGGTTTCCACAACCAACCGCCCAATGTTCAGGGACGAGGTGGCGGCCGGTGAAGGGGCATTGCCAACATGCACCACGTTCGCGTGTTGCTGAATCAGGAAGTCATCCACCAGCCGCCCATCCGCCAGCACCGCCTGCGCCCGGATTCCTGCGGGTGCCGCTTCCAGGTGCCGGGCCTCAATTTCCGGAACCAGCACCTGCAGCGCCTTCACAAACGCCTGCTTGTTGAAGGAACGCCACAGCTCACCCAGCCCCGTCTTCCAGTACTTCTGGGCCAGCTTGAGGAACCCCGGATAGCTCAGCGTCTCAAACAGGTCCCGCCACTCCACCGTGGTGCGCGTGTACCCCTCTCGGGCAAACGCCAGCACCGCATTGGGGCCACACTCCACCCCGCCTTGAATCATCCGGGTGAAGTGCACTCCCAGAAACGGGAAACTCGGGTCCGGAACCGGATAGATCAGGTTCTTGCACAGGTGCTGGGCCTCCGGACGGACCTCAAAGTACTCCCCCCGGAAGGGAATGATCTGATGCTCCGGAGCCTCGGTGAGCGCGGTCACCCGATCCGAGTAAAGCCCGGCACAGTTGATGAGGATCCGTCCTTCGAAGTCTCCCGCTGTGGTTTCCGCAACCACGTGGACGCCCGGGTACAGCGCAATCACCTCTGCGCCAAAGACCACATCTCCCCCAGCGGCTCGGACCTGTTCCTCCAGGCACCGGCACACCGCCGTGTAGTCCGTAATCCCGGCTTCCGGGACATGCAGGGCTGCCACTCCAGCCACATGAGGCTCCAGCTCTCGGAGGCGCTCCGGAGTGATCTTTTCACAGACCACCCCGTTGGACTGCCCACGCTGATAGATGTTCTCCAGCGCCGGGAGCTCCTCTTCACGCGTGGCGACAATCACCTTGCCACACCGCTCATGAGGAAGGTGATGCTCTGCGCAAAACGCCTCCATCCGGACCTTGCCCTCTCGGCAGTTCTTGGCCTTCAGGGAGCCCGGCTTGTAATAAATTCCGGTGTGCAGCACGCCCGAGTTATGCCCGGTCTGGTGCTGGGCCACCGCCTCTTCCTTTTCCAGAATGGTCACCCGCACGCGAGGATGCGCCTGCGTCAATTGATACGCCGTGGCCAGCCCCACAATGCCACCGCCCACGATCAAAACATCTGTGTGTTTCATCAGTTCCAGAAGTCCCGTTTGGTTTGCTTCAGCAGCCTGCAGCCAGGCTGCTGAAAAAGACAGGCTCGCATCCCACCACAGTTGCGGGAAAGGCGCAACAAACTGAAACACAAATCAACAACTTAGAGCATCCCCACCGTTGCGTTTACCCCCCTGAAGCGTACACTGGAAGCATCCTCCAACCTTGACTCTCTCTCAGGAGCTTTTCGTGATTCTTCAAATCGAGAACCTCAGCAAGTCCTTTGCTCACACCAGCAACGCCGCCTCGGTTCATGTGCTCAAGGACCTTCAGTTGAACGTCGAAGAGCGAGACACCGTGGCCATCATTGGACAATCCGGGAGTGGAAAATCGACCCTCCTTTCCCTGATGGCCGGACTCGATCACCCGACCTCCGGATCACTGAAGCTACGCGGTTCCGAGCTGGGGCAGATGGATGAAGAAACCCTGACGCAGTTCCGGGCGGAAAACATCGGCATCATCTTCCAGCAGTTTCACCTCATGCAGCACCTGAGCGCTCTGGAAAATGTGGCGCTTCCGTTGGAAATGGCCGGCGTTGCCGACGCCGAGGCCCAGGCTGCCCAGGCCCTGAAGGAAGTCGGACTCTCGCACCGGGAAGATCACTTTCCCCACCAGATGAGCGGCGGCGAGTGCCAACGGGTGGCCATTGCCCGGGCGATTGTCATTCAACCCGCCCTGCTGCTTGCCGATGAGCCCACCGGCAACCTCGACCAGGCCACAGGGGACCAGGTGGCCGACCTCCTCTTTGAGCTGGTGGAACGCACGGGCATGACCATGGTCCTCGTCACTCACAACAATCAGCTCGCCGACCGCTGTGGGCGGCAACTGACCCTGCAGCAGGGAGCCCTGCAATGAACCATCCGCTTCCTGCAAATGCCTCCGCGTCTGGCCCTCGCAACCGCCCCTACCCTCCTCCTTCCCGGAGTCGACTGTGGTTTCGGCTGGCCCTCAAGGAGCTGTTCAACCACCGGCGCTTCAGCCTCTTCTTCATCCTGAACCTCGCCCTTGGCCTCGCGGGCTTCATTGCGCTGGACTCCTTTCAGACGTCCCTGGACCGGCACCTGACCCGAAACTCCAAGGCCATCCTGGGTGCCGACCTCGCGGTTGTCTCCCGCGCGCCCATGACCGAAGAGCAGCAGGCGGGCATGGAGCGTCAGCTTCCGGGCTCGTGGGAGCTGACCCGGAAGGTCTCGTTTGTGACAATGGGCTCCGGACCCGAGCAGTCCCGCCTCATCCAGCTCGTGGCGGTTGAATCCGGCTACCCCTTCTATGGCAAGCTGGTCTTGGGCCAACAGGGAACGGTCGACCCAGCCGCTGTGCAGCAGCAGTTGGTGCAGGAAGGCCAACTCTGGGTGTACCCGGAGCTGCTTCCCATGCTGGGCCTGAAGATCGGGGACACGCTCAAGCTCGGCGACCAGGAATTCACCATTGCAGACACGGTGCTCGAAGACCCCAGCAGCGCCTTCAACACCTTCGGTGTGGCCCCCCGGGTGTACATTGGGCTGCCTCAGGTTGAAGAGACCGGGCTCCTGACCAACAAGAGCCGCGTCAACTACGAACGGCTCTACAAGCTCGGGCCGGTTCCGGACATTGCGCAGCTGGAGCTCGACATGGAGGCTTTTGCCCGGGAGCAGTTTGCCAAGGAAAACCGCATCCGCGTCCGGACCCATGAGGATGCCAGCGAAAACCTGGGCCGCGTGCTGGGCTACCTGAACGACTACCTCGGCCTCATTGCCCTCATTGCCCTCTTCCTGGCCAGCATCGGCGCCGCGTACCTGTTCCGGAGCTTCCTCCGCGAGCGCTTCCGGGAGATGGCGGTTCTGATGAGCCTGGGCGCTCAGCGCCGGGAGACGATTCAGGTTGTGCTCTGGCAGCTGTTTCTGCTGGGCACCGCTGCGGCAGCCACGGCTGTGGTCGTCTCGCTGCTGCTGCTTCCAGCCCTGCCCTTGCTGCTTGAGGAGTTCCTGCCCCGCGGATTTGAAAGCACCATCAACCTCCGGAGCCTGTGGCTTGCGCTCGCCATGGGGTCGCTGGGCAGCATCGTCTTCTGCCTTCCGGTGCTGCAGCGCCTGCAGACCCTGCAGCCTCTGACGCTCTTCAATGAGCACCTCGATGTGGGACGAGCGCCCACGCGCTTCCGAGTGCAGCAGGTGCTCAGCTACGTCCCGCTGCTCGTGACCTACTGGCTGCTGGCCATGTGGCAGTCGCAGTCCCTTCTGGTGGGGTCGCTCTTCATTGCTCTGCTGGTGGTCTGCATCCTCATCCTCGGGGCCCTGGCCTGGGGCCTGCTGTCGCTGCTGGGGCGGTTCGGAAAGGGGTCACACCCCACAACGCGGCTGGCCTTCCGAAACCTGTCCCGGAACCGACTGGGGGCCCTTTCCTGCTTCCTGGCCATTGCCGTCGGAACCCTCCTGGTCAGCCTCATTCCGCAGATTCAGCAAGGCATTCAGTCTGAAGTCTCCCGGCCGGCCGGCTTCAAGGTGCCGAGCCTGTTCATGTTCGACATCCAGCCGGAGCAGGTCGAGCCGTTGCAGGCGCGACTGGAGTCCTGGGGCACCCAGGTCGACCGCATCTCGCCGCTCATCCGGGCTCGGCTGGAGTCCGTCAATGGCGCCGCCTACAATCAGGAGCAGGAATCGTCTCAGATGCTGACCCGTGAGCAGGAGCAGGAGCAGCGCTTCCGTTCCCGGGGCCTGAACGTCTCCTACCGTCCGGAGCTTTCCAACTCCGAGTCCATTGTGGAAGGGCGTCCTCTGGCGTCCACCTACGACTTTGCCTCGGGTGCGCCAGCAGAGGTGTCGCTGGAAGAGCGTTTTGCCTCCCGGATGGGGCTGGCGATCGGGGACGAGCTGCGCTTTGACGTCCAGGGCATCCCCATTGATGCCGTGGTCGTCAACCTCCGTCAGGTCAAGTGGAACAGCTTTCAGCCCAACTTCTTTGTCCTCTTTCAGATGGGGGTGCTGGAAGATGCGCCGGCCAGCTTCATTGGTTCCATCTCCGGACTCAATGATGAGCAGCGGCTGGACATTCAGAACATTGTTGCCCGGGAGTACCCGAACGTCTCGGTGATTGATGTCACCCGCATCGTTTCCCGGGTGCTGGAAATTTCGGACCAGATGAGCCTGGCGATCAAGCTGATGGCCTACCTGTCGATCCTGGCGGGGCTGGTGGTGGTGTTCTCCATTGCGCGCTACGAGGTCCTCCGGCGCGTCTGGGAGATCAACCTCCTCAAGGTCCTCGGCGCCCGCTTCAAGGACATCCGGGGGATGATTCTGCTCGAGTTTGGGCTCCTCAGCTTCCTCGCTGCCGCCTTTGGGGTGCTGCTGAGTCTGGCGATGTCGTATGCCCTCGCGTGGCAATTCTTTGAAAGCCTCTGGGAGCTTGCCTGGCAGGCGAGCCTGGGCAGCATCGCCGTCGTCACCCTGCTCGGCATGGGCGTCGCCCTGTTTGCAGCCCGCAGCGTCTTGCAGCAAAAACCACTGGCGCTTCTCAAGTCCACCTGACCTTCCTTCCTCGGCTCCGTCGGGTCCTGCGACCCGGCGGCCCCCTCCGGCCTCAGGCTCCCAGCGTGTCCTCAAGACTTTCAGATTGACCTTTGACGCGGGTTTTCACAGATTATCCGCCCAGGGGACTAACATTCACTCTTCAGGAAACGCTATGGACTCAACCTTTCTCTCACGTCGTCTACACAGTATCACCGGAGTGGTGCCTGTGGGGCTGTTCCTTGTCTACCACCTTTACGGTCAGCTCTACCTGCACGCAGGGGCCGACGGGTACAACTCCCGAGTCAATGGTTTTTATGACAGCCCTCTGTCGACCTGGATCCTGATTCTGTTGGTGTACCTGCCCCTCTTTTACCACTCGTTGCTAGGGGTCAAGCTTTCCTTTGAGGCCAACGTTCAGCCGACCTATCAGTTTTTTGGACACCTCCTGTACTGGCTGCAGCGCGTCAGTGGCGTTGGGGTGTTCCTGTTCATCATTGCTCACCTCGCCAACGCCAAGTTTGCTCCGGGCGCCGGCTGCTTTGCCGACTGTGCCGCGGATCACTACGGACACCTCGCAGAGGGCTTCGGCGATCCGGATTCCGGCATCATCACCAAGACGGTGTACGCGCTGGGCATCCTGGGGGCGACCTTCCACCTCTCCAATGGACTGAACACCTTCTGCATGACGTGGGGGATTGCGCTCACGCCCAAGGCTCAGGCCAAGGTCCGGACCCTCAGCATTGCGCTGTTTGTCCTGTTGACCGGCAGCACCTATTACGCGCTTTCCGCCATCTGGTAAGCGTCCCTCATGTGGGAATCGATACAAAAAAATACTTGGAGATCTCGAACGAGCCTGCAACTACTATTGTTAGGCACCTTCAGGTGAGGGTAGGTTCAGGTTCCAAACTGACTCAGGAGAAGCTATGAGCAATCAGAGAGTGATCGTTGTCGGGGGCGGGCTGGCCGGATTGGCGGCAACCATGAAGATCGCAGAGCAAGGCATGAAGGTCCTGCTGTTGTCCTTCCTGCCGGTCAAACGATCTCACTCCGTCTGTGCCCAAGGGGGCATCAACGGAGCCGTGAACATCAAGGGAGAGGGCGACTCTCCGGACATCCACTTCTACGACACGGTCAAGGGCGGTGACTTTTTGGCAAACCAGCCGCTCTGCAAGGACATGTGTTACCACGCCCCGTTCATCATCTACCTGCTGGACCGCCTGGGCGTGCCCTTCAACCGCACGCCCGAGGGCAACCTCGACTTCCGGCGCTTTGGCGGCACCCTGCACCACCGGACCGCCTTCTCAGGCGCCACCACCGGTCAGCAGCTCCTCTACGCCCTCGATGAGCAGGTCCGGCGCTTCGAAGTCGAAGGCCTGGTCGAAAAGCAGGAGTGGCACGAGTACCTCGGTGCCGTGCTTGATGACGATGAGCGCTGCGTCGGCGCCGTGGTGCACAACCTGCGTACCGGCGAAATCCGCTCCGAACGCGGAGACGCCGTCATCCTCGCCACCGGAGGTCCCGGACTCGTCTACGGACGCTCCACCAACTCCGTGGTCTGTACCGGAACCGCCACCACCTCCGCCTACCTCCAGGGGGCGAAGTACGCCAACGGCGAGTTCATTCAGATCCACCCCTCCGCCATTCCGGGACGTGACAAGCTGCGGCTCATGTCTGAATCGGCCCGGGGAGAAGGCGGACGCGTCTGGGTGCCACGCAAGGCCGGTGACACCCGAACCGCCAAGCAGATTCCGGAAGCCGAGCGCCTGTACTTCCTTGAAGAGAAGTACCCGCTGTTCGGAAACCTGGTTCCGCGGGACGTCGCTTCTCGAGAGATTTACGACATCTGCGTCAACGGAGGACTTGGGGTTCATGGCGACATGAAGGTCTACCTCGACCTCACCCACAAGAGCCGCGAGTTCCTCAACCAGCGCCTCGGTGGCATCCTGGAGATCTACGAAAAGTTCACCGGCGTTGATCCTCGGGAAGAGCCGATGGAAATCTTCCCGGCGGTGCACTACTCCATGGGCGGCATCTGGACAGACTTTGCTCCCACCGATGAAGGCCTCATCGACCACACGTCTCCGCGCAACCAGATGACGTCCATCAACGGACTCTATGCGGCAGGAGAGGCCGATTATCAGTATCACGGAGCCAACCGTCTGGGCGCCAACTCCCTGCTCAGCTGCATCTACACCGGCCTCATGATGGGTCCGGGAGTGGTCAACTTCGTCAAGAACCAAAAGCAGGCTGCGGAAGACCTCCCGTCCAGCCTCTTTGATGGAGCGACTCAGCAGTGGAAGGAGCGCTACGACGGCATCAAGCAGATGAAGGGCAAGGAAAATCCCTACGCCCTGCAGTCGGAGCTGGCGGACATCATGATGTCCAACGTCCTGATCGTCCGTGACAATCAGCGGCTGGGAACCACTTTGGAGAAGATCGAGGAGATTGAGCAGCGCTGGCACGATGTGGAGTGCCTGGACACCGCCGACTGGACCAACCCGGTGCCAAGCTACATCAACCAGTTCTGGAACATGATCCAGCTCTCCAAGGTCATTGCCAAGGGGGCTGCGCTACGGGACGAGTTCCGCGGCGCTCACTACAAGCCCGACTACGATTTGCATCAGCCCAGCGACTTCCGTCCTGAGAGCTACCTTGAGTACATCAAGCTGAAGCAGAACGGCGGCGTTCCGGACGGAGCCTTTACTCCGGAGCACCTCTCGTACATGCAGCAGTTTGAAGCAACCAATGAGAAGTGGCTCAAGACCACCATTGCCTCGTACTCCAAGCAAGACACCTCCGGAGCCTACTACTCCCACGGTGTCCCGGACATTTCTTACGAAGCGGTGGATACGTCTTTGATCGCTCCTCGTCCCCGCAAATATGACTGAGACAACCCATGGCTGAAAAAACGATTACCTTCAAGATCCAACGGCAAAGCTCCCAAAGCGGGCAACCTTACTGGGATACCTTTGTCATTCCGTACCAGCCCAACTCGAATGTCATCTCCTGCCTGATGGACATTCAGAAGAACCCCATCAATGCGGAAGGCAAGAAGGTCGCCCCCGTGGTTTGGGAAGCCAACTGCCTCGAAGAGGTCTGCGGCACCTGCACCATGGTCATCAACGGCAAGGCACGCCAGGCCTGCAGCGCCCTGATTGACAAGCTGGAGCAGCCCATCACCATCCAGCCGATGTCGAAGTTCCCGGTCGTCCGGGACCTCATCGTCGACCGCTCCCGCATGTTTGAAGCCCTCAAGAAGGTCAAGGCCTGGGTGCCTGCCGACGGCTACTACGACCTCGGCCCGGGCGAGCGCATCTCGCCTCAGCAGCAGCAGGTTGCCTACAAGCTTTCGGAGTGCATGACCTGCGGATGCTGTGTGGAATCCTGCCCGCAGTACACCAAGGGCGGCGACTTCCTCGGCCCGGCCGCCATCAGCCAGGCCCGCCTGTTCAACATGCACCCCACCGGCAAGAACATTGCCGACGATCGCCTCGATGCCCTCATGCGCGAAGGCGGCATCGCCAGTTGCGGCAACGCCCAAAACTGCGTCGAAGTTTGCCCGAAGGAGATCCCGCTGACCGAGTCCATCGCCGACGTCGGACGCCAGACCTCCGGGCGCTTCTGGAGAAGCCTCTTCCGCGCCTGACCCCCCAAAGCCTCTCCGGATCCTCCGTGAGAGGCTTTTTTCTTGCGCTCAAATAGCACCATTTTGATCCTATTTAAAACCATGACAGACGCCCCCCATCCGCCCAACCGGCTCATCCACGAAAAGAGCCCCTACCTGCTTCAGCACGCCCACAACCCGGTGGACTGGTACCCGTGGGGCAAAGAGGCGTTTGCCCGCGCTCAGGCTGAGGACAAGCTGCTCCTGATCAGCATCGGCTATGCGACCTGTCACTGGTGCCACGTCATGGAGCGGGAGAGCTTCGAGGATCCGGAGTTGGCGGCCTTCCTCAATGCGCACTTCATTCCGGTCAAGGTCGACCGCGAGGAGCGTCCGGATGTGGACAAGCTGCACATGGATGCGCTGCACGCGCTGGGACAGCAGGGAGGCTGGCCGCTGAACATGTTCGTTCTGCCAGATGGACGCCCCGTCACGGGCGGCACCTACTTTCCTCCCCAGGACCTCTACGGTCGCCCTTCGTTCCGGACCATTCTTGAACGCCTGGCCCAGCTGTGGCAGGAGCAGCGGGAAAAGCTGGAGCAGGTCGGAGGTGAAATGAAGGAGCACCTGAGCCGGATGGTCCACACCGTCTCAGCGGACCAAACGGTTCCGGATGCCTCTGCTGAAAGCGCCATGTTCCAGCAGTACCTTCAGGCCTATGACGAACAGCATGGCGGCTTCAAGCTGCAGCCCCAAAACAAGTTCCCCCCCAGCATGGGCCTGCAGATGCTCCTGCGTTACTACCGCCGGACGCAGCAGGAAGAAGCGCTGACGATGACGGAACACACGCTGCAGGCGATGCTGCAGGGGGGCATCTACGACCAAATTGGCGGTGGCCTGAGCCGCTACAGCACCGACTACCAGTGGCTGGTCCCGCACTTTGAGAAGATGCTCTACGACAACGCCCTCTTCGTCCGGGCTCTGCTGGAAGCCCACCAGGTGACCGGCAAGGCCCTTTACGCCAGTGGCGCCCAAGACGTGCTCGCCTACCTCCTCCGGGACATGCGGCACCCGGAAGGCGCCTTTTATTCTGCAGAAGATGCCGACAGTGAAGGCGTGGAGGGGAAGTTTTACGTGTGGACGCCCCAAGAGGTTCAGGAGGTGCTGGGGTCGGAGTTGGCTGAGATCGCCTGCGTGTACTGGGACCTCACTCCCGAAGGCAACTTCGAGGGGGCGAGCATTCCGAATCGCCCGAACCGCATGGAAGATGTGGCGCAAGGGCTCGGGCTTTCCGATGAAGCCTTCATCGCCAAGCTCGCAGAAGCCCGGATGCGTCTGCTCGAGCACCGCAGTCGCCGCATCCGGCCGCTTTGTGATGACAAGGTCCTCACCTCCTGGAATGCTCTGATGATTTCCGCACTCGCTCATGCCGCTCGGGCGCTGGGGAAGCCCGAATATGCGGATGAGGCGGTTCAGGCCGCCCGGTTCCTCTTCCGGGAACTGATGGACGCATCCGGACGCCTGCTCCGGCGCTGGCGAGAAGGCGAGGCCCGTTACCAGGCGTACCTGGTGGACTACGCCCAACTTGCTGTCGCCTGCCTCGACCTCTATGAAACCACCTACGACCTGCACTGGTTTGCTCAGGCTCAGCACCTTGCGGCAGAAATCCGTCGCCTGTTTCACAACGACGCTGGGGCCTACTTTGACACCGGAGCGGATGCCGAAGCCTTGCTGACCCGGAGCATCGACGGCTACGACGGTGTGGAGCCTTCCGGAAACAGCGCCACGGCTCAGGCGTTCCTGAGGCTGTGGGCCTACACGGGAGACCCCACGTATCAGGAGGATGCGCTCCGCATCTTCCGCTACTTCTCACAGCACCTGGAGCGTGCAGGCGTCAGCTTTGGAGCAATGCTGCAGGCCCTCCACTTCCACCAGGCACCGCCTCGGGAAGTGGTGGTGGCCGGAACCCGCGGCGAGCCCGAAACCGAGGCCATGCTGGAGGTCCTTCAGAAGGGCTACTACCCGCATCTGGTCACCGCCTTCCTGCCGGCCGGAGACGAAGCGGCGGTCGAGGCGATCCTGCCGCTTGCCGAGGGGCGGGGCACTCCGGATGGACAGGCCATCGCCTACGTCTGTGAAAACTTCACCTGCCAGCTTCCGGTCCGGACTGCTGCCGAGTTGAAGCAGCAGCTTTCATGACGCCTCAGGCCCTGTGGGACCTCTACCGTCCCACCTGCTTCACGGCTCCGGAGGCTCCACCGTTCTCCCACTTTGCCATCCTCACCGCCTGGAACCCGGGGGTCTTTCTGGAGCGTTCCGAAAACCAGCGCCTGCAGGCGCAGCTCGGCGCTGACCTCCGGGGTCAGGAGGTGCGTCATGCGCCTGTCTGGGCCGGGGCTCCAGACTGGTCTCACTTTGAACCGAGTTTTGCGATTGCGGCCTCACGGGAAGCGTGTGAGGCTGAGGCACGGGAGTGGGGGCAGAATGCCCTTTTCTGGGTGGAAGACGGAGCGCTGTGGCTGGTGGGGTGCCAGCCAGGCTTCCCGCCTCCGGAACGGGTGGGGCGCTTCAGCCAGCGATGGCGTTCCTGGGAGCAGCTTTCTGCGGCACAGCAGGCTGAATTCCTTCAATCCATCGCGTGAGCAGGTCACTGTTTTCCAGCCAGCGGCCATACACCTTCTGCTTCTCAAAGCACTGCATCAGGCTTTCCTGCTGCGCCTCTGCCTGAGCCTCCGTTGCAAAGCCCTGGGTCGCCAGCAACCGAAGCGGCACCGATGCGCCCTCCTGGAGGTGGGTCAGCAACCGAAGCGGCTCCGTGGAGACATCCAACCGCACCCGCAGGTTCCGGACATCCTGAATGAAGCACAGCAGAAACGGCGTCTCTGGAGCAACCGGGGGCTGCTTCTGACGGTCCTTGCACCACTTGCACACCCATGACTTCCCTCCAGGGCCCTTGGCATCCATGTAAAACTGATTGATGGAGCGGGACTCCCCGCAGTCCTCACAGGTCCGGGCTTCCAAAACGATCGGCTTCGGAACCGGAACGACTTCAGCCTTGCCCTGCGCACACTTGCGACACAGCGTGGAGAGCCCATCGGAACAGCGTCCCTCCGGAAAGAAATCCAGGGTCCGGGGAAAGGGATTGCGGCACTCCCCACAGGGGCGGAGGTACTGATCGGCGCCAAAGAGTTCTGCTTGTTTATTCATGAGTCTAACCGCTCTTTAGGTTGTATCCGAGACAAGACTATATCAAAAATCAAAGGAAATCAATATGGGCCTGCGGAAAACCGCGAAATCGCGGTGTTGCCAGCAAAACATCGCTTGATCATTCAGAGGGAATTCATAAGGATATCAGACGATCTCCACTTCTCGCTTCCATGTGATCTTCTCAACAAACTGAAGCATGACTGATTTTTCCCAAAAGCAATTTATTGAGGACTTGAACCTACAGGGCAAACGTGTTCTGGTTCGAGTTGACTTCAACGTGCCGCTCGACAAGGATCTGGCGGTTACCGACAACAGCCGCATCGTCGGCGCCTTGCCCACCATCAAGCGGGTGCTGGAGCAAGGGGGCCGTGCGGTGCTGATGTCGCACCTCGGGCGTCCGGATGGCGCACGGGTGAATCGCCTCAGCCTGCAGCCCGCTGCGGCTGAACTGAGTCGCCTGCTGGAGCAACCGGTCTACCTGGCCCCTGATTGCACCGGTGAGGGGGTGGAAGCCCTCGTCAACCGCATGCAAGACGGCGAGGTGGTGCTGCTGGAGAACCTCCGGTTTCACAAGGCGGAAACCAAGAATGATCCGGATTTCTGCCAGGCGCTGGCGAGGCTGGGAGACGTCTACATCAACGACGCCTTCGGCACCGCTCACCGGGCCCACGCCTCCACCGCCGGAGTCGCAGAATTCATGCCAGAGGCCGCCATCGGCTACCTCATTCAGCGGGAGCTGCAGTTCCTCGGAAGCGTCGTTTCCCAACCGGAGAAGCCCTTTGCGGCCATTTTGGGAGGCGCCAAGGTTTCCGACAAGATCAAGGTCATTGAAAACCTGATGCAGCACGTCCAGATGCTCTTCATCGGTGGTGGCATGGCCAACACCTTCCTCAAGGCCCAGGGCCTGGAGATTGGGGACTCGTTGCTTGATGCGGATTCACTGGACTACGCCCGCGAGCTGCTGGCCCGTGCTCAGGAGCAAGGCGTCTCGGTGTACCTGCCCACCGATGGAGTCATCGCACAGGACCTTTCAACCGATGCCGAAACACAGGTGGTTTCGCTCGCCGCCGGAATCCCGGCCGGTTGGAAGTTACTGGACATTGGTCCTGAAAGTGCAGAAGCCTACGCAACGGCTTTGGCGACCGCCCGGACCCTCTTCTGGAATGGACCGATGGGCGTCTTTGAGGTGGCGCCGTTCTCCAAAGGCACCTTCCGGGTGGCACAGGCCATGGCTGACGCTACGGGCCAGGGCGCCATCACCGTCATTGGTGGCGGTGACTCGGCGGCGGCCATTCAGGTTTCCGGACTGAGCCAGGAGATAACGCATATTTCAACGGGGGGAGGCGCGTCTTTGGAATTCCTGGAGGGGCGAGACCTTCCCGGAGTGAGTGTGATTCCCAACAAATCTTAACGTTCCATGAGTTCCGACACCACGGTTGCTTCACCCGCAGTTTCCAACTCCGATCGCTCCGTTCCTCCTGATCAGGGGATGTATTACTACTTCTACCGACTCACCGAGTTTGCGGACGCGCACCGAACCTTCTTTTCCTTTACCGTGGTGTTGGTCAGTCTGGTGCTGGCCGACATGGTCTTCCACACCTGGCTGTTTGAGCCTTACAAGTCCCTCGTCCACTCCCTCTCCGGCATCACGCCCAAGGGATTCCCGGAGGTCGACATCGGCTTCACACCGGAAGTCTGGCAGGCCCTGCTGGGGGTGGTGCTGGGAACCCTCATCCTCGTCATCTCGATTGCCTCGCAGAGCATCCCGAAGCTGATCGACCTGTACATGAAGGACCTCCCGAGCCTCCTCTACATCTGGACGCTCATCCTGGGAGGCTCGCATGCGCTGATGATCAAGATCTACGGAGAGATTGAGCTGATGCGCGAGTCGAGCCGGATCTTCAACACCCACATCCTGCTCACGCTGTGTTGCTTCATTGCCTTTCCCTACGTCTTCTACATCCTCCGGTACACCAAACCGACCAACATCATTGAGCGCATCTACTCGAACAACCTCGACCGCATTCAGTCCCTGACGCAGCCGCATCAGCAGGCCCTGATGGGGCAGGACAAGATCGTGGAGCGCTACCAGCACGAAATCTTCGAGTCCCTCAACCAACTGGACGACATCCTCGAGTACGTCAACTTCAAGGAGCTGAAGGCCGAGATCATCTACTACATCTCCAAGACCGTCCGGGAGTACCTCCACGTCAAGAGCCAGTTTGACCCACGCTTCTTCAAGGTCAGCCAGAAGGTCCGGTCGGACATTTCCTTCAAGACGATGGTGGGGCAGTTTGCAGACATGGAGCAGAACCAGAGCTTCTATGAGCAGAAGTGCTTCCGGTTGCTCGGCAACATCTACATCCGCCTGCTTGAGCAGGGAGAGTTCGACCTGGCCTCCCTCGTTGCGGGAGAGATGGCCAAGGTGGGACGGGTGGCCATTGAGTTGGAAGAGAAGGCGCTGGTCGGCTCCATCATCATCCGCTTCAACACGCTGGTCCGCTTTGCCATCAAGCATGCGATCCGCAACAACGAGCCCCGGAACCTCTACAACCTCTTCTTCTTCTACGGCAACTTCATCAACTCCCTGGTCGACTTCCAGTGGAAGGACCAGCTCAAGCAGGCCTTCTTCTACCTGCGGATCTACGGCGTCGAGATCTTCAAGCACGGCAGCAACGCCGGCGCCATGTACTTCATTGTCGATGTCATTGCGACCGAAATGAAGAAGGTCCTGGAGCGGGTTCATCAGGAAAACTGGGACCTCGAATTCCAGGAAGCCCTGCTGGCCGAAATCCTTCAGGTCGACAACCCACCGGACTTCAACAAGGAAGACCTCTCCCGAGGCATTCTCATCAACAATGGGGTCCGGGTGCTGCAGATGGGGCTGGCGCTCTTCTACCTGCGGGTGGAGCAGCAGAACTTTGTGGACCGCATCATCAAGGACGTCCTTGATGATTTGGATACGCTGGGAGAGGAGACCTTCCGGAAGGTCGTGGAGATGACGTCGGCCCGGCTCAAGTTTTCAGGACCCACGTTCTGGGAAGATACGGACCGGGGGAACCTGAACATCTACTACACGCCCGATCAGGAATACCTCGAGCCCCTCAAGGCCCAGATTTACGCCGGAGTCGAGAGCCGCCTGATCCTCAGTGCCCAGAAGATGTTCAAGCTGACAGAATCAGAGGCCCAGCTCGTTTGGGAGCTCTCCCGGATTCAGACGGGGGTGGAGATGGAGCAGCTGCTCAAGAATCCGGTCCGCTTTGAAGAGACCCTGCCCCAGCTGCCGGACATCACTCCAGAGCGCCTGAACGACCTGATCAGCGTCCGCAAGAAGCTCCACTTCACCTCCGACAACCCGGAGCTGACCGTCAGCCACACGCGGCAGATCGCGGAAGGCCAGCACATCACCATTCAGGCCAGGGGAAGCGATCGGCACAAGGAGCCCGGCATTGAAGCCCTGGTCCGCTTCAACTCCCTCAACATGTTCTACGTGGCTCCGCTGGAAGCCGCAGATGAGGCGAAGCTCCAGAAGCTGGCGCATGTCACCATCACCTTCCACCCCCTGCGGCGACGGCTGATCTACCGCTTCCAGACCACCCTGGATCCGCACAAGATGGAAAATGGCGCCTACCGGGTTCACCACTCCGACGCCATCAAGATCATTGAGGAGCGCTAGAGGCTGATGATCCGAGCCTTCTGAAACTCCTTGAAGGAGCGTCGCAGCAGGGTTCGGACGTAGCTCGCCTCTCCTGACTGCTCATAAAACCCGACCCGAATGCGGTACGTCGCCTTCCCGGAATCCGGATCCACCCACATCGACAGGTAGCTCAGCTCCGTCTCACGGGAGAAGCGCGCCAGGTCCTTCACCGCCTCTTCGAAGGTGTCATAATCCGGAGGCTGCACCACCCACGGCTTGTTGATCGCCTGCCGCAGGTCGATGAGCTCCCTCGACAGCTCCGAAGGAGTGGGCAGCACAGGCCAGTACCCGGGAGGAAACAGCTTGCGGCCCTGGTGGGCTTCCTGAATTTCCTTCCCCATCGCCTGCGCTTCATCCACATTCTTGAAGAATCCCACCCGCACCCGGAACCAGTGCTTGCCGTCATACGGCTTCTCCGTCCGGTAGAGGTAGGCGTACCGCCCATCCTCCATCAGGGTCCGGACCCGGTCCAGTGCCACCGAAAACTCGTCTTCCGGAACCGACATCAGCTGAATGGCATACTTGCCCCGGTTGCGGCGTGAAAGGATGTCCTTCATCGCATCGACTTCGGAGCGAAACTGAATCTTGAGCTTCTGCCCGTCTTGCCCCACCTCCCAGTCCTTGGTCGCATCCGGAACCTCGACCAGGTCGAGGCGGGACTTGTTCTGAACCATGAGGGTGATCCACTGATTCACTGCCGTCTGGGCTTCCTCTGGCGGAGTCACCTCCCAGTAGTTTTCCCCTTTTTCAATCATCTGCGACCGAACCGGAAGCCCGCTGGTTTGCGGAAGCGCCTCTTCTGCAGCGGCAACGGCTTCGGCATCGACTGCCCCGGCGGCCTCCTCCAGCAACTCTGGAGGCGCGACCTCCACAATGATGTTATCAGCGGGGGACTGCTGGACCCACGCCAAACCGGCCAAAAAACCGATGAGGCCCAGAGCCAGGCCCCAGAGGATCCAGGGACGGAGGGAGGACGAGGAAACTTCCTGTGTCATGAATTGCTATGCGCTTGAATGTTGCAGCTTCGCAGATAGGCTTTTGGGATACGATAGACTTGTTTCAGATCAGAGGATCGTCTAATGGAAATTCGCGGCAGCAAGCTGTGTGTTGGGGGGTGTGTGCTTGAGGAACTCGCGGTTGAGTTTGGCGCCCCACTTTATGTTTATGATGAGGCCCGCATCCGGAATCAGTTCCGCACGCTGCAGGGGGCCTTTCCGCATCCCAAGCCGGAAGTGCATTATGCCATGAAAGCCAATTCCAATCCAGCGATCCTTCGCATTCTTCAAGAAGAAGGGGCATGGGTGGACACGGTTTCAGAGGGGGAGGTCCGCCTGGCCCTCGGAGCCGGATTTCCGGCAGAGCGCATCCTCTTCACCGGAAACAACTCCACTCTGGACGAGCTGGAAACGTGCCTGGCGCTGGGGGTTTCGCTGAACCTGGGCTCCCTCTCCTCGCTGGAGCGCCTCGCCGCTCGCCACCCTGGAGCCGCGTTTTCGCTGCGCATCAACCCCGGGGTCGGCGCTGGACACCACGCCCACTGCATCACCGGAGGGCCGGCGTCCAAGTTTGGCATCTGGCATGAGGACCTGGATCAGGCCCGGGAAATTGCCGCTCGGCATCAGGTCCGCATCAACGGCATCCACTCCCACATTGGCACGGGCATCTACACGGCGGCGCCCATGCTCGAGGCCATGGAGCTGGTTCTGCGGACCGCGAGCGCCTTTCCAGACCTGGAGTTCATTGACTTTGGCGGGGGGTTCGGTGTGCCGTACCGTCCGGATCAGGAGCCGCTGGATCACGAAGGGCTGGGGCAGGAAATGAGCCGGCGCTTTGCCGAGTTTGTCGAAGATTACGGACGCCCATTGCGGATGAAGCTGGAGCCCGGACGCTTCCTGGTGGCCTCTGCAGGCTCCTTCGTTGTTCAGGTGACGGACGTCAATGCCACGCCCGAGCACCGCTTCATTGGCGTCAACTCCGGATTCAACCACCTGGTCCGCCCCACCATGTACAACTCCTATCACCAGATCGACAACGCGTCCCGGGCCCATGCGGAGGCGCAGTCGGTGGTGATCGTGGGCAACATCTGTGAGTCTGGAGACATCTTCAGCCGAGACGGTGACGCCATCGACCGACTGGTTCCGGATCCGCAAATTGGAGACTACCTCGTCTTCCTCGAGGCAGGCGCCTATGGCCTGTCCATGAGTTCGCACTACAACACCCGCCCTCGCCCTGCCGAGGTGCTGATCACCGACGGCTCTCCACGCCTGATCCGGAGGCGGGAGACCTTTGACGACTTAACCCACTCGTTTTGCTAACCCCATCTGTTTGAACACGAAAGGAGAACCCCCATGAAATACCTGATCCCCTTCCTCTTGATGGGACTCTTGCTGGCTGGTTGTACGGAGGAGCGCCGTAACGAGGTCTTCAAGGAGGTGGACAACTACCTCGGCAAGGACATGAAGGTGTCGTATGTTGCCGACAGTGGCACCATCGTCAAGAGCTGGACCGTCCGGGACGGCAAGGTCACGACCCAGAAGAACCCGGACGGCTCAGCGACCGGGTATTACTTCTTCTGGAGTGTGGAAAACGGCTACGTTCAGATTCCGGTGAACCGGACCATCATTGAGGAGATCAAGCAGTAAGGCGGGCTCAGGACCGCTTCAGCTTCGGATCCAGGGCATCTCGCAGGCCATCGCCAAACAGGTTGATGGCCAACACCGTCAGCAAAATGGCCAGCCCTGGAAACGTGACCACCCACCAGGCACTGAGGATGAACTCCCGGGCCTCTGCCAGCAGCGTCCCCCACTCCGGGGTCGGAGGCTGCGCGCCCAACCCCAGAAATCCCAACGCCGCCGCATCCAGAATCGCGTTTGAAAAGCTGAGGGTCGCCTGCACGATCAGGGGCGCCAGGCAGTTGGGCAGAATCGTCACAAACATCAGGCGACTCTGATTGGCGCCGGCAACCCGGCTCGCCGTTACGTAGTCTCGGCTTGCTTCCGACATCACCGAGGCACGGGTCAGGCGGACAAAGTGGGGCAGCAGCACCAGCGCAATCGCCAGCATCGCATTCATCAGCCCCGGACCCAGCAGCGCCACCAGCGTCAGGGCCAGCAGCAGGCTCGGGAAGGCGAGGATCACATCCATCGCGCGAGAAATCGCCACATCCACCCAGCCCCGGAAGTACCCGGCCAGCACCCCCAGCACCACTCCCAGCGTCAGGGCCACCGGAACCACCACCGCGCCAATCAGCAACGAGTAGCGGGTGCCGTGGATGATCCGCGAGAGCATGTCCCGCCCCACGGCATCGGTGCCCAGCGGGTAGGTCCAGGTGCCGCCTTCCTGCCACACGGGCGGTTGCAGGAAGCTGGAGCGGTCCTGAATGTCAGGCGCATGTGGCGCAATGACATCCGCCAGCACGGCCACCAACACCAGGAAGATGATGAAGAACAGTCCGGCCACGGCCCCACGGTTTTCCCGGAAGTAGTGCCAGAATTCGCGAAAGGGGTGGGGGGTCGAGTCGTGCGTCATGACTGGTGTCGGATGCGAGGGTTCACCAACCCATACAGCAGGTCCACCACCAGGTTCACCACCATCACCACCAGCGCAATCAGCAGCAGGCCGCCCTGCACCGAGGAGTAGTCCCGGCGGGAGATCGAGTCCACAATCCACTTGCCCACTCCGGGCCACGCAAAGATGGTTTCGGTCAAAATCGCTCCGGCCAGCAAGACCCCAACCTGCAGCCCAATCACGGTCACCACCGTGATCAGGGCATTGCGGAGGGCATGGAGCCCCACCACTCGCCAGGTCGGGAGGCCCTTCGCCCGGGCCGTCCGGACGTAATCTTCCTGCAGCACCTCCAGCATGGCCGAGCGGGTTTGGCGGGCAATCACGGCCAGGGGAATCGTTCCCAGGACAAAAGCGGGCAAAATGAGGTGATGGAGGGCGGAAGCCAGGGCCCCGTCTTCTCCCGAGAGGATCGCGTCAATGATCATGAAGCCCGTCACCGGCTCAAAGAAGTACATCAGCGAAAGACGCCCCGAAACCGGAGTCCAGCCCAGGATCCCTGAAAAGAAGATGATCAGCAGCAGGCCCCACCAGAAGATCGGCATCGAGTAGCCCGTCAGGGAGACGCCCATGATGCTGTGGTCAAACACCGACCCTCGCCGCACAGCGGCAATGACACCGGCCGGAAGGCCAATCAGGGTCGCCAGGAGGATGGCCACCAGCGACAGCTCAACGGTTGCCGGAAACAGCGTCAGGAACTCGTCCAGCACCGGCTGCTTGGTCACAATCGAGGTCCCGAGGTCTCCCTGAAGGACCTTGCCCATGAACTGCAGGTACTGCTGCCAGATGGGGAGGTCGAAGCCATACTGCTGCATGAGCGCGGCATGGCGTTCGGCGCTCATGCCCCGTTCTCCAGCGAGCAGTTCCACCGGATCGCCCGGCAGGAGGCGGATGAAGGTAAAGGCCACCAGGGAGACCCCGAAGAAGGTCGGGACCAGTAGGGACAGCTTGGAAAGGATAAAACGAAACATGAGGCGCGCAGGAGGGTTTGGGCCCGAAGGCCCAGGGCTCCGGAAGCCCGGAGCCCATTGCAATTATTTCAGATCAACGCCGTAGAAGACGTGTCCACCGAAGGGGTCGATGCGGAAATCCACCACTTCCTTGCGGATCGGCTTGAAGACGACGCTGTGGGCAATGGTCGCCCACGGGGCCTGGTCCTTCATGATCACCTGAGCCGCCTCATAGTACTGCGTGCGCAGGTCGCGGTCGCTCACCACCTTGGCCTTCTGGATCAGGTCCTCGAAGGGCTGGTAGCACCACTGCGCCCGGTTGGAGCCTCCCACGCCATCGCAGCCGAGCAGCACGGCGAGGAAGTTGTCGGGGTCACCGTTGTCTCCCGTCCAGCCCAGCAGCACGGCACCGTCACGGTCTTCCGCCTTGGAGCGGTTGAGGTACTCGCCCCACTCGTAGCTGACCACCTCGGCCTCAACGCCCACGGCTTTCCAGTCCGCTTGAATCAGCTCTGCCATGCGGCGGGCATTCGGGTTGTACGGACGCTGCACCGGCATCGCCCACACCTTGGTCTTCAGCCCAGAGATTCCGGCATCCGCCAGCATCTGGCGAGCGGCTTCGGGGTTGTACGCGTCATCAACCGTCCGCTCATTGTAGGACCAGATGGTCGGCGGAATCGGATTCTTGGCCACTTTTCCGGCGCCCTGGAAGACGGCATCAATGATCGCGTCCTTGTTGATCGCCATGTTCAGCGCCTTCCGGACGACCGGATTGTTGAACGGGGCCATCTTCGTGTTGTACGCCAGGTACCCCACGTTCAGACCTTCCTGTTGCATCAGGTTCACAGCGGAATCCTTGCTCATGGCATCCAGGTCGGCTGGGTTCGGGTAGGTCATCACGTGGCACTCGCCCGCCTTCAGCTTCTGGTAACGCACGGATGCATCCGGGGTAATCGCAAAGACGAGGTTGTCAATCGGTGCCTTGCCAGCCCAGTAATCGGGGTGGGCCTTGTAGCGGATCACCGCGTCCTTCTGGTAAGCCACCAGCTGGAAGGGTCCGGTGCCCACAGGCTTCTGGTCAAACATGTCCTTGTTCCCAGACATCTGATCCGCGTACTCGGCGGAGTGAATGGAGGCAAAGTCCATGGCCAGGTTGGCAATCATCGGAGCTTCCGGACGGTTCAGGACGAACTTGACGGTGTAGTCGTCGACCTTGACGATGTCCTTGATCAGGTCCGGCATCGACATGCCGTTGAAGTACTCATACGACCCACCGGAGACGCTGTGGTAGGGGTGGTCTGCCAGACGCTGCCGGTTGAAGCTGAAGAGCACATCGTCGGCATTGAAGTCCCGGCTCGGGGTGAACTCCTTGGTCGTTTGGAACTTGACGCCCTTGCGCAGGTTGAAGGTGTACTCCAGGCCGTCGTCGGAGACGTTCCAGGATTCTGCCAACGCCGGGACAATTTTGGTGGTGCCCCGGTCAAACTCCACCAGCCGGTTGAAGATCTGACGAGAGGAGGCGTCAAAGGTGGTTCCGGAGGTGTACAGCGAAGGAGTGAAGCCTTCCGGACTTCCCTCCGAGCAGAACACCAGAGTCTTGGCCGCATAAGCTGGAGCCGCCAGGGTCGTGGCAGCTACCGTTGCAGCAAGCAGGGTTTTGAATAGACTTTTCATACAGTCTCTCTCCTAGGGTTAGTGAAAAGGAACGTTCTATCCCAATGCGAAATCTGGGACATGTCAATTTAATTATCCGAGGAAGGGACACGCTCCAGGTGGGCATACCTTCAGAAGGTCTGCTGGTACGTCATGTTTCCGCCATCCCAAAAATCCCGGGGCAGGCCATCGAGGTTCCAGGTGGTGGTGATCATCCAGCTGCCCTGCTCATCAGAGGCAAGCAGCTCCCAGCTGACCCGCAGTTTTCCCTGCAGAGAGGGCTCCTCCTCCGGAGGCACAGCCGGGTCGGCAAAGGTCACCTCCTTGTTGACGGAGCCCCAGTACAGCCCATACTCCCAGGCCGTCTCGGGCGCCACCTCCCGGAGGATCCCGAAGGCCTGCCACGACGTCAGTTGGAAGTCTTCGCTGCTGGCCGGATCTCCCACCTGCGTGAAGGTATTCCGGAAGGCATCCCAGCGGAGCCCCAGCCCATAGGCCCACGGTCCGGAGCCCCGACCATCGACCTGCAGGGTGTGAGACTGCCAGCGGATTTTTTCCGAGCGGCGGTCCTCCTCCGGCTCAGAAGCCGGGGCCGCGCGGGACTTGTCAAACGCCACCTGCCGCCCTTCCCAGCCCCAAAACCGAGACGCGGCGTCCTGGAACTCCACCAGCGCCTGCTGCTCCTGCCCCTCATGCTGAAAGACGAACTCCCGGGTTGGGTCCTCCAGACGCATCGGCAGGTCCCAGCGGGCTTTCAGGGCCACCTCCCACGGCCCCTGCAGCCACGCTCCCTGAAGGGTGTTCTCAATGGGATGCGGGTTCTGACGGGTGTCGTCGTAAAAGTTCTTTTCGTTGTAGAAGAGGTTCTGCCGGAGGTGGCTGAGCCGGAGAAACGACCCCGTTGGTGAGCCCAGCGTCAGGGCGCCCCCCTCGTCGGCATTGCGTTTGTCGTACTGCGGCATCCCGATGAACCCGATCCCGATGGCTTCTGTCGCCTTCCACTGCACCTCCACCAGGTACCGCAGGGGCTTGACCTCGTAGAACTCCTCATGGTCGATCACCAGGGCCGCCTCAAAGCCTCGGGCCAGCGGATGCCTAAGCTTCACCTGCAGCTGCGAGAAGAGCAGGTCCAGCCCCAGGCTTCCCCCTGTACTCCGCCACCCCTTTGCCGCCCGACGCCACGCCCGCTCCTGCTCCGGACGGAACTGGTAGGACTGGATGTCGAGGAAATTTTCCGGGTTCAGGTAAGACGGCTCCACCTGCATCGCCCCATCAAAGGCCTGCACGCTTCCTCCCCACAGCCCCAACGCCACCAGGAGGACCTGCCAGCGCTGAACCCCTCCTTGCTTTCCTCCAGTCATCATCCAGACCCTCCGCAGCCTTCAGGAAGTCAAGGCGCCGTAGCGGTTCAGGAACTCCTGCAGCTCCACCGTCTTGCCAGTGGCAGCAGATTCCTGAGCGGCCATCCCCATCGCCACCGCAAGCAGGCCATCTTCAACCGAGACCTCAACCGTCCCCTGCCCCCGGACCACCGCGAGGAACTTCTCATGCTGGTAGAACGTCGACCCGTTGTGGTCTCCGGCCTCCAGAATTTTCGGATCGACGGGCACCTCAAACTGCCGGGGGCCCTTCGGCGAGCGGGGGCTCACCACGACCTGCGGCACCGGCGGCTCGCCCAACGATTCGGGCCAAAACCGCTGGGGCCCGGGCACCAGACACTCCAGCTTGCCCTGTGGTCCCACTGCCGAAATCTCCTCCTGATACCTTGCCCCCTCGGCAAACATGCACAGCTCCAGCAACGCCCGGCCTCCTTTTGCAAACTCGACAATCACGTAGGCGTGGTCCCAGATGTCCGGAGTCTCACCCGCATACTGCTCCTCAAGGTGGTTGTTCGCCTGCCCGCCCGACGCCATCACCCGGACCGGCTCATCCTGCAGGGCAAACCGCATCAGGTCAAAGAAGTGGCAGCACTTTTCCACCAGCGTGCCTCCGGAGTAGCGGTTGAAGCGGTTCCAGTCCCCAACCTTCTCCAGAAACGGGAAGCGGTGCTCCTGGATCGTCAGCATCCGGATGCCACCGGTGACGCCTGCAGCTTCCTGGAGGAGGTACGCGACAGGAGGCATGTAGCGGTACTCCATTGCGACCCAGATCGGATGCGGGAAGGTGGCCTGCAGCTTCCGGACGCGCGGGAAGTCCTCGGGATCCGTCAGCAGCGGCTTCTCCACCAGAATCGGCAGCGGGCGCTGCTCGGCAATCTGCACCAGCTGCTCCACGTGCCGGAAGTTCGGACTGACGATGACGAGGCAGTCCAGATCCGGAAAGGCCAGCAGCTCCTCGGCAGAGGGAAAGAACCGGGCCTCCGGAGCCAACTGGGCCGCCTCGGCCCGCATGCCGGGGTCCGGCTCAAAGATCGCGGTGACCTGGGTGTCCGGAAGGAGGTTGATGTTTCTGAGGTGCTCTTGGCCCATCATGCCGCAGCCGATCAAGCCGTAACGTGTTTTCGAGGTCATGGATTATCTCCAGCGGGCAACAAACCGTGCCCTGTCGGCATTGAACCAGGTCCGGGAAAACTCGGCCGTCTCCCCATGCTGGTCCCACGATAAACGTTCAATGAAGCCCCAAACGCCCTCATCGGCGCTGGCAAACTCCGGAGGCGTCCAGGCGGGTAGAGCCTGAACCCCCACCTGGTCTTCCGCCCGGGTGATCCACACGCCCAGGGCTTCCTTGTAGAACTGATAAAGCGAGTCCGAAAGGTCCACCGGGCTCAGATGGTCGGCAAAGCGCCCGTCGAGCCAGATCTCCTCCAGTGCCACTTCCTGCTGATTGAGGTCCCGGAACCGCAGGATCCGGAAGGCCTCTGCAGCGGATCCGATGTCGGGAAGATCCGCCGGCTTGGGCACACGCTCCACACTGTGGATCCGGGCCGTCGGCAGCCCGCCGCCGGTCGTCAACTCCAGGTGAAAGAAGGCATAAATCGACTTGGGATCCGGACGGTGCCGGATGTAGTTCCCGGACCCCTGCACGCGCTCCAGCATCTCCTTCTCCACCAGATCCGCCAGCGCCTTGCGCAGGGTTCCAATCGAGACCCCCAGGTGCTTGGCCATCTCCCGTTCCGGAGGCAAGCGCTCGCCGTCCAGCAGGATGCCGGCCTGAATCTCACGGGTCAGCATCTCGGACACCTGAAGGTGCAGGGGCAGGGCGCCCGGAGCGCCGAGGAGCTTTTTTGCAGGGGCTTTCATTTTTTGCTAGCAAATTGATACACGATTGTTAAATTGATGCATCTTTCTAAGATTAAATCAAGCTAATCTTGAGGTAAGCATGACCGTTGTTCCCATCCGTTCCGCCGATTTAGACGCCGCTGAAGTCTCGTGGTTTGCCCCGCTGTGCTCTGATGATTACCGCTACCTGGGGGTTCCGGACGGGACCCTGCGTTCCAGCTGGCAAAACACCTCCCGCATCGTCCGGACCGCTGAGGAACTGGGCTTTCGCAACATCCTCTGTCCCTCGTCCTACCACGTGGGGCAGGACACGCTCTCGTTTGTGGCCGCCAATGGCCCGCTGACCAGTCGCATCAACATGCTGGCAGCGGTTCGCTGCGGAGAGCTGCACCCCATCATGCTGGCCCGGACCCTTGCCACGCTGGATCACCTGCTGGAGGGTCGGTTGACGGTCAACATCATTTCCTCCGACTTTCCGGGACAGAAGGAGCCCAGCGCCTTCCGCTATCAGCGATCCCGGGAGGTGGTGGAGATCCTGCGACAGGCGTGGACGCAGGACGAGATCAACTATCAGGGGGAGGTGTACCAGTTTGAAGGCCTGACCACCGACCCCGTCCGGCCGTACCAGCAAAACGGGGGGCCGCTGCTTTACTTCGGCGGGTACTCCCCCGACGCGGTTCACCTCTGTGGCCAGCACTGCGACGTGTACCTGATGTGGCCCGAGACCCGTGAGTTGCTGGCTGATCGCATGAAGGCGGTCCATGAGCAAGCGAAGGCCTATGGCCGCGTCATCGACTACGGCCTGCGGGTGCACATGATTGTCCGAGACACAGAAGCCGAGGCCCGCGAGTATGCCCGCGAGTTGGTCTCCAGGCTCGATGACGACTACGGTCAGACCATCCGGGAGCGCTCCCTGGATGCCGGATCGCTGGGCGTGGCCCACCAGTCCAAGAACCGGGAAGCCGCCAACGAAGAGGGCTACCTGGAGCCCCACCTCTGGACCGGAGTGGGACGCGCCCGTTCCGGATGCGGCGCAGCCCTGGTGGGTTCTGTCGATCAGGTCATGAGCGAACTGGAGGCGTACCAGAAGATGGGCATCCGGGCCTTCATCTTTTCTGGCTATCCGCACCTTGACGAATGCCAATCCTTTGGTAAACGTGTTTTACCGCACCTCAAGACCTGCTCCCTGCCTGAAGTCTACGGACGGCGGCCGGCGCAGGTGCCAGACACCCCCCTTGGAGTTGGAGAGCGACGCTAATGGAACGCATTTCCCTGACCGAACAACTGAGCTTCAGCCGCCTGATTTACGGCATGTGGCGCCTGGGAGACGACCCCGACACCACCCCCGCCCGGACCCAGGCCAAGATTGAGACCTGCCTGGAGCAGGGCATCACGACGCTGGATCAGGCTGACATTTATGGCGATTACACCTCCGAGACCCTGCTCGGCCACGCCTTCAAGCAGGCGCCACAGCTTCGGGAGCAGGTGGAGGTGGTCAGCAAGTGCGACATCATGCTGCTTTCCGAAAAGTACCCGGAGCGTCGCGTCAAGTACTACGACACCCGCCGTGCCCACCTGGAGGCGTCCGTGGAGAACTCGCTCCGGGTGATGCACCTCGACACCCTCGACCTGCTGCTCCTGCACCGTCCGGATCCGCTCATGGACCACGAGGAAACCGGCGCGGCCCTGGATGCGCTGGTGCAGTCCGGGAAGGTCCGGGCCGTGGGCGTGTCCAACTTCAAGAAGCACGACTGGGACCTCCTGCAGTCCGCGATGACGCAGCCGCTGGTGACCAACCAGATTGAGGCCTCGCTTCTGGAACTGGCCCCGTTCACCAACGGCGACCTCGCCTTTTTGCAGCAGGCGGGCATTCCGCCCATGATCTGGTCCCCGCTGGGAGGCGGGGCGCTCTTTCACGCCGAAACGTCCGTGGGCTCGGCGCTGCAGGCCATGGCCGCCAAACACGGGGTGTCGCCTGCTGCCACGGCGATTGCCTGGCTGCTCACGCACCCGGCTCGGTTGCTGCCGATCCTGGGGACCAACCAACTGGATCGGATTGCTGACATGGCGCAGGCCACCCAGGTGGTGCTTTCCCGCGAGGACTGGTTTGAACTCTACACTGCTGCTCTAGGAAACGAAGTTCCATGACTGCCCCCCATGAGGCCTTTGTGCCTTCAGAAGCCCATCAGAAGGCGTACCGGAACCTGCTCGGATTGTTTGGCACCGGCGTCACCATCATCACCACAGCGACTCCGGATGGCCCCGTGGCCATGACCGCCAACAGCTTCACCTCGGTGTCGCTTGATCCTCCGCTGATCCTCTGGTCCCTGGCGCACTCGTCCAGCCGCTTTGACGCGTTTGCTGACGCCCCGCACTTCGCCATCCACTTCCTGGCGCACAACCAGCTGGACCTGGCGGCTCGCTTTGCCCGGGACGGGTGGGACTTCCATGGCGTTTCCTGGACCGCCGGGCTCGGGGGCAGCCCCTGCCTGAGCGACTGCCTCGCACGGCTCGACTGCTCCCTGGAGACCACGCATGAGGCGGGGGACCACCGGATGGTGCTCGGACGGGTCCACCAGGTTCAGCAGCAGTCCGAGGACGCGCCGCTCTTCTTTTACTCCGGAGGCTACGGCACCTTTTCCGGCTCCGCCGCATGAATGCCTCCTGCTCCACCTTCATCGACCTTGCTCACCCCCTGAACCGAACATGCCTATGACGTAACCCTATGGCAGGGACCGGCCTTGTTCCCAACGTCCCTTTCATTGAGAGTTCCTTACACCCGGGCCCTGCCGGGCTCAGCATTCGAATCACCAGACTTGGAGAAACCATGAAAACCTTCGCAAAAAAGATGGTCCAGGCCCTGCTGTCCGCAGGCCTCATCGCGGGCATGAGCCTGAGTGCTCAAGCCGTGGAACTGAGCCTGATGCTCTATTCCGATGGCAACGAAGCCGAAGTGATGCAGGACTTCATCAACCGTTATGAGCAGGCGAACCCCGGCGTGACGGTTGAAATGAACGTCGTCGGCTACGACATCATCCGTGACCAGCTGGAGTCCCAGCTTCAGGCCGGAGGCGGTCCCGACATCGCCAAGGTGACCAAGCTCGGCGGCCTCAATCCGTATTACGTGGACCTCACCCCTTACGTGAACGCTTCCGAGTGGGAATCCATGTACGGCGCCGTGCTGCCGTGGTACCGCGCCGGGAAGCCCGGAGGCATCTACGGGTTCCACTCCGAGATGACCGTCACCGGTCCGTATGTGAACGTGACCATGTTTGAAGAAGCGGGCGTGGACCTGCCCGGTGAAGGGGCAACCTGGGACGACTGGGCCGATGCCACCCGCCAGGTGATGGAAAAGACCGGCTCCTACGCGGGCATGGTGATGGACCGCTCCGGACACCGCATGGCAGGCCCGGCCATGTCCTATGGCGCCCAGTACTTTGACGCCCAAGGCAACATGATCATTGACGATGGCTTCCGCAGCTTCGCCGCGCGCATGGTCAAGTGGCACGAAGAGGGGCTGATGCCTCCGGACATCTGGCCGGCGGTTTCGGGCTCCAAGTACGCCAACGGCAACGAGATGTTCTTCAACCAGGACGTCCCGTTTTACATGTCGGGCTCCTGGAACGTGGCCAACGTGGACAAGAACGCTGGGGACAAGTTTGACTGGCGCGTGGTGCCGGTGCCGTGTGGCCCAGCAGGATGTGGCATCATGCCCGGAGGCGCCGGCTATGTGGCCTTCAACACCAGCAAGAACCCGTCTGATGCCGCCAAGTTTGTGGCGTGGCTCGGTGAGTACGAGCAGTCGAAGGAGTACTACAGCCGCATCTTTGCCATTCCGGCCAATGCCCGGGTGCAGGAAGAAGGGGCGGATTATGCCAAGTATGGTGCCAACGAGAAGATTGCCACCAGCCTGAACGTCTTTGCCGCTGGAGCCGGCAAGGCGGCCAAGCAGACCCCGCAGGCCTATGCGCTGCAGGGCTCTCCCTCCAACTTTGTCTTCTACAACGCCACCACCCAGTACCTGGCCCCCGTCATGAACGGCGAGCTGTCAATGGATGAGGCGATGGACAAGATCCGTCAGGAAATCGCTGGCAAGACCAAGTAAACCAGCTTTCACCCGAGGCCAGCTCGCTGGCCTCTCTCCCTGAAAAAACATGTCACCTACTGCCTGGATCGTTTCGGTCGTGGGGGTGCTGTGGATTGGAGGCGGGTCCCTCTGGCTGCTGACCAGACAGCGCTACCGGATCGACCAGATCCCGCACTTCTTCATTGACCTCATTGGGGTTCCTGTGGACTGGGCCCAGAGCATCTGGGGACGCAAGGGGGTGCCCTATGCCTTCTTGCTGCCCAACATGCTCATCTTCGGGATGTTTACCTTCCTCCCGGTTTTGCTGAACTTTTACGTCTCCTTCACCAGCGGAGACTCGATCTCGATTTTTGAACGGCCTTTTGTCGGGTGGGAGAACTACCACCAGATTTTTGACTGCGACAGCATCCTGGAGCCCAAGACCTGCCCCAACGCGGGTTACAACTTCTGGCAAAGCCTGTTCAACACCCTGCTCTTCATCGTCTTTCAGGTTCCGGTGCTCTGTGGCATGGCGCTGCTGACGGCCCTGGTCGTCAACAAGGCCATGTCCGGACGGGGCTTCTGGCGGGCGATGTTCTTCTACCCCGTCATGCTCTCACCGGTGGTGATTGCCAACATCTGGCAGTGGATCCTCCACCGCAAGGGCGCCCTGAATGCCACCCTGGCGAGCGGCAACCAGACCCTCAACGACCTCGCAGGCCTGGCCGGGTTTGACATCACGGTCACCGTCCTCGTTGGCCTCTTCATGCTGCTTTCCATGGAGCGTGCGCTCCGGAGCAGCGCCTTGCCGTCGCTGCCCTGGACCTCCCTCTTTGCCCTGCTCTTCCTCGCCGTGGTTTCCTGGTCGAACCCGGTGGGCATGATTGGCGAAACGTCCCTGCCCCTCAATGCCCTGATCGGGATCGTTCTGGGAGGCGGCCTGATCGCCCTGGCCCTGCTCGACCACCCGCGGCTGCCCTGGGCGTTTGCCGTGCTGGGCGCCCTGGCGGCAGGCCTCCTGCTCACCATTCAGTTTGATGCGGTCTTTGACCTCGGACGCTTCCGGCCCATCAACTGGTTGGTGCTGCCTCGGCAGGGGTGGCCCTTCTTCTGGGTCGTCTTTGTCTACTGCTGGTCGCACATGGGCTACTACATGCTGATCCTCCTGGCTGGCCTGCAGGCGATTCCTGCCGACCTCTATGAGGCTGCCGAGATGGATGCCGCCAAGCCCATCCGGGTGTTCTGGCGCATCACGATGCCGCTGCTGATGCCCACCTTCACCGTGGTGTTTGTGCTGTCGCTCATCAAGAGCTTCCAGATCTTTGATGAGGTCTACCTCCTCACCGGAGGAGGGCCCGGACGCGAGACCTTCATGATCGTTCAGCACATTGTCGAGTTGGCCTTCTCCAATGACCAGGCCAACTTTGGAGAAGCCGCTGCGGCTTCGGTGCTGATGGCTCTGGTGATTGCGGTGTTTACCCTCTTCCAGCTCTACTTCACCCGCAAGCAATCCGGAGTGTAACCATGTCCCAGGTCCTCACCTTTCTCACCCGGACCCGAGGAGGCGCCAACGGTCGGCGCATCGGTCTTTCGGATGTGCTCGTGTACAGCTACCTCCTCTTCGGCGTCGCCCTCGTGGTCATCCCCGTCCTCTGGGCCTTCCTCAGCTCCCTGAAGTCCAAGGAGGCCCTCGACCGCTTTGACACCCGCATCCTGCCCTACGCGCAGGTGCAGGAAACGATTGAAGGCCTCGGCGAGAAGCCCGTGTACTTCTGGAATCAGCCCGACGGGACGCAGCAGGAAGTCTTCAAGACCGGCCCCACCCGTCGCCTGACGCAAGTGGCCCCGCTGGAGGCGCCCACCACCGAGCTGGAGGCGCCCCGGAACGAGCTGGTCCCGAAGGAAGAGCTGAAGATTGCGACCGAGAACTACCTCAACCCGCTCCTTCAGCAGGGGGGGCAGCAGAACTTCTTCTTCTTCCGTTACCTGTCGAACACGGTCTTTGTCACCGTCACCGCGACCCTGATCACGCTGCTGATCAACTCCATGGCCGCCTACGCGCTCTCGAAGTACCGGTTCAAGGGGCGGATGGTCTTCACGGCCCTGATCATCTCGACCCTGCTGATTCCGGCCACCATCATCCTCGTCTCCCTCTTCTTTGTGGTCTGGACGCTGGGCATCTTCGGGTCCATCTGGGGGGTGATCATTCCGGCAGCCGCCACGCCCACCGGCGTCTTCCTGCTCCGGCAGTACATGCTGACGATTCCGGATGAGCTCATTGAGGCTGCGCGCATGGATGCCGCCTCCGAGTGGAAGATCTTCTGGCGCATCATCCTGCCCCTCTCGCTTCCGGCCCTCGCAGTGCTGGCCATCCTCTCTGTCATCTGGCGCTGGAACGACTTCCTCTGGCCCCTGATTGTCCTCATCTCCGATCCGGAGCAGCACACCCTGCAGATCGGCCTGACCGCCTTCTCCGGGCAGTTCAGCACCGACTACCACTACATCCTTGCCATGACCGTGGTCTCCCTCCTTCCGGTGACCGCCGTCTTTGCCTACATGCAACGGTTCATCACAACCGGAATCGCCTCAACAGGTTTGAAATGACAGCCCCCCAAGCCCTGGAACTTCGAGACATTCGCAAAGCCTTTGGTCCAGTGGAGGTCATCCACGGCATCAACCTTTCCATTGAGGAGGGCGAGTTCATCGTCTTTGTCGGCCCCTCCGGATGTGGGAAATCGACCCTGCTCCGCCTCATTGCCGGGCTGGACACCCCGACCTCGGGTGACCTGATGCTGGACGGCCAGCGCGTCAACGACGTCCCGGCCTCTGAGCGTGGCCTGGCCATGGTCTTCCAGTCCTATGCCCTCTATCCCCACATGAGCGTCTTCAAGAACCTCTCGTTTGGGCTCGAGAACATGCGGGTGGACAAGGCGGAGATTGAGAAGCGGGTGCAGCATGCCTCGAAGCTCCTGCAGATCGACCCGCTGCTCGACCGCCGCCCGGGGCAGCTCTCCGGAGGGCAGCGGCAGCGGGTCGCCATTGGGCGGGCCATTGTCCGGCAGCCCCGGATCTTCCTCTTCGATGAGCCCCTCTCCAACCTGGATGCCGAGCTGCGGGTGCAGATGCGGGTGGAGATCTCGAGCCTGCATGACCGACTCGGCAACACGATGATCTATGTGACGCACGATCAGGTGGAGGCCATGACGATGGCCGACCGCATCGTGGTCCTCAACAAGGGACGCATTGAGCAGGTCGGTGCCCCGCTGGAGCTGTACAACCACCCCGTCAACAAGTTTGTCGCCGGCTTCATCGGCTCCCCCCGCATCAACTTCCTCCGGGGGCAGGCCCAGAGCGATGGGAAGACGGTGACGGTGCAGCTCGACGCAGGCCCCACCCTCACGCTGCCGAAGCCCTCCATCGGCTCGTTTCAGGAAGCCATCAGCCTGGGCGTCCGTCCAGAAGCCGTCCACGTCCGGCTCGACGGCAGTGGCGAACTCCTCGGCACCATCCAGAACTTCGAGCAGCTGGGCTCCATCACCTACCTCTACCTGGAGCTTCCGAATCAGGAAACCCTGACGGTGCACCTGTCCAGCCAGATCCGCATCCACCGGGGGCAGGAAGTCGGCATTCACTTTGAACCCTCCGAGTGCCACCTCTTCCGGGAATCAGATGGCCACACCCTGGTCACGGCCACCCAGGCCGGACATGGCGAACACACCTGAGCGCCCCGGCCCTTGCGTTTCCGTCTCGCTTTCGACGCCTGCAGGGACTACACTCCGGAGGTTCCTGCTGGCCGCGTCAGGATGACCCGGCCTGATGCCCCACCCTTTGCCTGATCCTCCGCATGGCTGACCTCGATTCCGCCCTCACGCAGTTTGAGACCGACGGTTACTTTGTCCTCCCGCAGTTCCTGGACCCGGCTGACATCCACGGCCTCCAGGAACGCATTGACGCCATCATGCTCGGAGAGGCGCCCGTGGACTACGACCAGATCTGGATGCAGCTCGACACCGACTCCGGAAAGTACGAGGACCTGCAGTGGGGCGGAAATGGCTTCCGGGGCGCCTCGCTCGCTTACCGGAAGATTCAGGGGCTGGAAACCGACGCACGCTTCCACGCCTTCATCACCTCCCCGTTCTTTGTGGAGCTGTGCCGGCACGTGTATGGGGCGGAGGTGCCCATTGCCGCGTACCGGACCATGTTCATGAACAAGGCTGCAGGCAAGGGCACCTGGCTGCCCTGGCATCAGGACCGCTGGACGCACCTCGATCAGGACCCCCTGCTGACCGTCTGGATCCCCCTTGACCCTGCCACGGTAGAAAACGGATGCGTCCAGATCATCCGAGGTTCTCACCGCAAGGGCCTGCTGAATCCGGAACACCCTTCGGGCTACCTCACCGAGGCCCAGACCGAGGAGCACGTCCGCCCCGAGGAAATCGTGTTCCTCACCGCTGAGCCCGGAGACCTGATTGTGCTGCACAATTTGCTGCTGCACGCCTCCGACGTCAACCGAACGGCTCACTCGCGCCGGGCCCTGAGCGTGTGCTACATGAACGGCCACACCCGGAACCTGGATGCGCCTCAGACCCCCTACGTCCCCCTCTTCACCACCTGAGCATGCTGCGTGTGGCCGTTGTGGGGTGTGGCGTCATTGGGACGCTGCACTTCCAGATTCTCCAGCAGCACCCGGAGGTGCAGGTGTTCCTCTGCGACACCGACCCCCTTCAGGCGCAACGCCTGCAACCCGGCGCCCCTGTGTGGGACCACCCGCACCGCCTGCTTGAAGAGGTGCCGCTGGACCTTGTCAGCCTCTGCACCCCCCACCCGTCTCATCCGGACCTGATCGTTGCCGCCCTGGCGCACCAGGTCCCGGTGCTGTGTGAAAAGCCCCTCTGCACCACCGTTGCGGACCTGGAGCGCCTGAAGCGCCTCGCCGCGACCGACGCCAACCACCAGGTCACCGGCATCTTCCAGCACCGCTATGCGCCTGCGGCACAGCGCCTCAAGGAGCTGCTCGCGGCCGGACGGTTTGGAACCCTCCTCCGGACCCAGGCGCGCTTCCGCTGCGACCGAGGTCCCGACTACTATGCCCGTGCGCCGTGGCGTGGGACCCAGCGGGGCGAAGGCGGCGGGGTGGTGCTCAATCAGGGCATCCACACCCTTGACCTCTGGCAGTGGTGGCTCGGTGACCTCACCGCTGTGTCCGGCGCCATTTCCACCCGGAATCCCTTCCCGGGGCTGGAAGTGGAGGACACGCTGGAAGGGCACGGATCCGAATGGGCCTCGGTCCAGTTTGCGTCCGGACTCGAAGGCCGCGTGCAGATGCACAACCGTCCGGGCTTCCCGTGGGAGCCCCAACTGGAAGTCGAAGGCACCGAGGGCTCCTTCTGCTACACCCCCAACGACAACGGGCGCTTCCTGTCCCTGCAGCACCCGGATCCGGAAGTGCTTCAGATGCTGCAGCAGGCCACCCGGCCCCCTCAGCCACCTTACGCCAAACCCGAATACAGCGACCTCCATCAGGTCCAGATCGACGACGTCCTGGCCCGTGTGCAGCAGCAGCAGCCGCCTCAAATTCCGCTCAGCGAAGCCCTGAAGGCCAACGAGGCCGTCCTCGCGTTTTATCAGTCCTCCCGCCAGCAGGCGGCCGTCTCCCTTCCTCTCTCCTCAGCAGGTCCGCATGCGTGAACTGAAGCTGGGCCTCATTGGCCTGGGCAACATGGGCACCCAGCACTACCACTCCATTCAGCAGGGGCACCTGCAGCGCGTCACCGTTTCGGCGGTCTGTGACACCGACCCCGCTCGGCTTGCCGGGCTGGATTCCAGCATTCCCCGCTTTGCCTCCAGCGCCGAGCTGATCCGGTCCGGAGAGGTCGATGCCGTGCTCATCGCCACGCCGCACTACGATCACACCACCATCGGCGTTGATGCGCTGGAGCAGGGCCTGCACGTGCTGGTGGAGAAGCCCATCTCGGTCCACAAACGCGACTGTGAGCGCCTGCTCGACGCCTACACACACCGTCCACGTGCCGAGCAGGTCTTCGGAGCCATGTTCAACCAGCGGACCGACCCGCGTTACCAGAAGCTCCGGGCGCTCATTCAAGGCGGCGAACTCGGAGACCTGCGGCGCATGAACTGGATCATCACCGACTGGTTCCGGACCGACCTCTACTACCGCAGTGGCGGGTGGCGGGCCACCTGGAAAGGCGAAGGCGGCGGGGTGCTCCTCAATCAGTGCCCGCATCAGCTCGACCTGCTCTGGTGGCTGTTTGGCACTCCGCAATCGGTCTGGGCGCAGTGCCGGTTCGGGCAGTGGCACGACATTGAAGTGGAAGACGACGTCACGGCCCTGCTGACTTATGAAAACGGCGCCACCTGCACCTTCATCACCACCACCGGGGAAGCCCCGGGCACCAATCGGCTCGAAATCGTCGGGGAGAAGGGCACCGTCGTCGCCGATGATGCAGGCCTGCGCTGGATGCAGAACCAGACCCCGATCTCGGAGTACTGCCGCACCTCCGACCAGCCGTTTGGAAAACCGGAGGCGACCGAAGCCGTCCTGCCGTTTGCCGACCGCGGGGGACAGCACCGGGAGGTGCTGCAAAACTTTGTGGACGCCGTCCTCGACCAGACCCCGCTGCTCGCTCCGGCGGTGGAAGGCATCCACAGCGTGGAGCTGGCGAACGCGATGCTGCTGTCCACCTTCGAGGGCACCTCGATTTCTTTCCCACTCAACGCAGAGCAGTACTGGAAGCACCTTGAAGCGCGCATTGCCACCAGTTCGTTCCGGACCGACACCGTGTCGGTCACCGTGGATGCCGCTGCCATGAACACCTCCTTCTGAGACACCGGATGATTCGATTTGCCTGCATCGGCCTGGACCACCGCCACATTTACGGCATGACCGAAGGCCTCCTGGCTGCCGGAGCGCAGTGCATCGGCTACTACACCCGAGACGACGCCGAACCCCTCGAGGGCTTCCTCCGCCGCTTCCCCGATGTCCCCAGGTTTGCGTCTGCCGAGGAGTTGTATCAGCACCCCGACCTTCAGGTCATCGTCTGTGCGGGCATTCCGGGAGAGCGTGCCGAGATCTGCATCCAGGCGATGCGGCATGGCAAGGACGTGATGGTGGACAAGCCCGGAGTGATTTCCTTTGAACAGCTGGAGGCCGTTCAGGCCGCCCAGGCCGAAACCGGTGCCCGCTACAGCATCGACTTTTCGGAGCACTTTGAAGTTCCGGCCACCCTCAAGGCCAAGGAGCTGATCGACCAGGGCGTCATTGGCACCGTCATCCAGACGACCGGGCTGGGGCCCCATCGGCACAACGCGCACCTGCGGCGCCCGTGGTTTTACGACCCGGCTCAGTACGGGGGCATCCTCACCGACATTGCCTCGCACCAGATCGACCAGTTCCTCTGGCTGACCGGGGCAAGTGACGCTGAAATCGTCTCCAGCGCCGTGGGCAACTACGCCAATCCGGAACACCCGGGTCTGGAAGATTATGGCGAGGTGTCGCTGCGCACCCGCACGGCCAGTGGCTTCATCCGCGTGGACTGGTACACGCCCGACGCGCTGCCCACGTGGGGAGACGGGCGCCTCTTCATTCAGGGCACCGAGGGCTACATGGAGCTGCGCAAGTACGTCGATGTGCCCGGCCCCGAAGGAGGGAACCACCTCCTGCTCGTCACCAACGACCGCTACGAGCGCCTGGACTGCAACGACGTCCCGATCACGTACTTTGCGCAGTTCCTCGAAGACGTCCGGAACCGGACCGAGACCACGATGACGCACGAGCACTGCTTCACCGTCTGCCGCCTGGCTCTGCAGGCCCAGGCCCAGGCCACCCGCCTCACCCCCTGATGCCTCCGGACGGCCGCTTGGGGGGCATCCCAGCGCAGGCTGGGATCCAGTCCTTGAACCGATCCTTGAACCGATGGCCTTCAAGGCATTCAGGGCTCCAGCGAGGGAACCTCTCCAGCGAGTCACAACGGTTTTGTGGTCATCCCAGCGCAGGCTGGGATCCAGTCCTTGAACCGATCCTTGAACCGATGGCCCTGGCGCTTGCTCCTTTGCCAGGGGGCCGTCAGAATAACGGGTTCCTCTCAACGTGACCGGGTTCCGGGTCCTCCGGACCCCCTGAGAGGAGAGCACGGACGCTTTCCCTCGTGTTCTGACCGACTGTCCTGACTGATTGCTTGATGAATACCGACACGGCCCCTTCCTCCACAGGGAGGCTTTATGGCATCGGGGTGGGCCCCGGTGACCCGGAGTTGCTGACCCTGAAGGCCATCCGCGTGATGAATGAGTGTGACGTGCTGGCCTGGCCGGCTCCGGACTCGGGGCGGGGCCTGGCGTACGACATTGCCGCACCGCACCTGCACAACCCGGCTCAGGCCCGCATCCCCCTGCACCTGCCCATTTTGCTGGACCCCTTCCCCGCCCAGCAGGCGTACGACGACCTGGCCACCCGTCTGGCCACCTGGCTGACAGGAGGCTCCTCGGTGGGGGTCCTTTGCGAGGGAGACCCGCTGTTTTACGGCTCCTTCATGTACCTCCTGGAGCGCCTCTCCGCTCGCTTCCCCGTGACGGTGATTCCGGGAGTGTCGTCGCTGATGGCCTGTGCGGCGGCGGCCAACTGGCCCCTGGTGTCGCGCAACGAGCCCTTTCAGGTCCTGCCGGGTCCGCTGCCGGACGAGGTGCTGCTGGCCGCCCTGCAGCGTCCGGGGACGTATGCCCTGATGAAGGTCGGCCGGCACTTCTCGCGCCTCCGGGAGCTGCTGGACGAGCTCAACCTGCTTTCGGCCTCCTGCTACATTGAACACGCCTCCCGTCCCGATCAGCGGGTGCTGCCTCTTGCAGACGTGTCGCCCAGCGAGGTGCCCTACTTTTCCATGATTCTGGTGAAGCACCATGCCTGAGCCCGTTGTCCTCTGCCTCAATGAAGCCTCCCGTCCGCTGGCGGAGCAGATTGCGGCTCAGGTGGGAGGAGCAGTCCACGGACGGGCGGGGCGGGTCTCAACGGCCGCCAGGCACTTCCCGGAAACCGTCGCACACCTGCAGGCGTGTTTTCAGCAGGGACACCCGCTGATTGCGCTCTGTGCCGCCGGCATTGTCATCCGGGCGCTGGCGCCGGTGCTGGGCAACAAGCGGCAGGAGCCGCCGGTGCTGGTGGTGTCGGAAACCGGGGACTCGGTGGTGCCGCTCCTTGGTGGGCACCAGCAGGCCAACCGCCTGGCTCAGCACCTGGCCACCGGCCTCTCGGCCCATGCCGCCGTGACCACGGCCGGGGACCTCCGGTTTGGAATTGCCCTGGATGATCCTCCAGAGGGCCTCACCCTGGCGAACCCTCAGGACGCCAAGGCGTTCATGGCGGCCCTGCTGTCGGGCAGTGCCGTCCGGCGAGACGGCTCGCACCCGTGGCTGGAAGACGCCGACCTGCCGTGGGCCGACGAGGCGCCGCTGCAGCTGTTGGTCACCTCGGCTGCCGAGTCCGGGGGTCCGGAGCGCCTGGTGTACCACCCTCAGACCCTGGCCCTGGGGGTGGGGTGTGAGCGCGGGTGTGCGCCAGAAGAGCTGCAGGCCCTGGTTGCCGAGACGCTGGCCACGCAGCAGCTGGCGCCGGAGTCGGTGGCCGGAGTCTACTCCCTCGACCTCAAGGCGGATGAGCCCGCGGTTCATGCCCTGGGAGCCTGGCTGCAGCGCCCGGTTCGGTTCTTTCCAGCAGAGGTGCTGGAGCAGGAGGCCGCCCGCCTGGCGCACCCGTCAGAGGTGGTGTTCCGGGAGGTCGGGTGCCATGGGGTCTCGGAAGGCGCCGCGCTTGCCGCCGCCGGACCCGCCAGCGTCCTCTGCGTCCCCAAGCAGAAGTCGGCCCGGGCCACCTGCGCCCTTGCTGAAGCCCCTCAGCCCTGGGAAGGCGCCCAGCGCGGAACGCCCCAGGGCGTGCTGTCTGTTGTCGGCACCGGTCCCGGACAGCCCTCGTGGCGCCTTCCGGAAAGCGCCGCCTGGCTGCAGGAAGCATCGGACTGGGTGGGATATGGGCTGTACCTGGACCTTGTTCAGGACCTCCACCAGGGGCAACACGAGCACCGCTTTCCCCTCGGAGAAGAGACCGACCGGGTCCGGCACGCCTGGGAGCTGGCCGCCTCTGGCAAGAATGTGGCGCTGATTTCCTCGGGAGACCCCGGCATTTATGCCATGGCCACGCTGGTGTTTGAGCTGCTGGAGCAGGAAGGACGCCCGGAGTGGCAACGGGTGCAGGTCCGGGTGGCGCCCGGAATTTCGGCCCTGCAAGCCGCATCAGCGCGGCTGGGAGCACCGCTGGGGCATGACTTCTGTGCCCTGTCGCTTTCGGACCTGCTGACGCCCCGGGAGGTGATTGAGCAACGGGTGGAAGCCGCGGCGGCCGCAGACTTTGTCATCGCCTTCTACAACCCAGTGTCGCGGCGGCGGACGGAGCTGCTGGAGTGGGCCCGGGACCGCCTGCTGGCGCACCGCCCTGCCGAGACGCCCGTGATGCTCGCCCGGAACCTGGGACGTCCGGAAGAGGCCGTGCAGGTCCGGACCCTGGCAGCGCTGCAGAGTGCCGATGTGGACATGCTCACCGTTGTGCTGGTGGGGTCGTCGCACACCCGAATCGTTGAGCAGGCCCCGCGGCGCTGGGTCTTCACCCCCCGCGGGTATGCAAAAAAACGTTCCGGGACTGGAAACTGAGCCCGGTTCCTGTCATCCTCGCCCCGATGTCCCTTTCTCCTGCTTCCTCTTTGCACAGGCTGCTATGACACTGGCATTATTTGACCTGGATCACACGCTTCTGGATGGCGACACCGAACGCCTCTGGGCCAACCGGCAGATTGAGCTGGGGTTCATGGATGAATCGGTGCTGCGGCGCTTTGCCGAGTTTGATCAGGACTACGTGGCGGGCAAGCTCGACCTGCAGGCCTACATGCGCTACTACTTCGAGCCCCACCAGCGCATCCCCCGCGCCACCCTGGAACGGGAGCGCGACCGCTTCCTGACCGCAGTCATTCAGCCCCGGCTCCGGCTCTTCCGCCGGGTCGCCTGGCACCGCGAGCAGGGACACGACCTCGTCCTCATCACCGCGTCCTCCAGCTTCACCGGCCTCCCCATTGCCCGCCTGCTCGGCTTCGAGCACGGCCTGGCCACCGACATTGAGGAGACGCCGGAAAGATTTACCGGGAGCATTGTGGGGCCGCCCTGCTTCCGGGAGCAGAAGCTGGTGCGCCTGCAAACGCTGATGACGGCCCAGGGCTGGGACCTGGAAGGCAGCTGGGGCTACAGTGACTCCCTCAACGATCTCCCGCTGCTGGAAGCCGTGACGCATCCGGTACTGGTCACACCGGACTCGCAGCTTCAGGCGATTGGAGCCGAACGGGGTTGGGAGGTGCTGGAGGATCTGTCCTGAGGCAGGTGGAAGGGTCAGCGAACCAACCCTTCCGGTGTACAGGCAGACCTCAAAGGGCCCACCTGTGGGGACATCAAGGGTGGTGCAGAGAGCATGCCGTGGTAGGGGGGTGCGGAAAAAACTTTTGTCCCGGGGCCGCTTGCAGGTTGAGGACATTGAGCAGCAGGCTGAGGACGATGCCGGTGCCCAGTGCGAAGAGGCGAACTTTCAGGGTCATGGGGACCTCGTGTGCAGACGTGACGAAAAGTCCCTACGTTACGCTCCCTCTGTCATGATTCGTTGCTGAATCGGTTAGACTTTCGTGAGCCCCCCTTCTCCTTCTGAGGAGAAATGCACGGAATCCGCCGTTACGGCATATTTCTTGGAGCCCTGCTCCACCAAGGCCTGAATGCCCCTTCAGGTGATTCTCCAACTTTGTCACAGGTACCTGAACCACCATGAAATTCCGAGTACTCCTCCTCATCCTCTCCTTCACCCTCCTCTCCACCCTGGCCGGAGCCAAGTCCCCCACTGCTTCCTTCAAGGGGAAGTACAAGGCCGCGTTGCTGATCAACGCGGACACGGGGCAGCCGTTGCTGGCAGAGAACATCGACCGGACCGTGTATCCGGCGTCTGTTGTCAAGCTGATGACGGCCCTGCTGACCCTGGAGGCGGTGGAATCGGGAGCGGCTCACTGGAAGGACGTGGTGACGGTGTCGCGGCGGGCCAGTCGCATCGGCGGAAGCCAGGTGTACCTCAAGCAGGGGGAGCGCTTTGCGCTGCAGGAACTCACCAAGGCCATGATCATCAGCTCTGCCAATGATGCCGCCTTTGCCATTGCCGAGTACCTGGGGGGAACGCCTGAGGACTTTGTGGTGAGGATGAATGAGCGGGCGCGGCAGCTGGGCATGGCCCACACGCGTTACACCAGCCCGCATGGGCTGCCCCCGAGCCGTAACCAGAAGCCGGACATCACCACCGCCCGGGACCTGTCGCTGCTGGCCTCCGAGGTGCTCAAGCACCCGACCTACTTCAAGTGGTCGTCCACCCGGCTCGACTCCTTCCGGCACGGCACCTTCCAGCTGCTCAACACCAACCACAAGCTGCTCCGGAGCTACGACGGCATGGATGGCATGAAGACCGGCTACTACCGCAAGGCCGGCTTCAACCTGATTGCCACTGCCCACCGCAACGGTGAGCGGCTCGTGTCCATCGTCATCGGCTCCCCCACCTCCCGGGTCCGTAACCAGCTCACGGCGGCTCTGCTGGACGCCGGCTTCCAGCGCCTTGCCCAGCACACGCTTCCCGAAGACGCAGACGCTTCTGCCTCGGTGGCCACCCGCTGACCTCCAGAACTCGGCTGCCCGCCTTCTCGTTCAGGAAGGCGGAGGAGCAAAGACGTTCCAGCGCTCCAGGCAGTTGCTCTTGATCTGCGCGTTCACCACCCGGTGACAGAAGGTGCTGTCGTCCTTCACCATCCCCCGGCAGTAGTTCCGCCGGTCCTTCTCCAGAATTTCCTCACAGAACAACGTGGACACGGTCGGGTCCGGGCTCGTCAGGGCCTGGCAGAGGTAGCGGTCGTCTCCAAAATCAAGGCGGTCGCAGGAAGAGGCGTGGGGAGTCGCATCGTCAGAAGCAGACGCGCACCCCAGCAACAGGAAGGCGATTCCCAGCACAACAGAGGGCTTCATGAGCAGTCAGGGTTCAGGCACAGAGGAGAAGCAAGGGCCCCACAGGACGGGTGACCTCCACAACTCTACCGCTCCTCCCCCACTTCCACAAGCTCCGGCACCGGCTCCCTCACTCGGGAGGGTCCTGAAAGCGAGAAGGGTCCCGGGCAAAGGGCTCAAGTGCTTCAGCTTTTTGGCTCTGCTCGATTTACTGCCGTGTACCAAACTCAGAAATGTGGCCGCACACCATGATGCTCACCCATTCAAACGGGTGAGCCCCCCTTTTTCGACCAGGTAACGTTCCAACACGTCTTCAACTTCGTTGCAGACACGAATCTCCACTCCATCGGCAACCTGTAACCAAGAACGGTTTTTGAG
>JAYOTF010000027.1:0-44271 GCA_038150265.1 Deltaproteobacteria bacterium | reverse complement strand
TTTCAGTTTGAAAACCCCACACGCTCTGTTATTGGGGCCTCGTCGCGTTCGCCAATGTTCCACTAGCTTGAGCCCGAGTGAACTCATGACCATTCTCGTCATGTTCCATCAACCTCAAGGCTACCGCAACTTAGGGCAGGCAGGCCGCCGGGCAAGCCAGGGCCTGCCGGAAGGCGGCCACATCCGGAAGCGCCGTGCCATCGACAGGGCCATTCTGATGCCCCTTGCCCACCATCCGGAGGGTCAGGCGCCGCTGCTGGGATTCGCTGAGCTGAGCCACCAGTTCCTGAAGGTCAGCAAGCTGCAGCGCCTCCAGGGCCTTCAGGTCCGGACTCGTCGGGTCAAACCCGGCATCGCGCTCAAAGGCCCGGCCAAACAGCATCCCGGCCACGGCTGATACCGAGTCCGGCTTGTCCAGCATCCCACTCTTGACCGCCCGCTTGAGGGACTCGAATTGAGCCTCAGGCAGCTGCTGCACCTGCTCCAGGAATTTGGGGAAGAAGGCGCGGGCGCGGGCTTCCAGCTCAGCCGGCCCATAGGTTCCGGACTGCACCATGAACACCAGCCCCAGCGTGTCTTCGGCTTCAGACATGCCGGCATTGACAATGTAGCCCAGCTGCTGGTTGGTGCGCAGCTCGTTGTACGCCTGAGGCTCCAGCACCGTGCTGAGCACCTGCAGCGCCGCCCGGTTCCGGGGGGTCCGTTGCGCCACCTGCAGCTCCATGACCAGCGCCGAGTTGTTCACCTCCATGGGCTGCGAGAGGGTGTAGGCCTGTCCGGTTGGAATCTGCCGGATGCTTTCCCGGTACCGGGCTTCCGGAGGAAGCGGTTCGCCGCCAAGCGTCTGCAGCAGCTCGTTGATGGCGCTCCGGACCTCAGAGCCCTCGAGGTTGCCATACGCGACCCCCTGCAGGAAGGTCTGGGCGTAGAGGCGCTTCTGGGCATAGGCCTTCAGGTCCTGCAGCGTGAGAGACGCCAATTCCTTTTCATAGTCCCAGAGGGCAAACTTCCGGTTTTCCAGCAAGAGGCTCCGGTAGTAAAAGGCCTGCTGGTAGGGCTGCTGCAGGTGAAAGTTGGCGTAGCTGCGGCGCTTGCGCTCCTTCAGTTCCGCAAAGGTCTTTTCGTCGATTTCAATGCTCTTGAGCTTCGTCGAGATGGCCTTCACAAACGCCAGGATGCGGTCGGAGTACCCGCTGAAGCTGAGGCGGATGCCCTTCTTGTCGGACCAAACGTTGTAGCCCAACCCAGCCACCTGCGCCGGATAGGTGAACTCGTTGAGCCCTTCTTCAAACGCATCAGCGTAAAGCTGCGACAGCACGGCGTGGCGTGGCGACGCATAAACCTCCGGGGTCTCAATACGGAAGTGCAGCTGCGCCTTCGGCGAGTCAAAGCGGTAGTCTTGCTGAAACCACACCTGCCCCCGGTCGGCATCAAGAATCTTCACCGGAGCCGGCAGGGCGTGCTTCTGGAGCAACTCCTGAATGCTCCTCGGGTCCACGTCCAGGGTTTCGAGTTCCAGAGTGGCCAGCAGCGAATCCCACGAGCCCCACTCCCGTCCCTCAAGCGGACGAAGCCGAGCGAGCACCGGCTCCGGGAGGCCTTCGCTCTCGAGGCCCACGATTGAGGAGTGCGTCAGCTCAAAGCTCCCCCGGAAGGGCTGCAGGGCCAGGTCTTCGGGAATGAACGGGTTGGGCTCCGGAAGCTGGATGGCGGCATTCAGTCCGGGCCGCGCCCACTCCTGAACCCACTCCGGGTGGGACTTGGTGAAGGAATACTCGGTTCCGTAATAGGACTCGGTTGCGTCTGTCTGGACGTCTCGAGCGGCCAGAATCGCCAGCATGTTGTCCGGAGTGAGCCGGAAGAGCATGCTGTCAAAGAGCTTCGGGTTGTACTCGGTGAGCAGGAAGGGCGTGCGCTCCAGGTCCTTGAGCGGGTAGTACTGCATCATCGAGGCAAACATGTTGGTCAGCGACGTTCCTTCTCCCCGGTCCATGAAGGCCAGCTCAATTTCTGCCATGCGCCGGTTTTCTTCAAAGATGTGGCGCGGCAGCCCCTTGCGCCGCAGCAGTTCAATGGCCTGGAAGACGTAGGTGATGACCTGGCGGTAGTTCTGCTGTCCGCGCTCCGTCAACTGGATGTTGAGGGTGAACGAAGAATAAGACGGGTTGCTGCCCCCGCCGCCTGCCGAAAGCCCGGTGGCGAGGTTCTCGCGCTTGAGCAACGAAAGGAGGCTGTGCTCCCCCTCGTGCCCCAGCATGGAGCCAATCAGGCCCAAGGGGCGGCTGGTGTAGTACTGAACCGTCGGTGGCAACGGGAAGGTCAGGGTCAGCGACCGGGAATCCTTCACCGTCTTCACCTGCATCAGCCGGAAGTTGGGATCGGGGCCCATGAATGTTTCCGGCACCCCCCACTCCGGCAGGTTCCGGTTGGGGACCAGCATGAACCGAGGCACAATCCAGCGCTGCAGCGTGTCCAGGCCATGGCGGCTGGCCACGGCGAGCGTCATGCGGTTCGCCGAGTACTGGGTGCGGTAGAAGTTCAGCAGCTCCTCGCGGGTGACGCCTCCGAGCGTCTGGAGGTTGCCCGTCGAGAAGTGTCGGGCGGGGTGTCCGGGCTCATAGGCCTCACGCTGCACCTGAAACACCCGCCGGAAGTCGTTCGGGATGTTCTTGGAGTGCTCTGAATCCACGGCCCGGATCTCGCGGTCCACCAGCTCCTGATTGAAGAGCGGAGCCGTGAAGAACTGAGAGAAGCGGTCGAGGCCTTCCTCAAAAGCAGCGGGTGCGATCTCGAAGTGGTAGTTGGTGATCTGCTCAGACGTGAAGGCGTTGGTGAAGCCATCGTTCGTGGAGACAAACTCCTGGTAGCTTCCGGGGGTGGGGTACTTCTCGGTCCCCAGGAACAGCATGTGCTCGAGAAAATGAGCCAGGCCCTGGCGGTTGTCTGGATCGAGCAACGACCCTGCGCCCACGGCAAGAGAAGCCGCGCTCCGCTGCATCGTCGGGTCTGAGATCAAGAGGACCTTCATGCCGTTTGGCAGCAGAAAGCGCCGGTACTGCCGCTCTGGCCAGCGGGTGTCCGCATTGTCCAGGTCGTTACGGGCCCAAAGCGAGCCTCCGAGGCTGAACAGGAGCAGCAGGACCACCAGCCACGGACGCAGACTCAACAAAGATCGAAAGGACATGGTTTCTTTCTGAAGAGGTTGGGAGTATCGTTTTCTACCAGCAGTGTAAACAAGGACCTCTCAAGCGTGCAACTTCAATTCACGTGCGCCCGGGCTCCGGACGCAAGGGGAGTAAATTTTACCGCCCAACTCAGTCGGCGCTTGCGGTTGTTTGCAAAAACCTGCAAAACATGCCTTGGTCGCTTCTGGCCCACGATTCCGACCACAGGCGCTTTCAGAGGGTTTCCGACCAAGGCTTTTGGAAAGGGAACTGAACTTGCACCCCCCGCACAGAGGGTTGCTAGGCCCAAAGTACTGCCGCGCTGTTGATGACCAAACCGCCATGAAATACCTGATCGGATTTTTGCTCCTCACCGCTTCTCTGACCGTTGTCATGAGCGGATGTGGATTGTTCTCAGACTCAGAGCCTGCTGCTCCCGAAGATTCGGCGGCCACTGTTGCCCCGCGGGAGACATCGGATGAAATCTCTGTTGTCGCCGAGCCCACCGACTCGGTTCCTGTTGCCGACACCGAGGCGAACGCCGATGAGGCCTACGCTCGCTCCATTGAAGCCAAGGAGCGGGAGCTGGCTGCAGCTCAGAACGAGATGAGCCCCATTGCGCAGTCAGACCCCAATGACGGCCGACTGCTCCAGCTGTATGACCCGGAGACGGTTCCGGAAGCCGACCCTGCTTATGACCCGAACCTGACGGACAACGACCCCTACCTGTTTCAAGCAGAGCCAGAGCCTCCTCCGCCTCCCATGACCACCGACGAGTACCTGCAGGCCCTGGAGTCGGCCATGGAGGTGCCGGGAGATCCACAGGACTTCAGCGCATCGGAGCCGGACTTCATGCCGGTCGCTGATGAGAACACGCAGGAGGACGTGCTGCAGCAGATCTACCTGAGCCTCATTGACATGCGTGACCGGGGCCTCCCGCCCGTTCGCAACCCCCTGGTGGAGCAGCTCCTCCCCAACGTTTACTTCGCCTTTGACCAAAGCCGCATCGAAGCCGACTACCAGGACCTGCTCCAAGAGCGCATTCCAGGCGTTCTGGATGCCTTGCAGCTCCGGGGCGACATGATTTTGCAGATTGAAGGACACGCCGATGAGCGAGGCAGTGACGAGTACAACCTCGCCCTCGGACACCGACGCGCCAATGCGGTTTATGAAGCCGTGAAGGTGTACTCTGCCGATACGTCGCTGATCCGGACCATCAGCTTCGGAGAAGAGTTCCCGGCCGTTCCGGAGTCCAATGAGCAAGCCTGGGCCAAGAACCGCCGCGTCGCCTTCACCTTCCTGCTCCGCGATTAGCGCCCCCGCGACCTGATGCCGCCGGATGGGCTCACTGCTGTTCACACTTCCTGCCACGTCTTCTCCCATCGCACTGGGGGTTCTGGTCCTCCTGGGCCTGGCCTCCCTGGTGGTCTGGGCCCTCCTCTTTGCCGGCTTCTTCAACCTGTTTCGGCGCCGCACCCGCTACCGTCGCTTCCTCAAGGTCTTTGAATCCGCCACTCAGCTGGAAGAGCTCCTCCCTCGGGTCCGGAAGCTTCCCGACTCCCCCCTCAAGCGCATGTTTGAGCAGGGGCAGAAGGAAGTCCGCCGCTTTCATCAACTCCACCCCACCTCAGGCTCGAACCTCCGGATGGAGTTTGTGGAAATGCTGGAGCGCACCCTGGAGGCGCAGATCGTCCTGGCAGAGCGAGAGCTGACGCGCGGGCAGGCCCTGCTGGCGTCCATTGCGGTCTCGGCCCCGTTCATTGGCCTCTTCGGCACCGTCCTTGGGGTGATGGACACCTTTCAGGGCATCGGCGAGCAAAACGCCGTGGACCTCGCCGTGATCAGCCCCAGCATCGCAGAGGCCCTGCTGGCAACAGCCGCTGGACTGTTTGCCGCGATTCCTGCCACATTGGGCTACAACCTCCTGCGGTCCCTTGTTCGGGACCTGACCGAAACCCTTGATTACTTTGCCCTGCAGCTCCTCCGGAGGCTACAGATGCAGCTGACCATGCATGAAGAGAAGAGAATTTAGGCACGCCCGTCGGCTCCGAGGCGACTTGATGTCCGACATCAACGTGACCCCACTGGTGGACGTGCTGCTGATCCTGGTGGTGGCCCTGGTGATCACGGCGCCCTTCCTGACCCAATCCCTGCCCGTTAAGCTTCCCCAAGGAAACCTGCCCTACCGTCTGCCCGAATTTGAGCAGGCCGTGCTGGTGATCGTGGATGCGCAGGGAAGCTACCGCCTCCCAGAGGCCGAGTCACGAGAAGCCATTGAAGCCAGCCCCCTCCTGGGCCTGAACGAGCTGGTGACCACCCTGGAGCGCTGGACCCCCGAAGCCCGGCAGCGTCCGGTACACATCCAGATGGACGAACGCCTTCCTCACCGAACCCTCGTGGAACTGATGCTGGCTCTGCAGAAACTGGGCTTCCCGCAAGTCGGGTTGGTCTTTGAAGACCAGGGAGGCGCCCCATGAGGCTGATGCTGGTCGCTGGAGAAGCTTCCGGAGATGCCCATGGCGCCGGACTGCTACGCGAGCTGAACGCGCTCGTTCCCCAACTGGATGCCTTTGGTGTGGGAGGGCCCCAGATGCTCCGGTCCGGGCTGCGCCCGTACTTCCTGATGAACGAGTTGCAGGTCCATGGCATCACGGAAGTGATCCGGCACCTGCCCCGGCTTTACCAGAAACTCAACCTGCTCACTCAGGCCCTGCGTGAGGAGCGTCCGGACGCGGTGATCCTCATCGACTACCCCGGCTTCAACCTCAAGGTGGCTCGCAAGGCCAAGGCCCTGGGCATCCCCGTTCTCTTCTTCAACAGCCCTCAGGTCTGGGCGTGGCGCAAGGGCCGCATCCGGACGATCAAGCAGGTGGTTGACCAGATGCTGGTTCTCTTTCCCTTTGAGGTGGAGCTCTATGAAGCAGCCGGGGTTCCGGTTCATTGGGTGGGGCACCCGCTGCTGGATCTGCTGCTGCCAGAAGCCGAGGTGCAGGCCTTCCGGAATCAGTATGCGCCGGTTCCGGAACAGCCCCTGATCACGATTGCTCCCGGAAGCCGCCCCAGCGAAGTCAAACGGCACCTCGACACCCTCCTGGCCGCGCTCCCCCTGCTGAAGCAGCAGGTCGGCCCCTTCCAGTGCCTGCTTCCTGTGGCCGAGAGCCTCCGTGCCTCCGAGTTGCAGGAGCAGGTTGCACACGCTCCGGTTCCAGTGACCCTGGTCACCGGGCCAGGGGGGTTTCAGGCGTCGGTGCAGGCCTCCGACCTCGTCATTGTCGCTTCCGGAACCGCCTCGCTGCAGACGGGGCTGGCCCTCACTCCGAACCTGATCGTCTACCGGGTTTCCGGCCTGACGTACCGGATTGCCCAGACGCTGGCGCAGGTGCCCCACATTGGCCTCGTGAATGTCCTCTCCCAAGAAGAGGTGGTGCCCGAGCTGCTGCAAGACGACTTCACCCCCGAGCAGGTCGCTGCGCACGCCGCTCGGCTCTTGCAGGATGAGGCCTCCCGTGAAAGAATGATTCGTTCGCTCCAAAACGTTCGAGACCTGCTTGGGCAGCCTGGAGCCTATCAGCGCGCTGCCGAATTCATCTGCCACCACCTCCATCCGTCCTCCTGATGCTCGACCCCTCCCAACCTGCCGCTGCGGCTCAGCAGCACCAGACGACTCCGGATCTCGCCGATCGATGGTTTGAACAGCAGCTGGGCATCACACCGGAGGTCCTGCGGCAGGTGATGGCAGAGGCACTGGCACGGGGCGGCACGTATGCCGACCTTTACTTCGAGTACAGCACCCGACAATCGGTGGTGCTGGAAGAGGGGATCGTCAAGAGCTCCTCCGTGGCCCTGATCGCCGGAATGGGCGTGCGGGTGCTGCAGGGCGACCAGACGGGGTATGCCTACAGCGAGACCCTGGAGCTTCCGGCCATGCTGCAGGCAGCCCGCTCGGCTTCCGCCATCGCCCGCCACGGCGGCGTCCCCGCTCATGAAGCCGCTCAGTTCAGCCGCCTGGTCCCCCCCAACTACTACCCCATCACGCAAACCACCAACGACGTCTCCCTCAGCGAAAAGATCCGCCTGCTCCAGGCCGCTGAGCAGGCCGCGCTCGAAACAGACGATCGCGTGATCCGGGTGACGGTGGCCACCGTCGAATCCCTCACCCACAACCTCGTGGCCACCTCCACCGGACGCCTCGTCGCCGACACCCGGCCAATGGTCCGCTTCAACGTCCACTGTGTGGCTGAAGAGGAAGGCAACCTGCAGTCCGGATCCTCTGGCACAGGTGGACGCCGGATGGCGCAGACGCTGCTTGATCCCGGACTTCCTCAGCGCTTGGGGCGCGAAGCGGCTCAGGACGCCCTGCTGCTGCTCCAGGCGGTTCAGGCCCCTTCCGGAAGCTTCCCTGTCATTCTGGGTCCTGCGCAGTCGGGCATCCTTCTTCATGAGGCCATCGGGCACCCCCTGGAAGCCGACTTCAACCGCAAGGGCTCCTCGGCCTACAGCGGCCGGATTGGAGAAAAGGTGGCCTCGGACCTCTGCACCATCTTTGACTCCGGAGTGATTGAACACGACCGCGGGGCCATCAACTTCGATGACGAAGGCGCGCTGTCTCGGGAAAACCTGCTGATTGAAAAGGGCATCCTGCGCCAGTACATGCACGACTACATCAGCGCTCAGCACTATGAGCTGGAACCCTCCGGAAACGGACGGCGCGAGTCGTATGCCCACCCACCGCTTCCTCGCATGACCACCACCTACCTCGCTCCGGGTTCGAGCGAGCCAGAAGAGATCTTTGCCTCCGTTCGCAAGGGCGTGTACTGCGAGTCCTTCAGTGGCGGACAGGTGGACATCTCCAACGGCGACTTCGTGTTTGTGCCCACCGTGGCGTGGCTGGTGGAAGACGGCCGCAAGACCGTGCCGCTGAAAAACTTCACCCTCATTGGCAACGGACCCGATGCCCTCTCCAAGGTCACCCTCGTGGGCAACGACTTTGCCTTCAGCGACGGCATCTGGACCTGTGGCAAAGACGGCCAGAGCGTTCCGGTGGGCGTGGGATTGCCGACGATTCTGATTTCCGAAATGACCGTAGGAGGCATGTGATCGACGCCCACAAGGAGCTTGCCCAGGAACTCCTGCAAGTCGCCCAGGAGGCGGGCGCGGAACAGGTCACCGTCTCGGTCGCCAGCGCGACTTCCTTTCAGGTGGAAGTCCGGGAAGGCGAAATCGACTCCCTCCGGGAGTCCGGATCCTCGGGCATTCACCTCACCCTCAGCCAGGGGCACCGGCGGTCTTCCCTGACCTCGAACGACCTCAGTGTGAACTCGGTGCGGCCGCTGATTCAGCAAACGCTCGAAGCCTTGCCCTTCATGGGCGCGGATGAGTTTTATGAGCTGCCTCATCCCGAACGCCAGGGCCGCGCAGAGGTCGACCTTCAGGCGCTGGATCCGGACCATGGGACGCTTCCTGCGGAGCAGAAGGTTGCGCAGGCCCTTGAACTGGAGCGAGAAGCCCTTCAGCTCGATGAGCGCCTCCGGTCGGACCAGGCCTACTATTCGGATGCTCGCTCCCACGTTGTTTATGCTGACTCCAACGGCTTTCTGGACGGATACAGCAAGACCCTTTACTCGAAGGGGATGTCGCTGGTGGTGGATGACCCGGGGCAGGGAGGAGAAAATTCTGGACGCAAGCAGACCGATGGCTGGTACTCCAGCAGCCGCTTCCGGAGCCAGCTCGACACCACGCAGAACCTCGCCCACGAAGCTGCCCGGCGGGTCCTCCGGAAGGTCGGAGCCGTCAAGCCACGTTCGTGCGAAGTGCCCGTGGTCTTCAGCGCTGAAATGGCGAAGAGCTTCCTCGGGAGCCTTGCTTCGGCGATGATGGGAGAAAACATCTTCCGCAAGCAGTCCTTCCTCGCCGGCTCGCTGGGTTCCGTCATTGCGCACCCGAGCTTTACCCTCACCGATGAGCCGCTGCTGCCGGGCAAGCTGGGGAGCCGCCTTTATGACGCTGAAGGCGTGACCGCGGCCCCGTTGCCGCTGATTGAAAACGGACGGCTCCGGAACTTCATGCTCTCCACCTATTCAGCGAAGAAGCTGGGGATGGAGACCACAGGACACGCTGGAGGCTACAGCAACCTGGTGCTGGTGCCCGGAGCGTACCCTGAGGCAGAGCTGATTGCGAGCGTGCCCGATGGCCTCTACCTGACCTTCATGTCGGGGCAAGGAGCCAACATTACCACGGGTGACTACTCCCGAGGCGCACAGGGCTTATGGATCCGCAACGGAAAACTCGCCGAGCCTGTTGCAGAGTTCACCATTGCCAGCACCTACCTGCAGATGCTTCAGAACCTCAGCATGATTGCCTCAGAAGTCGATCCGCGTAGCGCCATCCTGACCCCTGCCTTCAAAATCGAAAAAATGAACGTCAGTGGGACTTAGTTTCAGGACTAAGGGCACACTGCAAGCGTTTTTTCCGATTAAGCTGGACATCCGGAAGTGTTTCCTTAACACTAATTTTTCGTAGCAATCAAGCTACGGCTCCGTGTGAGCGGAGTGGTTTTCGGGCGCCAGCCCTTTATTTTTTCAGGATCGAGTATGCCGCAAGGTCGAGTAAAGTGGTTCAATGAGCAAAAAGGCTACGGTTTCATTGAGCAGGAAAATGGAGATGACTTGTTTGTCCACTTCTCCGATGTGCAGGGGGGACATCTTCGCGATGGAGCACAGGTTGAATTCGTAGTGGGACAAGGCCGTAAGGGCCTTGCGGCTAAAGAAGTGAAACTCATCTAACGGAACCCTCCGAAAGTTGAGCCGGTTTGCCGCGCTTCGGCGCGGCACTTTCCTCTTCCAGACTCCCTACCTCATCACAATTCCTTTAAATTGCAATTATAGTTGTTTTTCTATAAGCTAAGGCTGTTCGTGAGGCTCGGCACTTCGCCTGTCTCTGAGAACACGGCTCTACTGGAAACGCAACCATGATCAGTGATCGGGACTTAATCGATCACCTCAAGCTCTCACTTCCCAGTGATGTGACGGATGAAGAGGTGAAGAAGATGTGGAAGATGATGCTTTGGGGGGAAGAACGGAAGCCAGAGGCCTCCGTTCCGGATCAGGATTCAACTGATGAGGAATCAGACGGACGGGTCTAGGTCGTACTCCACTCCCAGGCTCTTGAGCGTCGAGGCGCCCAGGCTGTCGGTGCTGTAGTCCTCGTCCAACCCCAACTCATTGGTCAGGGCAAAGCCGTTGTCTTGATACTCAATGCGTTGGATCTGCCCGCCTTTTGCCAGGAAGCGCTCCATCGCTTCGTTGATTTCCTCGTGAGTGAATTCTCGAGCTGCCATGGTGACCTCGTCAGGTTGATTCAGTATTTCAGTCACTTCAACCGTTTACCCAAAACGGTTTGGATATTTATGGCACTCATGCTACTAGAGCGCTAACAGCTCGTCAAATAACAAATTGTTTCGAACTGCAACGCATTTTCTCTCCCAGTCCATGCCATCTTCCGTTCCCTCTGTCATCTACCACCTCCGCCTCCCTGGCCCCACTCCGGAAGCCCCTTATGCGCCAGAGAGCCTGACCCGCGAGGGATTCATCCACTTTTCCACAGCAGAACAGCTGGAACGCACGGCCAACCGCTTTTATCAGCAGGTTCCGGAGTTGGAGGTCTGGGAGGTGAAGGTGGAGTCGCTTCGTGCAGAATTGCGCTGGGAAGAGGCAGAGCCCGGGGAGGCGCCGTTTCCTCACCTTTACGGCCCCCTCAATCTGGAAGCCGTGCAGCGTCAGGTGCTCTGGAGTCGGGAAGACTCTGGGACGTATGGGCGACCGCCGCTGTGAAAGCCGGTTAGCGGTCGAGGAGGACGTGGGCGATGCGGAGCGGCAGGGCCGTGTGGGCCTCGCCCTGGAAGAGGCGGTTTTCCACAGAGAAGTGCTGAACCAGGTAAGGCTCTTGAGGAGAGAAGCCCCGGGCCACTCCTGGAGTCAGCTGATGCCGGAACCCCTTCAAGCCGAGGCGACTGGAGCCCTTCCACGCGGTGACCAGCCCCTGAATGCAGTGACGCAGCACACTGCCAATCTCCACATAAATCAGGGAATCGGCTTCGCTCAGGCGGGGGTGTACCGCATGACGCCGTTGGGACTTCTGGCGATCCAGGTACAGGGCGGTCGCCATGCCCTCGGCGACTTCTCGGGACAGGTGAAAGAGCCACATCGACTCTGGCCCATCCAGGCGGAGCAGAGTGAAGTACGAACGTTCCGGAGCCAGGAGTTCCAGTTGCTCAAATGGCAGAACCGCATGCTGGGTGAAGCGGATCCGGGAAGGCTCCTTCAAGGTGCGGTGAAAGACCTCAGCCAGGTGGGTGCTGAAGTGGGTCGTGACCTCTTGGAGCGCCGGAGGAATTTGCGTGAGGGGCCCGGCCGGCTTGACGCCTTGCGTGAGGGGCTTCGCGCTAAATCCAGCTTCGGCGAGCGATGAGTAATCTGGAACGGAGGCAAGCGTTTCCGCCATCATGGCCTCTAGCAGTGAGTCATCAAACAGTGAATCGTTGCAGGAATCTTCTGCAAAATCCTGATTAGATTGGCGCTCCATGTCCTTTATGCAGTGTGGCTTCCATGCCCGCGCATGAACCTTATTTTCCAAAGTTCGATGAGGATGCGTCTTGCACCCAACCCCTAACCTCCTGTCTGGGGAAACCTTAACCCTACCTGAATTTTGTCACAGTTCCTAGTCTTAACTTCATAAAAATACAGCTTCCCCGTTTTCTCCTTTCCGCTGCAGGTTTTCCCGAGCCCCTGCTTACGTTTCTCAAAAAAGCCGTTTAAGATGCTGGTTTCGGTTCCCATCCAGAATTGGATCAAACTCTGAAACGTGGAGGAAGCATGATCATTTCCAGCAACTACGAAGCGGTCACCATTCCGGACCAGTCACTTCCGGAAGTCATCCTGCGTCAGACCAGGCAGCTGGCCGATAAACCCGCCCTGATTGACGGCCCCAGCGGACGCACCCTGACCTATGGTCAACTGGGGCACCTGGTGGAGCGGTGTGCCGCAGGACTCGCCGCCCGGCAATTCGGGAAGGGCCAGGTCTTTGGCATCTACTGCCCCAACCTTCCGGAATACGCGGTGGCCTTTCATGGTGTGGTTCGCGCCGGAGGCACCTGCACCACCGCCAACCCCCTCTACACCGCCGAGGAGCTGGGCCGTCAGCTCAAGGACTGCTCGGCTCGCTTCCTCCTGACCATTCCGCCATTGCTGGAAACAGCCCAGCAGGCCGCCCAGCTTGCGGGAGTCGAAGAGGTGTTTGTCCTGGGAGACGCACCCGGTGCAACCCCGTTTGACCAGTTGCTGGACAGCAACGATCCCGCTCCGGACGTGGACTGCGACCCGGCTACCGACCTCGCGGTGCTGCCCTACTCGAGTGGCACCACGGGCGTCCCCAAAGGCGTGATGCTGACGCAGCGGAACCTCATTGCCAACATCAAGCAGTTTGAAAACCTGGAGCCCACCACCCCCAAAGACGTCCTCATCGGCGTGCTCCCCTTTTTCCATATCTATGGCATGACGGTCATCATGAACGCGGCGCTCAGCAACGGCGCCACCGTGGTCACCATGCCGCGCTTCGATTTGGAGCAGTTCCTTGGGCTCATTCAGCAATACGGCATCACCCGCGGTCACATCGTTCCTCCCATCGTCCTCGCGCTTGCCAAGCACCCTCTGGTCGATCAGTTTGACCTCTCCAGCCTGAAGGTGATCCTCTCCGGAGCGGCGCCCCTGGGAGCCGACCTCAGCCAGGAGTGCGCCACGCGCCTGAACCTGGTGGTCAAGCAGGGCTACGGCATGACGGAGCTGAGCCCCGTTACGCACGTGAGCCCGGAAGATCCGCAGCAGATCCGCTACGGTGCGGCCGGACACCTGCTCCCCAACACCGAGGCCCGGATCGTGGACGTCGAGTCGGGCAAAACCCTGGGCTATCGCGAACGCGGGGAGCTCCACATCCGGGGACCTCAGGTGATGAAGGGCTACCTCAACAATCCGGAAGCCACAGCCGAGACGGTGGATGAAGACGGCTGGCTCCGGACCGGTGACATTGCCGAGGTGGACGAAGAAGGCAACTTCTGGGTCGTGGACCGCGTCAAGGAGCTCATCAAGTACAAGGGGTTTCAGGTGCCACCGGCTGAGCTGGAAGCCCTGCTGCTTTCGCATCCGGACGTCAATGACGTCGGCGTGGTGCCCTACCCGGATGAAGAGGCCGGCGAGATCCCCCGGGCCTTTGTCGTGCGCAAGCCCGGGGCGGCGGTGACCGAGGCCGCGCTGATGGACTTTGTTGCGGAGCGCGTCTCCCCCCAGAAGCGGGTCCGCAAGGTGGAGTTCATCGACGCCATCCCCAAGAGTGCCTCCGGGAAGATCCTCCGCCGGGAGCTGCGGAACCGACCGTAACACCCCTGTCTTCCGGTGTTGGGAGCCGACTTTTCTGCTGGAGCCCACCTCCGGAAGCGTTCACTCGGACGCGCTGCGAAAAACTTGTGAATTTCACCAGTCTTTTTATGATTTGCGAGTTTTCCCCCTACGGCTCCCGCCCCTGGTGGGGAAGAAGGAGGCATCCCAACGACCCTTATCACGAGGCGAAATGAGCGACAACAAGTTCGGCTGCCAGGCCCAGTTTGACAGTGGAGAAGGCACCGTCACTTACTACAGTCTAGAAAAGCTGGAGCAACAAATTGGTGGCAACATCAGCAAGCTCCCCGTTTCCATCAAGATTCTCCTGGAGCAGGCGCTCCGGAATTATGATGACTTTCAGGTTCTCGAAGAGCACGTTCACACGCTCGCGAACTGGGATGGAAGCGTGTCCGACAAAGAAATCCCCCACAAGCCGACCCGGGTCATTTTGCAGGACTTCACTGGGGTGCCCGCCGTGGTGGACCTGGCTTCGCTCCGGACCGCCATGTCGGAGATGGGAGGAGACCCGGAGGTGATCAACCCTCGGGTTCCGGTGGACCTCATCATCGACCACTCCGTGCAGGTGGACCACTACGGATCGTCCGAGGCCCTGCAGCAGAACATGCAGATCGAGTTTGAGCGCAACCGCGAGCGGTACGAGTTCCTCAAGTGGGGCCAGAAGGCGTTCCAGAAGTTCCGGGCCTTCCCGCCGGGCGTGGGCATTGTCCACCAGGTCAACCTCGAGCACGTTGCTCAGGTCGTTCAGAATGTCGAGGGCGTCTGCTTCCCGGATACCTGTGTTGGCACCGACTCGCACACCACCATGATCAATGGCCTCGGAGTCATGGGCTGGGGCGTTGGAGGGATTGAGGCCGAGTCCGTCATGCTCGGACAGCCCGTGTACATGCTCATGCCGCAGGTGGTGGGCTTCAAGCTGACGGGGCAGCTACCGGCCGGCTCCACGGCCACCGACCTCGTTCTGCGGGTTGTGGAGATGCTCCGCCAGAAGGGAGTCGTCGAAAAATTCGTCGAGTTCTACGGTCCCGGACTGAGCAACCTCAAGCTCGCCGACCGCGCCACCATCGCCAACATGGGTCCGGAATACGGGGCCACCATGGGCTTCTTCCCCGTCGATGACGAGACCCTGAACTACCTCCGCAACACCGGACGTCCGGAAGCGGTCGTCAAGCGTGTGGAGGCGTACCACAAGGCGCAGGGCATGTTCCGGACCGACGACACGCCGGACCCGATGTTCTCGGATACCCTGGAGCTGGACCTTTCCACCGTGCAACCGGCGCTGGCGGGTCCCAAACGTCCGCAAGACCGCGTCAACCTCTCGGAGATGCAGGCCACCTGGCGGAAGACCCTCCAGGCTCCGATCAACGAGCGGGGCTTTGAGCTCAAGGATGACGAACTCAGCACCGCCGTGCCGATCCCGGGCATGGACGGCCAGACGCTGAGCCACGGAGACGTCACCATTGCAGCCATTACCTCCTGCACCAACACCAGCAACCCGTCGGTGATGATTGCTGCCGGACTCCTGGCCCGCAAGGCCAATGAGCGTGGCCTGCGGTCTCAGCCCTGGGTCAAGACCTCCCTGGGGCCAGGCTCCCGCGTGGTCACGGCTTACCTGGAGAAGTCCGGGCTGCAGGATCACCTCGACGCCCTCGGCTTCCAGACCGTCGGCTACGGCTGCACCACCTGCATCGGCAACTCTGGCCCGCTGCCCGATAACATCGTCTCTGCCATCAACGAGGGCAACCTGGTGGTCACGTCTGTGCTTTCCGGCAACCGGAACTTCGAGGGACGCATCAGCCCGAACATCAAGGCCAACTACCTGGCCAGCCCGCCGTTGGTGGTGGCCTATGCCATTGCCGGCACCGTCAACATTGACCTGCAGAACGACCCGATTGGCAAGGATGCCGAGGGCAACGACGTGTTCCTCAAAGACGTCTGGCCCACGCACGAGGAGATCGCCGAAGTCGAAAAGGTCATCACCAGTGACATGTATGAGCATGAGTACGGCCGGGTGGACAGCATCACGCCCATGTGGAATGAGATCGAGGCGGCCACCGGACAGGTGTACCGCTGGAATGAGGACTCCACCTACATCCAGAACCCGCCCTTCTTCACGGGCATGGGGACCGATGTGAACCCGATCCAGGACATCAAGGACGCCCGGGTGCTGCTCAAGCTCGGAGATTCGGTCACCACCGACCACATCTCTCCAGCAGGCTCCTTCAAGGCCGACACGCCGGCGGGCCAGTTTCTGGTCAACAAGGGGGTCGCTCCTGCCGACTTCAACTCCTATGGCTCTCGGCGCGGCAACGACCGGGTGATGACGCGGGGGACCTTCGCCAACGTCCGCATCCGGAACCAGATTGCTCCCGGAACCGAAGGAGGCTTCACCCAGTACTTCCCCACCGGAGAAGTCACAACGGTGTATGATGCGGCCATGGAGTACCGGGCGTCCGGAACCCCGCTCATCGTGCTGGCCGGAACCGAGTATGGCACCGGCTCCTCACGGGACTGGGCGGCCAAGGGGACGTTCCTGCTGGGCGTCAAGGCGGTCGTTGCGGCCAGCTTCGAGCGCATTCACCGCTCCAACCTGGTGGGCATGGGCGTGCTGCCCCTGCAGTTCAAGAATGGGGAGACCCATGAGTCCCTTGGGCTGACCGGAGAGGAAACCTTCTCCGTCCTTGGGCTGAGTGATTCGCTGTCTCCCATGCAGGAAGTCACCTTGAAGGCCAACGACCGGGAGATCCCTGTGATCTGCCGCCTGGACAACAAGGTTGAGATTGACTACTACCGTAACGGTGGCATCCTCCACACGGTTCTCCGCAACTTCATGCGCGAGAGTCAGTAACCGCTGGGGAGGCGTCTCCTCCCCTTGGATGTGGCCTTTTCCGCGAGTACGTGCCAATGAGCGATGTATTGCTCCTTAATCAGGACCATCAGCCCCTCACCCTGGCACCTCTGAGTGTTTTGACCTGGCAACAAGCCGTCAAGGCGTACTTCCTGGAAAAGGTCAGCATCCTCCGGACCTACCCCGACTGGCCCTGTCGGTCGCAACGGTTTTCCATGCCCATGCCCAGCGTGGTCGTGATGACCCGGTACGTCCGGCGGTCCAGCCGCGTGCACTTCACCCGTCGCAACATCTACCTCCGGGATCGCTTCCACTGTCAGTACTGCGGGAAGCACTATGCGACCGAGCACCTGACGATTGACCACGTCATCCCCAAGAGCAAGGGAGGCGCCACGAGCTGGGACAATGTGGTGGCCGCCTGCTACCCCTGCAACCTCGACAAGGGGTCTCGGTTCCTCCGCCCGCTCACCCACCCGATTGAACCCAATTACTGGCAGATGGTGACCATTGCGAAGACCCTCCCCCTGCGGATTCCGGATGCGCAGTGGCAGGATTACCTGCAGTGGCCCCAACCCCTGATCCAGATCTCCCGCGCCACCCGCAACGCAGCCGCCTGAGCCTCCACGACGCTCAGCGTCGCAGAAGCCCCGGACCGTTGTGGTTGAGAACAATTCGCCTGGCTGCAGGAACCGCTAGACAGCGGTGAAGCCCCCTTCGATCATCAGCACCGCACCATTGACCAATTCCGAGGCTGGAGAGGCCAGGTACAGCGCCATGTCCGCCACTTCAACCGGCTTTCCAAAGCGCCCCAGAGGGGTCTTGTCGAGCATCGGCTGACTCTTGGCAGGGTCTCCCCAGACCTCGAGCCCCATCGGGGTGAGGATCACGGTCGGACAGATGGCATTGACCTGAATGTTGTGCTGGGCCCACTCGGCAGTGAGGGACTTGGTGAGGGCATTGAGGGCGCCTTTGGAGGTGGCATAGGCGGCGTGGTCTTCCAGGGCAATGACCCCGGTCTGGGAGGAAATGTTGATGATCTTGCCCCAGCGCTGTTCGATCATCTTCGGAGCGAGGGCCTGAGCGAGCAGAAACGGCGCCCGAACGTTGACCGCCATTGTCTCTTCCCACGCCTCCAGCGGCAGCTCCAGTGCGGGGTGAATGCGGGCGATTCCGGCGTTGTTCACCAGAATGTCCAGGGTGCCCCATTGCGTCAAGGCGGTTTGAGCCGCTTCCTGCGGACCCTCCGGAGAGGCCAGGTCGGCTTCCAGAACGAGGCACTGCCGACCTCGGTCTCGGACGTCCTGCGCAACGGATTCCAGGTCCTTCCGGTCTCGTCCCACTGCGACGATGTCCGCGCCGGCATCCGCAAACACCCGGGCGATCTCTGCGCCAATGCCCCTGGAGGCTCCGGTAATGAAGGCCTTGCGGCCATCGAGGGAAAAACGCTGTGTCCAGTCCGGCATGGTGCCTACTCCAGGTTGGTGTGGCGGGCTCGCATTTGCTCCGGAGCCTCTTGCAGGTGCTCCCGGAGCCGAAGGATGAGGAGTTCGTAGATCACGTACTGCACTCCTTCATAAAGCGATCCCATGGGAAGGATGGACACAGCGCCCCCCTGATCGTTGGCCATGGTTTGGGCGGGGAGTTCCATGATGACGTCACACTGGGCCGCGGAGGCTCCGGACGGCACAGACGTGAAGCAGAGGGTCCGGGCCCCAGCGGAGCGCGCCACGCCGATGAGGCCCGAGATGGTGGAAAACCCTCCGGGCCCGGCGCTGACGATCAGCAGATCGCCCTCACCGATGGGAGGGGTCGTCATGTCGCCGACCACGTGCGCATCCAGTCCCAGGTGATACAGCCGCATGGCCAGCGCCTTGATCATCAGGCCTTCGCGTCCCACTCCATGGAGCGCGATGCGTTGGGCCTGCGCAATCTCCTGCAGCACCTGCTGCAGCTCCTCTTCACGAATGGCCAGCAACGAGGCCTTCATTTCCTCCAGGGCCTGCGTTGCCAGGTCCGTCAGTGACATCATGTTTGGCTCCTCCCGCCCAGTTTCAGTAGGGAAGAGGAGCGTGGGCGATCGCTTCTTCCAGAAGTCCGGTCTCGTCCAGCAAGTCCAGAACCGTGTAACGACTCCGCAGGAAGCGGGCGATTCGGGTGGTCTCACGCAGACGCTCCGGATCAATGCCAATGTCGGCCGCCCGCGCAGGCGCCCCAGCCTGCTTCAGGTGCTCCTGCATTTCCTCCAGCGACATCAGCTGCTGACGCAACCGCTGGCGCAGCTCCGGCCAGGTGGTCTGCAGCTTGAGCAGCCGGGCCTTCAGCTCGTCATCACTGGGGTGCTTGGCGGTGACCTCCTGGATCGCTTTATCGGCAATCTCCGTCTGCGGGAACACCTGACGGATCTCGGCCTCCTTGCTTTCAAGAGACCCCCGTGCCGCCCACGCCTGTTCCGGATCAAAGCCCAGGGTTTCCTGCTTGAGTAGCCAATCGTATAAGGCCAGGACTGTCAAGCACCCAATTGCCACACACGCCCCATGAGACACCGGGCGACCTGCGTGCTGATGCTGACTCATCTCCCAAAGGTGAGCAATCTGGTGATCGGATCCGGAAGCCGGGCGGGAGGTGTTGTGAAACTCCATCGCCAATCCGGTGGCCGTCAGGCCAATGAAGAGGCGGGCAAAAGCCTCGGGCTTCTGCTCCTGCAGCTCATGGGGCTTCTCCAGACAGGCCCGCAAGTGATGCTGAACCAGCGGCCACGCCACATCATCGATTGGCTCCAGGCCAAAGGCATCGGCCAAAATCCAGTCGGCGCCGGCCGGAACCTTTCCAGCGAGATCGCCATAGCCCCATCCGGCCATTTCCAGCGGAGCCTCGCGGATGATGTCGGAGTCCGCCACCACCACCTGAGCCGCCGTGCAGGGGATGGTCTTCTTGAAGCCGTCGTACATCATTGCGGCACCAGCAGACGCGTAGCCATCCATGGAGGCCGCAGTCGCGACACAGCAGTAGCGGGTGTTGGCCTGATGAGCAGCGTACTTGACCAGGTCGTTGATCACGCCCGAACCAATGGCCACCGGAGTGGACGTCCCCATTTCACTGACCAGCTCATTGCCCAGGGCGGTCGTCGGTTTGAGGCGCGGGGATCCGGGCAGCACCAGCTTCTTGACCTCCACGGAGGCATCCCGCAGCGACTGCTCAACCTGCGGACCGGCCACCTTCCAGGTGTTCTCGTCGGCAATCAACAGAGCCGGTCGGCGGGGGAAGTGCTGCTGGACCAGCGCTCCGACCTGCCTCAGGGCACCGCTCCCGATTTCCAGGCTATCAATCGTCCTGGACCGCCGGACCGCTTCCTGGATGACCTGCTCTAGACTCATTTCTTTCATCTTTTCCTTTATCAACTCAGTCAGTAACTCAGAAGCCGCGGCTCCTGTCGTTCAGCACTAGCATACTGAATCCCCCCTTTCTCTCCAATTGTTATTTTTTCATTGACATTACGATTGTGTTACATAAACATTGGTCACGTTACTTTTGTAACATGTGTTTATTTTGCACATTACTATGGTAACGTCAATCACAACTTGCTCTCATGAGGCCTATATGAAGATTAGAGCGATGCTAAAGAGTCTGGCGATCACCGCAGGGGTCGCCTTGAGCATGGTCCAGACCGCCGCGGCCTGGTCCTTGGAGGAAGCTGCCAAGCCGTATTCCGGAACCACGGTGGACGTGGTCTTCCTGCTGCGTCCGGGTTATGAGGCAGCGGAGAAGATGCTGCCCGAGTTTGAGAAGAAGACGGGGATCAAGGTCAACATCATCAAGCACCCTTATGAGAATGCCCTGGGGGAGCAGGTCCGTGACTTTGTCGCAGGGGGTGACCTGGACATTGCCCTGATCGACCTGGTGTGGATCGGAAACTTTGTGGAGAACGGCTGGGTCGAGCCGGTGGAGAAGTTCACCTCGAATCCGGCCCTCAAGGATCCGAATCTGGACATGAATGACTTCTTCCCGCTGGTCCTCAACGCCTTTGGCGGCTGGAACGGGAAGATCTACGGCCTGCCGTTTGACAACTACTCCGGCTTGATGTTCTATAACCGCTGCATGCTGGAGCAGGCTGGATTCGACCGGCCCCCCAGAACCTGGGCCGAGCTGATGTACGTCTATGGTCCGGCGCTGACCAAAGACGGCAAGTACGCCTACGCGCTGCAGTCCAAGCGCAATGAGACGCAGTCGGCAGACAGCTTTGCTCGCGTGCTCTGGCCGTTTGGCGGGTCGTTCCTGGATGAGAACTTCCGGTCCAACCTCCTCTCTCCGGCCAGCCAGTCCGGGCTCAAGTTCCGTCAGGAACTGATGCAGTACATGCCCCCGGGCATTGTGTCGTACGACCACGCTGAGACCGTCAACGCGCTGGCACAGGGCGATGTCGCCATCATCACCGAGTGGTCCTCCTTCTACTCCACCTTGAAGGATCCGAAGACCTCCAAGATTGGAGACTGCCTCGCCATCGCTCCGGAGCCCATGGGTCCGAACGGGCGGAAGCCGGCTCTGGGAGGGTTCTCCATGGCCGTGACAACGCAGGCCAGCGAAAAGGAACAAGGCGCCGCCTGGCTCTTCATCCAGTGGGTGACCTCGAAGGAGAAGTCCAAGCAGTACCTCGAAATGGGAGGCGTCCCGGCTCGCCAGTCGGTGTACAACCTGCCAGGGGTCGCTCAGCAGTATGACTTCGTTCCGGACCTGGTCGAAAGCTGGCAGGACGGCGTTCCGGAGTTCCGCCCACGCTTTGCCGAGTGGCCGGAAATTACCGAAATCGTTCAGGAGTGGGGCACCAAGATGATGCTCAACGAAGTTTCCACCGAAGAAGGCGCCCGCATCCTCGGTGAGCGCATGGAAGCCGTCCTGGACGACGCTGGGTACTACTCTGGTGAGAAGCCCCTCGCTCAGTAAGTACTGACGAGTCCATTCTCTGGGGAGGTCCTCCCCGCAACGAGGACCTCCTGTTCACCCCTTTCGGGATTCCCTCATGGGAAAAGTTCGAAGAAGCACCATCTTCGCCTTCCTGGCACCCTCCATCATCTCCCTGGCGGTCATTGGCATCGTTCCCTTGCTGTTTGCCGTCTACACCTCGCTTCACAACTACAACCTGACCAAGCTCCGGAAGGTCAAGTTCATCGGCTTCGACAACTTCGCCTTTGTGCTCACCGATCCGGTCTTTTGGGAAGCGATGCAGCGCACCTTTGTGCTGCTGATCATTGTGCTGCCGCTGCAGATCTTCATTGGCCTCGGCGTGGCGCTCCTGATTCACAAGCCTGGACTGACTTTTTTCAAAACGCTGACCCGCCTGTCTCTGGTCATTCCCATGGCAACCACCTACTCGGTTGTCGGCCTCTTGGGACAGGTGATGTTCAATATCAAGTATGGCGTCGTCAATCAGCTGATTGGCTTTTTGGGCATCGACCCCATCAACTGGATTGGGGATCCGGACAACGCCTTCATTGCAGTCGCCTTCTGGGACGTCTGGCAGTGGGCGCCGTTCTGTGCGCTGGTCCTGCTGGCCGGGCTCACCACGGTTCCCTCTGAGATTGAAGAAGCGGCCCGCCTGGAAACCACCAACTGGGTGACCATCCTCTGGCATGTTCAGCTGCCCTTTCTCATCCCCGGGCTCACCGCCATCCTCATCCTCCGGACGGCTGACACGCTCAAGCTGTTTGACATGGTGTTTACCATGACCCGCGGCGGCCCCGGATCGGCGACCGAGTTGATCAGCCTCATGATCCAGCGGGTGGGCTTTCGGGCCTTTGACCAGGGGCTCGCCTCGGCCCAGGCCATCATTCTGCTGATCATCACCATTGTGCTCAGTCGGATGTACATCCGCGTCTTTTACAACGAAGTCAACAATTAGTAGGCCCATGCCCTCTTATCGAAAAACCTCCTTGGCCATGCAGGGTGGGCTGCTGCTGCTCATCATCCTGTTCTGCATCTTCCCCTTTTACTGGATGGTGACCACCAGCCTGAAGGACCAGATTGTGGCCCTGCAGTCTCCACCCGCCTGGATCTTTGAGGTCACCTTCAGCAACTACACAGAGGTGCTCTTCAAGGATGGGGTGGGGCAGAACCTGATCAACTCGTTGATTGTGGCCGTCTGCACCACCCTCGTCGCCGTCTTGCTGGGAACTCCGGCCGCCTACGCCCTGGCCCGCTTCGAGTTCCGGGGCAAGAAGGACCTCTGGTTCTGGTTCATCACCAACCGCATGGTCAGCCCCATCGTGCTGGCTCTGCCCTTCTTCCTGATTGTCCGGAACCTCAAGCTGCTTGACACGCACCTGGTGCTGATCCTCATCTACCTCACCTTCAACCTTCCAATTGTGATCTGGATCTGCACCGATCAGTTCCGGGCCATTCCGAAGGAGCTGGACGAGGCGGCCATTGTGGACGGAGCCGGGCAGTGGCGCATTTTCCGCTCGGTGTGCCTGCCGCTGGCGGCACCGGGGGTGGCCGTTTCCAGCATTTTTTCCTTTATCTTTTCCTGGAACGAGCTAATGTTTGCGCTGGTCCTCACCCGAACGAATGCCAAGACGGCACCAGCCATGGCGGTAAGCTTCATGGAGGGATACAGCCTGCCTTACGGAAAGATCATGGCCACCTCCACCCTGATCGTGGTCCCCGTCATCATCTTTGCGCTCATCGCCTCCAAGCAGCTGGTTCAGGGCTTAACCATGGGTGCAGTCAAGTAACGACCACTTCGGTAACCCTTCATCCTTGCAGCCCCATGAGTCGAGCCCTCCGGTCTTTACAGAGTGACGAAGAAGAACGCTTTCTTGTCCGCGTTGCCTGGGCCTGTTACATCGAGGGCCTCACTCAGGCGGCAGCGGCCGAGCGCTTCGGTGTCACTCGCCTTCGGGTCAACAAGGCCCTGGGAGACGTCCGGCGCCGGGGGCTGCTGCGGGTGTCCATCAACTCCGACTACGCGCCCTGTGCCGAGCTGGAGAGCCAGCTCAAGGCGACCTATCAGCTCAGCGAGGCCCACGTTGCGCCCGCCGGGAGTCCGGATAACGTCCAGCTCCTCGTTGGCACCGCCCTGGGGAGCTTCCTGAATCAGTACCTGTCCCGTCCGGAGATTCGTCTGTTTGGCATGTCGTGGGGGGGAACCCTCAGCCACGCCACCCGGTCCATGGAACCCCTGAACCGTCCGAACCTCGAGATCGTCTCGGTGATGGGGGGCCTCTCCAAGGGCTCGGAAATCAACAGCTTCGAGATCACCACCCGCCTTGCCGAGCTGTGCAACGCCCAGCACAGCTACCTGACCGCTCCACTCTATGCGGACTCCAAGCACAGCCGAGACATCATTTGTGAACTCGACGTCTTCAAGGAAGCCATCCGCAAGATCATCTCGGTCGATGCCCTCTGCATGGCCGCTGGAGACATGTCGCGCCGAGCGCTGCTGATCCGCTACGGCCTTCCCAAAGGCGTCACCATCGATGAGTTGCTGGAGCGTGGCGCCGTTGGAGACATCCTGGGCTTCATGCTGGATCAGGACGGCCACCCCATTGACCACCCCATCAATGAGCGCATCATCGGCATCCAGCTTGCCGACATCCAGAAGATGAGCAACGTCATCCTGGCTGCAGGTGGGCGCCACAAGATCCCCATCATCCGGGCCGCCCTCAAGGCAGGCCTGAGCAGCATCCTCATCACAGATGAGGACACCGCTCGCGAAATGCTGAAACTGGATCGCACGCAGGCGTCATGACTTTTGTGGGGATTGACCTCGGCACCTCAGGCGTCAAGGTCGTGATTGCAGGGGAGGCTCATGAGATTCTGGCCGAAGCCAATGCCCCCATCACCACGGCCCGCCCTGCCCCCGGGTGGAGCGAGCAGCATCCCGACTCCTGGATTGACGCGATTGAGCAGTGCTTCACGCACCTGCACCAGACGGTTCCCCACGCCCTGGCCGACGTTGCCGCCATCGGCCTCTCCGGACACATGCTGGGCCCCGTCCTCATCAACTCGGCCGACCAGCCCATTCGGGCGACCCTGCTCTGGAACGACGAACGCGCCACCACCGAATGTGCCACCCTCCTGCAGCGGGTTCCGGACCTCGGCTTCCGGGCCAATGGCATTCCAGATCCGGGAATGGGCGCCCCCAAGCTCCTCTGGCTGGCACAGCATGAGCCGGAAGTTCTGGAGCACACCGACTGCCTCCTTCTGCCCAAAGACTACATCCGGCTCTGGCTGACAGGAGAGCGGGCCAGTGACCCCAGCGACGCTGCTGGTCTGATGCTCCTGGACTGTGCTTCCGGAACCTGGGATCCTGCGCTTTGTGACGCTGCCGGCTGGTCACTGGATCGGCTTCCTCCGCTGGTGAACTCCTGGGAAGCTGCGGGGGGCCTGCGTGCAGAACTGGCGCAGCGCTGGGGAATGAAACCGGGGCTTCCGGTTGCGGCTGGAGGCGGCGACAACATGGTCGGCTCGCTCGGAGTCGGGGTCACGCAACCGAGTGACACCATCATCAGCCTCGGCACCTCTGCGGTCACCTGCATTGTGGACCCCACCTTCCGACCGGCTCCAGAGATTGCGGTGATGACCAGTGCCCACGTGGTGCCAGAGGCGTTCCTTTCCATGGGGGTGGTCATGAGTGCCACAGCTTCCGTGGACTGGCTCAGCCAGCTCACACAGACTCCGGTCGCAACCCTGGCTGAAGAGGCTCAGGCGCTCACCGGACGCCTGATGCAAGAAGCCCTTCCGCTCATGCGCCCCAACTTCAATGGCATCCGGACCCCCTACCTGCAGCCAGGCGCCCGGGGCCTCCTCACCGGCATTTCGCTCTCCACCAACCGGGCCCACCTGATGTGGTCCATCCTCGAAGGCATCGCCTTTCAAGTCCATGAATGCCTGCGCGCTCAGCAACAGCACCACCTGACCCTTGGCGAAATCCGACTCGTTGGAGGCGGCGCCCGGAACCTGCTCTGGGGCACCATGATCGCCTGCCTCCTCGACCGCCCCCTGGTGCTCGCTCAGCACCGAGAGGTCTCTGCAGCGCTCGGTGCCGTTCGTTTGGGGCAAGCCGCCTCCGGACTCCCTCTGGAGCAAACTCTCCACTCCAAGCCACCTGCGGAGCGGGTGCTGGAGCCCGAGGCGGCTCTCCAGGACTACCTTCAGCAGCGCTTCCAGCAGTTTGAAGCGCTTCCCCGCGACCTCGCGTCTCTCTGATCCACGCCTCCGGAGGCGTTTCCGGTTCCTTGACGAAAACGCGTTCGCGCACAAAAAACGGCGTGCACGGGGTGGAAGATCGTGTGAGGGAGGTTGGAGGTTCCGGAAAACACAGGCCGCCCCTTAACTCGTTCAGGCGGCGGCCCTTGCTTTCCGGTGCTGGAGGGGGGTGACTGAAGGGCTCGGAGGGAGCGGAGCTTTACAAGCGGCGGCCGGTTTCCGGATCAAACAGGTGGCAGTCTTCAGGGGCAACAGCAAACCGCATCATGCCCCCGCCACGGGTCTGATGCACCCCATTGAGGCTCGCTGTGAAGGCGACCCCGCTTTCAGTGAGCCGACCATGCAAAAGGGTGTTGGCCCCCAGCGGCTCGGAAAGCCGTAGCTCCATCGCCAGCGGTCCGGAGTCATCTGGTTGCACATGCTCCGGACGGATTCCCAGCTTCACCGCGCCGGCGCGCGCAGCAGTGGACGCCACCGGTACTTTCCCCAGCAGCACCTGTCCCCCTTCAATCTGTGCCTCCAGCACGTTCATCGCGGGGCTGCCGATGAACTGTGCCGCAAACAGGGACTGCGGCCGCTCATAGACTTCAAGCGGGGTCCCGATCTGCTCCGCCCGGCCTTCATTCATCACAATCATCCGGTCGGCCATGGTCATGGCCTCCACCTGGTCGTGGGTGACGTACAGTGCCGTGATGCCGAGCTTTGACTGCAACTCCTTGATCTCCAGTCGCATCTGCACCCGCAGCTTCGCGTCCAGGTTCGAGAGCGGCTCATCAAAGAGAAAGACGGAGGGCTCGCGCACAATGGCGCGTCCCATCGCTACCCGCTGTCGCTGGCCTCCCGAAAGCTGCTTGGGCCGCCGGTTCAGCAGTCCCTCCAGTTGCAGAAGCCGCGCAGCGTCCTCCACCTTGGCGGCAATCTCCTGCTTGGGCATCCCCGCAATCTTCAGCCCGTAGCCCATGTTTTGCGCAACGGTCATGTGGGGGTAAAGCGCATAATTCTGGAACACCATGGCGATGTCGCGGTCCATCGGCTCCTTGTCGTTTGCCCGCTCTCCTCCAATCAGAACCTCGCCAGCGGTCACGGTTTCCAGTCCAGCCACCATCCGCAACAAGGTGGACTTGCCGCAGCCGGAGGGCCCCACGATCACAATGAACTCGCCATCTGCGATTTCCATATCGATCCCGTGGATCACGTCAGTTGCGTCAAAACGCTTGCGCAGGTTCTTGAATGATACGGTTGCCATTGGTTATTTCTCGCCGTCGACAAGGCCACGGATGAAGAGTTTCTGCATGGAGACCACCACAATCACCGGCGGAATCATTGCCAGGATGGAGGTCGCCATGATGACCGGCCACTCTGCCACGTCATCGCCTGAAGGGAACATCTGCTTGATGCCCATCACGATCGTATTCATCTCGGGATCGGTGGTAATCAGCAGGGGCCAGAGGTACTGGTTCCAGCCGTAAATGAACAGAATCACAAACAGAGCCGCCACGTTCGTCCGGCTCATGGGCACCACGATATCAATGAAGAACCGCATGGGCCGTGCGCCATCCACCCGTGCCGCCTCTGCCAACTCGTCGGGAATCGTCAGGAAGAACTGCCGGAAGAGGAAGGTCGCAGTCGCCGAGGCAATGAGCGGAAAGATTAGCCCGGCGTAGCTGTTGAGCATCCCGAAGCCGGCGACCACTTCGTAGGTGGGCACAATCCGCACCTCCACCGGCAGCATCAGCGTGATGAAGATCATCCAAAAGAACACCCCCTGCCCAGGAAACCGGAAGTACACAATCGCAAAGGCGGAGAGCAGCGAGATGATGATCTTGCCGACAGCAATCCCGACCGCCATGATCAGCGAATTCAGGAGCATGGTCGCCACCGGCACATTGACCCCGGAAAACAGGGCCGCCGTGTAGTTTTCCCAAAACCGATCCCCGGGCCACAGCGGCATTGGCGGGCGAACGATCTCCGGCTGTGTGACCGTTGAGGCCACAAACGCCATCCAGATCGGGAAGAAGATCACCAGCACGCCCAGGATCATCAGCACATGCGTGAGCCACAGCCCGGTTCCTCGCTTTTCGACCATGCCCTGCCGTTCCGCCATCAGTAGTGCACCCGCTTTTCAACCACCTTGAACTGAAACACCGTCAGCAGCCCCACCACGACCAACAGAATCACGGACTGGGCTGAAGACGAGCCCAGGTCCTGCCCCACAAACCCGTCAGCAAACACCTTGTACACCAGGATCGTGGTGGCCTGTTGCGGTCCACCGGCAGTGATGGTGTGGATCACTCCGAAGGTTTCGAAAAAGGCATAGACCACGTTGACCACCAGCAAGAAGAAGGTCGTTGGAGAGAGAAGGGGGAGCACAATGGTGAAGAAGCGGCGCCAGAAGCGAGCGCCGTCAATGGCAGCCGCCTCAATCACCGAGCGCGGGACCGCTTGGAGCGCAGCAAAGAAGAAGAGGAAGTTGTAACTGATCCGCCCCCAGGCTGAAGCAACCACCACCAGTCCCATCGCCTCGCCTCCGTTCAGCACATGATTCCAGTCGTAGCCCAGTTGCCCCAGGTACCACGAAACCACGCCAACGCGCGTGTTGAACATGAACATCCAGAGCACCCCAGCCACAGCCGGAGCCACGGCATAGGGCCAGATCAGTAACGTCCGGTACACCCCCGAGCCCCGGATCAGGCGATCCGCCAGCACGGCGAGGAACAGGGCCGGAAGCATGGAGGCCAGGGTGACCAGCAGCGAAAACAAGGCCGTTGTCACAAAGGACGCCCGGTAGTGACGATCGCTGAAAAGGTACTCGAAGTTCCCCAGCCCCACAAACTGGGTGGACAGCCCAAACGGGTCTGGAATGAACAGTGACTGCCAGACCGCTTGACCCGCTGGATAGAAAAAGAAAACCGCCGAAATGAAGACCTGAGGCGCAATCAACGCGAGCGGTAGCATCCAGCCGCTAAAGGTCACGCGTTTCTTCATCTCGCTCCCTTCACACGGAACAACCGGGAGGCCCCGCAGAGCCGTCCCGGTTTAGGTTACAGGCTCAGCGGTTGGCCCGCTCGAACCGCCGAAGCAGTTGGTTGCCGCGCTCCACGGCGCTGTCCATGGCCTGCTGTGCGGACTTGTCACCCGCCCAGACGGCTTCCAGCTCTTCGTCAATGATGCCACGGATCTGGTCAAACGACCCCAACCGCAGCCCCTTGGAATTAGCCGTAGGAGCCTTGGCGGTCATCTGCTTCACGGCCACATCGGTGCCCGGCTTTTCTTCGTAGAAACCGGCCTGACGGGTGGCTTCCCCTGCGGCCATCGTGATGGGCAGGTAGCCCGTATCCTGGTGCCACTTGGCCTGGATCGGAGTGGAGGACAGGAACGACAGGAAGGCCCCGACGCCCTTGTACTCCTCACGGTCATGACCCGCCATCACCCAAAGCGAAGCGCCACCGATGATGGTGTTCTGCGGAGCATTCCCCACGCCTTCCCAATACGGAAGCGGACGGACGCCAAACTCGAACTTGGCTTCCGAACTGATGCCGGCATAGCCTGCTGAGCTTTCGGTAAAGAGCGCACACTCACCTGCCCGGAAGTTGGCTCCGCCTTCGTTGCGGCGACCGGTGTAGATGAATTTGCCTTCCTTCGCCCACTCTCCCATCTTGGCAATGTGAGCCACCTGCGCCTTGCTGTTGAACACCAGCTCCGTGTCCAGCCCGGCAAAGCCATTCTCCTGCGTGGCAAACGGCACATCATGGTAGGCCGAGAGGTTTTCCAGGTGGATCCAGCTCTGCCAGGCCGTGACCAGCGGGCAGGCATGGCCCGCCGCCTTCAGCTGGTCCAGCACGCCCTCCACCTTTTGCCAGGTGCTCAGGTCCACATCCGGATCAATCCCGGCGCCTCGCAGGGCATCACGGTTGACCCACAGCACAGGCGTTGACGAGTTGAACGGCAACGACAGCATTTGGCCGTCGGTCGTCGTGTAGTACCCCTTCACGGCACCAATGTACGCATCCGGATCAAACTCGGCGCCACTTTCGGCCATCACTTCGTACACCGGCTTGATCGCCCCCTTGGCGGCCATCATTGTGGCGGTTCCCACCTCGAACACCATCAGGATGTGCGGCTGCTCCCCCGCCCGGAAGGCGGCGATGCCGGCATTGAGCGTCTCCGAGTAGTTGCCCTTGTGGCTGGCCACCACCTTGTAGTCACTCTGGCTGGCGTTGAATTCCTCCACCTGCGTTGCCACCAGCTCCCCCAACCGCCCCGTGAAGGCGTGCCAGAACTGAACTTCGGTCTCGGCCATCGCAGCCAACGGATTCAAGGCCATCGCTCCTGCAGCAATGGCCCCAAGGATCATCTTTTTCATCATTTAGCTCCCTGTGCTTGCTTCAAACACGTTACTCAGGCAGAGCGCCCTGATGCTTTTCTGCCTTTTGTAACAAAAAAAGTTAAATGTGATCTTTACATAACTGTTTGCCTCAAGTCAACTTGCACGATGACGGCTCCGGCTCCGGAGAATCAGGACTCGGGAGGGAACCTGGCCGCCCCTTGCCCAGAAGACGAATCCCGGACTGAGTCAGGAGGCGTGACGAATAATTTTGTGATGTTCCTCCGAGGCTCCTACCATTTCAGGGTACCTCCTCTTGGCGCGTCCGGAATTCCGGGCCTTCGCTGCTCGCTCGAAGCGCTTCCCGGAACCCGCTGGCCCAACGAGGACTCCTGACTTTCAACTGGACCGAACGCATGGACCTCACCAACAAAGTAATCGTCATCACCGGTGCCGCTCAGGGACTGGGCAAGCAGTTTGCGCTGGACTGTGCCGCAGAAGGCGCCCGCCTCGCCCTGGTCGACCGCAACGAAGACGCCCTCGCCAACGCCCTCGCAGAGGTCACGGCCACCGGAGCCGAAGCCCGCAGCTACGCCGTCAATGTTGCTGACGAAGCCGACGTGGAGCAGCTCTACGAGCAAGTCGTCGCCGATTTCGGAACCCTTGATGCCAGCATCCAGAATGCCGGCATTCTGCGTGACAACCTGCTGGTCCGGGAAAAGAATGGCGAGATCCGCAAGTTCCCCCTCGAGAAGTGGCAGGCCGTGATTGACGTCAACCTGACGGGCGTCTTTCTGTGTGGTCGTGAGGCGGCCGCCCAGCTGGTGAAGCTGAAGAAGCCCGGGGTGCTCGTCAACATCTCCAGCATCGCCCGGCACGGCAACTTTGGGCAAAGCAACTACTCGGCAGCCAAGGCCGGAGTGGCCGCCATGGCCGTCCTCTGGGCCAAGGAACTGGCTCCCTACGGCATCCGCGCCGCCGCGGTGGCGCCCGGCTTCACGGCCACTGAAATGGTCCTCTCGCTCAAGGAAGAGGTCAAATCCATCTTTACCGAACAGGTTCCCCTCAAGCGCTTTGCCGAGCCCCGGGAAATCTCCGACGGGGTGCTGTTCATCCTCAAAAACGACTACTTCACCGGGGAAGTCATTGAAATCAGTGGCGGCGCCCGCATCTGAAAAAAACTATGCAGATTCAAAAATCCATTGAGACCAAGCTGACGGAAGCCTTTCAGCCGCAGGCGCTGGAGGTCGAGAACGAAAGCCACAAGCACAACGTCCCTCCGGGAGCGGAGTCGCACTTCAAGGTGACCGTTGTCTCTGCCCAGTTTGAGGGCATGAAGCTCCGGGAGCGGCACCAGGCGGTGTACCAGGTGCTGCACGAGGAGCTTGCCGGCGGCGTGCACGCCCTCTCGGTACGTGCGCAGACGCCCACGCAGTGGGAAGCCTCCGGACAGCAGATCCACCAGACCCCGAACTGCCACGGGGGAGATGGGGCACAACGCCTGGCCGCCACCTCTTCTGTCTGACGCCGCATGACCACTTGGAAAGCTGCCTGGATGAACAGTCCGGGCCCGCAGACCCCGAAGGAAGCGCTGATGCTGTTCCTCAAGGGAGCCGGTATGGGCACCGCTGACATCATCCCCGGTGTCTCCGGAGGGACCATCGCCTTCATCACGGGAATCTATCAGCACCTGCTGACGGCCATCACCTCCATCAATGTCTCCTCCATCGGCCTGCTTCTGCGCGGACGCCTCAAGGAGTCGCTGGCTCAGGTGCATCTGCGCTTCCTGATGGTGCTTGGCCTCGGGGTACTCCTTGCCCTGGTCAGCACTGCGCGCCTGATGCACTACCTGCTCAACACGCATCCGGTGCCCACGTGGTCCCTCTTCTTTGGACTGATCACCGCATCCATCCTCTTCCTCAGCCGCGAGATTCAGGACTGGCGATCCGGAAGCCTCTGGCTGGTCCTGGGGGCACTGTTTGGCTGGAACCTGACCGGCCTGATCCCCGTCTGGACTCCGGAAGAGTCGTGGTTCATCTTCCTCTGTGGCATGATCGCGATCTGCGCCATGATCCTTCCCGGAATCAGCGGCTCCTTCATCTTGCTCATCCTCGGCAAGTACGCCTTCATCACCGAGGCCCTCCGGAACCCCTTTGCCGAAGGCAGCTTCGCCGTGTTGCTCGTCTTTGCGGCTGGCTGTGCGGTGGGCCTGGGCGGCTTCTCCCGGGTGCTTCGCTTTGCGCTGGCCCGCTACCACGCCACCACCATGGCGCTGCTCACCGGCATCATGATTGGGGCCATGCGCAAGGTGTGGCCCTGGAAGATCACGCTGGAGACGCAGCTCATCCGGGGCAAGGAGTACGTCCTCCGCGAAGAAAACATCCTTCCGGACCTCAACGCCAGCTTTGCCTTTGCCGTGGCCACAGCCGTTGTGGGATTCCTGCTGGTCTTCCTCCTGGAGCGTCAGGCCGTCCGGAACACCTCCTCCCGCCACTGAACCTCCTTCCCCTGAACGCCTATGCCTGAATGGAAGCTGTCCCCTCTCCCTTCCACGCTCACCGAAGCCCTTCAGCAGCGCATTGACCAAAAGACCAAGCCCCCGGGAGCCTTGGGAACGCTGGAGTCGATTGCGCTTCAGGTGGGACAGATTCAACGCACCCTCCACCCCACGCTCCGGAACCCGGCCTTCCTTGTGTTTGCTGGTGACCACGGCATCGTTGAGTCCGGAGTCAGCCCCTATCCCCAGGAAGTCACGGCACAGATGGTCCTGAACTTCCTCGCTGGGGGCGCCGCCATCAACGTGTTCTGCCGCCAGCACCAGATCCGCCTCCAGGTGGTGGACGCCGGGGTGAAGCACCCGCTTCCGGATCACCCGGACCTGATCCGCCGGAAGGTCTGTGCAGGCACCCGGAACTTTCAGCAGGAGCCGGCCCTCACCCCTGAAGAAGTCACCACGGCCCTCCGGGAGGGACAAGCGCTGGTGCAGCAAGCGGCCCAGCAGGGCACCAACGTCATCGGCTTCGGCGAAATGGGCATTGGGAACACTTCGGCAGCAGCGGCCATCATGCAGCGCCTGACCGGCTTCCCGCTCGAAGACTGCGTGGGCCGGGGGACCGGCCTGGACGATTCCGGACTCGCCCACAAACGGCAGGTCCTCGCAGCCGCTCTGGAGCAGCATCCGGACGCCCGGACGCCCCTTGAGGTGCTCCAGACGTTTGGGGGCGCCGAGATGGCGATGATGACCGGGGCCCTGCTGGAAGCCGCTCAGCAGCAGATGCTGATCTTGCTCGATGGCTTCATTGCCACGGCCGCCTTCCTTGTTGCCTTTCGGATGCACCCGGAGGTTCGGGACTACACCCTCTGCTGCCACCAGTCGGATGAACAGGGCCACCGGCGGATGCTGGAGTTCCTTGGGCTCACTCCGGTGCTGCAGCTCGACATGCGGCTCGGAGAAGGCACGGGCGCGGCGGTGGCCTTTCCGCTGGTGCAGTCTGCGGTCCTCTTCCTCAACGAGATGGCGTCCTTCGAGTCTGCCGGCGTCAGCTCGCGTGATGACGCCTGACGCGTCACGAGAGTGGCACCTCTTCCGGGGGGCCCTTGGGTACTACACCCGCCTGCCTCCCCCCTTCTCCGTTCATGAACGGATCGACATCACGGCCGTCTCCCGGTACCTTCCCCTCGTTGGCTGGATCGTTGGGGGGCTCTCTGGACTCGTGGCGGCGCTGGCGGCCGGGCCCCTCGGGCTTCCCCTCGCCACGCTGCTGGGGCTGACCAGCGGCCTCTTGCTGACTGGCGCTCTGCACGAAGACGGATTTGCCGACACCTGCGACGGATTCGGCGGAGGCTGGACCCCGCAACGCATCCTCGACATCATGAAGGATTCCCGGCTGGGAACCTACGGCGTGGTGGGGCTGATCCTCCTCCTGCTGCTCAAGGCAGCCAGCCTGATGGCCCTCGATGCTCCTCACGTTTGGGGAGTCTGGGTGGCCGGACACGCCTGGAGCCGTTTTCTTGCGATTGAAGTCTCTTCTCATTTACCGTACCTTCGTTCCGGCACGCAGGGGAAAGCAGCGGGGCTGTCACGCCTCCACCCGGGAGCCCTCGGGTTTGCCTTCCTCACCGGAGCCCTGCCGCTTCTGATCGGATGGGGCCTCTGGGGGCTGGGGATCCTGGGCCTGACCTGGATCCTGCAGCGTCTGGGCATCCGGTACCTGCGTCAGCGTCTGGGGGGCATCACCGGGGATTGCCTGGGTGGGGTGCAGCAACTTGCCGAGCTGGGCATCTATCTTCTGCTTGTAGGAGGGACTTGAAGCAAAACAAATGGGTGGTCGGCTTGGGCCTGACCCTGCCAACGGCTCTTTGGGGAGCCACCAACGCTTCTGGCGAACTGGAGTGGCTGCAGCTGGGAATGGGACTGGTCGGAGGACTGGCCCTGTTCCTCTACGGAATGGAGACGATTAGCCAGGCCCTCCGTGTGATTGCTGGCGACCGGATGAAGGACATCCTCGCCAAGCTGAGCAACAACCGCATCATGGGACTGTTCACCGGCGCCGTCATCACAGCCGTTCTGCAGTCCAGCTCCATCACGACGGTGCTGCTGGTGAGCTTCGTCTCAGCCGGGCTGATGTCGCTCCCGCAGTCCCTTGGCATCATCCTGGGGGCCAACATTGGCACCACCATCACGGCTCAGATCATTGCCTTCAAGGTGACCAAGCTGGCCATGGTGATGGTGGCGGCCGGCGTGCTGCTCGACATGATCGGCAACAAGGACCACGTGAAGCAGATTGGGCGGGCGCTGCTCGGACTGGGCCTGATCTTCTGGGGGATGAGCGTCATGAGTGACGCCATGCGGCCGCTCCGGAGCTACCAGCCGTTTGTGGACCTGATGGCCCAGATGGCCAATCCGTTTTTGGGGCTGATGACCGCGGCCGCCTTCACCGCTCTGGTGCAGTCCAGCTCGGCCACAATGGGCATCGTCATTGCCCTGGCGTCGCAGGGCCTCATTCCCCTGGAAGGGGGCATTGCCCTCATCCTCGGGGCAAACGTCGGGACCTGTGTCACGGCGGTGCTGGCCTCTTTGGGGCAGCCTCCAGAGGCCCGGCAGGTTGCAGCAGCGCATACCTTCTTCAACTTGACCTGGAGTGTCGCGCTCCTTCCTGCCATTCCGTGGATTGCCTGGCTGGTGGGAGAGATCACGCCTCCGGTTCCCGGAGGAGACCCTGCCGCCATGAACATCCTGCCCCGTCAGCTGGCAAACGCCCACACGCTCTTCAACGTCGGCATGGCAGTGGTCTTCATTGGCCTGACCACCCCGGTGGGACTGGTGATCCGCAGGTTCATTCCACCACGCCCACGGAGCGAGCGACAGCCCACCCTGGACCCGGTGCTGCTGAAGACCCCGTCTCTGGCACTTGATGTCGTTCGCCTCAAGGTCCTGAAGCTCGGGCGACTGGTGGAGGAAATTTATGGCAGCACCCTGAGCGCCGTCTATTCCGGAACCACTGAAGACCTCCGCCAACTGGAAAGCCGGGACAAGGAAGTCGACGCGCTGCATGCGACGCTCATGACGGACCTCTCCCTGCTCAGTCAGCTCACCTTCACCGACAAGCAGACCGATGAGCTGCTCCAGATTGCCAGTGCCGCCAATGAGCTTGAGAGCATTGGGGACCTTGTCGAAAACGTCTTCACGATGTTAGGCTTGGAACGCCTGCACCAGGGGATCCAGCTTTCGCCAGAGGCCCAGTCCAAGCTGGTGGAAGCCCATGGGTTCACGCTGGAGGCCCTGAACCAGGCCCTGAACGCCCTGGCCACTCACGATGCGGCTCTCGCTCAGCAGGTCCTGGACCTCAAGCGGGACGGCAAGCGTCGCATCGCCCGGGTGGTGCTGGACGATCCGCATCAGGGCATTCAACGCCTGCAGTCCTTCCGGTTCGAGTCAGACCTGGCGGAAGGCCTGAGGCGCGTTTTCTACCACACCCGCCGTTTGTCAAAGCCGATTGCGCGAGCAGGGGTTGCCGCATCCGACCCTGTCCCGCAGCTCTAAGGAGGCCTGTTTATGTCTAAAAAGAAGAAAGAAGACGTCCCCCCTGCCGAGGAGGTCCGCCCCAAGCTTTCGAAAAAGGAGTATGAGAAGGAGCTGAAGAAGCTCTTTCACGACCTGGTGCAGATGCAGCACACCGTCCGGAAGCGTGGGCTCAAGGTGGTGCTGATCTTTGAAGGCCGGGATGCCGCAGGAAAGGGTGGAGTGATCAAGCGCCTGACGGAGCCGCTGAACCCACGGAGCTGCCGGGTGGTGGCCCTGCCGTCTCCTTCCAACCGGGAGCAGTCGCAGTGGTACTTCCAGCGCTACGTCGAGCACCTTCCTGCTGCTGGCGAGATCGTCATCTTTGATCGCAGTTGGTACAACCGGGCCGGAGTGGAGCGCGTGATGGGCTTCTGCACCGAAGAGGAGTACCAGGAGTTTGCCCGCAGCTGCCCGGAGTTTGAGGCCATGCTGACCCGTTCCGGAATCCACCTCATCAAGTACTGGTTCTCCGTCAGCGACGAGGAGCAGGAGGCTCGCTTTCAGGAGCGGGCCCGGAATCCGCTCAAGCGCTGGAAGCTCAGCCCCATGGACCTGGCCTCCATTGAGCGCTGGGAGGACTACTCCAAGGCCAAGGATGAGATGTTCAGCTTCTCCAACACACCGTGGGCCCCCTGGTACACCGTGGAGGCCGACGACAAGCTCAAGGCCCGGCTCAACTGCATCTCCCACCTCCTCACCAAGCTCCCGCACGATGAGAAGCTGCCCGAAGAGGTCAAGATTCCGAAGCGCCCCAAGAGCACCGGATACGAGCGCCCTCCCAAGGAGGAGCACATCTACATTCCTGAACTTTACTGACCTGGAACCGTGTGACGCCCACGCCCCCCCTGGAGACTCAATGAGTGACGAAACCATCCGTGTCCGGATCCATGGAATGCTCGGAGAGCCTGACGGCACCCTCATTGACCTGCCTCAAGACGACCTGGTGGACGGCAGCCAGTTCATTTACGAAAGCGTGGGCTACCAGGTGACACGGGTCATCTTCGATGACGTGGAGCACCCCAATGTCTATGTGATGGTCCTCGACATCTACGTCCGGCAGCCTTAGCGCCCCTTCTGCTGCCCCACCCCTTCCTTCCTTCAGAAACCCTAACGCGGCCGCAATCTTCGTCCAATAGAGTCTTGCTACCGTAACGCACCTGGCAGGATTTCAGAAGAAGCGGGCCGTGAGCAGCTCCCGGAGCACCTGACGCTTGATCGACTGGTTGGTCAGCTCCGGAGCACGCCACCACCAGCCATCCTGCTCCATCTTCCGGGCTGCTCGCACCAAGCGATCACAGACCTCGGCAAACGTCTCCTCATCGTAGTTGTGACTGAAGATCAGGCGCCCCGTTCCCACCCAGCTCAGAGCGAGCCCCTCGGCCCGGAGGTAGTACTGGAGCATCCAGTTGTAGCGGGACGGGTGGGTGTAGCGGAGGGTGCCAATCGACATCAGGTTCACCACGTCCACCGGCAGGCCCTCCGCGCGCAGGCGGTCGTTCAGGGTCCGGATGCGGCGGTTCCACAGCGCCTCCGCTTCCTGATACGCCTGCTGAAACGGCGGCTGTGCCACCTGCTGGAGGAATGCGTTCATGGCCCCCATCACATACGGGTGGGAATTGAACGTCCCGCGTGCAAAGCAGATGTCAGCCGGACGGTCCTTCCGGAAGCGCTTCATCCAGCGACTCTTTCCACACACGGCTCCCACCGGAAGGCCACCGCCGAGGGTCTTGCCGTAGGTCACCAGGTCGGCCGAGATGCCAAAGAACTCCTGGGCGCCCCGGTACGCCAGCCGGAACCCGACAAAGACTTCATCCAGAATGAGGGCAATGCCTCGCTCCGTGCAGACCTGCCGCAGCTCCTGCAGCCACTCCGCATAAGCGGCCTTGTCAAAGTGCGCCCAGCGGTCGCTGCTGACCAGCATCGAGTCTCCCGGCGCGTTCATGTTCGGGTGCAGGGCCTGCAGCGGATTCACCAGCACACAGGCCAGGTCGTTGCGGGTCCGGAGCACCTTCAGCGTGTCCGGGTCCATGTCCTTGAGCGTGTAGGTGTCCTTGACCGGATGCGGGTTGCCCACACCCGGCTGCACGTCATCCCACCAGCCGTGGTAGGCGCCACAGAAGCGAACCAGCTTCTGACGGCCCGTGTGGTAGCGCGCCAGCCGAACGGCCTGCATCACCGCTTCGGTTCCGGACATGTGAAACGACACCTCGTCCATTCCGGAAATGGCCTTCAGCCGCTCCACGTTGTCGGCCACCACCGGGTGATACGGACCCAGCACCGGACCCAGCTCCCGGGTCTGCTCAATGCCCTGGTCCACACACGCCTTGTAAAAGTCGTACCCGAAGACATTGACGCCATAGGCGCCGGTGAGGTCGTAAAAGGAGTTGCCGTCCAGATCCGTCACCTGAACCCCAGAAGACGCCTGCAGGAACGAACCACTCCTGAGGCGTTCCCGGACGTAGCGGCTGAACTGAAACGGCACCCGGTAGGTGCTGGTGAACTGCAGATCCGAGATGCCGGGAGCCGCTTCGGCCGTCTGCTCGGCCGTCTGGGCGAAGCGCTGCTGGTAGAGCGCCTCCAGCTTCCGGAACCCCTCGCGCCGGCGCTTCACCACGTCCACAGGGGCCGCGTCGCTGCTGAAGAACTGCGACTCGTCATACTCCCAATACGGAATCCACTTTGCCAGTTGCCGCGACATCCTGGCATGCCCCCGCAACGAGGGATGCTTGGCCCGGGAAAGCTCCAGGCGCTGACGAAGTCGGGGAAACGACGCGGCGGAGGCAAAGGCCCCAGCCGCCAAAACGGCAAACAGTTCCATGCTGACTGACTCTGAAAGAGGTTGAATGAATCCTGAACTCGCTTCGGCCCCCACGCTCAAGGACCGGATCTTCCAACAGGAAGACCTGAACTTTTTGCTGACCAACCGCATTCCCCGCCAGCTGCTCACCCACTTCATGGGGTGGTTCAGCAAGCTGGAGCAGCCACTGGTCCGGGACGTGTCCCTCGCGCTCTGGAAGTTCTTTGCCGATGACCTCAACCTTGAGGAGGCCCGGAAGGACCACTTCACCAGCCTCCACGACTGCTTCATCCGCGAGCTGAAGGACGGGGCCCGGACCATTGACCCTGCGCCCCAGCACCTGACCAGTCCCTGTGACGCCATCGTTGGCGCTCATGGTCGCATCGAAGGGACCCAGGTGTTTCAGGCGAAGGGCTTTCCGTACTCGCTTCAGGACCTGCTGCTGGATCCGGAACTGGTGGCGCGTTACGCAAACGGAAACTTCCTCACCCTGCGGCTCAAGTCCAGCTTCTACCACCGCTTTCATGCGCCTGCCGACTGCGAGGTCCAGGGCATCACCTACATTTCCGGAGACACCTGGAACGTCAACCCGATCGCCCTCAAGCGGGTGGAGCGGCTCTTTTGCAAAAACGAGCGGGCCATTGTGCACCTGACGCTGAAAGGGACCTCCGAGTCCCTGACGCTGGTGCCCGTGGCCGCCATCCTGGTCGCGAGCATGCGGTTCCGCTGCCTCGATGTTCCGCTCAACCTGCGGTATCAGGGCCCCAACCACCTCCCCTGCACCGCCTCCTTCCAGAAGGGCGAGGAGATGGGCTGGTTTGAACACGGCTCCACCATCCTCGTCTTCAGCACACCAGGGTTGCGTTTCTGTGAGACCCTTCAGGAAGGCCAGCGGATCTGGATGGGACAGCCGATGCTGCAACGAGACGCCTAGGACGCGAACGCCTCCTGAGGGTGAGAGAGCGGGTCTGCGGGACGCAGCGGCACCAGGTGCAGCTGGAACAGCTCGTGGCTGACCTTCCAGCTGAACCGCTGGGCGGTGGCACGGGCGCGCTTCCGCGAACTCTTCACTGCTCGCAGACAGGCCTCGCGGAGGTGGTCGCTCAGCGCGCCGTTCACGCCTTCCTCAATCAGGTCAATGGGGCCTGGCGCCGGAACCGATGCGACCGGAAGCCCCGACGCCATGGCCTCCAGGATGACGTTGCCAAAGGTTTCGGTCCGGGAGGGAAACACGAAGCAGTCCGCACTGGCGAAGTGCCGAGACAGGTCCTCTCCGTGCTGCCAGCCCCGCCACTCGACGTCGGGAAAGCGGTGCTGCAGCTCCTCACGAGAAGGGCCGTCTCCCACCACAATCTTCCTTCCAGGCAGGTCCAGCGTCAGGAAGTCCTCAATGCTCTTCTCCACCGCCACCCGTCCCACGTACAGCCACTTGGGTCCGGAGCCCCGGTAAAGGTTCGTGTCTCGGAAGCGCGGGTGGAAGCGATCCGTATCGACGCCTCGGGGCCAGTGGACGAGGTGCTTGCCCACATGCTGGGCCCGTAGCTCTCGAATGAGCGATTGCGTTCCCACCAGCGTGTGCTCCGCGCCTCCGTGAAACCAGCGTTCCAGCTTGTACCCCCACTCCAGCGGCACCGGCAACCGGGCGCTGAGGTACTCTGGAAAGCGGGTGTGGAAGCTGGTGGTGAAGCGCAGGCGGTGGCGTCCCAGCCACCCCCGGACCCACATGCCAAGTGGACCTTCTGTGGCAACATGAACCGCATCAGGCTCAAAGTGCTGGAGGCGGCTCACCGCCTTCCACGGCTGGGTGGCCACCCGGATTTCCGGATACGAAGGCAGAGGCACCGTGGGGCCATCTTGCGGGGAGAGCACCTGAACCTCCACCCCATTGGACTCCAGGTGCCGGACGAATCGGGACAGCGTGTTGACCACCCCATTGGTTTGCGGGTGCCAGGCATCGGTGACCAGGGCAAAGCGTCGGAGCCTCATGCCGCCTCCGCCCATGGCCGGGAGGGAGCCAGCGCCTGCTCCTGGTTGAGGTGCAGGATCTCCCAGCGGCCGTCCAGGGTTTCCACGAGGGCGCTGCAGGACTCCACCCAGTCTCCATCATTCATGTAGGCGATGCCGTCAATTTCCCGGATCTCCGGATGGTGGATGTGTCCGCAAATGACCCCGTCGAGTTGGCGCTTCTTGCAGTACCTGGCCATCGTTGACTCAAACTCGGTGAGGTAGTTGACGGCGGACTTGACCTGCATCTTCAGGAAGCGGCTGATCGGCCAGTGGGCCAGGCCACAGCGTTCCCGGACCCAATTGAGGGTGTCATTGATGAACAGCGCCAGGTCGTAGGCCCGGTCGCCCACCCAGTAAAGCCACCGCTGCACCTGCACAATGCCGTCAAAGATGTCGCCGTGGATGACCAGGAACCTGCGCCCATCGAGGCCTTCATGAACCGCCTGGCTCCGGATCTCGACGTTCCCCAGCTTCGGGTGATAGTGAAGCCACTGCTTGATGGCCTCATCGTGGTTGCCGAGGATGTAGATCACCTCCGTTCCACGCTTGGCCATCGTCAGCACCCGCCGGATGACGTTCGAGTGCTCCTGGGGCCAGTAGATGCGGCGCTGGAGCTTCTCGATGTCAATGATGTCTCCTACCAGGTAGAGCCGATCGCACTGCGTTTGCTTGAGGAAGTTGCAGAGCCGCTCCGCCTTGCAGCCGCGGGCGCCCAGGTGAAAGTCAGACACACAAACGGTACGGTACTGGTTGCGGGAGGGCTCGCGGGAAGGATGAGGGCGGGTTGGTGCATTCAAAACAAATCCGTGGCTGTGAGGGGGCGTTGAGGGAGCAGGTCCACCTTTTCGGAAGTAGCATGCCGAAGGAGTTTTCAGCCTTCGTTAGCGCCGCATGAAGATTCCCTGAGAGTTGTGTCGGGTTCCGGTTCGGTGGATCCCTGAGGGTGCGGGAAGGCGAGGGGCCAGACCCTCCTGGAGAGCGTGGGGGTCTGGCCAGCAGAGAGCGCCGAGTGGCCCTCTGCAGGAGGGCTCGCAGCAGCGTTAGAGGTTGCCGATGGAGAAGAAGTAGGTCTCTCCGGAGCTGTCGTCCACGCCGTCGTTGTCGGTCACAACGTAGCCGTTTCCAGCCGCATCCACGGTGAAGCCTTCCACCTTGTCGACCACAAAGCCGTTGAGGGCCTTGAGGTCGGGAATGAAGTCGCGGACCAGCTCCTTGCGGACGAGGTAGAACTTGTTGCCTTCGAGGGGCAGCGGGTTCAGGTCTTCCCCGGCAATCCGGTAGAGGCGCTTGATGCGAGCGGCTTCACCGATCTGGTTGTCCCGCTCCACCACATAGACGTTTCCGTTGTAGGCGGTGATCTCCGAGAGGCCGACCCAGCCCGTGCTGGCGGACTCTGTCGGATAGAAGACGGCGCCCCACTCTCCGGTCCTGGTGTTGAGCGAAACCAGCTTGACGAGGTCCTGGGGGTCATTGGCCCAGCTGCGCTGAATGGCAATCCAGAGGGTATCGCCCACAACGGTGATGCCCTCGGCGCCATAGCGCTTTTCCACGCTGAGGAGTTCCTTTGGAAACGGAATCTCGGTGCGGATCCGGCCCTTGCTGTCCACGTGATAGAGGGCATGCGGAATGAGGCGGTCCGTCCGGCCTTCGGAGGCGAGCCAGAAGCCCCCCTTGCCATCAGCAGCAATGCCTTCCAGGTCCAGCTTCTGGGCGGGCTGCCCGTCGCGGGTGACCGGTGTGGCCGCAATGATGCGGGCCGGCTTCTGGTTCGCATCAATGGTGAAGATGGTGGGCTGCATCCGGTAGAAGCTGTCATTGACCGCATAGAGGATGCCCGGCTTCTGCGGGTCAGCCGTCAGGCCAGAGAGCGCGCCCCAACCAATCGGTCGGCCCTGCTCCATGCGAGACATCAGCTGCGGGTAGTTCGGCTCGCTGGCGCTCAGGCCATAGATCATCACATGTGCCCGGACGCCTCCATCTGGACCCAGGTCCGTCTCGTTGGCGGTCACGAGCAGGTTCCGGCCCGGAATCGCAAGGGCGCCTTCCGGAGAGATCCCCGAAGGCAGCAGTTGCACAAACTCGGGAGCGCCCTTGGTGTCGCGGTACACGCCCACGAGGGAGCCGCGCTCGGAGAGCACAAACAGGTAGGTCTGCCCATTGAAGGTCGCCACTTCCAGGCCTTCCGGCTCAATGCCCTTGTTGCCAGAGCGCTTCTCCGGGTAGTGCCCCGCCATGGCAGCGCGGTACTCGAAGTCGAGCCCCGCCTCATACAGCTCCTGGCCCTGCTTGCTGTAGATGGTGAAGCCCCGGGCGCCGCCGTTCCAGTCTCCTTCGTTGGCCGCGAGGATGCGGTTGTCGTCCAGCCAGTGGACCGCGTCGGGCTCGCGAAGGCGGTTGTTCTGCACCCCATCAAACGTCAGGGCGCCTTCTTCCTCCAGGTCCACGTTGCGCAGGTTGACCTGTCCGGCAGAGAAGTGAGAGACGACGCGTCCAGACGCGGCATCAATGACGGCGATGTGATTGTTCTCCTGCATGGAGACGACGATCTCGTTGCGGGAGTTGAAGTCCACAAACTCGGGTTCCGGATCCGAAGGCGCGATGTCGGCCAGCCCGGTCACGTCCACCACGCGCACCCGGGCACAGTCCGGACGGTCATTGACGAGGGGGAAGATGGTCACGTTTCCAGGAGCGTTTTGCGGGATTCCACCGTCTCCCAGGTCTTCGTCGCGCTCATTTTCAATGGCCACGGCCAGGAAGCGACCGTCGGGAGACACGGCCGTCGAGTCCGGCTGCCCGGAAAGCTCGCAGCGCCCCACCACCTGCTTCGTCTGCGGATCAATGATGGCGAGGTATCCGGAGACCTCCGTGAAGCTCGGGGACGTGTTCACGGCAGCCAGCACGTAGCGGCCTGCGGTTGTCACAGAGGTGGGTTCCCCATCCAGGCTGAGGAAGCCGGCGGCCTGTGGATTGGATGGGTTGCGGATGTCCACCATCCCCACGCCACCAAGGGGGCTGTCGGAGTAGATCAGCATCTGTCCATCCTTCGTGGCGGTGATGATCTCTGCCGAAGTCTCACTCAGCGGATCCATTCCAGCCGGAAGGTTGTGGTTGGTCGCAAAGGACGCGAGGCGGTTGAAGCTTTGCGCATGTCCAGTGGACGCCGAGAGCGCCACCACACCGGAAATCAGCGGAATCATGACCTTTTTCACAACTTCTCCAAGGTAGAGGGTTTCAAAAAGCAGATACCCTATCGCCCCCGCGTTCAGGTTGTGTTCAGGATCCGTCACCGTTCCGTCAAGCCCCCACTCTGCTCCCCGATTGCTGCCCCCCGAGCTCGTCTCAGCCCACCACTGCGTCTGCCCTCCCCTTAGCCTCGCCCGACCTCTACTCAAGAATGATGCTTAAACTTACAAATCTCTAC
>JAYOTF010000026.1:0-46207 GCA_038150265.1 Deltaproteobacteria bacterium | reverse complement strand
GAGCAGGGCAATGTTGTCGCACTTTTTGCCGCACCTCGGGGAAGCCTCATGCCAAGCGACCCCTCCTTCAAGCACCCCGACTCCCACCGTCTGGAAGTGACAACAAGAGGCCGGACCCACACGAAGAGGACTCTGCCTGATGCGCTCCCCGGAGGGTTCCCCACCCACGTCCACACGCCCCCCAGTTTTCTCTCCGATTAACGTAAATTTACGGATACCGAGTCAGGGAGGATTCCGAGAGAATCGCCGCTCTTTTTTGGAAACGGCATGAGGACCTATTCATGAACTCGACTCGGAACTTCAACTTGATGCGCTGGCTGATCGCCTGTGGCGCCGGAGGTGCGCTGGTCGCCTGGGCCCTGATGGGATGGGTGGCCACCGAAGAGGTCTTTCATGCCACCGATGGCGCCGGGTTTTGTGGAACGTGTCACGTCATGGCTCCAATGATTGCGGCCTACGAGCAGGATCCCCATGGGGGCGTCAATGCCAACGGAATTCAGGCGACCTGCCTGGATTGCCACCTGCCCCATGAGAGCGCCTGGGGCTATGCCTGGGCCAAGGCGCAGACGGGCACCCACGATGTCTGGGCCCAGTGGACGTATGACCTTGAGGCCATTGACTGGGAAGCCAAGCGTGAGCGCCGTGAAGAGTTCACCTACGACTCCGGATGCCTCAACTGTCACCAAAACCTGGAGCGCGCAACGATGGCCAGCAACAAGGCGTTTGTTGCCCATCGCCCGTACTTCCAAAAAACGACCCGCCAAACCTGCGTTTCCTGTCACCCGCATGTCGGCCACCACGAGCTGTCTGAGCAGTTGGCGCCCAGGGAATTCGCTCAATTTTAACTGTCAGAAGGACCTCATGCTCACGCGTTTGCTTCTCATCGGTTGCTGCTTGCTGGGGGCACCCCTGCTCTGGGCCAATGAACCCCAAACCGAGTCCGTCGGAGACCTCAGCCATGTGCGCTCCATTGTCATTGACCGAGGATTGACGGAAGTGGGAAAGGAATGTGTTTCCTGCCACCAGCAGCACAACCCCGGCATCATCAACGACTGGAAGAACAGCCGGCACGCCCACGTCGGAGTGTCGTGCATCGACTGCCACTCGGTTCCGAAAAGCTCCCCGATGGCGACTCAGCATGAGACCCTCATCGGCACCAACGTCTTCGTCTCGGCGCTGGTTCCGCCCTCCACCTGCGCCCGCTGCCATGCCCAGGAAACGGAGCAGTTTGAGGCAAGTGGCCACATCCGGGCCTACCGACAGATCATTCCCAAGGACAGCCTCCATGCCCTGGTGCAGCGTCATGAAGGACGCAACCATCCGGAGCTGAGCAATGCGCCCAATGAAACGGGCTGCATTCAGTGCCACGGCACCAAGATCGAGCTTGACGACTCCGGACGCCCACTGGCCTCCACGTGGCCCAATGCCGGGATGGGCAACATCTACCCTGATGGCAGCACGGGCAACTGCTCCACCTGTCACACCCGCCACGCCTTCAGCCTGGAGGAAGCCCGCAAGCCCGCGGCCTGTGCCTCGTGTCACCTGGGACCCGACCATCCGGACATTGAGGTCTTTGAAAACAGCAAGCACGGGCACGTCTTTGCTGCTGATGGGAACAACTGGAAGTGGGACTCGGCTCCGGATGCCTGGGAACCCGGAGACTACCGAGGACCGACGTGCACCACGTGTCACATGAGTGGCATTGGCGAACTCAAGACGACCCACAATGTCACCGAACGGCTCTACTGGAACCTCTGGGCGAAGGAGTCCAAGGTCCGGAACTCCAATGACGTCCTCAGTCCCCTGCTGGGGAATGGTCCGGAAGGCCGGGCCAAGATGAAGCAGGTCTGCCAGTCGTGTCACATGAAGCGGCACACCGACAACTTCTTTGCGCAGGGCGACAAGGCGGTCAAGCTCTACAACGAGGGCTACTACAAGCCGGCCACCGCCATGCTGAACGAGCTGGACGAAAAGGGCCTGCTGCTCGACAACCCGTGGAATGATGAGTTTCAGATCACTTATTACCACCTCTGGCACCACGAAGGCCGCCGTGCCCGGCATGGCGCCATGATGGGCGCTCCGGACTACGCCCACTGGCACGGCTTCTTTGAGCTTCAGCAGGACCTGTACAAGCTCGAGAAGATCCACAAGCAACGTCTGGAGACGGGCACGATCGAGTAACCTCCCCTTCCGGGGCCCCTCCCCTCTGAGGAGCCCCGCCCTCCTTTTTCCCGCAAAACCTCACCACCCTTCGGCAAGCAGCACGGGTTGGCGCTTTTGACTGGCTCTGCTCGTCCGGGAGACTAAGCTGGTGCCCCACAACGGGATGGACGCATCCCACCCCCGCTGAACCTCCTGGCTTCCGGAAAACGTTCATGACACCGCCCCCTTCGCGATCACTCCACCTCTGGGTGGGTTCCGGACTGAGCCTTGGGTTTTTGCTGCTGGCGCTGGTCTCCTGGGGGTGGACGCCGTATGACGTGGAAGCCCTGAACATCGCCCAGAAGCTACAGGGGCCTTCTGCAGCACACTGGTTTGGCACCGACCACTTCGGACGGGATATTTTCTCCATGATCATGGTGGGCGCCCGGGTTTCCATGGCGGTGGCCCTGGTTGCCGTTGGAGTCGGGGTCCTCGTCGGAGTGCCTTTGGGGCTGGCTGCGGCTGCGCGTCACGGAGGACTTCTGGATGAAGCCATCATGCGGCTCAACGACGTGGTCTTTGCCTTTCCGTCGCTGCTGGTCGCCATCTTGATTACCGCGGTTTTTGGGCCGGGGATCTTCAATGCCATCATTGCCATTGGCATCTTCAACATCCCCGTGTTTGCCCGCCTCACCCGCGGTTCTGCGCTGTCCCTCTGGCGGCGGGACTTCATCCTGGCGGCACGGGTTGCCGGAAAGGGGACCGTTCGCATCTCCTGGGAGCACATCCTCCCCAATGTCCTCAACGTGCTCATTGTCCAAAGCTCCATCCAGTTTTCCCTGGGCATTCTTGCTGAAGCAGGGCTCTCGTACGTGGGCCTCGGCACCCAGCCCCCCACTCCGAGCTGGGGCCGGATGCTCAGCGAAGCCCAGACCCTGATCGTCCTCGGGCCGCACCTTGCGCTCTTTCCCGGGCTCGCCATTGTCCTCAACGTCCTTGGCCTGAACCTGCTCGGAGACGGGCTGCGGGACTGGCTGGACCCCAAGACCTCACGTCAGGGACCGTATGCTGGAACTGCGTGACCTCCGGGTGTCGCTGGGCGGCACCGCAGTGCTGAAGGGCCTGAGCCTGAAGATTGCTCCTGGTGAGATCCTCGGGATGATTGGCGAGTCCGGATCGGGCAAGTCCATGACGGCTCTGGCGGCCCTGCGGCTCTTGCCACGTGGCGCCCAGGTGTCTGGAGAGGTCTGGCTGGAGCAGGAACCCCTGCACACGCTTTCGGAAGCACAGATGTGCCGCGTCCGGGGGCAGCAGGTGGCGATGATCTTTCAGGAACCCCTCACGGCGCTCAACCCCCTGAAGTCCATTGGCGATCAGGTGGCCGAGACGATTCAGGTGCACCAGCGGGTCCGGAAGCACCAGGCGCAGGAGCAGGCGGCTGCGTTGCTCGAGCGCGTGGGCCTTCCGCCTCGGCAGTTTGCGCTTTCTCGCTTTCCGCATGAGCTTTCCGGAGGGCAACGGCAGCGGGTCGGCATTGCCATTGCCATCGCGCTCCAGCCCAGGCTCCTGATTGCCGATGAGCCGACCACGGCCCTGGACGTGACCACGCAGGCGCAGATCCTGGAGTTACTGAAGCGGCTGGTCCGCGAGGACGGCATGAGCCTCTGGTTCATCACCCATGACCTGGGCGTGGTGGCGGAGCTGGCCGATTCGCTGGCCATTCTGAATCAGGGGCGCCTGGTGGAGTCCGGACCGGCAACCGAGGTGCTGCAGCACCAACAGGATCCGTACACGCGGATGCTGTTTGAAGCGTCGGCCCATCAGCCGGCTCGGAACCCGGTGGTGGTTTCGGCGTCAACACCGCCCTTGCTGGAGGTCGAAGGCGTGGTGCGGGTGTACCCGCCTGCAGCATCCGGGTTTGCCTGGTGGAAGCGCCGGTCTTCGGAAGCGCCGCCCCTTCCGCGCGCTGTGGATGAAGTCAGCTTCCGCATTCACCCTGGCGAAAACGTGGGGCTGGTTGGCGAAAGCGGCTGTGGCAAGTCCACACTCACACGGGCCCTCCTGGGGCTGGAGCCCCTTCAGCAGGGGCGGGTGCGTTTGGCTGGAACCGTGGTTCATGAGGTCGGCCGCCAGCCACCGAGCGGACGAGCCCGGATGCAGGTGGTGTTTCAGGACCCTTACGGCTCTTTCAATCCGAGGCACCGGGTGGAACGCCTGGTCAGTGAACCGTTCGGCGCCCTGGTCCACCGCCCCGAGCCTCCGGAGGTCAGGCGCCGGGTGGCAGAGGCCCTGGAGCACGTGGGGCTCCAGGCACAGGACGCCCGCAAGTACATCCACGAGTTTTCCGGAGGACAGCGGCAGCGCATTGCGATTGCTCGAGCCCTGGTGACGCGTCCGGAGCTGATTCTGCTGGATGAAGCCGTGTCGGCCCTGGATGTCTCAGTCCGGGCGCAGATCCTGGACCTGCTGGCGGCACTTTCAGAGGAGTTTCAGCTGTCGTACCTCTTCATCTCGCATGACCTCTCGGTGGTCCGGGCCATCACGGATCGGGTGCTCATCATGAAGGCGGGACAGATTGTGGAGCAGGGTCCGACGGAGGTCGTCTTCCGGAACCCCCAACACCCCTACACGCAAACCCTGATCGCGTCGGCGCCCGACCTGGAGCGTGCGCTTCACCAACGTTTAGCCGGAGAAACACAATGACAGAGCCTGAAGTTTGGTTTCCCATGGACCAGTGCTTCCTCAACGGGAAGTGGGAGCGCCCAGAGGCACAACTGGAGCTGCTCAACCCCTCCACCGGGGCCACGCTCGGAACCATTGCCCGCGGCGGGGCTGCCGAAATTCAGCGGGCGGTGGACGCTGCGGAACAGGCGCTCGAAGGCGCCTGGGGACAGACCTCGGCAGTGGAGCGCGGACGTCTGCTGACGCAACTGGGACAGCTTGTTTCTGAGCGGGTTGAGGACCTGGCCCGGCTGGAGGCCCTGGACGTGGGGAAGCCGCTCCAGCAGGCGCGCGCTGATGCGCTGGCGCTGGCGCGGTACCTGGAGTTTTACGGGGGCGCTGCCGACAAGATCATGGGGGAAACCATCCCCTACCTCAACGGCTACACCGTTTACACGCTCCGGGAGCCACATGGGGTCACGGGGCACATCATTCCGTGGAATTACCCCATGCAGATCATCGGACGCTCCGTGGGTGCTGCGTTGACGATGGGGAACGCCGTGGTGCTCAAGCCTGCAGAAGAAGCGTGCCTGACGGCTCTGGCGTTTGCCGCCCTGGCGGCTGAAGTCGGATTTCCGGCAGGTGCCCTAAACGTGGTTCCGGGATTGGGAGAGGAAGCAGGAGCGGCGCTGGCACGTCATCCGGGGGTGCGGCATGTGTCCTTCACCGGATCCCTGGAAGTGGGCCGGCTGGTTCAGCAAGCAGCAGCGGAGCACGTGGCACCGGTCACGCTGGAACTCGGAGGGAAGTCGCCGCAGTTGGTCTTTGCCGATGCCGACCTGGACCAGGCCCTGCCGTTCTTGATCCGGGCAGGGATTCAGAATGCGGGGCAAACCTGCTCGGCGTCTTCCCGGATCCTTGTGGAACGCGCCCGGTATGCCGAAGTCCGGGACCGGATGGCTGAGCAGTATGCGGCCTTGACCGTTGGGCCGGCACTGGAAGACCGAGACGTGGGCCCCTTGATTTCCGCACGTCAGCAGCAACTGGTTCAGCAGTTCCTTGACCTCTCAAAGCAGGGGAACCTCGCCGTGGCGGCTCAGGGAACCCTGGCGACCGAAGCTCCGGAGTCGGGCTTTTACCTGCGTCCAACCCTGATTGCGGACTGCCCTCCGGCGCATCCGTTGGCGCAGCAGGAAATCTTTGGGCCGGTGCAGGTGGTGATTCCCTTTGACACCGAAGACGAGGCGGTGGCCATTGCCAACGGAACGGGCTATGGCCTGGTCGCCGGCATCTGGACGGAGCAAGGAAGCCGGCAATTCCGGTTGGCCAAGCGCATCAGGTCCGGACAGGTCTTCATCAATAACTACGGCGCCGGAGGCGGAGTGGAGCTGCCATTCGGAGGCGTGGGCAACTCCGGGCACGGACGCGAAAAGGGCTTTGAGGCCCTTTATGGGTTTTCTGCGCTCAAAACGGTTGCTGTCAAGCACGACTAACCCTTTCCAGGAACTGCCATGATCCTCACCGTGTTTCGATCCCGCCTCCATCCCGAGGCCGAAGCCGACTACTTCGAGCGTGCCACGGAAATTTCGGCACTCGCCCGGACCATGCCCGGGTACCGGTCGCACAAGGTCTTTGTTGCCGAAGACGGCGAGCGCGTGACGCTGGTGGAGTTTGAAGACGAGGCGGCCCAGCAAAACTGGGCCCAGCACGCAGATCACCGGGCGGCTCAGCAAGAAGGACGGGCTTCGTTTTATCAGGAGTACTCCTTGCAGATCTGTGAAGTGGTCCGCGAGTCCCGGTTCCCCCGTTGATTCATGGGAGGGCCAAGGCCCCGACGAGAGCCGGCGGCAGCGGCAAAAACGTGCAAAAAAGCTTTCAAGATTCCGGAAGACTCCGGATAATCAACGTTTTGGCCGGATTGCTTGTGGCCACACGTGTGTCTGAACCCCCTAACTTATTTTGCAGGAGCATGTCATGAATTGGGTTCCTCCCCAAACCATTGGCGCGACCATCAGCCGGAACTGGCCGGTGTCTCAAGTGCAGCGTGCGGTGCTGCTTGCCCTTTTGGGAAACCTCGCCCTGGTGGTGTCTGCCAAGGTGCAGATCCCCTTCTGGCCGGTGCCGTTGACCCTGCAGACCCTGGTGGTGCTGGCGTTGCCGCTGGTGCTGGGCCGGAACCTGGGAGTGGCTGCCGTGAGCGCCTACCTGCTGGAAGGAATCGCCGGGCTGCCGGTCTTTGCCGGGGCTCAGGCGGGGCTGCTGTATGTGGTGGGCCCGACCGGAGGGTACCTGGCCGGCTTCTTTGTGGCCGCCTGGGTGCTGGGGGAAATCATGAACCAGTTCAACGTCCGCTCGGTGCCAAAGGCGCTGGTGCTGATGCTGGTTGGGAACGGCCTCATTTACGCGTTGGGGACCACGTGGCTGAGTCAGTTCATTGGCTGGGGCCGGGTGCTGGAAGTCGGAGTGCTGCCCTTCCTGGCAGGAGACGCGGTGAAGATTGCGGTGGGCGCCCTGGCGCTGCCGTACCTCTGGAAACGCCTGGGCTGATGCCTACTCGGAAGGAGGATCCTCCGGGTGCTCCTTCCACACGTAGTCCTGCACCTCGAAACGAATCCGGTGCATGACGAGGTAGGTGACGAAGTTTTCGAGATCGGGCCCCTCGTACATGATCTTCTGGTCCCGGGAATGAATCTTGACGAAGGGACCAAAATCCGTCCGGACGAGCATCTGCTCGAGCAGATCCCACTCCCCCCTGAGCTCTGTTACTTGAATCACAATCGTGAACATGGCCTCTCCTGGTTGTCGTTGGCTTCAGCATCCTGCACGGGTGCTGCAAAATCAAGGACTGATTCCCTCTCCGTGTCCCCCTGTTCCTGATGCCCCTTGAGATCGAACGCAAATTCCTGGTGACGGGTGATGGCTGGCGCCGTCCGGGCGCCGCCGTGCGCTTTGAGCAAGGCTACCTGAGCCGGCATCCGGAACGCTCCGTCCGGGTCCGCATCGAAGGCACCCGCGGACGCCTCAACATCAAGTCTGGACGCAGCGCCTTGACGCGTCTGGAGTACGAATACGACCTGCCGCTGGACGAAGCCCGGGAGCTGCTGGAGCAGGTGTGTGAGCAGCCTCGCCTGATTAAGGAGCGGACTCGGGTCGAGGTGTCCGGAAAGGTCTGGGAGGTCGACGAGTTCTTGGGCGCCAACGCCGGGCTGGTGGTTGCTGAAATTGAGCTGAGCCATGAAGAAGAGGCCTTTGTGCCTCCGGAGTGGCTGGGCGTCGAGGTCAGCCACGATCCACGCTACCTCAACATTCACCTGATCGACCACCCCTTCTCGACGTGGGAAGACGCTTAAGCGCCCTGCGGAATCCACTGGGCCTGGCTGGGCCGGATCATGGACGGGATCAGCCCCAGCGTGACCGTCAGCAGCAGCACCATTCCTCCACAGAGCAGCAGCAGCGTGTCGTAGGCGCTCAACGGCAACCCCATCCAGTGCCACTCCGGATTCAGCATCCCCAACTCCAGCATCTGTCCGCTGAGGATTCCCGACAGCCCCGCCCCACCGCTGTGAAGCGTCAGCCAGACTCCGGTGGCCAGTGACTTGTTCTCCTTGGGGATCAGGGACAGGATCTCCGACGTCATGGCGATTCCGGAAGCCGCAAGCGCCACCCCGAACAGCAGCGTGAGGAGGCCCACAAAAACGATCGGAGGCCCCGGAACCACTCCCCGTCCCAGGAAGAGCACCAGAATGGTCCCGAAGGCCAGGTGGCAGAGCAGAAACACGTAGCGGGTGCCAAAGCGATCCACCGCCCGTCCTCCGAGGACAAAGCCGGCGAGCGATCCCACCGTCAGCAGGCTGCCCACCCACACCAGCTGGTCGTCATTGAACCCGAGGATGTTGCGCTCCAGCAGGCCAAACAGCTGGGGGCAGGCCCCGGTGAAGAGCATCAGCAAAAAGCAGTAGGCACAAAAGGGCAGGTAGCCCGGAAGCGCGAGGACTTCGGTGAAGACCTGGCGGAACGACGCGCTCGGCGGGTGACTGCGTTCCACCTCCGGAATCTTCCAGTAGGTGACCATGCGGGCGATCCCAAAGAGCGCAATCAGGGCAAAGAGCACCTGATACACCTGCAGTCCGGAGTCTTCACCGAGAAAGTGCGAGGCGCCAAAGGCAAACAAGAACCCGACCGTTTGCCACGTCAGGCGGAGGTTCCCGAAAAACCGGCCGCGCTCCTGACTGGGAATCAGCGGATCCACGAGGGCAAACCAGTTCGAGTTGAGCAACGCCGAGCCGAGGCTGAAGAGTCCGGTGGCGAGCCAGGCCATCAGGTGCGGTTCCGGAAGTGTTCCGAGGCTGGTCATCAGCATCAGCCCCAGCGCCGTACAGGCCAGGCCGGCCAGGCCCAGGCGTTTCTTGCCAAACCAGTCTGAGAGGAATCCGAACGGCACCACGAGGAGGAACTGGACGAGGGCCGGAAGGGCCAGCAGGGCCAGCACCTCTCCGCTGGAGAGGCCCAGCCGCGAAAAGTACGCCAGCAGGAGGCCGTTGCTGAAGGCCAGGACGCCGATGCCTCCGAGGCAGGCCGTGGAGAAGATGGCGAGGCGCGCGGGTCGAGTTGAGGGAGACGCTTCAGGCACCGGAGGCTCCTTTCAGCAGCTGAACGGGACATTGGTTTTGACAGGTGGCGGCCCGGTCGCCTATCCTACTCACGCACATAACTGATTCCTGCCATCTGCTGATGGCCTTCTTGTTGACCTGAGATTGTGGAGCCGTTGACGATGTCCCCTGAGCAGCAAATCCAAGCCGAAGCCGCCGCCTTTCGCACCCTGTTGGCCCACCTGGACTCCCGAAAGGATGTTCAGAACATTGATCTGATGGAACTGGCCGGGTTCTGCCGAAACTGCCTGGCCAAGTGGTACCGGGCGGGGGCAGAGGAGCAGGGAGAGGAACTGAGCCTGGATGAGGCCAAGGAGCGGGTGTATGGAATGACGTATGCGGAGTGGAAGGCCAACTACCAGAAGTAGTCAGCTCTTTTCGGGGACGGCTTCTTCTGCCTCCGGTTCAGCCGGAGCGTCTGGAAGGGCCGTGGGCGTTTGGCTCAGGCGCTTGGGGATCTCAATCACCTGGGTGGTCACACACTGGCCTTCAATGACGCCCCCTTCCTGAACGATGAGGCAGCCCGGGCGGCTGGTGATGTCTCCGTTGATGTGCCCCTGCGCCATCACTTCCATGCGCTCGGAAGCATACACCTCGCCCTCGAGGTACCCGTTGATGCGGACCGTGGCGGCATAGATGGTGGCATAAACCTTGGCGGTGGCCCCCACAACGACTTCGCTGTCGCAGGTGATGGTGCCCCGGACTTCTCCGTCTACCCAAATGGGCTTGGTTCCCCACACATTGCCCTCAATGCGCATGGAACTGCCAATGTAGGTTGGCGCGCTGCCTGTCTTTGCTTCGCTCTTTCTACCGAACAAACTTCCTCCTCAGTCATAAGGCTCCCCCCTCAGGAAACCAAACTAGTAAGCCTAGGCCAATCGAAGGGATGAGCAAGATAAAAGCGGTGACCGGAGGCAAACCGAATCCTCCTGAAAAGCTTGTCACTCATGGCGTAAGTCAGTATCTTTGAAAATTTTCCACCTCAGTCTTCGCGCCCTCATCGCAAAACGGAATATGGCAAAGAACATCACCCCTCGTAGCGAAAACTACTCTCAATGGTACCTGGATGTGATTGCGGCTGGGCAGCTGGCAGACTACGCCCCCGTCAAGGGGTGCATGGTGATCCGCCCAACGGGGTTTGCGCTCTGGGAGGCCATGCAGGCGCGGATGGACCGCATGTTCAAGGAAACCGGACACGTCAATGCCTACTTTCCGCTGCTGATTCCCCAGAGCTTCATGGAGAAGGAAGCGGAGCACGTTGAAGGGTTCAGTCCGGAGTGTGCGGTGGTGACCCACGGAGGGGGCAAGGAGCTGGAAGAGCCACTGGTGATCCGCCCCACCTCCGAGACGGTGATCGGGCACATGTATGCCAAGTGGATCAACAGCTACCGGGACCTGCCGGTGATGATCAACCAGTGGTGCAACGTGATGCGCTGGGAGATGCGGACCCGCCTCTTCTTGCGGACCTCCGAGTTCCTCTGGCAGGAAGGGCACACCGCTCACGAGACCTATGAAGAGGCCCAGGAGGAGACCCTGCGGATGCTGGAGGTCTACCGGAGCTTCCAGGAGGAGTACCTGGCCATGCCCGTCATTCCGGGACAGAAGTCGGCCTCTGAAAAATTCCCGGGCGCGCTGGCGACCTACAGCATTGAGGCGATGATGCAAGACGGCCGGGCCCTGCAGGCGGGCACCAGTCACAACCTCGGCCAGAACTTTGCCAAGGCCTTTGACATCAATTACCTCGACCGCAACAACGAGCGTGTTCCGGTGTGGACCACCAGTTGGGGCACGTCCACCCGGATGATCGGTGGCCTCATCATGACGCACAGCGATGACGACGGCCTCGTCGTTCCGCCGAAAATTGCTCCGATTCAGGTGGTCATTGCCCCAATCTTCACCAATGACGAGGAGCGCCGGCAGACCCTCGAGTTTGCGGACGCCATCCGGACCCGCCTCTGCGAGTCGTTGGACTCCCTGCAGGTGAAGGTGGACGACCGCGACAACCTGCGTCCAGCCGAGAAGTTCTTCCACTGGATTCAGCAGGGGGTGCCGGTGCGCATTGAAGTCGGCCCCCGTGACGTTCAGAAGGGCGCCGCAATGGTGGCGCGGCGCGACATCCGGGACAAGCAGTCGGTGCCACTGGAGGGCATTCGCGAACACGTGGTGCAGCTCCTGGAGACGATTCAGAACGACCTGCTGGCCCGGGCGCTGAAATTCCGGGAGGAGAACACCCGAGAGGTGTCCAGCTACGACGAATTCAAAGAAGTCCTCCAGCAAGAGGGCGGCTTCATCCGTGCACACTGGAATGGCTCAGCTGAGGTGGAACAGCAGATCAAGCAAGACACCAAGGCGACCATCCGTTGCATCCCATTTGAGGAAGACCCTGAACCCGGCCGCTGCATGGTGACAGGAGCCCCCTCGTCCCAAAAGGTGATCTTCGCCATCGCCTACTGATCTGCTAATCCGGTCCGGCCTGGTCCGGATCGCCGCTCTGGCTCTGTGATGCACAGCAATTCAATCCTCGTCTCCAACGTCAGCGATGCCTCCTTTGCGCTGGGAGTGGCCCATGCGCGCTCTCAGGACATTGACATCTCGGACCTGATCTCCCTCAAGAGCTTTGTCAACAGCGAGTTCTGCCCCCGCTTCCTCGTTGACAACGTCACCGAAGAAAACCTGGGGTACGGGTTGGCGGGCAAGTCGGTGACGATCATCTCCACGCACTCGCAGCACTACTCGCGCAACGAGCTGGCGATGCGGAACTGCCTGATCGCCTCCGCGGCCAAGGAAAACGGGGCGGATTTCGTTTCGCTGGTGGAGCCCGACCTGTTCTATTCGGCGCAAGACCGAGGGCCCCGGACCAAGGACCACCCGCAGGCCAAGGACTTCAAGTCTCGCGAAAAGTTTGTGGGCCAGCCCTGTTCCGCGGAGCTCTATGCCCGCATGCTCAAAACGGCAGGGGTGGACATGGTGATGACCGTGCACAACCACAAACCGGGGGTGATGCAGCGCATTTACGAAAACACCCTCGGCGAAACCAACAGCCACAACCTCCCCCCCTTCATCAACCTCGACATCTCCCCGATCATTGCCAACTACATCCTCCGTTCCGGCCTGGTGCGCCTCTGGAATTATGGCGAGAATGTCGGGTTTGTCGCTCCGGATGACGGCGCCGCCGAGTTTGTCAGCCGAGTCCGCGAGTTCACCGGCCTCCACAACTCGGTGCTGGTGACCTTCAAGAAGACGCGTCTGGGGCAGCGCGATGTCACCCTCGACCTGAGCGAGGATGTGGAGCTGCTCAAAAACCGGGACGTCTTCATTCTGGATGACATGGTCCGGACCGGCGGCACCCTGGCGGCGAACATTCTGGCACTCGCCGAAAGCGAGCGGTGTCGTCCTGCCAACATCTTCTTCTACTGCACCCACACCTCCATCACTCCGGAAGCCCGGGAAAACCTCAACTCGCCCTACCTCAGCCAGTTCATCACCACCAACACCATCCCCAGTGTGCTCAACCGAGACGATCAGGGGCGGCTGCGCAAGAAGACGGTGGTCCTCAAGATTGAGCGCTGGATCGGAAATGCGGTGCTTCAGTGCCTGCTCAACGGGCACCGTCCGGAGGACATCTACAATGCCACCTCCGTGGGGCAGGCGGAAAACTTCTATGAAGTCGACCTCTCCTCGAAAAATCCGCTGCATCAGCACTCCCGTCTGACACAGTACGAACTCACCATCTGAGGAATTATGGGAAAGAGACGAGATCGCGTCCTCATCATCGGCTTGGGCGGCGTGGGCACTCACCTGGCCAAGCGCCTGCTCTCAGAAGGAGCGGATGTCGGCATCATTGAGTCGGATCCGGAACTCGTGGCCCGCGCTGAAACTGAGATGGAGGCGGATGTCAAACTCGGAAATGCCCTCCGGCTTTCCAGCTGGAAGGCGGTCCGGGCAGAGGAAATGGACTACGTCATTGCCGCAACCAACGATGACGCGACCAACATGATGTCGGCCCTGATTGCCGACCGCTTCAACATCCAGCGCAAGATTGCGCGGGTCCGGTCCCTCGACTTTGATGTCGGCAGCGTCCTTCCTCCGGAACTCCTCAAGATCGACCTCATGGTCCACCCGGAAGAGCTGGTCGCCAAGGAGATTGAGCAGCTCACCAAGCGAGCCTCCGGACACGACCTCATTGACGTGGGGGACAACAACATGCAGGTCCTCGCCATGCGCGTCCGGGAAGACTCGCTGCTGGCAGGCAAGACTCCACGGGAGCTGGCGGGTGAGTACGGCTCCCTCGACTTCCGGGTGGTGGCCCTCGCCCGGGGCATCTCGACCACCATTCCGCAGGCCGAAACAATCATCGCTGCAGGCGACCAGGTCTTCATCCTGGCTCGAACCGAGGACATGCCCGAGCTGATGAAGATGATGGACCTCAAGGGCGGAACCATCAGCCGCCTGATGATCCTCGGGGGCGGGCTGATCGGGCAACGGGTGGCCGAGCTGCTGCAGCGCTCTGTTGAGGTTCGGCTGATTGAGCGAGACCCCAAGGTGGCGGAAGAGCTGGCGGTGCAGTTGCCCTACACGCAGGTGCTGCATGGAGACGGAACCGACCTGAACACCCTCGTCGGAGCCGGGGTGGCCGAAAGCTCCACCTTCATTGCCACAACGGGCGACAACGAGACCAACATCATCAGCTGCCTGCTGGCCAAGCACCTGATGAACCGGGACAACCGGGACCACTCCGGAGAGAAGGGCAAGACCATTGCGCTGGTCAACAAGGAAGACCTGCTGGTGCTCGCCTCAACGATTGGGCTGGATGTGGCGCTCAATGTGAAGATTTCCGCGGCCAACGAGATCCTCAAGTTCATCCGCCGGAACGAGCTGCTGGCGGTCGCCCACCTTCATGGCGTCGATGCCGAAGTGGTGGAGCTTGTGGCGCGTGAGGGGTCGTTGATCACCAAGAAACCCCTCCGGAAGCTGGCCAGCTACTTTCAGGAACACCAGATCCTCATTGGAGGAGTCAAGCATGCGGGCATCTGGAGTGTGGCCGTGGGCAGCACCGAAGTGCAGGTAGGAGACCGGGTGATTGCGGTCTGTGTGTCTCGTTACCTGAGTGCGGTCCGGAAGCTCTTTGCCGGCGCCGAATGAGGTGGGGGTTGGCCCTGAGCGTGCTGCTGCTGGCCGGGTGCAGCGCCCGGGAATACACCTACCCGGGGACTCAGGCCCGGGAAGTTCGGCGCCTCTGCCCCAGCGTCCTGCAGCGCGAGGCCACCAGCTTCCTTGTGGTGGAGGGACGCGTGTTTCCGTTTTATGACACCCGCCGTGGCCCGGTGATTCCGGAAGTCACCACGACCCTGCAAAATGCCGTTTACGCCTGCCGCCCCTTCCTGCCTCAGTCTGCCGACTGCTCCCCGGGGAAGCGCATCAATCCCGATGGAACTCCGTGCGAGTTTCAGCATCCGTATGCGACCCAGTGACCGGATGGGGCGGCTCAGAAAGCGAGCTCCGGATGTTGCGCAGGTTGTTGAGGAAGTAGCTGGGGCCCACCTGAAAGTAGCGGAAGAACGCGTAAAACGAGGCTCCGACGAGGGTGAAGCAGATGACGGCAACCACGACCCCAGGCATTACAGCAACCCTGCCTGCACCAGGCGCTCAATCGCCTGTCCCAGCTTTTCCTGCGAGTTGGCGTAGCTGAAGCGCACAAAGCCCTCTCCCCCCGGACCAAAATCAATCCCCGGTGTCATGGCGACTCCAGCTTGTTCGAGTGCGGCCATGGCGTAGTCGAAGGAGGACTGCGTGGCGTCCGGAATCTTCAGGAGCAAGTAGAAGGCTCCATCAGGCTCGTAGCCGGGGTCGCGCCCGATTTCACGGAGCCGCTGCAGGAGAAACTGCCGCCGCTGGTTGAATTCCGTCTTCATGCGCTCGCACTGCGCTCCGGCTTCCTCCAGCACCCGAACCCCCGCGTCTTGCACAAAGTGAGTGGCTGAAATCATCAGGCTCTGGTGAACCCGAGCCGCGGTGCGCATCAGCGCCGGAGGCATGATCACGTACCCAAGGCGCCACCCCGTCATGGCGTAGTACTTGGAAAAGCCGTTGAGGGCAATGGCCTCCGGATCAAATTCCAGGAAGCTCTGGGCGGGTCCGGAGTAGCTCAGGTCGGCATAGATCTCATCGGAAATGACCGGAAGGCCCAGCGCGGCAACCTCGCGGAGGACGTCTGGCCGCAGGGTGACGCCGGTGGGGTTCATCGGCGAGTTGAGAATCAGCCCCCGGGTTTTCGGACCCATGGCTCGGCGCAGGTCGGCGGGGTCGAGCTGAAAGCCATTTTCGAGGTGCAGCGGAACCCGGACGGGGGTGACCCCGGCAGCATGCATGAGGTTTTCGTAACAGGCGTAACACGGGGCGGTGACGATGAGCTCGCTTCCCGGCGGGGCAAGGGTCCGGATGGCCAGAAACAGCAGCAGCGACGAGCCCGTGGAAACCAGCACCTGCTCGGGCTGGATCGTCACCCGGTAATCCTGAGCGTACTTGCGGCAGATCGCCTCGCGCAACGCAAGGGTGCCCTGCGTGTGCGTGTAGCGGGCCGGGTGGCTGGCCAGGCTGTCCTGCAGGCCCTGCAGGGCCGCGTCCGGAGCATTGAAGTCCGGTTCCCCAAACTCCAGGTGGATGACGTCTCGGCCCTGAGCTTCCAGCTCCTGGGCCCGGGTGAAGACATCCATGGCGATGAAGGATTTGATGGCGTCAAGGTGGCTGGTGTCAAAGTGCATAAGAATTTGGAACTGGAGTTGAGTAACTTTCCAGTGATAACATAGGTGCCCGAACGAAGTCCAGAAGTTCGCCGAACCAGTTTTGGCGGCGCTTATTCCCCTACTGACGAGACGCAATGCCCGAAACGGAAATCTGGCTCATCCGCCATGGTGAAACGGAGTGGAATGTCCAACAGCGCTTTCAGGGACACTCCGACAGCCCCCTCACGCCCACCGGAGTGCTTCAGGCCGAAGCCGTGGCCGAACGCATGCGCCACGAGGCGTTTGACCAGTTCTACTGCAGCGACCTCAAGCGAACGCAGGACACCGCGCAGGCGATTGTCCGGACCACCGGACGTGCCTTTCAGACGGATCCCCGGATCCGCGAGAAGCACCTGGGCATCTTTGAAGGCATGACGGTGGTGGAGATCAAGGAACAGCACCTCGACCCCTACATTGACTTCAAGACCCAGGGGGCTCGGTTTGTGGTCCCGAACGGAGAGAGCACCCAGCAGCTGCAGGACCGCGCCATGGCCTTCATGGAGGAGGTGCACCAGCGGCATCCCGGCGAACGCGTGGTCTGCGTCACCCATGGGGGCACCATCCGGGCGATCCTCAAGCACACCCTGGGCCTCTCCCTCGACAGCCCCACCCGCTTCATGATCAACAACACCAGCGTGCACCAGCTCCTGCGCAAGGGCGATTTCTGGATGGTGCAGCGCATGTGTGACACCGAGCACCTCCGCCGCCTGGAGGCCCGTGACTCGTTTGACTGACCTCCTCTGCCTGCATGTCTACCTCGGCCGCTTCTGAATCCCTCCACCTGGAGCGTGGAGAAAGCCTCACGCTGCTGGCCTTCCGTCGTTTCCGGAAGAACAAGCTGGCGATGGGCAGTGCCCTCTTCATTGGGGTGCTGGTCGCCATTGCCTTTCTGGCCCCGTGGGTCGCTCCGGCGCATTTTGCCGAAGAGGACTTCCTCAGCACCTACCTCAAACCCGGGCAAGAGGGCTTCCTCCTGGGAACCGACTTCCTCGGCCGGGATGTCCTGAGCCGGATCCTCTACGGTACTCGCATTTCCCTCACCGTTGCGCTGGTGGGCGCCACCACCAGCTTTGTGGTCGGTGTGGTGTATGGCCTCATCGCCGGATACGCCGGAGGGCGCCTGGACGAGTGGATGATGCGCCTGGTGGACATCCTCTATGCCGTCCCGACGGTGCTGTTTGTCATTCTCATCATGGTGTACTTCCGGGCCGGACAGCCCGAGGACTTTACGGGGGTGAAGGCGTGGTTCTATCAGTGGGACGCCTCCATGGGAGGCATGCTTTCCATCTTCATTGGCATCGGGCTGACGTCCTGGCTCCGGATGGCCCGGATTGCCCGGGCAGAGACGCTTTCGATCCGGCAACGCGAGTTCATTGAGGCCGACCTCTCTCAGGGCTTCCGGACCGGGACCATCGTCTTCCGGCGGGTGCTGCCGAACATCATCGGAACGTGCATTGTGGCAGAGTCGATCGAGATTCCGACCTACATCCTCTATGAAGCCTTTCTGAGCTTCATCGGCTTGGGGGTCAACCCGCCCATGCCGAGCTGGGGGGCCATGATTTCGGAAGGCATTGAGGGCATGCGGTCGTACCCGCACCTCATCCTCTACCCCTCGTTGGCCATGACGCTGACGGTGCTGGCCTTCAACTTCCTTGGAGATGGCCTCCGGGACGCCTTTGACCCGCGGCTGAAGGACTGACCACTCAGCGCTGCAACTCCTTGAGGGTGTCAATGATGTGCTGAAACAGACGGACCACCATCTCATCAGGCAGCGGGCCGGCATTGAGGGCCGTCAGCTTCTCCAGGAGCCGACGCTCCCGATCTGGAACCAGCACCGCCGTTTGCTCTCGGCGCTTGATCTCACCAATCTGAGTCACGCACTGAGCCCGTGCATTGAGCAGGGTCAACAGGTGTTCATCAATCTGATCAATTTCGGTTCTGAGTTCCTCCAGGGTCATGCCAGCTTTCAGGATAGGGTTGTGGAAAGCAGATAGCTTTACCAGATGTCTCCCAAAAGCTCACGCCTGAAACCACCGTTGGCCTCTGAAAGAGCGGCCCCCTTTCCTGGCCAAAAGACGCTGGACGCAGGAGCCCGGATGAGGAAATTTCCTGATCGACTCCCACCCGCAAGCCTGCTACGCTCAGGACCTTTTTGAGCAAGAAGGAGATGCATGCAGATACGGATTTTGAGAGGAACCGATGTGCGCCAGGCCCTGCCGATGGACCGCGCCATTGAGGGCATGAAGCGCGCGTTTCAGGCCTGGTCTTCCGGAAAGGTGGAGGCGCCCTTGCGGTCGCGGGTGCCCGTTCCGGAACAAGGCGGGGTGCTCCTGACCATGCCGGCCTCGGTTCCGGAGGAGCAGAGCCTGATGGTGAAGCTGGTCTCCGTGTTTGGCAACAACCCGGGTCGAGGACTGCCCCTCATTCATGCGCTGGTGCTGGCCTTCCATCCGGAAACCGGAGTCCCGCTGGCCCTCATTGATGGCGAGTCGCTGACGGGCATCCGGACCGGCGCCGGAGGAGGCGCTGCAACCGACGTGTTGGCCCGTCCGGAGTCTGCGGTGGTGGGGGTGCTGGGCAGTGGCATTCAGGCCCGGGCGCAGCTGGAAGCCGTCTGTACCGTCCGGACCATTGAAGAGGTACGGGTGTACAGCCCCAACACGGCTCATGCCGAAGCACTGGCGCAGGACCTTGCAGGGAAGGGCCCCATTCCCAACACCCTGCGGGTCGTGGCGTCGTCTCGAGAAGCCGTTCAGGAGGCAGACATTGTCTGTGCCGCGACCACTTCCCTCACGCCGGTGCTGAGCTACGCAGACCTCCGGCCCGGGGTTCACCTCAATGGCGTGGGGTCCTTTCAGGCCAGCATGCAGGAAGTGGATCTGGAGACGGTCCGGAACGCCCTCGTGGTGGCTGACTCCCGGGAGTCGGTGCTGGCCGAAGCCGGAGACCTGGTGATCCCCATTCAGCAGGGACAGCTGGACCCCTCTCACGTCCACGCTGAGCTGGGCGAGGTGCTCAATGGCACCCGTCCGGGCCGGACGACTCCGGAGCAGGTGACCTTCTTCAAGTCGTGTGGACTGGCGGCGCAGGATGCGGTGGCGGCTCGGCTGGTGCTGGAGCAGGCAGAAGCCCTGGGGCTGGGGACGCCCCTTGATTTTGACTGAGATCTTGACTGACCCCTTGAACCGCCTCCCCGCGGAGGCCTGATTGTCCGGTAGCTTCTCCGTCAGAATGCTCCGGCGTGACCCCTTGCTGGATCAACGATGCCGTCATCGTTCCTTGCCCCGGAAGCCCAAATGCTGCTGCACCTCCGTCAGGAGGCTGGGCTGGCGGACCTCACCACCCTTTCGCCCGAGCAGGCCCGCGTGCAGCACCTGCAGACTCCGGCGTGGCAGACCGGAACCCCCGCCCCAGTGGGCTCGGTGGAGCACCGAACCCTTCCCGGACCGCAGGGGGAGTTGCCTGTGCGGCTTTATGCTCCAGAAGGAGAGGCTGGCCGAGGCTGGCCGATCCTGGTCTTCTTCCATGGCGGCGGCTGGGTGGTGGGCAACCTGGATTCGGTCGACGGCTTCTGCCGGGCACTGTGCCACGAAGGACGGTGGCTGGTGGTTTCGGTGGATTATCGGTTGGCGCCCGAGTGCCGCTTCCCCGGGCCCCTGGAAGACTGCTGGGCGGCCACGCAGTGGGTGGCCCGGCACGCCCGCGATCTGGGTGGAGATCCGCGTCAGCTCGCCGTTGGTGGTGACAGCGCCGGTGGGAACCTGGCCGCGGCTGTGGCGTTGCGCGCCCGCGACCAGCACGGTCCGGAACTTGCGGCGCAGGTGCTCATCTATCCGGTCACAGACCTCACCCGGGGCTTTCCCTCGTATGAGCAATTTGCCGAAAATTTTGGGCTGACCCGAGCCGCAATGGGCTGGTTCATTGACCACTACCTTCCTCCGGAGTTGGACCGCCGGCATCCGGAAGCCTCGGTGCTCTTTGCCGAACAGGTCAAGGACCTTCCCCCCACCCTGATGCTGCTGGCCGGCTGTGACGTGCTCCGAGACGAGGGGCTCGCTTATGCCAAGCGGCTCCGGGAAGCCCAGGTGCCCGTGATTGAGCGCAACTGGGAGGGCATGCTGCATGGGTTTGTCAACTCGCGAGGCGTGCTGCCACAGGCCCGGGAGGCCTCGAACTGGATTGCACGCGAGCTCAATGTCCTGCTCCAGCGAAACGCCTCAACGGAGCCCGCTCCGGAACCGGTGGCCGCGCCAAGAGGGGCCAGGACCACCGGGGCGCTGGAAATCCGGGAAATGGAACTGGATGACCTGCACAAGGTCTATGCGCTGGGAGAGCAACTCTACACCGCTGAAGACTGGCCGAACCTCTACCGGACCTGGGACGAAACTGACATCATCAACATGTTCAACACCGATGGAGAGTTCTGCTGGGTGGCGGACGCCGGAAACGGCGAAGTCGTCGGGTTTGCCCTGGGCTCCCTGATGGAAAAACGCCGGAGCGCCTGGGTGTATGGGTGGCTCGACTGGCTGGGGGTGAGCCCCCAGTGGCAGGGCAAGGGGGTGGGCAAGCGCCTGCTGGACAAGATCACGGAGCGTTTCATTGCCGAAGGCGCCCGGATGCTGCTCATTGACACGGAAGCTGACAACAAGCCTGCACTGCGGTTCTTTGTCAATGAAGGCTTCGGGAATCCGAATGAGCACGTGTACCTGTCCCGGAACCTCACCCGCGACCCCGAATACCTGAAACTGAAGGAGCGCCGGGTGGCGCCGCGCAAGCCTCGGAAGTCGGCCTCGGGCAGCCCACCGAGGCCGCAACGCCCCTGATCCCCCACGGATTTCCTCTGGAAACTGAGAGGAAGTCGCGTATCATTGCCGGTGTGACGTCACATGGCTTCAACCCGAACCGAGGAACACGATGCGGCGGGTCGTCTTCAACAAAAAAGGCGGAGTGGGCAAGTCCACCATCACCTGCAACCTGGCGGCACTCAGTGCGGCCAAGGGCCTGCGGACGCTGGTGATCGACCTGGACCCTCAAGGCAACACCACCCAGTACCTGATGGGCTCGGTGGGCATTCCAGACCAGCAGACGGTCTATCACTTCTTTGACAGCATGCTCAGCTTCTCCTTCCGGAGTCCGGAGCCGGGTGAGTTTACGCACTTTACGCCGTTTGCGAACCTGGAGCTGATGCCGGCCCATCCGGAAATGGAAGAGCTTCAGGGCAAGCTGGAATCGCGGTACAAGATGTTCAAGCTCCGAGAGGCGCTGGACGACCTGAGCTACGACCGCATTTACATCGACACCCCACCCGCTCTGGGGTTTTACACCCGCTCGGCGCTCATTGCCTGCTCGCGGTGCCTGATTCCGTTTGACTGCGACAGCTTTTCCAAAAACGCCCTCTACGCGCTGCTGGAAAACGTGAACGAGATCCGGGTCGACCACAACCGAGACCTCGCGGTGGAAGGCATCATCGTCAATCAGTTCCAACCACGGGCCAAGTTTCCGGCCCAGATTGTCGAGGAATTGCTCACGGACCAGCTTCCGGTCCTCAAGACCTATCTTTCCTCCTCCGTCAAGATCCGGGAGTCCCATGGAGAGGCTCAGCCGCTGGTGCTGATGGACCCTGGACACAAGGTGAGTCGTGAGTTCCAGAGCCTCTATGAGGAGCTGGAAGGCTGACGCCGCCTTCGTTTTTTGTCCCTGAACCCTTAACGTTTGCACAGGAGAGAACGGCATGAAAGCCCTTGGGATGGCCCTGGCCCTGCTGATGCTTGCGACCGTGGCGGTTGCAGAAGTGTCTCCAGGCGAAGAGGCACCGCACTTCACCCTCAAGCACCTGGACGGAAACTTCGTGGAAACTGAAGCCTTCATTGGCAAGCAGCCCACGCTGCTGATGTTCTGGGCCAGCTGGTGAAGCATCTGTCTACGGGAGTTGCCCGTACTCAAGCAGATGCACCAGCAGTACAGCGAGCAGGGGCTGAAGATCGTTGCCATCAACATCACCTCTCAGGACGAGGTGGAGAAGGTCCGGGCGGTTCGGGACAAGTTTGAGCTGCCCTTTGATGTCCTCCTGGATGAAGATGACATTGCCAGCCTCGACTACCACTACACCCCCCTGCGCCCGCCGATCAATGTCCTGATCGACAAGCAAGGCGTGGTGTTTCACAAGACCCGGCTGGTGCCCAAGGAACAGATTGACATGCTGATGGGACGCTGACGCCGCGTTTTCTGACCAACGGGGGCGGTTGCCCCCGATCTCTCCACTTGCACTTCACTCAGACCGCGATATCGTAGAGCACCTTCGGCCTTCCGGAAACGTCGGAAGCCGACTCTTGCCGTTGAGACCCACCCACAGGAGAGAACGCATGAACACCCCCATGAAATGGACCACGGCTGTGGCCGGACTGCTGCTGGCCTCCGGTGTCGCAACCGCCGCCAAGCGTGACGTCACGCTGGGCATGCAGCTGGAGCCTCCGAATCTGGACCCGACGGCAGGCGCCGCGGCGGCCATTGACGAAGTTGTGTACGCCAATGTTTTGGAAGGCCTGACCCGCTTTGATGCCAATGGCGCCGTGCAGCCAGCCCTCGCTCAGTCGTGGACGATTTCGGCAGATGGCCGGACCTACACCTTTGAGCTGCAGCCGAACGTGACCTTTCACGACGGCACGAGCTTTGACGCCGAGGACGTGAAGTTTTCGCTGGATCGCGCCCGAGCAGCTGATTCCACCAACGCCCAGAAGGCGCTCTTTGCCGGAATTGAGGACGTCCGGGTGGTCGATGCAGACACCGTTGAGGTGCAGCTGAGTCAGCCCAACGGCGGGTTTTTGTTCAACCTCGCGTGGGGAGACGCCGTGATGGTGGCCCCGGAGTCGGCTGCGACCAATGCCACGCAGCCTGTGGGCACAGGGCCCTTCCGGTTCAAGGAGTGGGTCAAGGGAGATCATGTGACGGTGGAACGCAACCCGAGCTACTGGGGGAAGGCTGTGGCGCTGGAGCAGGTGACCTTCAAGTTCATTTCCGATCCGACGGCCGCCTTTGCTGCCATGATGGCTGAAGACGTGGACGCCTTCCCGGTTTTTCCGGCCCCGGAAAACCTGCCTCAGTTCGAGATGGACCCCCGGTTTCAGGTGATCGTCGGCTCCACCGAAGGGGAGACGATTCTGTCCACCAACAACGGCCGCGCGCCCTTCGACAAGCTGAAGGTCCGTCAGGCCATTGCCCATGCCCTGAACCGTCAGGCCATCATTGACGGCGCCATGTTTGGATACGGAACTCCGATCGGGACACACTTTGCCCCGCACCATCCGGCGTATGTGGACCTGACCGGACAGTACCCCCATGACGTCAGCCGGGCCAAGCAGCTGCTGGCAGAGGCGGGTTACCCGAACGGATTCAAGGCCTCTCTGAAACTGCCGCCGCCTTCGTATGCGCGTCGTGGCGGGGAAATCGTGGCCGCTCAACTGCGCGAGATCGGGATTGAGCTGGAGATCTCCAACGTGGAGTGGGCCCAGTGGATTGAGCAGGTCTTCAAGAACAAGGACTACGACCTCACCATTGTGTCGCACACCGAACCCATGGACATTGGCATCTATGCTCGGGACGATTACTACTTCCAGTACCAAAATCCGGATTTCCAGGCGCTCATGGAGCAGCTGACCGGGGAGAGCGATCCTCAGCAGCGGACGGCTCTGTTGCAGCAGGCTCAGCGTCAGATCACGGATGACGCGGTCAATGGCTTCCTCTTCCAGCTGGCCAAGACCGGGGTGGCGAACGCGAAGCTCCGGGGGCTCTGGAAGAATGCTCCGACTCAGGCCAATGACATGACCGGCGTGTCCTGGGTCGACTGACCGGTCGCGTTTCATGCTCCGCTACGCCCTGCAGCGCCTGCTTTCCCTGAGCCTGGGACTTGGGCTGGCCAGTGTGGTCATCTTTACGGTGCTGGAGGTGGTTCCGGGCGACCCTGCGTCCTTCATGCTGGGCCTGAATGCGCAGCCCGACACCGTTGCGGCACTCCGGGAGCAACTGGGCCTGAACGCCTCGGCTCCGGAGCGGTACGTCCACTGGATGATGGGCTTGCTTCAGGGGGAGTTCGGCACCAGCTACACCTACCGGGTTCCGGTGGCGGAGCTGGTGGGAGACCGAATGGGGGTCTCGTTGCCGCTGGCGGTGTACGCCCTGCTGCTTTCCACCATCATTGCGGTTCCTGCCGGAGTCTGGGCGGCCTCGCGTCGCCACTCACCCCTCGACTTCTCCGTCATGGGCGTCACGCAGCTCGGCATTGCCATTCCGAATTTCTGGTTTGCGATGCTGCTCGTCCTCCTGTTTTCCATCACCCTCCGCTGGTTTTCAGCCGGAGGCTTTCCCGGCTGGGACGCCGGTTTCTGGGGGGCCCTCAAGGCCCTGACGCTTCCGGCGGTGGCCCTTGCGTTGCCGCAGGCGTCGATCCTGACGCGGGTGCTGCGCTCTTCATTGCTGGAAACCCTGAGCGAGGACTACATCCGGACCGCCCGGGCCAAGGGGCTGAGTGAGCGTCAGGCGCTCTGGAAGCATGCCCTCCGCAACGCCCTGATTCCGGTGCTGACGATTTTGGGGATGCAGTTTTCCTTTCTCATTGCCGGTGCCGTGATCATTGAAAACGTCTTCTACCTCCCCGGACTCGGTCGGCTGGTGTTTCAGGGCATCACGCAGCGGGACCTGATTGTCGTCAAGAGCGTCTCCATTCTGCTGGTGTTTGCCGTGACGGTGGTGACCTTCCTCATCGACCTCGCCTACGCCTGGGTTGACCCCCGCCTGCGTACCCGTCGCTAAGCGGCTAATCTTCCCCCACAATTTTACCCAGACGGGGTTGCCTTCCCAGACGCATGCGGTAGTCTGCTAAAGGATGTTGAATTTCGTCAAGAGGCCCCATGAAAACGATCCTGCCTTTTCTCCTTCTGCTGAGTGTGGCATTCAGCGGGACTTACGCTCAGGCGACCAAAGGCATCGCCCGCGTTCAGGAAGAACCAGAGCCTGCGGGCTCCACGGCTCGAGTTGCCCTCATCATTGGCAATGCCGAGTACGAGAGCGCTCCCCTGAAGAACCCCGTCAACGATGCGCAGTCGATGTCAGAGACGCTGACGGGCCTCGGCTTTGAGGTGGAACTGCTTCGGGACGCCTCGCAGCGTGAGATGAAGCGAGCGATTGATCGCTTTGGGAAAAAGCTCCAGGACGGTGGCCTCGGCCTCTTCTACTACTCCGGACACGGCATGCAGGTGGGGGGACAAAACTACCTGATTCCGGTCAATGCCCAGATTGGCGCTGAGGAGGATGTGGAGTATGAGGCGGTGAATGTGGGGCGGGTTCTGGCAAAGATGGATGCTGCCCGGAACAACATGAACCTCGTCATCCTGGATGCCTGCCGCAACAACCCCTACGCCCGGAGCTTCCGGAGCGCCGCCCAGGGCCTGGCCACACTGAATGCCCCTTCCGGAACCTTCATTGCCTACGCCACGGCTCCCGGGAGTGTGGCCTCCGATGGCGTGGGCAGCAACGGCCTTTACACCGGAGAGCTGATCAAGCACATGAGGGCTCCCGGGCTCAAGCTGGAAGAGGTCTTCAAGCAGGTCCGGGCCTCGGTGCAGGAGAAGAGCAACGGGGCACAGGTGCCGTGGGACGCGTCTTCGCTGACCGGAGACTTCTTCTTTGTGGAGCAGGAGCGCGTGTCGGTCGCGCCACAGGTCGCACGAGTGGAGCCCGCGGCTCCGGAAGTGGTGGCGCCGTCGCGTCAGTTCCTTCCAGACGAAGAGGCGTGGGAGTTGGTCAAGGATTCCCCCAATCCGGAGGACCTGGAGTTCTTCATCGAATCCTTTCCGCAGAGCACGCTCGTCAAGGTTGCGGAGCTGAAGAAGCGCATGCTGGAACGGCGGCGGGAGCGTCAGCAGAAAGCCACGCCTCCGGTGGAACAACCGGCCCCGCAGGAAGTCACGGCTGTTGCCACTCTGGAACGCAACGACGGGAAGCAGCAGGCAATGCGAGACGAGTTTCAGGAGCTGAGGCTTGGCTCCACCAAGGGACGCAAGCAAAAGTTCATTGACACCTACAGCGCCTTTCCGTGGGCCGCTGAAGAGGTGGCTGCGATTCGTGCCGATTTGCAGAAGCAGGATACTCAGTCGGTGGTCGCTTCCAATGAGAACCAGATCCGGGAGATGCGGGACGAGTTCCAGCAGATCCAGTTTGGGGCCACCAAGGGACGCCTGAAGCGCTTCATTGCGACTTACGGCTCTCACGCCTGGGCCGCTTCGGAGGTGCAAAAGGTCAACGGCATGCTCAACGCCCGGAACGAGCAAGAGGCTCCGGAGGCTGATGCCTCGGAGTTCGACCGCCGGGCCATGATGAGCCTGTACAGCCGCCTGAACTACCAACCCACCGCCGGCAAGTACAAGGACTTCATCAGCAAGTATGAAGCGTATCCGGAGGCGGCCAAAGAGGTGGCCGCTGTCCGCCAGCTGCTGTCCGATATGCAGGAACGGCAGTCGGGGCAGCTTTCCCGGTTTGCCGAGTCCAAACGCCTCCGGGCCCTCTACCAACGGGCCGAGTCCACCAGCCGAGAAACCGTCGGTTGTGGCCTGTTTGGCATCGGGTGTCCGGATCCGCTGGTGTTTCCGCCTTACCAGCCGGAGTTCCACGTCAAGGACTACCGCCGGGTACGGGTGAGCGGCAACCGCTCCTCCTGGACGGATACGGGCATTCAGGTGGAGTATGGCGACGTCCTCATGATGGTCGGTTCCGGAGAGGTGAAGATCTGCGACAACTGCTCCAAGGTCAAGGACCGTGGACCGCAGCCGCTGGGACGGAACTGGACCCTGACCTTCCGGGTGGGAGATGAACCACGGCAGCGTCAGGCGTTCTGGCGAGACCACAAACAGGTGTTCCTGACCCGGACCACCATCACGGAAGTGGGCGAGTTGGCCTACCTGGTCCGGGACTGGAAGGACTATCCGCCTCCTGCGCGCTATTACAAGGACAATACCGGAAGCTACCTGCTTGACGTGTTTGTCATTGAGGCCCAATACGAGGATCAATTCCGGAACTTCCGGGAGGCGCTGCTGAAGGCAAATGCGGACGATGAGCAGGTCCGGGGCTACTTCGGTTTGAAGTGAGCGATCCGCATCAGCGAGTCTCGGCGCAAAATCTGCTAGACTGAAGACGGCCCGGGAACACGAATTTCAGCAAGGAGGAGCATGGCCGTAGGGTGGGCAAAGGAAGGAGCGGTTCAGGAACAGATTGACGCCACGGTTGCCGGAGCGGTGGAGCTGGCCCGAAGCCGGCTTCCGGAAGGAGAAGGCCTGGAGTGTTGCGAAGAGTGTGAGGCCCCCATTCCGGAAAAGCGGCGCCAGGCCATTCCGGGGGTTCGTCTGTGCGTTCAGTGCCAGTCGGCTCTGGAAAAGTCGCAGAAGACGATCTCCCTTTACAACCGCAGCGGCAGCAAGGACAGCCAGCTCAAGTAACATGAAAGCAGGGTTTTTTGGAAAAATGAGGTCCGTGTGAATTCAGTCCCGGTGGTGCTGCTTTCCGGTTTGTTACTGGATGAGCGCATGTGGCAGCCTCAGGTGAAAGGATTGGCAGACGTGGCCACCTTTCAGGTGCCCGACCTCACGCAGGCCAACTCCTTTCCGGAGCTGGCGCAGCAGGTGCTGGAAACCGCGCCCGATCGCTTTGCGCTGGCTGGCCTCTCCATGGGAGGCGCGCTGGCCTTTGAGGTCTGGCGGCAGGCGCCCGACCGCATCAGCCACCTGGCACTGCTTGATGCCAACCCCCATGCCGACACTCCGGAGCGCAAAGCCGACCGGCACCAGCAGCTGGAAATGGCCGACCAGGGTCGCTTTGCGGAGGTGACCACTGAAGTCCTCCTGCCCCGCCTGCTGCATCCGGATCGCCTCTCTCAGACGGACCTCACCGACCTCATCCTCGACATGGCTCTGAACGTGGGGCCTGAAGGCTTCCGGCGTCAGATTGAGGCGCTGATGTCCCGGCCCAGCAGCCTGCCGACGCTTCCGGCCATCACGGTTCCGACGCTTGTGTTGTGTGGACGGGAAGACCGCCTCACCCCGCTGGCGTTGCATGAAGAGATGGTTGCTCACCTTCCAGAGGCCGAGTTGGTTGTTGTGGAACACTGCGGGCACCTCTCGACTCTGGAGCAGCCTGAAGCCGTCAATGCGGCGCTCCGTCGCTGGCTGACGTCTGAAAATAGCTTGCCTGTCTGAAGCAGTCCCCTTACCTTCGCCCCTACCCGCCCCCTTCTTCTTCCCTCGGGGAGATTTGCCCCAACCTGCTTGCTGAAGAGGCTGACGATGCAGCACCTGTGGATTGATCACCCCGATGGCGTCACCACCATTGACACCGGCTACCTCCGTCCCGGCTTTGATGCCAGCCACCTGATTGTGGAGCAGGGGCATGCCGCCTTTGTGGACGTGGGGACCAGCCTGAGCGTCCCGTGGCTGCTGAAGGTGCTCGAGGAGAAGCAGATTGCCCGGGAGAAGGTGACTCATGTGATGGTGACCCACGTCCACCTCGACCATGCTGGCGGAGCAGGCGCCCTGCTTCACGAGCTTCCGGAAGCGGTCCTCGTGGTGCATCCTCGAGGCGCCCGGCACCTGATGGATCCGGAAAAACTGATCGCCGGGACAAAAGCCGTTTATGGCGAGCAGCGCTTTGCCGAGCTGTATGGAGAGATCGTCCCGGTTCCGGAAGACCGGGTTGTGATTGCCGAGGATGAATTCTTCCTCGACTTCCATGGACGCCCGCTGCTGTTTCTGGACACACCCGGACACGCCCGGCACCATTACACCCTCCTGGATCAGCGAAGCCACAGCCTGTTTCCCGGAGACAACTTCGGGATCTCCTACCGGGAACTCGATACCCCGAACGGCCCCTTCATCTTTCCCTCAACGACTCCGGTTCAGTTTGAGCCGGCGAAGCTGCATGCGACGCTTGAGCGCCTGATGCTCTACACACCGACTTCGGCGTACCTGACTCACTTCGGGCGTGTCACGGATCTCGATCAGCTTGCGGCCGACCTCCACTGGCGCCTCGACCAGTACCTGGAGGCGGCGGAGGCGGTCTGGGATGCCGGAGCCGAGCGAGAGGCGCTGCTCCGGGAGAAGCTGCGTGGGGTGCTCCACGAGGAGTACCGCAAGCATGGAGGGGGGTTGCCTGATGAACAACTCGACGAGTTGCTTGCCTTTGACTATGACCTCAATGCCCAGGGGATTGAAGTCTGGATGCAGCGGGAGGACGCGTAACCGCGGCCTGCGTGCGCAAGCGCTCAGAAAGGAACTGGCCTGATGCGTTGTCTGTGTCTGCTGCTGGTGTTCCTGGGAAGCCTGACCCCACCGAGCTGGGGACGTCCGGCACTGGAGTGGCAGGCTTCTGAGGCACCGGTCACCTTTCAGCAAAAGGAAACGGAGCCGCTGAGGAAGGCGCTCCGGCGGTTTCTGAACCAGTACGCGGTGCACCCGACCCACGTGGTGCTGCACCCCAACCTCCCTCGTCGCTCGGCTCTCACCGAAATCAAGGGCACCTCGCCAGCCGCCGCATTCCGGTTGCTGCTGGCCCGCAACGACCTGCTGCTGCTTCACCAACAGGATCTGGACCACCTCCTTCCCCGCAGGCAGGTGTGGAAGGTTTTGCCCGTACGGCAGGTGCTGGAGCAGCCCACACCGCTTCGGGAGGTTCTGCAGAACCTGGCCCGGAAGGGATGGATTCCGCTGACGATCCAGGGGCTTCCGGAGGGGGCGATGGTGGAGGCAAGCCTGGATTTTCCGTCGGTGGAGAATGCCTTTCAGGTGCTGGCCGAGCAGTATGGCGCCGAGCTGACCTATCACCCGCAGACGCATCACCTGATCTGGACGCCTCGGAGCAAGTGGCACACGGCGGTGATGCCCCTCGGCTCTCCGGAGGTGGGGGCACAGGTGCAGGCCCTGCTGCAGGCTCCAGAGTTGCAGGCGGCGGTGAACGCGCTCCAGGTGTCGTTTCTGCGTCCGGAGCTGCTGCTGCTGCAGGGGCCCGCTCCGGAACTGGAGACGGTGCAGGCTGTGATTGAAGCTGAGGAGGCGGTGTCGAACTCGACCCCGCTGGTGTCCGGAACCGGCATCGCTCGGCCGCAGGCCCAGACCCTGGTGCTGGAGGCGCTTCCGGAGGCGGTTTTTCGGCAGCACCTGGAAAGCTGGACCCAGCAACCGGAGGCTCAGCTGGAGTGGCAGCCGCAGCCGCTCCCACAAGGCGGCTGGAGTGTGACCCTGACCGGTCCTCCGGATGAGGTGGAAGCCGCCTCTGCAAGCCTGATGCGCCTGGAAAACGAGCGGGTGCTTGATGCTCCTCCCGAGGACCGCCTGCAGGTCCGGCGCTTTGAGCTGAAGTTTCTGCAGGTGCACGATCACCAGGTCCAGAGCAGCGGTGAGGCGCTCTCGGTTCCGGGCGCACAGTCGCTGCTGGAGCAGTTCCTTCAGCATCGGTTTCAGCAGAACCCGGTGGCGCCCGAGCCCGAGGTGCTGGCCGATCCGGTGGGCAATGCGCTGATTGTGCAGGGCGCTCCGGAGACGCTCCAGGAGGTGGACGCGCTGCTGCAGGCGTGGGACCAGCCACACGCGCAGATTCAGATTGAGGCCCACATCTTTGAGACGACCAAGCAGGACTCACAACGGCTCGGTGTGGAGTTTGCGTCTCTGCAGGCAGGTGCTTCTTCCGGAGAGCTGTTTGCCCTGGGTGCCACCCTGGAGGGGCAGGGGCTGGTTGGGTCGCGGGTGGACGCGCTGCTGCGGGTGCTGGAGGAAGAAGGCCGAGGCCGTGTGCTGTCTCGACCCGTGATTGTGACCACCAACAACGTGGAGGCCGAGGTCAACAGCGGCTCGCGCATCAACGTCAAGCTCTATGAAAACCGGAGCCTTCAGGAGCTGCAGACCGGGGTCACGCTCCGAGTCACGCCCCGGGTGGTGAGCGCCGGTCCGGAAGACGTGCCTCTGGTGGCCCTGACGGTTCGGGCGGAGACGAGTACGCCCAGCAACACGCAGGTCATTGATGGCATTCCGGTCATCAACACCCAACGGGCCGAAAGTGAGGTGACGGTTCCGAGCGGACGTCCGTTTTTGCTGAGTGGTTTGATCAAGAGCAGCTCTCAACGCAGCGTGGCTGGTGTGCCGCTGCTTCGCGACTTGCCCCTGCTGGGGGTTCTGTTTCAATCTCAGGGGCAGGAGCAACGCTTTGATCATGTGGTGGTGATTGTCACTCCACGGGTGCTGTCTGATCCGGAGCCGCTGGCGATCCCGAACTTTCCGGGCGCCCAGCAGCCGATCCAGCAGCCGTGACTTCTGAGGGGTTGAGACGTGGCCAATGAGTTTGATGCAGCGGAGTTTACCCGTCGCAAGCGACGTGAGCGCCTTTACGGCTGGGGCTTTAGCCTGCTGGGGGGGCTCATTTTGCTCGACAGTGGTGCGCCGGTTCCGTTTCCGCTGGTGGGGCTTTCCTCGCTGGTGGTCGGCGGTGGCGTGCTGGCGTTCGGGCTGCAGCAGCTCCGGGCCTACGCTCGCCCGCCGCTCCGGGAAGCCCTGCTGCTGGGACGCTCGCTGGGAGGGCAGTTGACCCGAACCGACCTCTTCCTCAAGCTTGGACTGGAAGCCGAGCAGGTCGACGCCATCCTGGAGCAACTTGTGGCCGAAGGCTTCCTGGAGCCTGAAACCGAAGGGCTTCCTGCCGAACATGAAATCCGTTACCGTTTGCTGTCCTGAACATGCCCTTCCTTGCTGACTCCCCCCGGGAGTGGCCCCTGCTGCGTCCTGCGACCTGGGGACGCCTGCTGGTGGCTGCTGGCTACGAAAGCCTCGTCCTCTTGCGTCTCGCCCTCTACCGGCTTCGGCTGCTGCGAACGGAGCGGGCTCCGGTTCCAGTGATTTCAGTGGGAAACCTGACGGTGGGCGGTTCCGGAAAGACGCCGGTGGTGGAGTTTCTGCTCCGCTCCCTGGCGCCTCGTTCGGTGACGGTCCTCAGTCGTGGATACGGACGCGGGGGACGGTCGACCCTGCAGCGCTACCGGGCAGCAGAGTCGAGCCGCCTGCCTCCGGAAGCGGTGGGCGATGAGCCCTACCTGCTGGCCCAGCGGCATCCGGATGTGGCGGTGTATGCCTGCGCCTCGCGGTCACTGGCCGGACGGTTGGCCCACGTGTGGGATGCTCCGGAGTGCCTGGTGCTCGATGATGCCTACCAGCACCTTGCGATGGAACGCGACCTGAACCTGCTCCTCATTGACGCGGAGCGGGGCCTGGGCAACCGGCACCTGCTGCCTGCAGGTCCGCTTCGGGAGCCTGAGGCGCAGTGGAAGCGTGCCGATGCCATCCTGATCACCAAGGCGAACCTGGGCTTCGTTGACGCGCTGCTGCTCCGGCTTCGTCAGGAACTGAAGCCGACCTGCCCGATCTTCCGGTTTCAGTACCTCCCCACCGCGTTGGTGCGGCTGGATGGCACGGAGCGGGTGCCGCTGGAGGGGGAACGCCCCCTGGCCGGAGAGAGGGTCTTTGCCTCCTGTGGCATTGCGCAGCCCGAGGGGTTCCGGAAGGCTCTGGAGCAACTGGGCGCAACGGTGGTGGAACTGGCGAGCCTCCGGGACCACCAGGCGTATGACGCCTCAACGGTCGAAACGTTACAACGCCGCTTCCGGAAGTCCGGAGCCGCTCGCTGGGTGGTCACCGAAAAGGACGCCGTGAAGCTTGCTGCCTTTCCGGCGCTTCAGGAGGGGGTCGAGGTGCTGGAGATGGAAGCCGTTCCGGAACCCGCCTGGGCTGCGTTCTTTGAGGCCTTCCTGACCCGGCACCGCCTCCTTCCCTGAATTCCTCCTCTTCCCACTTTTTGAGAAAAAGGTTTGACAGCCCCCTGTGGAATCGGTACAACCTTTCAAAGCTAAATTCGTAACGTTACGATTTTTCGGTAAATCCGGGCCACTTATTGCCATTAAAGTTACAGATAGCTGAGTTTCAGCAGCTTTGTCATCGTTACGATTTTACCAATGGTGAAGGATTGCCATTGGGACCATCGCCCCTCAGCAGGCCCCTGTAGGGATTTTTCCAACCATCTCTTTCGAGAGGAACAATGAAAAAACTGGCGCCCCTGTTCACTGCGGCTTTGCTGGCCGTTGTTGCACCGGCTCAGGCAGACCCGATGCCTCCGGAGCGGAGTCTTTCCGGGTTGAAGTATGACCTGATTGGTCGGAACGACCTGTACTCGTATGGCACCTTGCCGGAGTACCATCAGGCTCCCTTCCTTGACAAGCTGGTTTCCGCAGGCAAGTTGCCTCCGGTGAAGGACCGTTTGCCCAAAGAGCCCCTGATCTTCAAGACAGACGCGATGTCTGATGGCATTGGACAGTATGGCGGGGTCTTCCGGCACGTCATTGGGGGACGCCCGGAGGGCTTCAACTGGTTGGCTGGGCAGCATCAGGGCTGGGGCGGCATCAACATGGCGGTCCAGGAGTGCCTGGTGCGTCAGGGCCCCCGCTGGCAGATCAAGGCTGACGACCAGACGGGTCCGCTGCCGAACCTGGCAAAGAGCTGGGAGTGGAATGCCGGCATGACGGAGCTGACCATGCACCTGGTGGAAGGCGCCAAGTGGTCGGACGGAGACGCGTTTGACACCGAGGACATCGCGTTCTGGTGGAACGACAACGTTGAAGACGAGAACGTTGCCTCCCGCATTCAGGCGGGCTCCTTCGGAGGAGGCGCGAAGCTGGAGGTGCTGGATGACTACACCTTCAAGTTCAAGTTTCCGAGCAAGCAGTCCAACACCGTGGTGGAGGGGCTCGCTTACATTCAGGGCTGCCCCGGACCCAGCCATGTGCTGAAGGGCATGCACCCGAAGTACAACTCGAGTGCCACTTACGACAGCTACCTCAACAGCATGCCGGGAGACCAGTTGCCGATTCCGGTGCTGGGCGCCTGGGTGCCGGTGGAGCACAAGCCGGATGAGATCATCATCATGCGGCGCAACCCGTATTACTGGAAGGTCGACGAGCAGGGCAACCAGCTGCCGTACATCAACGAGATGCACTTCAAGCTGACCACCTGGGACGACCGAACCACGCAGGCTGTGGCCGGAACCGGGGACTTCTCCAACATGGAAAACCCCGGAAACTTCGTGGAGGCCCTCAAGCAGAGTCAGGATCCACAGGCTCCGGTTTCCGCCAAGTTTGGCCCCCGGACGCTGGCCTGGCGCATTGAGCTGAACTACTCCGCCAACATGGCCAAGAGTGCCTACGACAAGGAGCTGCGTGAGCTGTTCCGGGATCTGAACTTCCGCAAAGCCGTCAGCCATGCGCTCGACCGCAACGCGATTGGGCAGGCCCTGGCCCGAGGACCGTTTGCCTATGCGTACATGGGAGGCTACCCCACGGGCTCGCCGTACTATGATGCAGGAAGCTCCGTGTTCACCCCCTTTGATCAGGCTGGAGCCAAGAAGCTGCTGGCCGGACTGGGCCTCAAGGACACCGACGGCAATGGCATCCTCAACCTCCCGGGCACCGGCGAGGATCTGGTCATCGACATGACCTACAAGGCGCAGCGCAATGATGACCGCAAGCAGATCGATGCGGTGACGTCGCAGCTGGCTGAGGTGGGCATTCGCGTGCTGCCGAAGTCGGTTGACGAGACCAGCTTTGATCCGATGCGGAACTCCGGAGACTTCACCGCGATTTTGCAACGGGCGAACTTTGTCCTGCCGACTCGGGAAGCCTGCGGGAACCTGCCCATCTCCGACATCTGCCCAGCGTTCCACCTGACGGGGACCGATGGTCGCAACCTGCTGCCCTTTGAAGGGGAGCTGGCGGACCTGGTGCAGCAGTTCAACTCCACAGACGATGCCGCCAAGAAGGCAGAGGTTGCCCGTCGGATGCAGCTGTTGCTGACCGACAACCTCTACAACATCGGCCTGGTGCAGGTCCCGGCCGCGCTGCTCGTCAACAAGCGTGTCCGCAATGCGCACCCGGGAACCCCGGTGTTCATGTACGAGTGGGCGGAAGATGGTGTGGTTCGTGAGCGCCTCTGGGTGCCCAAGGATCAGCAGATCGCTGAGCTGCTCCCCGGCACGGTCGCGGAGTATTGACCCTCATGGGCGTCTGGCCTGCTCAGGGCCAGGCGTCCACCGTCCCGCTTCCGTATTGAACCCTCTGGCCCAGTGAGGACAAGCAGGTGAGTTTTCTGATCTACTTCATCAAGAGAATTGTGGTGGCCATCCCGTTGCTGATCGGGATCTCCATGGTATCCTTTGCCATCATTCAGGCGGTGCCCGGAGATTTTGTCGACACGTGGATTGCCAACACCTCGGCGCAAACCGGGAAGTCTTATGAGGAGCTGCTGCCTCAGGCGCAGTTGATGCGGGAGCGGTTGGGACTGGATCAGCCGGTGGCGATTCAGTACCTCGAGTGGTTGAAGAACATTGTGCTGTCGGGTGATTTCGGGATGTCGTTTGAACAGAATCGCCCGGTCACCGATGTGATTGGAACCCGATTGCCGCGGACGTTGCTGCTCGCGGTGATCACCCTGGTGTTTGGTCAGCTCACCGGCGTGCTGCTGGGAATCTACGCGGCGACCAATCAGTACAAACTTGGCGACAACCTCGCCACCCTCATTGCCTTCATGGGCATCGTCATTCCAAAATTCGTCATTTCTCTGGTCATCCTCTACTTCCTGGCCATTGTCTGGCACTCCCCCTACATCGGGGCCATCAATTCGCCCCAGTACATCCTTCAGGAGGGCTGGACGCTGGACAAGTTCTGGGATTTCCTGAAGCACGTTTGGCCGGTGCTGGCCGTCTCCATTTGGGCGGGGCAGGCCTACACCACCCGGATGATGCGCGGGAACCTGCTGGATGTGATGAACATGCAGTACATCGAGACGGCCCGGGCAAAGGGGCTCTCCCGCGGGAAGGTGCTGTTCAAGCATGCGGTGCCCAACGCCCTGCACCCCGTCATCATGAACCTGGGGACCCGCTTTGACTACATGATCAAGGGAGAGATCGAGATTGCCATTGTGTTGGGCATTCCGACCCTGGGGCCGCTGATCCTGAGCTCGGTTGGAGATCGGGACATGTACGTGGTCGCAGCCATCTTCATGATGGTTTCGGTGCTGCTGGTCGTCGGGAACCTGTTTGCCGACCTGGCGCTGGCCTTGCTGGATCCGCGAGTGCGTCGCGCGACCCTGACCAACTCCTGAGGACGGCAGCATGAGCGATCTGAATCAAAACGCCGAAGCGGTCACGGCCGCGAACCACCTTTCGTACTGGCAGCTGGTCCGTCGCCGGTTCTTTCACAACCGCTACGGAGTCATCGGGCTGATCGGGTGCCTCTTCATTCTGGCCTCGGCGGTCTTTTCCGGGTTCATCTCTCCGTATGCCGCGGAAACCAAGGACCGCGCAGCCATTTACTCTCCGCCACAGAGCATCCGGATTTTTGACACCGATGGCAGCTTGACCCGCCCGTACGTGCTGGGATTCCGTGAAGACATGGACCCCATCACGTATGAGATCACCTTTGTGCCTGATGAGTCGATCCGGAACGAGTTGTACTTCCTGGTGGAGGGCGACCCCTGGACGCTGTTTGGCCTGGAGTTCCGAACCCGCCTGCTGGGCACAAAAGACGGTGGGTTTGTGCACTTCCTGGGAACCGATTCCCTCGGACGCGACGTGGCGTCTCGGATGATCGAAGGCACCCGGATCACGCTCCTGATGGGCGTGTTGGTGATGCTGATCTCCTGCATCATCGGCACGGTGGTGGGGGTCTCTTCCGGTTACTTTGGCGGGGCCTTTGACATGGTGGTGCAGCGGCTGGTCGAGTTTGTGAAATCATTTCCGGACCTCCCGCTTTACCTGGCGTTGGTGGCCATTTTGCCCCGGCGAGCGGAGCCCGTCAGCATCTTCATCATGTTTGCCGCGATTCTGGTGCTGCTGCGCTGGGCGGATCTGTCTCGGGAGCTGAGGGGGAAGGTGATTTCGATCCGCTCCATGGAATACGTCCGGGCCGCTGTGGCCGTGGGAGCGTCGGATCAGCGCATCATCAGCCGGCACATCATCCCCAACACGTCGTCTCACATCATCGTCTGGGCCACGTATCAGCTTCCGGAAGTGATCCTGCTGGAGAGCTTCCTGTCGTTCCTCGGCGTGGGCGTCCAGGCGCCAATGGTGAGCTGGGGGACCATGCTGAATCAGGTCCGGGACTTTCAATCCTTTGCCGCAGCACCGTGGCTGATGGCACCCGTGGGCATGATTGTGGTGTCGGTGCTGGCCTTCAACGCGCTCGGAGACGGATTACGCGACGCTATGGACCCTTATTCCAATGACTGAACCTCTGCTGAAAATTGAAAACGTCGTCGTCGACTTCAAGACGGTGAGCGGAACGGTGAACGCGGTCCGGGGGCTGTCGTACCAGGTGGCACGCGGAGAGACGCTGGCCGTGGTGGGAGAGTCGGGGTCTGGGAAATCCGTGACGGCTCGTGCCATCATGTCGATGCTGGCAGAGAATGCTCGGGTGGGAAAGGACTGCAAGATCTGGTTTGATGGAGAAGACATTTCGACCTTCTCGGAACTGCAGATGCAGAAGATCCGGGGGAACCGCATTGCCATGATCTTTCAGGAGCCCCTGACCTCGCTGAATCCGGTGTACCGGGTGGGCGATCAGGTGGCCGAGGTGATCCTGACGCACCGGCCAATGCCGCGTCAGCAGGCCATGGAGGAGGTGCTTCGCCTGTTTGAGGAGGTGCAGCTGCCTGATCCGGAAGCCCGGTTGAGCCAGTACCCGCATGAGATGTCCGGTGGCCAGCGGCAGCGGGTGATGATTGCGATGGCACTGGCCAACAAGCCAGACCTGCTGATTGCCGATGAGCCCACCACGGCGCTGGATGTGACGGTGCAGGCGGAGATCCTGTCGCTGCTGAAGGCGCTGCAGAAGAGCCACAACATGGCGGTCATCCTGATCACGCATGACCTGACGGTGGTGGAAAAGACATCGGATACCGTTGTGGTGATGCGTTACGGAGAGATCGTGGAGCGTGGCCACACCAAGGAGGTGTTCACGAACCCGCAGCATCCGTACACCCGGCACCTGCTCGCCAGCGAGCCGAAGGGACGTCCGGACCCCTTGGACGAGCAGGCGGCGCCGCTGATGACGGCGAAGGACATCCGCATTGCCTTCCGCATTGCCTTCGGAGGCTTCTTCAATCGCAAGTATGCGGACCTGGTGGCGGTCAACAACATCTCCTGCACCATCCGCCGCGGAGAAACCCTGGGGATTGTCGGCGAGTCCGGATCGGGCAAAACGACGCTGGGCATGGCAATGATTCGCCTGGGAGAAGAGGGCGAGGGCACGATCACGTTTGATGGGCAGCGCCTGGATGGCCTGTCTCGCAAGCAGATGCGTCCGCTGCGTCCCCGCATTCAGGTGGTGTTTCAGGACCCCTTCTCTTCCCTCAACCCGCGGATGATCATTCAGCAGATCATTGAGGAGGGGCTGATTGTGAACAACATCGGAGCCTCGGCCAGGGAGCGAGAAGAGATGGTGGCGCAGGCCCTGGATGATGTTCAGATGCCACGCGACGTCATGCAGCGCTTTCCTCATGAGTTTTCCGGAGGGCAGCGGCAGCGGCTGGCGATCGCGCGGGCCCTGGTGATGAAGCCCGACCTGATCTTGCTCGATGAGCCGACGTCAGCCCTCGACCTTTCCATTCAGGCACAGATCATTGACCTGCTCCGGGAGCTGCGAGCCAAGCACAACCTGAGCTACATGTTCATCAGTCATGACCTGAAAGTCGTCCGGGCCCTGTGTCACAATGTGATTGTGATGCAACAGGGCAACGTGGTGGAGGCAGGTCCAACAGGAGCGATCCTGGAAAATCCCCAAACGGAGTACACCAAACGATTGGTGAAGGCCGCTTTTGAAGTGGTGAGCACTTAACCCCTTTTCTTGAAGTACGGAAGCTATGCGGAATCAACCGAAAATCACATTCATTGGAGCCGGCTCGACGGTGTTCATGAAAAACATCGTTGGGGACATCCTGCAGCGAGACGCTCTGAAGGAGAGCCACATCGCTCTGATGGACATTGATGAAAAGCGCCTGAGCGAAAGCGAGATTGTGCTCAACAAACTCGTTTCGTCACTGGGCGTGGGCGCCACGCACTCCCTGCATACGAACCAGAAGGAAGCCCTGCAGGGCGCAGACTTTGTGGTCATGGCCTTCCAGATTGGAGGGTATGAGCCTGCGACGGTGACGGACTTTGAGGTCCCGAAGAAGTATGGCCTGCGTCAGACCATTGCCGACACCCTGGGCGTGGGCGGCATCATGCGGGGCCTGCGAACGGTTCCGCACCTGTGGTCGGTGTGTGAGGACATGCTGGAGGTCTGCCCGAATGCGCTGATGCTCCAGTACGTCAACCCGATGGCGATCAACACCTGGGCCATCACGGCCAAGTTCCCTCAGATCAAGCAGGTGGGGCTCTGCCACTCCGTGCAGCACACGGCTCAGGAGCTGGCCAGTGACCTGCAGCTTCCGATCAGCAAGATCCGCTACCTCTCCGCGGGCATCAACCACGTCTCCTACTTCCTCCGCTTTGAGGAGGTCATGGAAGACGGCACCTACCGCGACCTGTATCCGGATCTGCAGAAGGGCTACCGAGACGGGACCTACCCGCGTCCGGAAAGCAGCTGGAACCCGCGTTGCCCCAACAAGGTCCGGTATGAAATGATGAAGCGCCTGGGCTACTTTGCCACCGAAAGCTCCGAGCACTTTGCCGAGTACGTTCCCTGGTTCATCAAGTCCGGACGCGAGGACCTCATTGAACGCTTTGGCATTCCGCTGGACGAGTACCCCAAGCGCTGCGTGGAGCAGATCGCCCGCTGGGAGGATGAACTGGAGGAGTACAAGAATGCAGACAAGATCGACATTCCGAATTCCGTCGAGTATGCGTCTGAAATCGTCAACTCGGTCTGGACCGGAACCCCCAGTGTGATCTATGGTAATGTGGCCAATCGTGGCTACATCACGGCGCTTCCGGAAGGCTGCGCGGTGGAGGTCCCCTGCCTGGTGGACCGCAATGGCATTCAGCCGACCCGCATTGCGTCGCTGCCTCCTCAGCTGACGGCGATCATCCGCTCCAATGTGAACGTCCAGGAGCTGACGGTTCAGGCGCTGCTGACGGAAAACCGGGAGCACATCTATCATGCGGCCATGATGGATCCCCACACCGGAGCGGAGCTGGACCTGGACCAGATCTGGGAGTTGATGGACGAACTGATTGTCGCCCACAAGGACTGGCTGCCCGCCTGGACTCAGGCATAAGCCGGAGCTTTTTGTCAAACGGAACCCCCTGACCTCATGAGTCAACTCGTCATTGTCGGGGGCGGAACAGCTGGCTGGCTGGCGGCCCTGATGCTGCAAAGCACCGCCGAGCAGCAGCATCTGCCCCTTGCCATCACCCTGGTGGAAAGCTCTGCGGTCCCCACCATTGGGGTGGGAGAAGGAACCACCTCCATCTTTGGCGGGGTGCTGCAGGGGCTCGGCCTGGAGGAGGCCGACTTCCTGGCCCAGACGGATGCGACCATCAAGTATGGCATCCGGCACCGGGACTGGCGGAGGCTGGGGCACTTCTATGATGGTCCCATCGATGACCCGTACGCCCTGACCGATCGGATTCCGGAGGCGGGCTCCTGGATTGATACCTTCTGTGTGGCTGCAGGGCGCTCGGTCACCCGGTCCCACGTCTTCAGCGCCCTCATGTCCGGAAACAAGGCCCCGGTTGCCCAGGTGCAGCAGCGGCAGGTTCCGGTGAGTCAGTTTCACCACGCCTATCACTTTGATCAGGCCAAGGTCGGCGCCTACTTGCGGTCCCGTGCCAGTGGGGTGACGGTCATTGACGGTTTGGTGCAAGGAGGCGATCGGGATCCCGAGACCGGGCACCTCCGGACCCTGCACCTGCAGGATGGACGGACCCTGAACGGAGACTTCTTCCTGGACTGCACCGGGTTTGCGCGGACCTTGATTCAGCAGATCATGGGCGTGGAGTGGGTGCGCTATGGAGACGTGTTGCCCGTTAACCGGGCGATGCCGTTCTGGCTGGAGCTGGCTCCAGATCAGGAACTGCCGACCTACACCCATGCCTGGGCTCAGAAGGCCGGGTGGATGTGGCAGATCCCGACCCAGGAACGCCTCGGCTGCGGGTACGTTTACTCCGACCGCCACCTTTCTCCTGACCAGGCTCAGGCGGAGATCGAGTCGGTACTGGGACAGAAGATCGAGCCCCGCAAGGACATCCCGATTGATGCCGGACGCTTGCAGCAGACGTGGGCGGGGAACGTGCTGGCACTGGGGCTGGCCTCGAGCTTTCTGGAACCCCTGGAGGCGACCTCCATTCATGGCACGGTGGTGGCCCTGTTGCTGTTTGTGCAGCAGCACCTGGATGCCCTTCAGCATCCGGATGCGTCAGGCCAGGCTCGTTACAACGCCGCCATTGCGCAGCAGGTCGATGACTTCCGAGACTTCATCAACCTGCACTACGTTTCAGAACGAAGAGACAGCCCCTTTTGGAAGGATGTGGCTGAGCAGTACATTCAGCCCAGCACCCGAGAACGGTTGGCGCTCTGGCAAACCAAAATGCCTGGTGCCGAAGACTTCCGGAACGACCTGAACGGGCTGCCGCATGTGGAAGAACTGCTCCACTACCCGGTGCTGGACGGCCTCGGACTGCTGAACCGGCAGGTCGCCCAGGCCCAGATGGATCAGCAACCCCGGCTTCGGGCCTTTGCACGAGACACGGTGGCCTACCTGCATCAGCAGGCCCAGGCGGTGGCGGCCCAGGCGCTTCCGCATCGACAGTGGCTCAATTCCCTCACTCCCTCCTCCTGATGCTTCTTCTGCGCCCCTTTTCCAGAGAATCCGATCCCTGCGTTTTCCGATGATGAAGCGAGCGACTCTGAAAACCGTTGCCCAGGAGCTGGGGCTGTCGGTGACGACGGTCTCCCGAGCGCTCAAGAACGGCCCGGAGGTTCGCCCAGAGACCATTGCGCGTGTGAAGGAGGTGGCCAACTCGGTGGGGTACATTCCGCACCAGAGTGGGCTGTCGTTGCGAACAGGGCGGACGCACACCATTTCGCTGATTCTCTCTCCGGAGCCTCAAAGCGCCTTCCCGGCAATGGGGTTCATGTTCTACTGCCAGGGCATCATCCGGGCACTGGAAGAGACGCCGTACACACTGAGCATTCAGCCTCGCCTGACGCATGAAGACTTCCTCAAGCCCATCCAGCGCATTGTGGAAGGGCAGTTGGCTGACGGGGTCATCATTGGGCAAACCCGGGGGCAGGACCTGCGCGCCAAGTACCTGCTGGAACACGACTTCCCCTTCGTCAGCTTCGGTCGAACCGAGTTGTTTACGCCGCACCCGTACTTCGATGTCCGCCACGAGCACATCACCCACGAATCCTGCCTGCGCCTGCAAAAGCAGGGGCACCAGCGCATTGCCTTGATCAACCCGCCAGAGAGTCTGAACTACACCGGGCACCGCCTGATGGGGTACCGGCAGGCCCTGGCAGAGAGCGGGCAGGCGTTTGACGAGTCGCTGGTGATCTCATCCGAGCTGTCGTTTGAAGCCGGCCGGACGATCTTCCGGCAGTTCCGGAGCCTTCCGGACCCTCCCTCTGCGATCCTATCCCCTGGCGTTTCCACGACCCTTGGCATCCTGGAAGAGATGCGTGTGTCCGGAATGACCCTGGCCCGGGACCTCGACCTGATTGCGTTTGAGGGGACCAACTACCTGGAGTTCAACAACCCCCGCATCAACGCCTATCACTCCTCGCTCGAGTTGGCGGGTGAGCAACTCTGCCGCCTGCTGTTGAGGCGTCTGGAGGGCGAATCTGCCGAGGCGCTGCAGATCCTCCACACTCCGGAATTCCGGGAACGCTCATGATGCTGGAGGAGCAAACCGCTGCATCTGCTGCTGCGGAGACTGAGAAATCGGAATCTTTATTTGACAGCATCGCTGGTTTGCAGGAACATTTTTATTCTCGCATCGAGAATTTCCTGAGGCTTGGCCTCGTTTTTTGTAACCAAAGGGAGAAATAGCATGAAACGCTTCATGACCCTCTTCGCGTCAGCTGTGCTGGCTGCGTCCCCCGCTTTGGCCGGGAAACTCGTCATCAACGCAAACACCTCCGACCCGGCACCCAAGCAGGCCTTTGAGAAGCTGGTTGCCGACTTTGAGAAGGAAAATCCGGATGTGGATGTGGAACTGAACATCTTCGACCATGAGGCCTACAAGACGGCCATCCGGAACTTCCTGCAGGCCGATCCGCCAGATGTCGTGACCTGGTTTGCCGGAAACCGCATGAAGTTCTTTGTCGATCAGGGGCTGTTTGAGGACGTCAGTGACGTCTGGAAGGACAACAACCTCTACAACAACATGGCCTCCACCGCCTCGGCTCTGAATGTGAGCGGCAAGCAGTACGGTGTGCCTTACGCGTACTACCAGTGGGGCGTGTACTACCGCAAGGACATCTTTGCCAAGTACGGACTGGGCGAGCCCCGGACCTGGGCGGACTTCATGAACATCTGCGAGACCCTCAAGCAGAACGGGGTGACCCCGGTCACGATTGGCACCAAGTACCTGTGGACGGCTGCCGGCTGGTTCGACTTCCTCAACCTGCGTGTGAACGGCATGGACTTCCACATGGACCTGATGGATGGCAAGGCCTCCTATGAGGACCCACGGCTGGATCGGGTCTTCGAGATCTGGGGAGACATGGCCCGCAAGGGGTACTTCCTGGAGAACCATGCCACCTTCTCCTGGCAGGAAGCTCAGGCTCCGATGATCAATGGAGAAGCCGCCATGTACCTGATCGGCAACTTCATTGTGCCCAGCCTGGAAGATGCCGGCGTGGCCGACCAAACCGGGTACTTCCAGTTCCCGGTGATCAATGCCGATGTCCGGACCTACGAAGAGGCGCCGACCGATACCCTGCACATTCCTGCCAAGGCAAAGAACAAGGCGGATGCCAAGCGCTTCCTGGCCTTTGTGGCTCGGGCCGACATCAACAACGAGGTGGCCACCTCCATCGGCAACCTGCCTCCGAACTCGCAGGCCCCGGAGCCCTCCGACCGCTTCCTCAAGATCGGCTTCAAGGTCCTGAGCGAATCAGCAGGGCTGGCTCAGTTCTATGACCGCGACACCACTCCGGAAATGGCCAAGGAAGGCATGAAGGGCTTCCAGGAGTTCATGGTGAAGCCTGAGCGCGAGAAGCAGATCCGTGCCCGCATCGACAAGGCGCGCCAGCGCATCTTCAAGTAAGTCACGCTTCCCTCGCCCAGGCACTCCCTGAAGCGAGGGGCCGAAAGGGGCTCTGCGGAGCCCCTCCTTCCTCCCTGACTTTCCGAAAACGCGCTTCATGCAACTCAGCTTCTGGGAACGCAACCAATTGCGTCTGGCTCCCGTCTTCTTTCTGGCTCCCGCCTTCTTGCTGTTTGTCGTTTACGTCATCCACCCCATCCTCTCCAGCCTCTGGATCAGCCTGCACGAGTGGGACGGCTTTGGAGAGATGACCTGGGTGGGGCTGTCGAATTACTTTGAAATGTATGAAGACGAGCGGGTGATCACCGCCGTCCAGAACAACATCCTCTGGCTCGTCTTCTTTTTGCTGGCTCCGCCTCTGAGCCTGGGGCTGGCGCTGTTCCTGAACCAGAACCTGCTGGAACTTCGGGTCATCAAGTCGCTGTTCTTCTTCCCGTTTGTGGTCAGCGCCGTTGTGGTGGGGCTGGTCTTTTCCTGGTTTTACAACCCGAAGTATGGCCTGCTCGATCTCTTCCTGAAGGCCATTGGCGCCTCACCCCTGGCGCTGCTGTCGAATGAGGACCTCGTCAGTTACGGAATCATTGCTGCCGCCATGTGGCCCCAGATTGCCTACTGCCTCATCCTCTACATCACGGGTTTGGCCAGCCTCAACAAGGAGGTCATTGAAGCGGGACGCATTGATGGAGCAAAGGGATGGGCGATGTTCTGGAACGTGGTGCTGCCGCAACTACGACCCGCGACCTTCATTGCCATTGTGGTCTCGGTGCTGGGTGCCCTCCGGAGCTTCGACCTCATTGCCATCATGACGCAGGGCGGCCCCTGGGGAAGCTCCACGGTGCTGGCGTATGAGATGGTGGAGCAGGCGATCTTCAACTACCGGATGGGGTACGGCGCAGCGCTGGCAACCATTCTGTTTCTGCTGCTTGATGTCTACATTGCCTGGTTCCTGATCCGGCTCTGGAAAAACGAAAAAGGGAGGCTCTGATGTTCCCCACTCCTCTTGAACAGACGGCCCCCACCACGCGAGTGGGCTACCGGCTGCTGCTCTATGTGATGCTGGCGCTGTGGCTGCTTCCGCTGGTGGGGGTGCTGCTGACGTCTGCCCGCTCGCTTGCCGACATCAATGCCGGCAACTACTGGGGCGTTCCGGAACAGTGGGCGCTGGTGGAAAACTACACCCAGGTGTTTGCCACCACTCCGATGCTGAAGTACTTCATCAACAGCCTCGTCATCACGCTGCCGACGGTTCTGGCCACCCTGGCCCTGAGCTCCCTCGCGGGGTACTCGCTGGCGAAGCACCGCTTCCCAGGGAATTTCCTGGTCTTTGCGATGTTCATTGCCGGCAATTTTGTCCCCGCCCAGATCCTGATGATTCCAGTCCGGAACCTGACCCTGGAGCTGGGGCTCTATGACACCAAGCTGGGCCTGATTCTCTTTCACACGGCGTTTCAAACGGGGTTCTGCACCTTCTTCCTGAGAGGCTTCATCCGGGAACTGCCTCATGAGCTAGTGGAAAGTGCCCGCATCGATGGCGCCTCCGAGTGGCGGGTCTACTGGAGCGTCATTCTGCCGCTGGTGCGTCCGGCACTGGCCGCACTGGCTGTGCTGGAGTTTACCTTCATCTGGAACGACTACTTC
>JAYOTF010000025.1:0-50033 GCA_038150265.1 Deltaproteobacteria bacterium | reverse complement strand
ACGGGCCAAGCACATCTTCAAGATCCTCGACCACTCGGCCATCTTCCTCCTCATCCTGGGTCCCGGGAAGGAGTGGGACGTTGAGGGTGTAGCCGGTGCCGAGCCCACGTCCCCGTTCGGAGTCGAATCCGGTGCCTGGGTAGCAGGTTCGGGGATGCTGGTGGGTGCTGATGAAGAAGACGTCGCTGCGTTCTTCAAAGAGGTGCTGGGTGCCGTTTCCGTGGTGGACGTCGAAATCGACAATGGCGATGCGCTGAAAGCCCATTTCGCGGATCAGGAACTCGGCGGCCAGGGCGATGTTGTTGAAGAAGCAGAACCCCATTGCTTCCGCCTGTTCGGCGTGGTGCCCCGGAGGCCGAACAGCACAGAAGGCGTTATCGAGTCGACGGCTGGCCACTTCCTCCACGGCGTCCAGCGCTGCACCTACTGCATGAAGCGCCGCTTCGTAGGTGTGATCGGAGACGATGCAGTCGGGCGACCCCAGGGTGTTGACACCGGTGGCCGAGGCTTCTTCGACCTGAGTGATGTGCTGACGGGTGTGGAGCAGGTTGACCTCATGAATGCCCGCCTTGCGTCCGGAGCGAGGCTCCAGGTGGTCGAGCAGCCCCGATCCTTGCAGGCGGGACTGAATGGAGCGGAGCCGTCCGGCATTTTCCGGATGCTCGCCGGTGTCGTGTTCCAGGTAGATGGGATTGGTGAAAAAGCCGGTACTCATGAGTCTCAGGTCGGGTTGAGGTTCGGGTGCAATCGAAACTCTAGCACACCCCACGCGCAGGCTCACGAAGAAAACGGCTGGAGCGTTCGATCAAAGCCGTTACAGTGAAAGAGCCCTGACCCGACCAGGGGAATCCCCACGACTTTGAGAAGGAGAGCAGATGAGCGTGTATGTGCTTGGAGGTGAGCAGACCGATTTCAGCCGCAACTGGAAGAAGGAGGGCAAGGAGCTGGTGGACCTCTTCACCGAGTCCATTCAGCAGGCTCTGGAGCAGACGCAACTGGATCCTTCCGAGGTGGAGGTGGCCCATGTGGGAAACTTTGCCGGAGAGCTGTATTGCAAGCAGGGGCACCTGGGGGCCTTTGTGCTGGAAGCGGATCCGCGCCTCGTGGGCATTCCGACTGCCCGGCATGAAGCGGCCTGTGCTTCCGGAAGCATTGCCCTGCAGGCCGCCGCCGCAGAAATCGAGTCCGGACGCTACGACCTCGCCTGTGTGGTGGGGGTGGAGCAGATGAAGACGGTGTCGCCTCGAGAGGGCGGGGAGTTTTTGGGAACAGCGGCGTGGTACCGCCGTGAAGCCGAAGGCGTGGAGTTTCCCTTCCCCAAGCTGTTTGGGCGCCTTGGGGACGAATACCGGGCGCGGTATGGGCTCTCGTACGAACACCTGGCCGAAATTTCTCGGATCAACTACGGCAACGCCCAGCGGAATCCGCTGGCGCAAACCCGAGCCTGGTACGCGGAAAAGACCCTCGACACCAGTGAGTCGGACAGCAATCCGGTCATTGGAGGGCCCGTTCGGCTAAGCGACTGTTCCCAGATCACGGATGGAGCGGCGGTGGTCTTCCTTGCCTCTGAGCGTTACGCCCATCAGTATGCACAGGCCCGTGGTCGGTCGGTTGAGCAGATTCCCTTCATCAAGGGATGGGGGCAGCGCACCGGGCCCATGCTCTTTGATGCGAAGGTTCAGGAAAGCCAGGGGCAGCCGTATGTCCTTCCGCACGTCCGTCGGACCATTGAAGATGCCTTCCGGCGAGCCGAGCTTCCGGATGTGTTTGCCGTAGACGGTGTGGAAACGCACGACTGCTTCACGACCTCCGAATACATGGCGATTGATCACTTTGGCATCACGGCTCCCGGAGAAAGCTGGAAGGCCATTGAGGAAGGCGTGATTGCCTTCGGAGGCACGCTTCCGATGAACCCCAGTGGTGGCCTGATCGGAGGAGGGCACCCGGTGGGCGCAACAGGCGTCCGGATGTTCCTCGACTGCTGGAAGCAGGTGTCTGGAAACGCGGGAGCCTATCAGGTGGAAGGCGCCCGGAACTTTGCGATGCTGAATTTGGGCGGAAGCGGGACCACAAGCGTGTGCTACGTGCTGGGGACCTGATGAATGATTTGTTTGAGTGACGAAGGAGAAGACGTTATGCCGGAAACCCCGACCATTACCACTGAGGTGGTCCAGCGCTACAATCGGCCCGGACCCCGTTACACGAGCTACCCCACGGTTCCGAACTGGAAGGACGGCCTCTTTACGGAGCCGTTTCAGGAAAGTTTGGCCAGAGAAGGGGAAAAGGACCGCGCGGTGGCCCTGTACGTCCACCTGCCGTTTTGCCAGAAGCTTTGTACCTTCTGTGGCTGCAACCGCTACATCACCAACGACCAGCAACTGGTGGAGCGCTACCTGAATGCCCTGGAGTGGGAAGTGGCCCAGGTGGCCAAGGGGCTGGGGTCCCGGAAGGTTGCGGCGCAGGTGCACTGGGGAGGAGGCACCCCCACCTACCTCAATGTGGACCAACTGCGTCGGGTGGCCGGCATCCTCCGCCAGCACTTTGATCCGGCTGAAGGAGAGGAGTGGGCGATTGAAGTTCACCCGCGTGTGACGACTCGGGAGCAGCTGGAGACGCTCCACGAGCTGGGCTTCCGGCGCATGAGCTTTGGGGTGCAGGACATTGATGAAGACGTCCAGCAGGCCATCAACCGCTACCAGACGCTTGAGCAAACCCGAACCGCCTACTACAGCGCCCGGGAGCTGGGCTACACCAGCATCAACCTCGACCTGGTGTACGGCTTGCCGCTCCAGAACCGCCGGCGCTTCCGGAAGACCCTGGAAGAAGTCTCGAAGCTCCGCCCGGACCGCCTGGCGATCTACAGCTTTGCCCACCTACCGTGGATGTTCAAGGCTCACGAGCGTGCGCTCCGCAAAGAAGACCTTCCGGATCCGGATGAGAAGATTGGGGTGTACCTGGATACCATTCGGCACCTCACGGAAGACGGCTACGAGATGATCGGCATGGACCACTACGCCCTTCCGGAAGATGACCTGGCCGAGGCTCGCCGGAACCGGACCCTGCACCGGAACTTCATGGGGTACACCACCCTGCACGGCATGGCCCAGATCGGCCTGGGGGTGTCTGCGATTTCCGACTTTGGGGATAGCTTCTGGCAGAACCCGAAGGACCTGCACGACTACATGGAGACGATTGAGGCCGGACGCCTGGAGCCCCGTCGGGGCATGCAGCTGGATGCTGACGACCAGATGCGCCGTGAGGTCATTGAGGAGCTGATGTGCCAGGGCTTCCTGAACTATCCGGATCTGGAAACCCGGCATGGGGCGCGCTTTACCGACCTGCTGGCAGAAGTGGAACCGGCGGTTTCCAACCTGGAAGCTGAGGAGTTGCTCACCCGAGAAGCCACCCAGCTGCAACTGACCTCGCTGGGGCGGCTCTTTGTCCGCAATGTGGCCATGGCGTTTGACCGCTACCTCAAGGACCCGTCTGAGTCCGAAGGGCCGCGCTATTCCCAGACCGTGTAACCAAAGCGGGGACTTGACATGCTGAACGACTTTGACCCGAAGGAGCGCAAGGCCATGCTGGTGGTCTTGGTGGTGCTGGTGCTCAGTGTGGTGTACTTCAGTGGAAACGGTTGGCAGGCCCCCCGGTTGCCGCAGGCTCCAGAACAGATGCTGGAGCTGGACCGCATGGAACAGCGGAATTCGCTCCCTGCCTCACCGGGGACGGATCCACGCGCTTATGAAACGTATCTGTAAACAGGGAATCGAAAGGAAGGAGATCCCGGAGGAAGGCCTCCGGGATCAGCTGAAAACGCCTTAGGCGACTTCGAGGAGGTAGTCTTCAGAGGCTTCCTGTTCCGGAAGCTTGATCTGATGATCCGTGCTGAACTGGTAGTCCTGGAAGACATGCTCGGCCGACAGCAACTGGTAGGAGCCGTTGGAGAGCTGGTGCGTGGTGTCCTTCAGGCGGTAGGTGTAGTGCCCACACGTCCAGATCTTGAACTTGCGCATGTGGGTACAGAGGCAGGTCTTGTCCTGAACGGAAATCTTGCCGCCGTCGCTGTTGGCAAGCTCACGGTGGTAGGCTTCCACGTAGGCACACTTGCCACCCTTGTCGAGGATGTACCCGAAGGCCTCGCAGTTGGGCTTGATTCCAGAGCCGATGCCGGGGGAGTTCTTGAGCATCCGCATCGGGTAGCCCGTTGGCGAGATGGTATTGACGACAATGTCCTGTTCCTCGGCCTTCAGGTACTGCTGCTTGGCGCTGTCCGGGAGGCCGCACTCGTGGGTCACCGTGAAGCGGGTGGCCACCTGAACGGCATCGGCTCCCATTTCCAGGTACTCCACCGCGTCGGTTCCGGTGAAGATGCCTCCGGCTGGAATCACCGGGATGTTGAGTTCGTTCTCCTTGACAAACGCAAGGACGTCTTCAGTGATGGTCCTGAGGTCGTACTCGGCCCAGTCCATGCCGAAGCCCAGGTGTCCTCCCGCAAGGGGACCTTCGACCACAATGAAGTCCGGAAGCCGGTTCACCCGAGCCCCACGCTTGAGGAAGGGCTTGAGCGCCCGGACGGAGGAGACAATGATGCCGAGGAGGGTATCATGAAAACGAGGATGATCTGCCATCAGCTCAAAGGAGTTGAGGTGCAGCCCTGCGCTGAGGGTGATGCCGTCGATGCCTGCGTCCATGGCGGCACGCAGCCGGACCCGCAGGGTGTCCCGGGTGTTGTTCATCGTCAGCTTCTCCATGCAGTTCACGAAGATCGCTCCACTGCCTTTGTGGGCAGTCATCGTGTTCTCCACATGCAGGCGCTGCGCTTCTGCAAGCTGCTCCAAGTCGAACTGCACCTCGGCCTTGTCTGAGCTGTCCGCATTGGCCTTGAAGGTCTTGTACTTGTCCTGGACAAAATGCGTGTTGTAACGCCGGTCCGATACCGTGGGCACCATGGCATCTGAGATGTGACCGATGCCCCCAAGTCGCGCTGCTTCCAGCGCAAGAGCAGCTGAGGAAATGTCCACGCCCATGCCTCCGGTGATGATGGGCACGTATTCTTTTCCTCTTAAATTCAGACGGAAATCATCAACTTTCTTGGTCATTCTCCCCTTTTCATCAATTGCTCCGGAGGGACTTCCGACGCTGTCGCCAAAAAACATTGCAACGTCTTCCCTCGGAATTATGCTGAACAGCGTATCATAACCGGGGCTCTTCCCGGTTAAAGCCAAAATTCCGAAGTAGCACTTTTTGAGCCTTTCAGTACCATGACACAGACCGCCCGTCTCTTGGATGCCCTGAAGTTCTACCTGAAGGTGCAAGGCATCACCTACCGGAGCCTTGCCCAGCGGCTCAAGCTCAGTGAGTCCAGCATCAAGCGACTCTTTTCGGAAGAAAGTTTGTCCCTCAAACGCCTCGAACGCATCCTCAAGGTGCTTGATCTCGACTTCTATGAGCTGGCGAAAATGACCCATCGGCACGAGCGGACGATGAGTCAGGAACTCACCGAGGAGCAGCACCATGCTCTGCTGAAGCAGCCCCGTCTCTTGCTGGTGGCCTACCTGGTGGTGACGGGGTGGAGTCCGGATGAGATCACTCAGCAGTATGCCCTCACGTTGGCGGAAGTGAACGCGTTGCTGCTGGAGCTGGACCGTCTGGAGGTTGTGGAACTGTACCCGGGAAACCGCCTTCGGATGCGGGTCTCCCGTCAGGCCCTCATTGCCCCCGGAAGCCCGCTTTGGGAACTCTGCACCCAGGAGGCGTTGCCTCGTCCGGAGGCGCCAGCGCTTTGCCTGCCCCTGACCCTCTCTGAAGACTCTCAGCGCCTCCTCAAGAAGGACCTCGACAAGCTACACCGCCGCGCTCATGAGCTGGCCGAAGCCGACCAGGCGCTTGCGGCGTCTGAGCGCCAGCACATGCTGCTGTACGGAAACCTTGAAGCGTGGGAACCTCCGTTTCTCCAGAGGTTCCGGAAGGAAGGCGGGGCCTAGTTGGCCATGATGGAGTAACCGCAGTCGGCAAAGAGCAACTGTCCGGTGATGGACGAAGCGGCATCGCTGAGCAGGAAGGCCGTGCTCTTGGCAACCTCTTGCTGCGTGACGGTCCGGAGCATGGCGGAGTGCTCACCCGCAACCCGGAGCATCTCGGAGAAGTTCTTGATGCCTGAAGCCGCAAGGGTCCGGATGGCCCCCGGCGAGATGGTGTTGACCCGGATGTTTTCTGGACCGAGCTGACGCGCCAGGTAGCGAGTGGACGCTTCCAGCGACGCCTTGGCGGTGCCCATGACGTTGTAGTTGGGAACCGCGAGGGTGGAGCCAATGAAGCTGACGCTCACGACGCTTCCGGAACCCCGCTTGCGCATCAGGGGCAGCATCCCGTCGGTGAGGGGCAGCAACGAGTAGGCACTGATCTCCTGGGCCTTGCGGAAGCCTTCCCGGTTGGTCTCGGAGAAGGGCTTGCTCAGGTCCTCATGGTCGGCATAAGCGACGCTGTGGACGAGGAAATCGGCGCCGTCGCTCCACTGGCTGTGGAGCTGCTCCATCAACTGAGCAATGGATTCGTCACTGGAAACGTCACATTCGTGAATCAGAGACGCGTTCACCTGGTCTCCCAGCTTCCGGACGTTGGCCTCAAAGCGCCCTTTGGGATCCCGGAGGTAAGTCAGGCCCAGCTCGGCCCCCAGTTCATGGAGTTGCTCTGCGATGGCCCAGGCGATGCTGCGCTGGTTGCCCACCCCAACGATGAGCCCGCGTTTTCCGGAAAAATCAATCATTGCTTGCCTTCGTGTAACTGTAATTGAAGTGCCCCAGGGCTTCTCCAAGCCGGACGGGCGTCCCCACGTGCAGGTCTCCCCAGCGCACCTGCCCCTTCTGGAAGAGCAGGATCACGGTTGAGCCCAGTTCAAACTGTCCGAGTTCCTCTCCGCGGGTGACGGAAAGCGGAGTTTTCAGGGTCGCATGGCGGACAACAGCGCCACGCTGATTTGAAATCGCGCTATCATATCGCACTCTGATGCGTCCGACAACCGTTGCGCCGACTTTGACCAGGGCGCATTCTCCGGCACTGGTTTCCAGGTAAGAGGTCAGGCGCTCATTGACGGCAAAGAGGCCGTCGACGTGCTCCACCCCGAGGGGGCTGACGGTCCAGAGGTCTCCCGGAATGTAGGAGAAGTGCCGGACGGTCCCATCGACCATGGTGTGGATGCGGTGGTAGTTGTGGGGCGCGAGGTAGATGGTGAGGAATTCTCCGCCTTCATACTGCTGGGCGCGGTCGGGGTCATCCAGCAGCGCTGCCAGGGAGTAGTCGATGCCCTTGGCCTGAATGAGGCGCCCTTCCGTAATGGAGCCAAACTGCCCAATGGTGCCATCGACCGGAGAGATCAGGGTGTTGGCGCCTGCGGCGAGGGGACGGATTCCGGGCTTGAGGGGACGGGTGAAGAACTCGTTGAAGCTGTGATACGCGCTCGGCGGGTAAGCGGCTTCTGACCAGTCCACCCCAAAGGCCCAGGCGAAGGTCCGGATCAGAGGCTGGAGGAGGATCCCGGGGAGCGGCAGGTCAGCCACCCACCCGCACAGGCGTGTGAACTCCTTGCGGGGGAGCAGCGTCATCAAGTGAAACGCGAAGGGTTTGGGAGCGCTCATTAACCTTCCGGCTGCAACGCTGGGGAAGACGAGGCCTGCTTGAGCATCTCATCAATACGAGCGCCATCAATGATCTCTTCCTCAAGAAGCGTCTGCGCCACCTGGTGGAGGACCTCAATGTGGTCCTGCAGCAGTTGCTTGGCCAAGTCGTAGTGCCGTTGCACGAGCTCCCGGATCTCCCGATCGATCTCGGTGGCGGTTTCGTCGCTGTACTCGCGGTCCATGCGCATGTCCCGTCCCATGATGTCGTGAGACTCGTCGCTTCCCAGCACAATCGGTCCGAAGCTGTCGCTCATTCCCCAGCGCATGATCATGTTCCGGGCCATGTCGGTGGCCTGCTGGATGTCGTTGCTGGCGCCGGTGGTGATTTCATTGAAGATGATCTCCTCGGCAGCCCGTCCACCCATGGCGGTGGCAATGCGGTGGCTCAAGTACTCGCGGTCGTAGCTGCGGTTGTCGTTTTCCGGCAGGTACGACGTCACCCCCATCGCGCGTCCACGGGGCACAATGGTGACCTTGTGGACCGGGTCCGTGTTGGGCAGCAACGCCGAGACCATGGCGTGTCCGGCTTCATGGTAGGCGGTGGTCTTCTTCTCCTTCTCATTCATGACCATGGAGCGCCGCTCAGGTCCCATGAGGACCTTGTCGCGGGCCCACTCGAAGTCCGTCAGGGCGAGGGAGGTCTTGTTGTGCCGGGCGGCGCCCAGGGCCGCTTCATTGACGAGGTTCTTCAGGTCGGCCCCGGAAAAGCCGGGAGTGCCTTTGGCCACAACCGAGAGGTCAACGCCGTCAGCCATCTGGACCTTCGAGGCATGGATCTTCAGGATCTCCTCCCGTCCCCGGACATCGGGAAGCGGAACATGAACCTGGCGGTCGAAGCGTCCGGGACGCATGAGGGCAGGGTCCAGCACGTCCGGACGGTTGGTGGCGGCAATCACGATGATGCCTTCGGTCGCGTCAAAGCCGTCCATCTCCACGAGGAGCTGGTTGAGGGTCTGCTCCCGCTCGTCGTTTCCGCTGCCGAGTCCGGCGCCACGGCTTCGGCCCACGGCGTCAATCTCGTCAATGAAGATGATGCACGGAGCGTTGCGCCGGGCTTCCTCAAAGAGGTCCCGGACGCGGCTGGCGCCGACGCCCACAAACATTTCCACAAAATCGGAGCCGCTCATGCTGAAGAACGGCACCCCGGCTTCTCCGGCAACGGCCTTGGCCAGCAGCGTCTTGCCGGTTCCGGGAGATCCGGACATGAGCATCCCCTTGGGAATGCGGCCTCCGAGCTTGCGGAACTTGGCTGGATCGCGGAGGAACTCGATGGTCTCGTAAAGCTCTTCCTTGGCTTCTTGAACGCCGGCGACGTTTTCAAAGGTGATCTGCAGCTGATCGGGCTCAATCTTGTTGGCCCGGTTGCGCCCGAGCGAAAACATCTTCCCGGCGCCTCCGGAGCCCTGCATGCGGCGCATGAGGAGGATCCAGATGCCGAAGATCAGCAAAAACGGCCCCCAGTGAATGAAGAGGCTCAGGTACCAGGGCAATCCGGGCTCGGGCATGTAGTTGAACTGCACGCCATTTTGCCGGAGCATGTCCACAACGCCGGGGTGCTCCGGAGGCACATAGGTGCGGTAGGGGTTGCCGTCGGCCAGGACGCCTTCAATGCGGGACTCCCCAATCATCTGGGCGTTGATGACCTCTCCGGAGAGGACCGAGTTGCGGAAGTCACTGTAAATGATCTCGTTCATGCGCTGGCCGCCTGACGAGCCATTGAACATGTTCACCAGGAACAAGGAGAGCACCAGCACGCTGAGGATGATCAGCAGGTTCTCGCTTTTGAATCCCTTCATAAGGTTCAGTCCGAAAGTTTTGCAGAAATCCACCCTCTTCAGGTGGTTTTTTTATTGAGCAGATCACCTTAACACAGCCCTTATCAGGGATTAAGCTAAAAAATGCTGCGAACTTGTTACGAATCCGAGGGGAATTCGGCTCATCTGGAAGGAATTCCGGAACCGTGAGCCGAGCCGTTTGCCGGCCGAAAGGCGGTCTCGGCAAGCAGTTGCCAAAAAGACGCCGCCGTTGGCGGAGCCGAACGAGTTAAGATTGCTCCTGACGCTGAAGGTCCGGTAGTCTGGTTGAGTTTACCTCATGAGCCGCCGCCTGCTTTTGATTCCTGTCCAACCACGTGAGAACGCCTTGAAAATCCCCAGTCCCTGTGTCCGCCAATGCTTTCTGGATGAAACCCGACACTGCCGAGGATGTGGCCGCTCGCTTGATGAAATTGCCCGCTGGTCAGAGATGAGTTCGCAGGAGCGGCATCAGGTCCTGAGCCGCTTGGCCCAGCGGGAGGCCGGAAAAAAAGGGGTGGCATGAGCCGCGCCTCGCAATTTGGCCAGGAAGCCCGGGAGCTGCTGCGCATCGGTTTTCCGGTGATGGTCTCTCAGGTCCTGATGATGTCCATGCAGTTTGTGGACACGGTGATGTCCGGAAACGTCAGCCCCAACGATCTGGCAGCGATTGCGACCGCAAGCGCCCTGTTTCACCCGATCATCTGCCTGGTCATTGGAGTCCTGCTGGCGATCACGCCGATTGTGGCACAGCTCGATGGCGCCCGGAAGTGGAAGCGCATTGGCCCCAGCGTCCGGCAGGGGGTGGGCGTGAGCCTGGTGCTGCTGGTGCTGAGCCTGCTGGTGCTGCCGAATCTGGAGCCGCTGCTTGAGTACATGGAGTATGACCCCGCGGTCATTCGCATCACCGATGGCTACCTGGAGGCCCTTTGCTGGGGCCTGCCCGCCGCGTATGTCTTTTTGGCCCTGAAGCACTTCCTGGAAGGGCTGGGCATCACCCGTCCGAACATGATCATCCACGTTCTGGGGCTGGGAGCAAATGTGCTGGGCAACTACACCCTCATCTTTGGGCACTTCGGCTTTCCGCGTTTGGGAGCCGTTGGAGCGGGGTGGACCACCACGCTGGTGCATTGGGTGATGCTGGTGGCGCTGGTGGGGTACATCCTCCGGAGCCCCCGGTTGCGTCCCCTCAACGTCCTCACCAAGTGGGAGCGGCCTCGCTGGGGGTACTGGCGGGAGATCCTGAAGATCGGCATCCCGAGTGGGCTCAGCCTGGCGGCCGAGGTGGGGATGTTTGCCATGGTGGCGCTGCTGATGGGAACCTACGGCGTGACGGCGCTGGCAGCCCATCAGGTCGCGGTCAACGTGGCGGCCATCACCTTCATGATTCCGCTGGGACTGTCGGCCGCCATCACAAGCCGGGTGGGGCAGGCCGCAGGTCGCCGAGACTGGGACGGCGTTCGGTTCCGGGGACGAGTGGGCATCTTGCTCAGTGTGCTGATCATGATCAGCACCGCCAGCGGCTTTTTGCTGTTTCCGGAAGCCATCACGTCGCTCTACACGCAGGACACAGAGGTTCGCCTCCTGGCAGTGCAGATGCTGGCCATGGCGGCGCTGTTCCAGTTTTCAGACGGCCTGCAGATTTCGGCGACCGGAGCGCTGCGGGGGCTGAAGGACACCCGGATTCCGATGATCAGCAACCTCCTGGCCTACTGGGGGATGGGCCTGACTCTGGCGTATGGGCTGGGCTTTGTCTGGGAAACGGGTCCGGTCAGCATGTGGTGGGGACTGGTCGCAGGGCTTTCCACAGCGGCCGCGCTGCACAACCTCCGCTTTTACAAACTCACCCGCCGCCTCAGTGCCCCGGCTGGGCCACCGCTGGCGCCGTTGCCTCCCAAACCTGCGGCTTGAAGCGAGCTACTGCGCGGCCGGAGCGCCTGGCAGAGGCACTCGGAGGGTCTGGTGCTCAAGAATGTCACCATTCCCGAGGTTCCGGAGGCGAAAGTCCAGCCGGACGTAGAAGAAGCCGGCCCGGACTTCCAGCATGATCGGAACCTGAAAGGTGCGAGAGGCTCCTTCCGGAAGCCACTGGACGTCAAACTCGGTGGGCGCGCTCAGCTGACTGCGCCAGGTGTCCAGCTGCACCTGAAGCAGCAGGGGAGTCGTCCCGGGGTTCTGGATCGTGTACGCCAGCTGTCCTTCCAGGCGGAGCAGCTTTCCCTGCTTGCTCAGCTGAGGCTCCTGAAATTCCAGTCCTGCCAGCGTCAACTGAGCGGCCTGAGGCTCATGGTGGGTCCAGTAGAGGCGCTGCACGGTCGCTTCCCACAGGTCTGAGCGCGGGCCAAGGTCTTCCGCCCGGACGTTGTTCAGCACCCGTTCCAGGTCCGGTTCGGTGCCGATGCTGCCGAGGAGCTGCACAATGCGCCAGAGGTGGTCTGGAGTGGGAGGGGCATAGATCGCCTCCCGGAGGATGGGGCGTCCCCACTCCGGATGCTCCAGAAAAGCGGCTGTGGCCTGCAGGCGTTTGGTCAGGAGGGGCGAGTTGAGTTCCTGCAGGTACTGGGTCCGCAGGCGGTCTCGGAGGATTTCTTCAAAGTGCGCAGACGCGCTTCCGGAGGCGAGCAGCACCGCCAGACCGGTCAACAGGGCTCGGACCATCATGCTGCCAGCTGGGAATCCCGTTGTGCCTGCCACTGCTGGTACCCGAAGGTGATGGCCGCGACCATCTGCTCCTTGTAGCGTTCGCGTCCGAACCGAGCGGTGTTCTGCTCAAAGGCCTCCGGACGGAACTCTGCATGCCGGGCTTCCATGTCTTCAATCGCCGCACAGAGAGCGTCCACGGTCTGGACGTCAAAGAAGATTCCCGTCTGCTCTGTGACGGTTTCCAGCGCGCCTCCGGCCGCAAACGCGACCACCGGAGTCTGGCACGCCTGGGCTTCCAGAGGCGTGATGCCGAAGTCGTCTTCTCCCGGAAAGACAAAGGCTCGGGCCTGCTGGTAGAGCTTCAGCAGCTCCGATGACTCGAGCTCGCCCAGGAATTCAATGGTCGGGCCGGCAATGCCTCGGCAGTAGTCCTCGTCCTGCCCCTTCCCCACAATCTTCAGGGGCAGCTCCATCCGGTTGAAGGCCTCAATGGCGAGGTCCACCCGCTTGTTGGGGGCAAAGGCACCGATCATGAGGTAGAAGTCCTGTTTTTCGGTACCGGGCTGGAAGTGGTCAAGGTCCACCGGTGGGTGAATGACCTGCGACTCGCGTCCGTAGTAGTCCCGGATCTTGCGTCGGATGTTGCGGCTGTTGCAGAGGTACGTGTGGACACGGTCGGCGGTGTCGCGGTCCCAGCGTTTCAGGTAAGGGCGAACAAGCTCTGCTGCCAGCCGCACCGCTGGAGACGTCCGCGGGGTCCGGAAGTACGTGTCAAAGGCGTCCCAGACGTAGCGCATGGGCGCATGGACGTAAGAGATGTGGTAGGTATTCGGACCCGGAATGGCGCCCTTGGCCACACAGTGGCTGGTGCTGATGATGAGGTCGTACTGGTCCAAACGGAACGCCTCCATCGCCTTGGGCAGCAGCGGCAGAAAGTGACGGTAGTGGCTGATGCCGTAGGGCATGTGCTGGATGAAGGAGGTCCGGATGTCCATCTGCTCCAGGGTGGACGAGAGGCGTCCCTTTTCATGGATCAGGGTGTAGAGCGGGGCCTCGGGAAAGACCTCACAGAGCACCTCGAGGCACTTCTCGCCTCCGCGCATGCCGTTGAGCCAGTCATGCACGAGCGCGATGCGCCGTCCCTTCAAGAGGCTGGGTGGGGTCATGAGGCAGCTTGCTGTTGCTGAAGCCAGGCGGGGAGGGCTTCAAGATTGGGAAGTTGGGTGAAGCGTTCATGCTCCGGAGGGTCCGCCTGCTCGTGCGCCCAGGTGAGTTCGTAGGGAACATGCACCGCGTATCCTCCGAGTTCCAGAACAGGCAGGATGTCCGACCGGAGGGAGTTCCCGACCATCAGGAAGCGTTCCGGCGACACCTGATGCCTAGTCAGCAGGCGCTGATACGTGGCCCCGTCCTTCTCCCGCACAATCTCAACGGCCTCAAAGCGGTCGGCGAGTCCGGAGCGGGCGATCTTGGTTTCCTGGTCAAACAGGTCGCCCTTGGTGATCAGCATGAGCCGGTACTGGGGCGCGAGCGTGTGGAGGACGTCTGCCACTCCCGGAAGCAGCTCCAGAGGCGAGTTTTGCATCTCCTTGCCAAAGTCGAGGATCTGCTTGATCTCACTTCCAGAAACCTCTCCCTGGGTGAGCTCCACGGCGGTTTCAATCATGGAAAGGACAAAGCCCTTGATGCCATACCCGAAGTACTGGAGGTTCTTCTTCTCCGTGGCATAGAGGGTTTGGTCCACCACTTCAGGGTGGTAGGCGTTGAGGATGTTCTGAAAGCGTTCCTGCGTCCAGGAGAACAGGCGCTCATTGTGCCACAGGGTATCGTCGGCATCAAACGCCAGGACGTCTATCATGCAATTCGGATCAGGGGAGGAGGGGCGTGAGGTACTCGGCCACGGTCTGGCTGATGATCTGGTGCCCTTCGGGGTTGGGGTGAATGCCGTCGGCGATGTTCTTGTCAGGCTCGCCTCCGACGTCCTCAAGGAGGAATGGGATCAGGGCGACCTGATGCGTCTCGGCGACCTGGGGGAAGGCGTCTCGGAATTCGGCGGTGTACTCCGGACCATAATTCAGAGGCATCTGCATGCCGGCCAGGAGCACCTTCATGCCCTGAGCCTGCGCAAACTGAATGGCCTCGCCGAGGTTGTCCTTCATCTCTTCCACACTGAGGCCCCGCAGGCCATCGTTGGCGCCCAGGGCCAGAATGAGCACATCGGCCTTGGCCCGGGCGTACCAGCGCAGGCGTCCAAGCGCACTGGCACTGGTGGAGCCACTGATGCCGGCATTGACGATTTCCACATCGTAGCCCTGTTCCAGCAGCGCCTGCTCCAGAACAAAGGGCCAGGCCTCTTCCTTGTCGACCCCATACCCTTCGGTTAGCGAGTCGCCGAGGGCAAGCACCTTCACCGACGCCTGCAGAGGGCTGGCGAGCATGAGGAGCAGGGCCAGGCCCACTCCCCAGATGCTGGCGCGGAGGCTATTAGACTTTTGCGCTGAGTTCCTTGATTTCATGGTTGAGGATCCGGTCGTTGTCAGAGTAATCCACTGGCAACTCAATGACATGCACCCCATGGGTGTTGTGGCAGTGCTCAAGGAGGGGCAAGAACTCCTCGGTGCTGCCCACCCGGTGCCCATTGGCGCCATAGGCTTCGGCATACTTGACAAAATCGGGGTTGCCAAACTGGAGCCCAAAGTCCTCAAAGTTCATGTTCGCCTGCTTCCAGCGGATCATGCCGTAGGAGTTATCCCGGAGGATGAGCACGACCACGTGCATGTTGAGGCGAACAGCGGTTTCCAACTCCTGAGAGTTCATCATGAACCCGCCGTCTCCGCAGATGGCCATGACCTTGCGATCTGGGTGCACCATCTTGGCGCCCATGGCCGAGGGCAGGCCTGCGCCCATGGTCGCAAGCGCATTGTCGAGCAACACCGTATTTTGTTGATACGCAGCATAATTACGGGCAAACCAGATTTTGTAAACCCCATTGTCGAGGCAGATGATCCCATTGTCTGGCATGGCCTTCCGGACATCGGCCACCATGCGCTGAGGCTTCATCGGGAAGCCCGGGTCATCGGAGCCCTCCTGGACGTGGGCATCCATAGCCGCCTTGACCGTCTTGAAGTAGCTGAAATCCCAGTGCTGCTGCGGAACGAGGTGCTCCTTGATCTGCCAAATCGAATTGGCAATGTCTCCAATGACCTCATGCTGGGGGTAGTAGACCGGGTCCACTTCGGCGCCATAGAAGTTGATGTGAATGACGGTCGGCTCGTTGTGGTCCATGAAAAACGGCGGCTTCTCGACGTCGTCATGCCCCACGTTGAGGATCAGGTCTGCCTGCGCCACAGCCCGGTGCACAAAGTCTCCTGCCGACAGCGCCGCGTTTCCGAGGAAGAGCGGGTCCCGCTCGTCCAGAACACCCTTCCCCATTTGGGTGGAAATGAACGGAATGCCCGTCTTGTCCACCAGCTCCCGGAGCATCTTGGAGGTCATCTTGCGGTTGGCCCCCGCGCCGATGCAGAGCAGCGGCTTCTTGGCCTGCTCAATCATCTTCACCGCCTGCGCCACGGCCTTCTCCTCGGCAATCGGACGGCGGGCCCGGGTGGGCGGGATGACATGCGTTTCCGCTTCTTCAGCGGCCACGTCTTCCGGAAGCTCCAGGTGGGCGGCCCCCGGACGCTCCTCCTGCATCACGCGGAAGGCTTCCCGAACCCGAGCCGGGATGTTGTTTCCGCTGACAATCTGGTGCGTGAACTTGGTGAGGGGCTTCATCATCTCAACCACGTCGAGGATCTGGAACTTGCCCTGCTTGCTGTGCTTGACGGGCTTCTGTCCGGTGATCAGCAGCAGCGGGAAGCCTGCGAGCTGGGCGTACGCCGAGGCGGTGACCAGGTTGGTTGCCCCCGGACCCAGTGTGGACAGGGCGACCCCGGGCTTGCCGGTCAAGCGTCCGTAAGTTGCAGCCATGAAGCCTGCCCCTTGCTCATGTCGGGTCAGAACAAGTTGGATCTTCGACCCCTTGAGGGAGTTCAGCAGATCAAGGTTTTCTTCTCCGGGAATGCCGAAAATGTGCTCAACGCCTTCGGCTTCAAGAGCTTGAACAAGCAGGTCAGATGCTTTCATAGCGGTCTCATGGTACGGTGATGGTCAGATCAGCTGAGGACGGGTTTCGCGTTCTCTCAACATACACAGGCGATAACTATCCTGTCCCCTATAGTTTTTGCAAGCCAAGACCTCAGAGGGACTGCAGATAAGCTTCGACCTGGGCACGAAGGGGCATGGGCGCAATGGCTCCATACCCTTGAGTGGAAAGGGCCGCCGCAGCGTTCGCATAGACCGCTGCCTCAAACGGCGACTTTCCGGCCACCCATTCAGCAAGGAAGGCCCCATCAAACGTGTCCCCGGCTCCGGTGGCATCCACAGCCTTCACCCTCAATCCGGAAAGCCGCTGGCGTTCGGAAGACGTGGCCACGAGGACCCCTTCGGCCCCGAGCGTCAGGGCTACCACTTCAGCTCCAAGACTCAGGTAAAAGTCGGCAATCGCGTCCGGGTTGCTGAGTCCGGTCAACTGGATGGCATCTTCCAGTCCGGGCAACACCAGGTCACAGTGCCGAACGGCTTCGTGAATGATGGCCCGGGCGCGTTGCAGGGGCCACAGCTTGAGGCGCAGGTTCGTATCGTAAGACACCCGCACCCCCTGGCTCCTGGCGTGAGCCATCCACTCAAATACGGTGTCGCAGGCGCTATCCGAGATCGCCTGGCTGATTCCGGAGGCGTGGAGGACCCGGGCTCCGGTGAGGGCTTCTTGGGGAAACGAGGTGGACGTCATGCGACTGGCGGCAGAGCCCGCCCGCAGGTAGCTGAACTGATGTCCGGAGGCGTGGTGGGTGACAAAGTAAACGCCGGTTGGAGCCTCCGGATCCTGGGTCACATGCTGGGTGTGAATCCCCTCCTGGTGCCAGAGGTGCAGCAGGTCGTCGCCAAAGGCGTCCGTTCCCACCCGAGTGAGCATCCCCACGCGTGCTCCCTGCCGTGCCGCCGCAACCGCACAGTTTGAGGCATCTCCCCCGAATCCCGGGAGGTAACGACCATCGGCCTGCTGATTCAACTCCATCAGCGGCTCGCCAAGGCAAAGGATGTCAGGCATGTCGTGTGTTATTGGTAGCGCTGCCACTCCAGCTTGTTGCGCTCCACCCACTTGTAGTGGTCCTTGTAGGTCAGCAGGTAAGCGGCTTCTTCATCGAGCACCACGGTCACCCGCTGGTGCATCTGCAGAACCGACGCGGGACACATCGCTGTGACTGGACCCTCGATCATGCGTCGAATCGCGTCAGCCTTCTTGGCGCCTGTCGCCAGCAACAGGCACTGCCGCGACTCCATGATGGTGGCAATGCCCATGGTCAGCACGTGCCGGGGCACCAGTTCCGGGTTGTCGAAGTAAATGGCGTTGTCCCGGATCGTCTGCTCGCTGAGGATCTTCAGCCAGGTCCGTGACGCAAGGGAGCCGGTGGGCTCGTTGAAGCCGATGTGGCCGTTGGAGCCGATTCCCAGCACCTGCAGGTCAATGCCCCCAGCCGCAGAAATTTTCCGCTCATAGCCCCGGCAAGCGTCCCGGAGGTCCTCCGCCATTCCATCCGGAAGGTGCACGTTACTGGCGTCAATGTCAATGTGATCAAACAGGTTGGAGTGCATGTAGTAGTAGTAAGACCGCTCATCGTTCCGGGGCAGCCCCACGTACTCGTCCAGGTTAAAGGTCTGGCAGTGCCTGAAGCTGAGCGCCTCGTGCTGGTGGAGCCGAACCAGCTCCTGGTACAGCCTGAGCGGAGTGCCCCCTGTCGCTAATCCCAGCACCGGGCGCTCCTTGGTCTGCAACTGCCGCTTGACCACTTGGGCGGCCACCTCTGCACACGCGTCCGGTGTGTCCCGAATCAAAATCTCCATGAATTCCTCACGTCTTTGTTATCGATAACATCGAGGCGCACAGCATAGAGATTCCGAGGAGCTGAGTCAAGTGAGGGACGTGTTAAAAAGTGGGGGATCAGCGTGGGAGGAGTTGGGAAAGGTGCCCCTGGACGTCTTCGAGGAGAATTCGGGCTTGCGGAGCGTCGACCTGGAGCCGGGCCATCACGAGCGCGGTCTTGACGTGTCCGCCCGCGGCTTCGAGGAGGCGTTCAGCAGCACTGGCGTCAACCTGCCCCACTTGTTCCACAATGCCACGGGCGCGTCGTGCCAGTTTGGCATTGGTCACCTGAACATCGACCATGAGGTTCTCAAAGGTCTTGCCGAGTTGCACCATCACGGCCGTGCTGATCATGTTCAGCACCATCTTCTGGGCGGTGCCAGCCTTGAGGCGCGTGGAGCCCGTGAGGACTTCCGGACCGACCGGCAGCGCAATGGGGAGCTGGGCCTGCTCCAGAACCGGCGCCGGCTCGTTGCAGGAGATCCCGATGGTCAGGGCACCAAGGGAGTTTGCAAAAGCCAGCCCGCCCAGGACGTAGGGCGTCGAGCCACTGGCCGCAATGCCGATGAGGGCATCGTCAGGCTGAAAACCCCGGGCGCGCAGGTCTGGCGTCGCTTGCTCAAAGTGGTCTTCCGCGCCCTCAACGGCTTGCAGCAGGGCGGTTGGGCCACCGGCGATCAGCGCCTGCACGAGCTCCGGAGGCGTCCCAAACGTGGGAACGCACTCGGCGGCATCCAACACCCCCAGGCGCCCGCTGGTTCCGGCCCCCAGGTAAAAGAGGCGCCCTCCCTGTTTCAATTGCTCGCTGATCTGCTCCACCGCCTGAGCCACTTGAGGCAGGGCATTCCGGACGGTCTCGGCAACCGTCGCGTCTTCCGCATTCATGACCGAAACCAGCTCCAGCGCTGAAAGCTGGTCGAGGTTCCGGGTGCGTGGATTGGCTTGCTCCGTCAGCATGGGGGCTCAGGTGTGAGGAAGGCAGCACTCGCCGCCGGTTACGGGTTGGGTGACTCCTGTGGTTTCCGGAAGCGAGAGGGGCATCTGCTGAAGGCTCCGGACCGCCAGGTACGCAAAGGCCTGAGCCTCAAGGAAATCACCGGACCACCCCACCGCCTCCACGGGCTCTACGGGAGCCTGCAGGCGTTGCTGCAGCTGGCTCATCAGGAAGGTGTTGTGCCGACCGCCTCCGGTCACCAGCCAGCGCTTGGGAGCCTCTGGAAATTCCGCTTGAGCAGCGGCCACGGAGTCGACAACAAACTGCGCTAGCGTGGCCAGGGCGTCCGGAAGGGACAAGGAGGCAACCGCTGAGACGTCAAACTGGTTCCGGTCGAGGGATTTGGGCGCTGGGGCTCGGAAGTACGGGTGGGTCATCCACTTCGCAACGAGTGCTGGGTCCGGAGTTCCCTGTGCGGCGAGTGTACCGTTGGCATCGTAGCCGGCGCCGGTTCGTGCCCGAATCAGGTCATCCATGGGCGCATTGGCGGGTCCGGTGTCCAGGGCGCTGATGGCGCTTCCGGCGCCGAGCCAGGTGACGTTTCCGACGCCCCCGAGGTTGAGGACGGCGATGGGGCGTTCCAGCGAGTGAGCAAGGGCCTGGTGAAACAGGGGTGCCAGCGGGGCTCCCTGTCCGCCGTGGGCAAGGTCGTTGTGCCGAAACCGATACACCACGGGGCAGCCGAGCGCCTCGGAAAGGCGTGGGCCATCTCCCAGCTGGTCGGTCTCGCCACGTTCCGGGTGGTGCGAGAGCGTCTGACCATGAAACCCGACAACCGCCAGCGTGTGCGGAGGCACGGCCTGCTCAGCCAGGAAGTCCTGAATGACGGAGGCATTGAAGTCCGTGAAGGCGGCTTCAACCGGGGCCCGGGCTCCACGGCCTTGCATCAGCTCCAGCAGCTGGTGCTGGAGGGTGCCGGGCATGGGCACGGCCCGCGTGGGGCCAAATTCAAGGTGCTGCCGTCCGTCCGTCTGGAGCAGCGCCAGGTCAAGGCCGTCAGTGGAGGTTCCGCTCATCAGGCCAAGGGCGGTGACAGGGGCAGGTGGGGGAGCAGGCAAGGGGGTGTCTGGTTGAGCAAATGGAAATCCGGACCTCCGGAGGAACGCTCTCCAATTGATGCCACGTTGCCGAGTGAAAGAAAAGCGTTTTGCCGAGTCCCGGAGCCGATGCTTGCGAAACCCGGACGCTCAGACTAGGTTGTTGGAGAACTCATCCTTCTCCACCTCTGCAGGATCTGCCATGACGATGATCAAAGTGCCCAAACGCTGGGAGCTTCCGGAGTCGGAAGTCACCTCGGAAGATGTGTTTTGGAACCGCCGTCAGTTTCTCAAGGCCTCCGGAGTCTCGCTGCTGGCGCTGGCAGGCGGAGGAACGGTGACAGAGGCGGCCACCGCCGGGTTTCCGACGGCGCTCAATCCTCAGTATGCCAACGACTTTGGGGGCCTGACGGAAGAAGCCCTGGTCACGGGCTACAACAACTTCTACGAATTCACCACCGACAAGGAAGACGTGGCCGACCTGGCCAAGGGGTGGAAGACCGAGCCCTGGACGCTGAAGGTGGATGGGCTGGTCCGGGAGCCCTTTGAGGTGGACGTCAATGACCTGGTCCGGGAGTTGGGCATCGAGCAGCGCATCTACCGGTTCCGCTGCGTCGAGGCCTGGTCGATGGTGGTCCCGTGGGACGGCTTTCCGCTGGCGAAGCTGGTGGCCAAGGCAGACCCGCTTCCGGAAGCCCGGTACGTCCGGTTCGTCTCCTTCATGGACCCCCAGCAGGCTCCGGGATTCAGCAGCAGCTACTACCCCTGGCCGTATCAGGAAGGCTTGCGGCTGGACGAGGCGCAGCATGACCTGTCGCTGATGGTCACCGGCGTGTATGGCAAGCCGTTGCCCAACCAGAACGGCGCGCCGCTGCGGCTCATGGTGCCATGGAAGTATGGCTTCAAGAGCATCAAGTCGATTGTCCGGATGGAGTTCGTCAAGGACATGCCGGAGACCCTGTGGAACACGATGGCGCCGCGGGAGTATGGCTTTTACGCGAACGTCAACCCGCAGGTGTCGCATCCGCGCTGGTCGCAGGCGCAGGAACGTCCGGCAGGAACGTGGTTCAAGAAAATTCCGACCCTGATGTTCAACGGCTACGAGCCGGAGGTGGCCGGGCTGTACCAGGGCATGGACCTGCGTCGGTGGTACTGAGGGCGCTGTTTCCCCTCTTGCTGCTGGGGATGCTGCTGCCGGTGCTGTGGTGGGGCGGAACCCTGGCTTGGGGACCGCCCAAGGCGAACCCGGTGGAGTACCTGCTGCTGAACACTGGGGAGGTGGCCACCTACCTGCTGTGGATCACGCTGCTGATCAGTCCGCTGCGGGTCTTCTTTCCGCAGGCGGTGGTGCTGAAGCGGCTTTCCGGACACAAGCGGGCGCTGGGGCTGGGGTGCTTTGCCTACGCCTTCCTGCATGGAGGGGTGTACCTGCTGGACCGCTTCGACTGGGGGGTGGTTTGGGAAGACCTGGGCCGGCTGTTCATTGCCGTTGGCGCCGGAGGCTTCCTGATCCTGCTTGGGCTTGCGCTCACCAGCAGCAACTGGGCGGTCCGGAAGCTTGGCGGCAAGCGCTGGAAGTGGGGGCACCGGACGATCTACCTGGCTGCCGTGCTGGTGTTCTGGCACATGGTGCTCAAGGAAAAGCACTCTCCGGTGGAACCGCTGCTGCTCTTCCTGCCACTGGCGTTTCTGGAAGGCCTCCGCGGCTACGAGTTCTGGCAGCGGCGTCAGCTCAAGCGCCGATCCCCAGCGGTCGCGGCGGCCAAGAAACCCTCGTGACTCAGGTCTCGGATTCTGCCATAATGATCGGTTCCAAAAACTGGAACCGACGAAACGCATGTTCACCCACCTTCACCTGCACACCCAATACTCTCTGCTTGAGGGCGCGATCCGCGTCAAGAAGCTGGTCAAGGCGCTTCAGGAGCGTGACTTTCAGGCCTGTGCGATCACGGACCACGGCAACATGTACGGCGCCGTCGAGTTTCATCACGCGCTCCGGGGGGCCGGGCTCAAGCCCATCATTGGCCTGGGGGCATCGGTGGTGGAAGGACGCCTCGCAGATCATCAGGACTCTCCCAAGGTTTCCAGCTACAGCCTCAACCTGCTTTGCGAAAACCGAGAGGGCTACCAGAGCCTGACCTACCTGGCCAGCCTCGGCTTCACCCAGGGCAAGCTCAAGGGGCACCCGCACCTCGATCACGAGCTGCTGGAGCAGCACGCCAGGGGGCTCATTGCGTTCAGTGGCAGCCTTGAGAGTGAAATCGGACAGCGCCTGCTGAATGGCCGCATTGAGGACGCCCGGAAGCTGGCGGAGTGGTACCAGGGGCTTTATGAGGGGCGATTCTACCTTGAGGTGCAGAACACGGGACGTCCGGAGCAGCCTGAGCTGAACGCCCAGATCGTCCGCTTGGCTCAGGACCTGAACCTGCCGCTGCTTGGAACCAACGACTGCTTTTACCTCACCCCTGATGAAGCCGAGGCGCAGTACATCCTCTGGCTGATGGGAGAGCAGCGCCGGGTGACCGACTCGGATGTCCCGCCTCAGCTTCCTCCGGAGCGCTTCCTGCGGACAGAGGCCGAGATGCGTGAAGCCCTGGCTGGGCTTCCGGAAGCGGCCCTCGCCAACACCCAGCTCATTGCGGAGCGGTGTGAGGTGGACCTGACCAACAAGCAGTACTTCCTGCCAAATTTTACCATCCCCCCCGAATTCACCCTCGACTCGTGGCTTGAGAAGGAGGCTCAGGACGGCCTGGAGAAGCGCCTGGAGCTGCTCTATGAGCTTTATGCCCCTGAGGAGCCGTTTGAAGCCTTCCGGAAACCGTATGAGGAGCGCCTGAAGTTTGAGCTGGGGATCATCATCTCCATGAAGTTTCCGGGGTACTTCCTGATTGTTGCGGACTTCATCAACTGGGCCAAGGACCATGGCGTGTCGGTGGGACCAGGGCGGGGCTCGGGTGCAGGCTCGCTGGTGGCGTATTCGCTCCGGATCACCGATGTGGACCCGCTGCGGTACGGACTCCTCTTTGAGCGCTTCCTCAACCCGGATCGGATTTCGATGCCGGACTTCGACATCGACTTTGATGTGGAAGGCCGCGACAGCGTCATCGACTACGTTCGGGAACGCTACGGCGACCAGAACGTGTGCCAGATTGCCACCTTCGGCTCGCTCAAGGCCAAGGCCGTGGTCCGGGGGGTGGCTCGGGTGCTGGACTTCCCGTATTCCGAAGCCGACAAGATCGCCAAGCTGGTGCCGAATGAACTCAACATTGCGCTGGAAGACGCCCTCAAGAAGGAACCCGAACTGGCGCGTCTGGCACGAGAAGGCTCGGAAAACGAGCAGCGACTCATCGACCTCAGCCTCAAGCTGGAAAACCTGAACACCCACCTCGGCACCCATGCGGCCGGCGTGATCATCATGGATCAGGACATCCGGGAGGTGATGCCGGTGTGTACCGGACGCGAGGGCGAGTTGCAGTCGCAGTACACCATGAAGTGGGCCGAGGATCAGGGCGCCGTCAAGTTCGACTTCCTCGGGCTCCTGAACCTTTCCAACATCGACCAATCCCTGGAACTCATCAATGCGGGGCGTCCGGAGTCGCAGCAGCTCGACCTCGACCGGATCTCCATGGAGGATCCGCTGGCCTTTGAGCTGCTCTGCAAGGCCGATACGACCGGGGTCTTTCAGGTGGAATCTTCAGGCATGAAGAAGCTGCTGGCAGACATGCGCCCCAGTTGCTTTGAGGACATTGTGGCGATCCTTGCCCTCTACCGTCCGGGGCCGTTGGGGTCGGGCATGGTCGATGATTTTGTGCAGTGCAAGCACGGGCGCAAGAAGGTGGTTTACCCGCATCCGCTGATGGAACCGATCCTCAAGGAAACCTATGGGGTGATGGTGTACCAGGAGCAGATCATGCAGGGGGTGCAGGTGCTGGCCGGGTTCAGCCTGGGACAGGCGGACTTGCTCCGGCGGGCCATCGGCAAGAAGATTGCCGAGGTGATGGTGGAGCAACGGACCAAGTTTGTGGACGGCTGCGTGGCGAATCCGGAGTTCGTGTCCAAGTGCCCCGCCCAGACCACCCCGGAGGAGAAGGCCAACGAGATCTTTGACCTCATCGACTACTTCTCCGGATACGGGTTCAACAAGTCCCACACGGTGGCGTACGGTCTGATTTCGTACCAGACGGCCTACCTCAAGGCGCATTACCCCGTCGAGTTCATGGCGGCGCTGCTCAACGGCGCAATGGGGTCGCCGGACAAGGTGGTGAACTTCATTGGCGAGTGCAAGGAAATGGGGGTGCCCGTCCTGCCACCAGATGTCAACTACAGCGGGAAGGCCTTCACGGTTTCGCCACTCGGGTACCGCATCACGCGTCGGACGCTGGTGCACTTCGACCGAGACTGGTCGGGACTGGAGGACGGTGTTCGGGAGACGCTCAAGCGAGCCCTGCAGGTTCTCCGGGAAAAGGAGTTTGAGCACGAAAGCGCCTTCCTGCGGGAACTGGAGCGCCAGGGCGTGCACCCGCTTCCCGAGGGCATGACCGAGTGGCTGGGACGCGAGGCCCGGATTTTGGCGGTCCGCTTTGGCCTCAATGCCGTCAAGAATGTGGGCGGCCATGCCGTGGACGCCATCCTCGAGGTTCGGGAGCAGGGCACGCTGACGGACTTCATGGAGTTTCTCAAGGCTGTGGACCTGGGGCGCCTCAACAAGCGGATGCTGGAAACGCTGGTCAAGTGTGGGGCCTTCGACTCCCTGCATGCCAACCGGGCGCAGCTGTTTGAGTCGCTCGATGATGCCATGCACCTGGCTCAGGAATTTCAGCGCGACCAGGATGCCAACCAGGTGTCGCTGTTTGAGTTGATGGATGAGTCCGACGCCCGGGCCACCGAAACGCGGCTGGAGTTTCCGGAGATGCGTGACTGGTCCACCGAGGAGCGGCTGCAGCAGGAAAAGGAAGCCCTCGGCTTTTATGTGTCCGGACACCCGCTGGACCGTTACCTGGCCGAAGCCAAGCAGCTGGCCACCACAACTGCCGAGCTGCTCGATGGCACCTTCACGGACGAATATGCCGCACTGGTGGGCGTGGTGGTGGACAAAACCGTTCGGCTCAACAAGGACTCTGAAAAGTTTGCCATCGTCCGCATCGAAGACCTGCGTGGCACCCTGGAATTTCCCATCTATGCCCGGACCTACAACGAATGTGCCGACGTGCTGGAAGAAGACGGACCGTTGCTGATTCAGGGACGGGTGGTGCAGCGCGACGATGAGGTCACGCTCATTCCGGACAAAATTCAGCGCCTCCGAGATGTGCGCCAGCACGAAGCAGAGGGCCTGACTCTGGAGCTGAACCCCGACTCGCTTGGAGAAGACCAACTGCGCCTGCTCCGGAACATCCTCAAGAAGTACCCCGGAGACCGCCCGCTGGACTTCCTGGTGCATGCCGAACCCGGAGTCTCGGTCAAGGTGGAGGTCGAGGACACCGTTCAGTTTGCGCCGGCACTGACCCTGGAGCTGGAAGAGCTGCTTCCCTCTCGCCAACTGCTGTTCCGCTACCCGCCCCGTCCCCGAAGCGCCCCCGCCTCCGGACGCCGTTATGCTCATGCGGCCTGAAGCCCTGCTCCGAAAGAAACCATGCTGAGCCCACTGGGAACCGGTGAACCGCTGGAAGTGACGCTCCGGCAGGCAACCCCTGACGATGCCGCGGACCTGCACCGCATGCTGAAGGCGCTGGCTGCTCACCACGGTCCCGAAACCGACTTCCGGGCCACTCCGGCAGATGTCGCCCGCGATGGCTTTGGTCCGGAAGCCCGTTACGAGTCGTGGCTTGCCGAGGTGCAGGGGCAGGCGGTGGGAATGGCAACTTTTTTTCAGACGTACTCCACCTTCAAGGCCCAGGTGTGCCTGCACCTGGACAACCTGTTTGTGGAGCCTCCCTTCCGGAACCGCGGGATCTCCCGGAAGCTCCTGGAGCAGGTGCGTCAGCGGGCGCAGGAGCTGCAGTGTGCCCGGGTGGATTTGCACGTCTATGCCTCCAACCCCGCGCGTCACGTGTATGAACGGTTCGGCTTTGTCCACACGTCTGACGCCGTTTACTCCCTCAATCTTCTTCGCCCATGACCTTCCTGATTCAGGCGCCGGAAAGCTTTGAGCCCGAGCGCTACCGTCACCTGCTCGCCCAGGCGGCTCCGGAGATTCCGGTCCGCTTCAGTCATGAAGCCGGAGATCCGCAAGCGGTGGTCTTTGCCGCCGGCTGGGATCCGCCCAACGGCTACTGGCATCAGTTCCCCAACCTGCGTGGCCTGACGTCGCTTGGAGCCGGAGTGGACAGCCTCCTGCGTGACACGGACATTCCTCAGGGGCTGCCCATTGCCCGGATTGTCGACCAGGAGATGGCGCGGCGCATGACCGAGTACATGCTGCTGGCCGTCTTGTCGCACAAGCGCCGGTGGCTGGAGTATGCAGCGCATCCGGATGGCGCCGGCTGGGGCATCAGCCTGACGCTTTCCGGAAATCAGGTTGGCATTTTGGGGCTGGGACACCTGGGAACCGCCGTGGCTCAGGGATTTCAGCAGCTCGGCTTTGAGGTCGCGGGGTGGGCCCGGAGCCCCCGAGAGAGCCCCCTTCCCAACCTCCGGTTGCACATTGGCGCTTCCGGACTCCCGAACCTGTTGCGAGAAGCAGACTACGTGATCAGCCTCCTGCCGCTGACCGAGGAGACTCGGAACCGCATTGACCGGACCGTTTTGGGGCAGATGAAACCTGGAGCCTACTTCATCAATGCCGGGCGGGGGCAGACGGTGGTGGAAGCCGACCTGCTGGAGTTGGTGCAGTCGGGGTACCTGTCTGGAGCGTGCCTGGACGTGTTTCAGGAAGAGCCACTGCCTGAAGACCACCCCTTCCGGAACGAGCCCCGCATTCGCCTCACGCCTCACATTTCGAGTGTCACGCCTCCGGAGTCGGTGTTGCCGCAACTGATTGAAAATTACCGGCGGGCGGCTTCTGGGCAGCCGCTGCTGAATCAGATCGATCGCTCCCGTGGCTACTGAGAAGCAAGCGCGCCTCTGGGTCCTGCTTGCGGGGGTCTGGCTACTTGCCGGGTGTGGCCTGAAGACGGCTCCGGAGCCGATTGCCGCGAGTGAGCAGCAGCCCTATGTTCAGAATCCACTGGTGCTGCAGCGTGGGGAAGAACTGAGCGTGTCGTGGCGGTCGCAGCAGCGTCCGGACACGCTGCAGCTACAGGTTTTCCTCAAGGAGCCCCTCTGTCTGGACTGTCAACCGCGGCTTCAGGAGGAACTCCTCTTGCAGGACGAACTCCGGTTGGGACAAAATGAGGTGCGGGTTCCGCTGCCTCCTCCGGTCGCGCCGATGGTCGAAGTTCAGCTGACGGTGCTGGAAGACAACGAGGCACTGGAAGCACCGGTCGTGGTGAAGTGGACCGAGCGGCCCTTCTTTCCGTCTCCGCAGCCCATGCGGACCCAAGTGATTGGAGTGGAAGAAGAGCGGACCCTGCCTCAGGGCGAGGTGTCCCTGATCTTGACCGTGGCGGAAGAAGCCGGCTGGCCGGTGGATCGCCCGGAAGAAGGGACCCTGACCCGCCGCACCGACCTGGTGCGCCTCAGCTGGGATCGCCCCCTGGAGTTTCAGGGGACGGTTGCCGATGAAAATGGACTGCTGTGGAAGGAATCGACGGCGTACCGAGTGAACGTCTACCCGGTGGAGGCTTCCGGAACCCTGGCCGCCAAACCGCTCAACCCGGCCCCGCTGGAGTCGCGTTACTGGGTCTATCGCCGCCCCCGACCCGCAGTCCAGGTCGATCCGAGCGCCGGGACCTCCGAGGTGCGTCCGGGGGTTTCCCCCAAGCGGGGTGCGTTTTATATTGATATAAAAGTGATTCCTCAAGATACTTACAATTTTACACACGTGCTGGTGGACCGTTTTGGCAATGAAAGCTCAGCGTCTCCGACCGTGTCACAGGCCCTGCCGGCAGCTTACCCAAGCTGGTGGTTGCAGGCCATGAACCTGTTTCCCTCAAGCCTCTAGCCTTGTCACGCCTCTGCGCCCTCTTGCTGGCGGTCCTGCTGCTGGCAGGATGCTCCACCTCCTCCGGTTTGCCGGAGCCGCCCACCCAGGCTTCTGAGCAGGATCGCTTCATTCGCGAACAAAAAGCGACCCTGGAAGCGGATCCGGAAAACGCAGACGCCCACTTCAACCTGGCCCGGGTCTTTTACCTCAAGCAGGACTACGACGCGTCGGAGCGGGCCGTGCGTCAGGCTTCACGGCTGGATCCGCTCAATCCGGACTATGCGGAGCTGCGGGGAAGCCTGGCCCTGGCGCGTCGGCAGTATCCGGAGGCGATCAAGGAGTTCTCGAACGCCCAGCGTCTGGATCCGGAACGCATCTCCGTGTACCTCAAGCTGGCCACCGCCTATGAGCAGGTCCGGGACTACAGCCTCGGCATTGCGTCGCTGGAAGAGGCCCTGCAGCGTGAGCCGCAGTACGTGGAGGCGCTCTTTCTGCTGGCCCGGTTGCAGCTCAAGCAGAGCGACTACGAAGGGGCCAAGCGCGCAGTCAGCTCGTTGCTGTTGCTGGAGCCCGGCAACTATGAAGCCAAGCTCCTGCGCATCCGGATTTACATGGCGCAGGGCAGTTACTACTACGCACAGACCCTGGCGCTGGAGTTGCGCAACAGCCACCCGGACAGCCGTGAGGTGCCCCGGATGCTGCTGCACCTGGAGTTCTTGCGACAGCGCTGGCCCGAGGCCCTGAACCTGCTGGACGAAATGGAACAGCGCCGCCCGCTGGAACTGGAAGAGCGGGTGCTGCAGGCGCTCGTGCTGCTGCAACTCGGGCAGGTGGACTCGGTGGAGCCCCTGCTGAGCGACATGCTTCAGGCTGCTCCGGCGAATGTCGATGTGCTGATGGCCCATGCGGTCCTGAAGCTCCGGCGTGGTCAGCTCCGGGAGGCCCTGGAGTGGCTCCGGCGGGTGCTGGAGGTGGACTCGTCCATGACGCGAGCCCACTTCCTCAAGGCGGCCTTGCTGTTCCGGCTGGGCGACTTCCTCCAGGGCGATCTGGCCTTGAATCAGGCCCTGCGGCTGGAGCCAAACAACTTGTCGGCCCAGGTGCTTCGGCTGCAACGACAGCTCATGCAGGGACAGCTGGCCGCCGTTGGCTCTCGTCTCCAGGCCCTCCGGGAGCAGAACCCGCTGCAGGTGGAACTCCTCCACCTTCAGGCCCTCTGGCATGAAGCCCAGGGACAGTTTGCAGAGGCCCAGACCTTCTTGCAGCAGGCCCTTCAGGGCGATGACTCGGAGCTGTTGCGGTTCGAGCTGGCCCGCGTTTATTACCTGCAAGGCAAGCCTGCGCTGGCTCTGCCCCTGACCGAAACGCTGCGGAGCGAGCGTCCGGACAGCTGGGAAATCCTCTACCTGCACGCGCTGGTCCTGACGCGCCTGGAGCGAAGCCGCGAGGCCGAGCAGTACATCCAGCCCTTCCTGGACCGTCCGGAATCGCTCGGCTACGCGCATCGCTTGCTGGGGGACCTCTTCCGGTACCAGGGGGAAGAGGAGCAGGCGCAGAAGGTGCTGCGAACCGGGCTGGACCGCTTTCCGCTCAACCTGTACCTGGTGGAGGGCCTGAGTGACTCTTACGCCAGCACCGGGAAGTGGCAGGAACTCCGGAGCCTCCTGGAAATTTCCTTTGCTCGCCAGCGTCCGCAGGGACCGCTCCGGCTGCTGCTGCTGGACCGCCTGACCCGGGCGTATCGCGCCCTTGATGAAGTTGCGCTCGCCCAAGAGGCGCTGAGGCGCTATCATGCTGAATCAGACCCGTTGACGGCGACCCCGAGCTTTTTGCTGGAAGACCCGGCCCTGTTTCCGGTGATGCTGCCCGCTTTTGACCGAGAGTGGGACACCACCCTAGCTTCGATGCGTTAGAGAAGGGTGATTGGTAGATCCCGCGCATCGTCAACCCTTCGACCTACCTCCTGATACTTGTTCCATGAGCACCACCAGTAAACGCAAGGGCAAGCCGCTCAATTCGGCGTTTCGAATTGCTGAAGCCATGTCCCACGACCTTGCCTTGAAGGGGCCGACCCACGACGTTTTGGACGACTCCGGGGTAGTGGGCCTGATTGAGCGCACGGAAGTGCGGAAGCGCATCAAGGAGCTGCGCCACCTGGATGTGGATTCCTACATCCAGCGGGTGGTCAGTCCATCGGAAAACCAGAAGCGCCCCAGCACGCCGGAAGTGATCAAGCAGTTGGGGGGCAAGCTCATCGCAGAAGAGTCCGAGGGGCCGTATTATGCGGCTGAGCTGGAGTTTGAGCTTTCCGGACAGATGCGCCGGGTGGGGTTCATTGCCCAGAACCACAAGGCGCAAAACGGGGTCTGGGGACCGATGCATCACCGCAAGGCAGCGGAGAAGGTGCGCTTCTATGCGTCTCATGGCATGCCGCTGGTGACGTTCATTGACACGCCAGGGGCAGCGGCCGATGCAGAAGCGAACCTGCAGAATCAGGCTCACAGCATCTCCTTCTTCATCTCCGAGATGGCCAACGTGCAGGTGCCGGTGATTGGAGTGGTGTACGGCTGCGGCTACAGCGGGGGAGCGATTCCGCTGGCAACGGCGAATGTGCTGCTTTCTACCCGGGAAGGCGTGTTCAACACCATCCACCCGAAGGGGCTGGCCAACATTGCCCGCAAGTACAACCTGTCCTGGCAGGAGTCGGCCAAGTACATTGGCGTGTCCTCGTATGAGCTGATGGAGCAGGGGTACTTCGATGGCATTGTCGACTACTCCTTTGACACGCCTCACAAGATTGCAAACCTCAAGAGCGCGCTTCTGAGCGCCATTGAGACCACGGAAAACAACGCCCGGCGCTTTCTGCGCGAGCATGACTTCTTCTTTGATCACTACCGCGAGAGCATCAACCACTACCTCAACCCGTCTGAGCTGCTTATTGAGGCAAACCGCCGGACCGATCGTTCTCCCACCGGAACCCTGAATGTCTTCGGGGACGTGTACCGCTTCCTGCGGACCCTGAAGATGCGGCGGCGCATCAGCAGCCGCTCCGTGCATCAGTACTCGCGCCTCAGCAACCGGCAGGCTCCGACGGGCAGGCTGCAGGAGCGCCTGAATGAAGAGCGGCAGGAAAAGTTCAACCGCTGGCTGGAGGCGCCGCTGGAGGTCCGTTACCACGAGGCGCTCAACAAGCGCTTTCAGAGCTACCAGAGCGCCCGGGAAGACCGGGACAAGGAGCGGGGACGGTTTGCCACCTTCTTCATGGGCGACCCCCGGGAGAACTTCCAGAAGGCGTTGGAGGAGCTGACCAGCGAGATCCTGCTGTACCTCTACAACTTCTGGAAGGACAGCAGCATCGACAACCTGGTGGCCCTCCGGGAGCATCTGGAAAACAGCGCGTGGCGCGATGTTTCAGAAGACAACATCAACCTCCTGCAGCTCATGCTCGAGCCGGAGGTCTGCCAGCACCTGCTGACCAGCCTCCCGAACATCATCCTCTTTGACCTGCTGTACGACCAGATCATCGAAGGCCTCCCCAGCATTGCCCATGAGCTCAAGGGCGCGAACCTGATTTCTCAGGAATCGGTGGAGCGGCTCTTTGAGAAGGCCTTTGATGGGGCAATGAAGGAGTTTGAGCGCCGGGACCTGCAGGTGGACAATGCGAAGGTCCGCGAGGGGTTCTTTCAGTGGCTTGCCCGGTTCATTGCGCAGAAGAACGTGGATGACGTGATGGCGACCATCAGCGCCTGGAAGCGCATCGTCTTCCCCCGCATGAGCCCTCCTCTGTTTGGGGTGGTCCGTTACTACTTCTCCGGATTGCTCCCGTCGCTCTATGCCGCCCAGCGAGGCACCGGAAAATTCAACGGCAAGATCACGCCTCGGAACATTGGCATCAAGGACTTCTGGAACCGACTCGATCAGGCCTACAAGGACCTGCTGATCCAGAACCTGCTCCGCGAGTACAAGCGCAAGACCATCACGTCCAGGGAGGTGATTGACCGCTTCTTCACGAATTTTGAGGAGCTGTACGACGATCTGATTACGGCCAACCCGGTGCAGTTCCCCGGCTTCCGGGATGCCATTGAGAAGTCGCTGGAACGGAACATCACGCCCTGTGGACTGGTCACCGGGCTGGCGCAGTTTCAGTCTCGGCTTCCAGACGGCTCGGAGCAGAAGTTCCGGGTGGGACTGGCTGTCAGCAACTCCGACTTCCAGGCTGGGGCCTTTGACATGGCAAGCTGCGAAAAGGTGTGTCGGCTGCTCGACGATTGCGCGCGCCTCAAGCTGCCCCTGATCCTGTTTGTCTCCTCTGCCGGGATGCAGACGAAGGAAGGCGCCGGCTCGCTCTTCTCGATGGCGATCGTCAACGACCGCATCACCCGCTTCGTCAAGGACTTCGACCTGCCGGTGATCTGCTTTGGCTTCCGGGACTGTACCGGCGGAGCGCAGGCGAGCTTTGTGACGCATCTGCTGGCCCGGACGTATTACCTCTCTGGCGCCCAGATTCCGTTTGCAGGGCAGCTGGTGGTGGAGAGCCACCTGCCGGCTCAGGCGACCCTGGCCAATTACCTCTCGAAGAACAATGCCACCATGGATGGTCTGGTGACCAATCCGTTTGATGCCGACATTGACTCCAAGCTGCAGGCGATTGATCCGGAACTGCCGGCCCCGCAGTACACGGTAGAGGAAATCCTCTCCCGGGTGCTCTCCGGTGAGTACCAGCTCCGGATCAACGGCGAGGAGCTGGAAGAAAACGGCCTGACGCGAGAGGACCTGAACAATGGTCCGATTCAGCGGGTGCTGATTCATGCGCGCGGATGCACGTCGGTGCGGCTGATCAAGGCTGCTCAGGACAGCAACCGCGAGGTCATCCTGGTTGCTTCCGATCCGGACATGGAAAGCCATGCGGCCCAGTTGCTCCGCGAGAACGACCGCCTGGTGTGCATCGGTGGCAACACGCCTCAGGAAAGCTACCTCAATGCCATGAGCGTCATCCGGGTGGCTGAGCAGGAAGAGGCGGATGCGATTCACCCCGGAATCGGTTTCCTGTCAGAGTCTCCGTGGTACGCGCGGATCTGCCGGGAGCACGGGTTCAACTTCATTGGTCCACGGGCGTCAAACATGGACCTCATGGGGAACAAGTCCAACGCCATCTCCACAGCCAAGAACCTCAGCATTCCGGTGGTTCCCGGAAGCGATGGCGCGTTGACGGATCCGGTGATGGCCCTGGCGGTTGCCGAGGAAATTGGCTTCCCGGTGCTCATCAAGGCCACGCACGGCGGAGGCGGAAAGGGCATCAGCGTGGTGGAAGAGGCGAAGCAGTTTGTCTCCACCTTCACCCGCATGTCTCAGGAAGCCTTGAGCGCCTTTGGCAGTGGCGACTTGTACCTCGAAAAGTTCATCGGCTCCATGCGGCACCTGGAGGTGCAGGTCATGCGAGACCAGCATGGAAACGCGCACTTGCTCGGGGTCCGGGACTGCTCGGTGCAGCGGAGCTACCAGAAGCTGGTGGAAGAGTCGGCCTTTGAGCTCCCGAAGAAGATCAAGGATCAGCTCCTTCTGCACTCCCGTCGCCTGATTGACGAGATGGACTACATTGGAGCGGGAACCGTGGAGTTCATTTACGATCTCGACAATCAGACCATCTACTTCATGGAGATGAACACGCGTCTGCAGGTGGAACACCCGGTTACGGAAATGACCAGCGGGGTGGACCTGGTGCAGCAGCAGTTTGCCGTGGCAGAAGGCGCGAACCTGAAGGACCTCAAGTACCGTGACAACGGGCACGCCATTGAGCTGCGCATCAACGCCGAACGCATTGAGCTGACCGACCGTGGCGTCTTGCGCTTTGTTCCTTCACCCGGGGTGCTTTCGGAGCTCGTGCTTCCGGAAGAAGACCACATCCGTGTGCTGACCGCGGTTCAGGCGGGTTCGACGGTGACGCCGTACTATGATAGCCTGGTGGTTCAGATCATCGGCTGGGGACCCACCCGTCAGGAAGCCATTGAGCGCCTCATCGGGTACCTCCAGCGCGTCAAGATCCACGGTGTTCCGACCAACCTGACGCTGAGCCGACGGATCCTGGAAGACCCGGTGTTCCAGAAAGGGGACTTCGATACCAAGTTCCTCAACGGCTTCCTAGAGCGCATCGACCGGGATGCCCTCATTCGCGAGACGAAGGAAGCGTCCGGAGACGCCGGCATTTCGCTGGATTTGGAAGCCCTCAAGCTGGAGGGGGGCGAGCTGAAGGTGCTGTCTCCGCAAATGGGCGGTTTCTACCGGGCGAGCTCTCCCGACGCTCCTCCGCTGGTGGAAGAGGGCCAGGTCATTGACGTCACTCAGCCGCTGTGCCTGATGGAGTCGATGAAGGTCTTCACCGAACTGAGCCTGTCGTCGTATCAGCATCCGGACGGCTCCCCGGTGTACCCGGTCCAGCGGTACCGCGTCAACCGGGTGCTGGCCGCCGACCGCGAGACGGTCAACCAGGGTGACCTGCTGCTGGTGCTGCAACCGCTGGGCAGCAACGAATAGAATCTGGAGCCTCGGCTCCGCAACCGTGCCATGGAAAACGATTGGAAGCAATACCCTCCCCAGACCCCTTGACCTCCTCTGCTCCGCAGACGACAGAGGACCCGATCCTGAACGCCCTGCAGGAGGCAAAGGCGCGGCAAATCGTCCGCTTTGACGTCCGCGACCGCTCCTCGCTGAGCGACTTTGTCATCATCTGCGAAGGCCGCTCCCAGGCCCACTGTCGGGGCATTGCAGAGCGCGTGGAGGTGGACCTGAAGCGCACCGGCCTCTACCCGTTGGGGAAAGAGGGGGAGAAGGACGGCAACTGGATCCTCATCGACTATGCTGAAACCGTGGTGCACATCTTTCACCCCGAAATCCGCAAGTACTACCACCTCGAAGGCCTGCACGAGGGCTGCCCTGCTGAATCCTGGAGCGACGAAGACTGATGGCTCCGGCTCTTGCAGAGGCTCCGGATCGGCAGGCGTGGCAGGGAGCGCTGGAAGGGTTGGGCCTGCAGGCCCGGATTCGCTGGGAGGCTCCGTTGCAGCGGCTGAACACCTGGCGCATTGGAGGGCCAGCCACCTGTCTGGTGGATGTGACCACTCCGGAGGACCTGAGCCAGCTCCTGCCGTTCATCCGCGAGCACCGCATTCCGTGGACGCTGTTGGGAAAGGGATCGAACCTGTTGATTCCGGAAGCCGGCTGGCCGGGTTTGGTTCTGCACCTGGCCGGCGACTTCAAGAGTTTTGTGGCCGCCGCCGAGGCGCGCACGGTGTTTGCAGGAGCAGCCCTAGCTGATGTGACCTTTGCCCAGCGGTGTCAGGAGCCGGGTTGGGGAGGCATGGAGTTCCTGGTGGGCATTCCGGGAACCATCGGGGGAGCGGTGGCAATGAACGCCGGCGCCCACGGAGGCGAAGTGGCGGATTTCCTGTTGGAAGCCCACTGGTTCGATCTCTCCGGAACCGTTCACCAGACGTCCGGAGCGCATGCCGGGTTTCGGTACCGGCACTCTCACCTGAATGGTCGAAACGGAATTGTCGTCACCGGGGCGTCCTTTCGCCTGAAGGAGTCGGATCCGGAAGCCGTCCGCCACCAACTGGAGCACTGCCTGCAGTTCCGGGAAGCACGCCAGCCTCGTCAACCGAGCTGTGGCTCCGTCTTCAAGAATCCTCCGGGTGACTACGCGGCACGGCTCATTGAGGCCAGTGGCCTCAAGGGCGTTTGTCGTGGAGCAGCACAGGTCAGCGAAAAGCATGCAAACTTTATCATCAATCAGGGAGCAGCCCAGGCCACTGAGGTGGAAGCGCTGATTGCTCATGTGCAGGAGCAGGTGCAGGCGCAGCAGGGGGTCTGGCTGGAAACGGAGGTGCAGTGGTTGCAGCCCCTGCCGTTTGAAACAACGCCTCCGGCTGCCTGACGCCGCCCCCTTGGTCGGGATGAGACCTCTGATTCTTTGCCTGGCACGCCACGCTCATGCAAGACCTCAAGCACCACAGCCATCGCCGGCAGGCGAAGCTTCCGAAGCGCAAGCGGTCGCAGCCGCGGCTCAAGCGCATGGGGCGCCAGCTCATGGCGAGCCCCCCGAAGCTGCTGCAGCCCGGCACGATGAAGGACGCGTTCCGTTGGCCCCTGCTGTGGAACCTCTTTGCCACCGACAATCCCTATGAGCTGCAGAGTGAGCTGCGCCTGCTCCTGCTGCGTGGGGCAAATCTGGTGCTGGTGGGCCTCTGCTTCTGGATTGGCCTGAGCCTCTTGCCCTTTGCCCAGGCCTTCTTTTCGCAGCCTCCTCAGACCCTTTACATTTCCGGAAACGAACTGCTGACCAAGGAACAGGTCCTGGCTCGGACCGGGCTGACGCCTGATTCCGTCTTGAGTGACCTGGACCCCATTCTGCTGGGGCAACGGCTGCAGCAGCTTCCGGAAGTTGAGACGGTTGAGGTCCGGAGGGAGTTTCCCGATCGCCTGCACCTGACGCTTCAGGAGCATCAGCCTGTTGCCATCATCCGGACCGAGGCGCAGAGCTTTTTGGTGGACCGCCACCATCGTCTGCTGCAGCGGCGTCCCGCCAACACCCTGGGGTGGCCGGTGCTGATTGGGATTCCGGACTCCGGATGGCAGGTAGGAACTCGGCTGAACTCGCTGATGCTGGAAAACGGGTTGCGGTTTCTGGAGGCGCTGGAGCCGTTTCCGGAGCTGCGGGAGCGGGTGGTGGCAACGGATCTGTCGGATCCAACGAATGTTCAGCTCTGGATCCGCAAGGAGGATGGGCAATTGACGACCGCTCGGTTTGGAACCAGTGACTTCCCGGAGCGGCTCAAGCGGTTTGCGGAAATCTACCACCAGGTGCTGGAACAGCACCCCACCGCCCAGTGGCTGGACCTGCGGTTTGCCGACCGGATTCTCGCGGGCAATTGAATTCAGGGGGCGTGATAGTCTCCGGACTTGCCGCCGGTTTTCGAGCGAAGCCGGATGGATTCAATCACCATTCCCTTGGTGATCGATTTCCCCATGTCATAAAGCGTCAGGGCTGCTGCGCTTGCCGCGGTCAGGGCTTCCATCTCCACCCCGGTGGGTCCGGTGGTGCGGGCTTCTGCGGTGATCACCGCAACGTCTCCTTCCAGCACAATGTCGACTTCCACGCCTGACAGGGCAATCGGGTGGCACATGGGAATCCAGTCTGCGGTCCGTTTGGCGCCTTGAATGCCGGCGATGATGGCTGTCTGAAACACCGGACCCTTCTTGGTGCTTCCGGTCTCCCGAAGCTGTTCCGCAAGGGAGGCGCCCAGCTGCACCCGGGCCTCGGCGACAGCCGTCCGGGCCGTGTCAGCCTTGGCTGAAATGTCGACCATCCGAGGCGTGTCCCGGTCATTCAGGTGGGTAAAGGTTGGTGGGGTCATTGATCGGCTTCGCTGAGGTAGGAATCCAGAGAGATCCACTCCTGGTCCACAAGAATTTCTGCCGGGCGGTAGTCGGCCTTGTAGCGCATCTTCTCCGAGTCTTCCACCCAGTAGCCCATGTACAGCCACGAGAGGTTCAGCACCCGGCAGTAGTCGACTTCGGCAAGAACGGAATAGACGCCCAGGCGCCGGTCTGCATGATCCGGGTTGAAGGCAAAGTAGACAGAGCTGAGGGCGTCTTCAGCCTTGTCCACCCACCCCAGCCCGATCAGTTCGCCCTGGAGCCGGTAGGTCATGATCTCGGTTTCAACAGGGCTCCGGATGAGGAACTCGTAGTAGTCCTCCGGCTCAACCTGCGAGTGGTGCCAGAGCTCCTGATACCGCTGGTAGAGCTGAAAGTGCTCCTGCTCAAACTGCAGCGGGACCATGTCAATTTCCAGGTCCTGGTTCTTCCGGGCCGTACGTCGCTGGCTTTTGGAGGGCTGGAAGTTCTGGACGTCAATGCGGAGGGGGATGCAGCGCTGGCACCCGGGACACGCGGGGTGGTAGATGGAGGCACCGCTGCGACGAAACCCCTGGTCCATGAGGGTGCGGTAGGCATGGGCGGAGACGGCTTCTGTGTGAAACGACAGGTTCCGCCAGATCCCCGTGTCGCGATAGGGACAGGGGCCGTTGTTGGTCTGGTAAAGCTGAATACGGCTGCGGCCCATGGTTTCCGGATGGCTGTGTTCGTGAGCGTCAGTCAGGAAGTCCGGTGGCGATGATGGTGACGGAGACCTGGTCTTCCGGAGTGTTCGTGAAGGAGGCCCCCCAGATCAGATCGACGTCTTCATCGGCCATTTCCTCGACCATGCTCATGGCTTCGTTGATTTCATACGCGCTGGTGTCCTGTGGTCCCACCACATGGACCAAAATGCCTCGAGCGCCCCGGATGTCCTCGTCTTCCATGAGGGAGCTGTTGAGGGCATTGAGGACCGCCCGTCGGGTCCGGTCCTGTCCGGTGGCCACCCCCTTGCCGATGATGGCCTTGCCCATGCCCTGCATGATGGTCTGGACGTCGGCAAAGTCCACGTTGATGTCTCCGACTCCGTTGAGGAGATCGGTGATGCCCTGAATCGCATTGATGAGGACGAGGTCCACCATGTGGAAGGCATCCAGCAGGCTCGTGGTCTGAGTGCTGGCATTGTAGAGCTTGTCGTTCGGAATGACCAGCAGCGTGTCGGTGTGCTTGCGGAGCTCCTTGACGCCTTCCAGGGCCACTCGCATCCGCCGTCGCCCTTCAAAGGAAAAGGGCAGGGTGACGACGCCGACGGTCAGCACTTCCATTTCCCGGGCCACCTGCGCAATCACCGGGGCGGCGCCGGTTCCGGTTCCGCCTCCCATGCCCGCCGCAATGAAGGCCATGTTTGCGCCCTCCAGGGCTTGCCGGATCTGGGGCAGGTTCTCTTCGGCGGCCTGGCCTCCCACTTCCGGAACCGCGCCGGCGCCGAGGCCCCGGGTTTTCTCCTGACCGAGCTCAATCTTCAGGTCCGCCTTGTTGCGGTTGAGGGCCTTGAGGTCCGTGTTGCAGATGATCAGGTCGACTTGCCGGACGCCTTCCTCAACCATTTTGGTGATCACGTTTCCTCCCGCTCCTCCGGCTCCAAAGACTTTGATGCGGGCGGAGAAGGCGTCCTGCACGGACATGAAAGCGGGGTTACGGGAGGAGTCGTTTTCCATCATCAAGGGGCTGGGCTAACGGATCGTCGACCTGCAGAGGCGGCATGTTCCGGTCAGGAAAACATCACCGTGAAGCAGGGGGTTTGGCTTGTCCAATGGGGCCGTCTGTCTTTTGGAGACACCCCTCGATTTAATGCCACGGCCCTGCCAAAGAGTCAAACTGCATTCTATCGACTTCGCTTGACTCGCCGGGCGGATTTCCCTAGAATTTAAGCTTTTGAATCCGTATCCCAACTCCTCGCTGGCCCTTGACGACCTCCGGGTTCAGCAGGCTTCCCGATCGGGCCGCCCTTCCTCCTTCAAAACCAGACCGCGCCCACGCGAACCATCCCGATGATCAAAACCTTCTCTCAGCTTTTTGGTAACGAAAACCAAAGAACCCTCAAGCGCTATCGCAAGGTCGTTGACCGCATCAATGCGCTTGAGCCTGAAATCCGTGCGTTGAGCGACGACGATTTTCCGAAGAAGACGCAGGAGTTCAAGAAGCGTTACGAGGAAGGTGCGTCTCTGGACGACCTGCTGCCCGAAGCCTTTGCGGTGGTCCGGGAAGCGGCGCACCGTGTGATCGGCGAACGGCACTACGATGTTCAGCTCATCGGCGGCATCGCCCTGCATGAAGGCAACATTGCGGAAATGGCAACGGGTGAGGGAAAGACGCTCTCCTCCACCTCGCCGGTGTACCTCAACGCCATCTCCGGGAAAGGCGTCCACATCATCACGCCGAACGACTACCTGGCCAAGCGCGACAGCCAGTGGATGGGGCAGATCTACCGCTTCCTGGGCCTGACGGTGGGGCTGATTCAGCACGGCATGTATGACGAGCTGCGCCGCGAGGCCTACCGGACCGACATCACCTACGGAACCAACAACGAGTTCGGCTTCGACTACCTGCGTGACAACATGAAGTTCTCCCTTGAGGACTACGTGCAGCGCGAGTTCAACTTTGCGGTGGTGGACGAAGTGGACTCGATCCTCATCGATGAAGCCCGAACGCCTCTGATCATCAGTGGCCCCAGCGAAGGCAGCATCGACCTCTACTACGAAATGAACGGCATGGTCCACGGCCTCAAGCGTGAGATCCGCAAAGAAGAGGTTGGGAAGCTTCCGCCGGAGCAGATGCACAACATTGCCGAAAACTGGGAGGAGCTGGAGGACCACGATGTGGTCCGGGCCGGTGACTACTCCCTGGACGAAAAGGCCCGGAGCATCTCGCTGACGGAACAGGGCTCCGAGATGGTGGAAGCCCGCCTGGGAGACCGCCTCAAGGAAGGCACCAGCCTCTTTGATTACGAAAACATCGAGCTGCTGCACCACGTCAACCAGGCCCTGAAGGCGCACTACCTCTTCAAGCGGGATGTCGACTACGTCGTGCAAGAGGGCAAGGTGGTGATCGTGGACGAGTTCACCGGACGCCTCATGCCCGGACGCCGTTTCAGCGATGGCCTGCACCAGGCCCTGGAGGCGAAGGAGGGCGTGCAGATTGAGAAGGAAAACCAGACCCTCGCGACGATTACCTTCCAGAACTACTTCCGGCTTTACAGCAAACTGGCGGGCATGACCGGAACCGCTGAGACCGAGAAGGACGAATTCAAGAAGATCTACAACCTTGGCGTGGTGGTCATTCCCACCAACAAGCCGGTGGTCCGGAAGGATCAGGCGGACGTCATCTACAAAACGGTTGCCGCAAAGTACCGAGCCGTTGCGGCCAAGGTGGCTGAGCTGCATGAGTCCGGACAGCCGGTGCTGGTCGGAACGGTCTCCATTGAGGTGTCAGAAGCAATTTCCAAATTGCTCAAGCAGTCCGGAATTCCTCACGAGGTGCTCAATGCGAAGCATCATGAGCGCGAGGCCGAGATCATCTCTGCCGCAGGGCAGCACAAGGCTGTCACCATTGCCACCAACATGGCCGGTCGCGGAACCGACATCAAGCCGTCTCCGGAAGCCCTGGAAGCCGGAGGCCTCTTCGTGCTGGGGACCGGACGGCACGACAGCCGCCGCATCGACAACCAGCTCCGTGGACGCTCCGGACGTCAGGGTGACCCAGGCGCTTCGCAGTTCATGCTGTCGCTGGAAGACGACCTCCTCCGGGTCTTTGGCGGAGAGCGCATTTCCAAGCTCATGGACAAGCTCAACATCGAAGAGGATGAGCCCATTGAGCACGTTTTCATCACCAAGGCCATCAGCAATGCGCAGAAGAAGGTCGAGGGCTACCACTTCGACATGCGCAAGCACGTCCTTGAGTATGATGACGTCATGGAGAAGCAGCGCTCCATCATCTACAACCGGCGCCGGGAAATCCTCGGAGGCGAGCTGGAAGGGCTGATGCTGGAAATGTGCGATGAGGTGATTGACCAGCTCTTCGACCAGTTCTGTGAAGACAAGCACATCGACCAGTGGGACGTCCAGGGCTTCAACCGGGCATTTGGCGAAATCTTTGGAGGCCTCAAGGAGGAACGCTGGTTTGAACAGGAGCTCAAGCCAGAAGACCTCCGGGCCCTGCTCTACACGCAGGTGGAGACCCTCTTCTATGAAAAGGTCGACTACTTCCGGCAGGTTGTGGAACTGAACTTTGCGCCCGTTGAAGGAGATGAGGAAACACGACAGGCCTCCTTCAAGTACATGGTGCTCGACCTGCAACGGCAGGTGCTGCTCCGGGCCAATGACCAGCTCTGGAAGGATCACCTGCTTTCCATGGACCACCTCCGCGAAGGCATCGGCCTGGTGGGCTATGCGCAAAAAAAGCCACTGGACGAATACAAGCGCCGGGCGTTTGAGATGTTCTCAGACCTGATGGGACGCATCAGCCACGAGGCCATCAGCACCTTCTTCAAGCTCCGGATTGCGCACCCCGTCAGCGAGCCGCCACCGCCGCCTCCACCTCAGGAGATGGAGTACCAGCATGGTCCGGTGGAACCCGAACCCCCCAAGCCCAAACCCAAGCCGGTGATCCCGCCTGCCCGCAAGGATGTGAACATTGGACGCAACGACCCGTGCCCTTGTGGAAGTGGAAAGAAGTACAAGAAGTGCCACGGGGCACATAACTGACTTTCGTGTGTGGAGAAACCCATGGAAAACCTCGTACAAGACCTGAGCACTCGCTCCAAGCGGGTGCTGGAAATGGTTCGCTACAACCGGCCGGCGCAGCTGGGTGCCCTGGCGGTGTACCTGCTGCTCTGGTTCCTCTTTTCCACCGGCCTGACCACCGTGTGGGTCGCGGTGGGGGCCGGGCTCGGGTGGCTGGTGGGGCAGAGCGAAAAGCGCTCTCAGGACTGATCCGGAGCCTCGGTGTTTCGCCTGCGCCTGCTTTGGGTGGGAAAGACTCAGGACGCCTACCTGGAGACCGGGATGCAGACGTACCTCCGCCGCCTCAAGGCGTATGCGCCCGTTGAGTGTGAAGCCGTCAAGCCGTCCTCTGCCACCGATCCGGAACAGCGCAAGCATGAAGAAACGGAGCGCCTGCTCCGGAAGCTCGATGACGGGCAGCCCTGTGTGGTGCTGGATGAACGCGGAGACCGCCAGACATCAGTGGCGCTGGCCCAGTGGCTGGAGCAGCAGTTGCCTCAGGGCTGGAGCCGCCTGACCTTTGTCATCGGAGGCTCCCATGGCTTCATCCGAGAAGCCTTCCCGCCTCACGTCCGCTGGCTCCGCCTCTCGGACCTGACCCTCAACCACCAGATGATTCGCCTGGTCTTGCTGGAACAGCTCTATCGGGCCTTCACCATCATCCGCGGCGAACCTTACCATCACTGACCCATGAGACGCATTACCTGGCTGGCGATTTCCCTCTTCCTGCTGACCCTCTTTGGCTACTTCGCGTGGCTCAACAACCAAAACGTCACCATCAGCCTCTTCGGCAGCTTCACGGTGCAGTTTTCGTTGTGGGGCACCATGCTGGGCTGCCTGGTGTTGGGAGCGGCGTTGACCGAGCTGCGGTTGCTCTTCAAGCATCCGGACCGGGTCATGATGCGCCTCAAGCAGCGCTGGCAGAACCGTCAGCAGGCCCGGTCCGACTCTCGGCGTCAGGACTTTGAAGCCGCCTGCCTGCTCCGCGATCCGGAAGGCGCTCAGCAGGCGTTCCGGAAGATCACGGGCGCATCGGATGACCCGAAGCTGCAGGTGCAGCTGCTTGAGGCGCTGGAGGACCGGCTCGATGGGGCGGCACTGATGAAGAGCTTCGAGGAACTGCGGTCTCGCTTTCCCGAAGCCTTGGGGGTTTTGCTGGCCAACCAGAAGCTGGCCATGGAACGCGAAGAGTGGCTGCTTGTGGAGCAACTGGCCCGAGAAATTGAGCGCCTGGCTCCCGGACACCCCGGAGCCCTGGAAGGACAAGCCGCCCTGGCAGCCAGCCGTGAAGACTGGAGCCGGTGCCTGGAGCTGGAGCAGCTGCTGCTCAAGCGCCTGAGCGGAAGCCATGCAGCGGCTCGGCTGGCCCGGCAGCACCGCCTGCATCAGGAACAAGCGGATCACCAGCCTCCTGCGGCGCTCCGCGAGGCGAGTTGAGTGAGCATGAAGACGAGGCCTTTGTCCTCCGTGTGCTCGACTTCCGGGACCGAGACTGCATCGTCCACCTGCTGACTCGCGAGCGGGGACACAAATCCGGAGTCCTCTTTGGAGTCAAGAGCCAGCGCTCTCGAAACCGGGCGGTCGCGGAGCCATTTGTCCGAGCGCGGCTGCACTACAGCGAGCGGCAGGCGTCTGAGATGGTGCGCTTCCGGAACGTGGAGCTGGTTTCCAGCCATGCGCTGCTCCGGCGAGACTACTCCCGGCTGCTCCACGCCAGCTACCTGGCGGAGCTGCTGCTGCTGTGCGAAATTCCGGAGCCGGATGCGCCAGTGCTGTTTCAGTGGTTTGCTGATCTGCTGGAGGCGCTGGAAGCCGGCGAGGCTCCTGCTCGGGTGAAGCTGCAGGCGGAAGGGCAGTTTCTGCAGCTGCTGGGGGTGCTTCCGGACTGGGAACACTGCCTGGAGTGCGGAAAATCGGTCCCGGCGGTTTTCTCCGAGGAGCCCCTGGAGGTTCCGGAGGTGCTGCATCAGGTCGATGCCCTCGAAGGGGGGGTCCGGTGTCCGCAGTGTGTCCGACGTCACCCAGAGGTTGCCCCGCTTTCTCCCGGCACTCTGCGCTGGTTGCAGCAGGTGACCTTTGCGGAGGCGCTTCTTCCGGTGACGGCGCTGCAGCTTCGCGAGCTGCACCGTGCGCTGTTTCTGCTGCTCCGTCCTCAGCTTTCCCGCGAACCCAAGTCCCACGCGCTGCTGCCCAAACCCTGACATGGCCTTTCCGCTTCCCTTTGATGGCAAGCCCCATCGTTGGACGATGGGCCTCCGGACGCTGGATCCGAAGACCTGGTTCTTGCTGGATGAGTCTTATGAAGAAGAGGTCGCTGAGCGCCGTCGCCTGCTGACGGAACAGAAGGAGGCCGTGTTGCAGATGCTCCCGGAAGCGGACGCCGCGGGGGCTGAAGTGCTGGAGCAGGTTCTGGCCTTCCTCACGGAGCAGCACCCGGACTCCTTTGGCTGGAAGGGGGCTCGCTTCCTGAACCGGCGGACCGGAGAAGAATGGGACCTGAACACGCCTCCGTTCACGCCGCTGGAGGTGGCAGGGCGGCTGGTGCAGGAAGACCTGTGCGTCATGCAGCCCGACCCTGCGTCCGGAGAGTATCGCCTCACCGCGGCCTGCCTGTGCTTTCCGACTCGCTGGAGCCTGGCTGAAAAAATGGGACAGCCGATGTCGGTGATTCATGGGCCGGTTCCCGGGTACGCGGAACAGCTCAATGCGCCGGTCAACCGCTTCCTGGAACGCCTGACTCCGGAACGCTCGCTGTGGCGTTACAACTGGAGCCTCAATGATGACCCGACGCTGTTTCAGCCGGGTTCGGTGGAACGCTCCGGACCCAACCCGAAGGTGACGCCAGAGACGGCTGGTCGGGAAGTGTGGGTGCGTGTGGAGCGGCAAACCCTGCGGCGGCTTCCCCGGACCCAGGCGGTTCTGTTCACGATTCGGATTCTTCAGCAGCCGGTGGGCGCCTTGAGTCCGGAAGACGCGGCGCGTCTGGCTCAAACGGTGCGGCAGTGGCCAGAGGCGTTGCGGGCGTACAAGTCGTTTGAGGCCTACGGAGACGCGGTGCTGGCATTTCTCGACCAGCGAGCGGGCATCCAGCTTGACGATTCGGGGGAGCTGCGAAATTCTGAGGAAAGCAATCAGGAGGCTGGAGGTGACGAGCGGACTTGAACCGCTGTACGAGGTTTTGCAGACCTCTGCCTAACCACTCGGCCACGTCACCTTAGCCTTCAAATCCTATTGGCCTTCGACCGGAGGGTCAAGTGTAAAGACGAGACAGACGGATGATTCGTAAGGAACTGCTTGAAGAAGCATTGGACTGGGCGGCGCTGCATGGGGTGTTGCGGATGCGGCCGGATGGGGTGCTGACTCATGCCCCGTTTGCCCTGACACCGGCGCCCATCAGCGAAGACTGGCTGACGGAACTGGAGGCCCTGACCCACCCCTTTCACCAGCTGATGGTGGGGGTTGCGGCAGACGAGGCGTTTCTCCGGGAGCACCTGGAGCCCTCGGCCCAGACGGATCCGTACCTGCGTCTGCTCCTGTCGTGGCTACCGGAGCGTCCGGTTCAGCCGAAGCACCTGCTGCTGCAGCGCAACGACTTCTTCCTCGTTCCCGGCGCTTCGGGACGGCTTCAGGCTCGGCAGGTGGAATTGAATACCATCTCGGCAAGCTTCCCGTTTTTGGCGGGACGTGTTCATGAGCTGCATCAGCTGCTGCTCCGGCACGACCCTGCGGCGCTGGTTCGCCTGGTTCGGAACCACCCGTTGGAGGAAATGGCCGCTGCCCTGGCAGAAGGCGTTCGCCAGTACGATCATCCGGAAGGCGTGGTGCTGATGGTGGTGCAGCCCAATGAGGGGAACCGCTTTGACCAGCGGGGACTGGAGGAGCAGCTGCTGCAAAAGCATGGGGTGCCCACGCTTCGCCGGACGCTGGAGGAGATTGCTTCCGAAGGAACCCTCCGCGGAGGGCACCTCTGGCTGGGCGATCAGGTGGCGGCGGTCACCTACTACCGCGCCGGGTATTCCCCACAGGATTTGGCGTCCGAAGCCTCCCGAGTGGGGCGAGAGCGCCTTGAGGCGTCATCGTCGATTCAGTGCCCGAGCCTGGCGATGCAGCTGGCTGGGATGAAGAAGGTGCAGCAGGTGCTTGGGCGTCCGGAAGTGCTGTCCCGGTTTCTTCCGGAAGGCGTGGAGGCGGTGCAGTCGACCTTTGCCGGACTCTATGCGCTTGATGATGAAATTCAGTGGGATGGCGAGTGGCAAGGCGTCCGGGAGGTCGCGTTGCAGCACCCGGAACAGTTTGTCCTCAAGCCGCAGCGCGAGGGCGGTGGCAACAACTTTTTTGGTGCAGCCTTGCCAGAGAAGCTCCGGGCACTGAGTTCAGAGGATACGCGTTCGTACATCCTCATGGAGCGCCTGCATCCGCAACCGCACACGGCGACCCTGGTGGTGGAACGGCAGGCGGAAACGCGGTCGTGTGTCAGTGAGTACGGCTTTTATGGCACCTGCCTGGCAGAAGGCACCTCGGTGTTACGCAGTGAGTTTGCTGGAACGCTGGTCCGGACCAAAGGAGCAACGGTTGATGAAGGGGGCGTGAGCGCGGGGTACGCGTGCTTGAACTCGCTGATGCTGGAAGAGGAATTGGGGCGGGGCTGACCGCGCTTCCCTGAGGAGACGCGGATCAGGGACCGTTCAGTCGAGTTCAATCGTGGAAAGCAGGTCCAGCTCGTCGAGGACCTTTCCGGTTCCGACAGCGACAGCGGTGAGTGGGTCTTCTGCATGGAAGACGGGGAGGCCGACCTGATGGCGCAGAAGGACATCGAGCCCGGAAAGCAAGGAGCCTCCACCGGCGAGGACAATGCCGCGGTCGACGATGTCGGCAGCCAGTTCCGGAGGCGTTGATTCGAGCGCATTCCGGACGGTGCCGACGATCTGGTCGCAGACGTCAGACAGGGCGTCGAGGACTTCCTTTTCGCTGAGGATCAGGGTCTTGGGGATGCCGGTCACCAGGTCACGGCCCCGGACTTCGTGGGTCCGGGGTTCGCCCTGGATGAACGCGGAGCCGATGTTGATCTTGATCTCTTCAGCCGTGCGTTCCCCGATGAGGAGGTTGTACTTCTGTTTGACAAACTGAATGATCGTCTCATCCATCTTGTCTCCGCCGACCCGGGCGGAATCGCTGTAGACAATCCCTGCGAGGGAAATCACGGCGACTTCCGTGGTGCCGCCACCGATGTCCACAATCATGCTGCCGCTGGCTTCTGTGACGGGGAGTCCGGCTCCCACCGCGGCTGCCATGGGCTCTTCAATGAGGAACACCTCTCGGGCGCCTGCCGACTCGGCGGCTTCCTTGACGGCTCGGCGTTCGACCTGAGTGATGCCAGACGGGACCGCAATGATGATTCGGGGCTTGAAGCGGAAAAAGGAAAACTTGCGCTGGCACTGCCGGATGAAGTAGCGCAGCATTTCCTGGGTGATGTCGAAGTCGCTGATCACCCCATCCTTCATGGGGCGGATGGCGGTGATGCTTCCGGGGGTGCGCCCGAGCATCTGCTTCGCTTCCTCACCTACGGCCAGGACCTTGTAGTTGCCGCGGCTGTCCTGTTGCACTGCCACCACCGAGGGCTCCCGGATGACAATGCCCCGTCCTTTCATGTACACCAGCGTGTTCGCCGTACCCAGGTCAATGGCCATGTCCTGGGCAAAGAAATTTGCAAAACGATTCAAATGAGCCTCTTTCCTGATAAGCCGTAGGGGTTGTCTGACGCCACAATGATCAGTAAACTGCCTGAATTCGGCAAGTCTTTTCCCGAAATCCTTGCAAGATCGGGTCAAAGTTTGGCCTTTTGTGCTTCCGGGAGCGATTGAGGCGTCTTCCACGCCACGAACCCCGAGGGGCTGCCCCTCACTTTTTTGTCCGAACCCCGACACGATGACCCCACGCCACGTCCTCCTTGCGATCCTCCTTGGCACCTTGCTGGCAGGGACGACTTCTCTCCTGCTGAACCTGTTCCTGCACCCCTGACGCCTGTGGCGCTTTGCCTCCGGGACCCGGGCTGCTTTGTGGTGAATGAGGCGCCAAGCTGCTGAGGAGGAACGCGCTGCGGTCGATTCTGGTTGAAACGCCATCCATCTGGTTGATTCTGGTCAAAACGAAAATGGCCGGGTCATGATCCGCCGACAGAGATCGATCGGGGATGCCCCTGTTTTTGTCCCAATGAAATCGAGAGTTCTTTTATTAATAAATAAAATCAGTTAGTTGAGGCTGAGATTTGTTTAGGGAAATTGTCCGGCATTTGTTCTTGTGAGGAAGGTGGATTTTCCATACCCTACAAAAGAATACAAAAAAATCCTCACAGCATCCCGGGTGCCAGACATGAAGATTCTAGTCGTCGAAGATGATTTGCAACTGAACGCAACGGTCCAGCGCCTCTTGATTGAGTGGGGGCACAGTGCCGAGGGGGTGGGCTGTCTGGCAGACGCTCGATCTCGTCTGGAGGAGGACGCGGTGGACCAAGTGGACTGCCTGGTCCTGGATCTGTCGCTGCCCGACGGCTCTGGACTGGAGGTGGTTCATGAGTTACGGGAACGCGGTGTGGAGGTGCCCTTCATTTTGGTCACCGGAACGGGGGATGTGGTTCAGTCTGCGGAAGCGGTGGAGTTGGGGGTGATGGGAATCATTGTGAAGCCCTTCATCTATGACAGCCTGTTTGATACCATCTGCAAGGTGCAGGCGAAGACTCAGCGGGAGCCACTGGCGCCGATTGTGGAGGACCACTACTGGCACACCTACGTGGTGGCGCTCATGCGAGCCATTGCTCGGTGCTGGAGCGAGGAGACGGGAACCGGGATCGCTGCCCTTGGGGAACGGAGCGGCGCCTGGACCGTGACGGTGAACAAGGACACGGCCCGCGCCCGGACGCTGGAGCGGTACCTGAAGATAGAGCAACTGCCGAACAAGCCCAAACTGGGACCTGTCTTCCAAACAGCAGAATATGTGCTGGCACAGTTTCCCAAATCAGACTATGCTGAAGAGATTCGCATTCAGCTCGACCTGCTGAAGCGCAAGACGCAGGATGTCCCCCTGCTGTTCAACCGAGCTCAGAAACGCAAGACGTCGTGATACCACATGATCTCCCTCCTTTGCTCCTACTTTTCCCTTGTCCATAAGTATCTGTGCTGGTAAGCCTGAACGGCAATAGCGAGTTAAGCCTCGGTATGGCTTAACGTCTTGGAAGCATGTTCAACAGCTAAAACAGATAAAGAGTACTCACTTATTCTTAGATACACTTTAGTTCCGAAATTTTTTCAGGCTCCCGTAACTCATGTTTAATCCTGTCGATAAGAAAAAACTAATAAGCTGGCTGTTTCTTGTCGCGTTAGGGCTTTTTAGCTCAATCGCTCAGGCTCAGACCACGTCGATGACTTCAACAGAGATTAATCAGCTTTATGGAGCAATGGGAGGAGCTGATCCTGTTAACAAAAATCCTACTCAAATCCTGAAAAATCCTTCACAGGTAGGAAACGAGCCATCGAGAGATCAAGCAAAAACGCAGGATACCCAGAATCCCGATGTCCCACTAGACCGCCCTATTATGGAGGTTGTAGAACTCCCTCCAAGCTTGATAGAAAAAGAATTGCAACCACAACTTCCAATTAGTGAGAATCCTCCACTCGAACAAATTGGCTACAACCAGCTTCGAGCAACTCAATTTGAGTATGA